>NZ_JALNUD010000007.1:0-226119 GCF_026540445.1 Chryseobacterium sp. GM_Chr_2
CGGCAATAAAGTGCAGGATATGTTGGATTTGGAGGAAAATAAAAATTTGATTGAAGTTGAGTTTCAAATGAATATCAAACCACAGCATTTCAGCTATTCGGCGTATGATGTTCAGGCGGGTGAAAATATTGATTATCAGTCGAATGCTGTTCAATATCAATATAAAGAAAATCCGTTTCAGGCGATGGCGATCAATGCTTCTGAAAGTGTTTACAAAAAGAGATCCGAAATGTTTTACAATCATACCGGAATTTCGAATAATACATCGAGAGAGCTGAAAGATTCGGTGAGAAGGGAGCGCGAAAACCGTGAAAATTTAATTATGATTAAAGGGAAAAGTCGGGATCCGCTGTTGAAAATCGGAGGTTTGGCAAAACTGATCGATATCAATGATAATCCGATGGAAACGTACCGCATCATTGAGCTTAAGCATTATCACGATGGCAATGAATATTATAATGAATTTGTGGGAATTCCGGACTTGGAAAATGCGCCGTATCAGGATTCAGACGCGGTTCCTTTTGGTGAGGAGCAGTCGGCCAGAGTGGTTGATAATAACGATCCTTCGGGTATGGGAAGGGTGAGGGTGCAGTTTCAGTGGCAGGAAAGGAAGGGTGAGAAATCGCCGTGGATAAGGATCATTCAGCCGCATTCGGGAAATGGAAAAGGTTTTCATTTTATCCCTGAAATTGGTGAGGAAGTTATGGTTGGTTTTGAGTCTCAAAATGCGGAAAAGCCTTTCGTGGTGGGCACGCATTATAATGGAAAGGAGGTAAGTTCTTATCATACAAGTGGGAATGATAAAAAGGTAATTCACACAAGATCAGGAACGAAAATTATCCTGAATGATGGGGAAGGAAGTGTTTTTATTGAAGACCCGAGCGGGAATACATATCTCATGGACGGACAGGGAAATATTGAGGTGAATGCACCGAATGATATTACGTTCACGGCCGGAAAAAATATGAACATGAATGTAGGGCAGAATATGAATACGAATGTGGGAATGAATTCTTCGGAAACAGTGGGAATGAACAAATCTGTAGGAGTTGGAATGCTGAGCATGATGACCATAGGAACAGATTTTATCACCAACGTAATGGGCAAAATGGTTGAATATATCACTGGAAATAAGGAAAGTGAAGTAAAAAAAGGATCTACTATTATTAATAACGAAAAAGGAGTTATGGTAAATAGCAATGGTACGATTATTAAGCAGGCTCAGCAAGAAGTGAAAATTAATAGCGGTGAAAAGTCTAAAAATCATTAATTATCAGTAAAGAAACATATATTGGCGGCAAACTTATAGAGAGAATAGAAGGTGATTACAGGATATTATCTGATTCGGACATTCAATATAACTGTAACCTTTTCGAAGTGGAAGGGATTGATAAAGGATTAACCTATAGTAATCCTGAAGATATTGATTTTGGGAATGCTTTTATACCCATAGTTTCAATTGTTCCCAATGGTAAAGACTATGAGTTTAAAGATAAAGATGGTTATTGGAAATTAGATGTTAGAATTGATAATGACAAAAGATCTCCGAAAATGCAAAGAGTAAGATTAGTTTCTACGAAGTCAAAAGTTAAATTAAAATTTAAAGTAGAAAAAGGGAATAAAACAGCAGATGATGATACAGGAATTATAGTAGCAGATATTTATAATACTTCTAACCAAAAAGCAGAATCAAAAAAAATAAAAACGTCTTATGGAAGCAGTTTTGAAATGGAAATTGACAGTTTTAAGGTAAGCCTAATTAAATTTTATGCAGACGATGATGATTTATATTTTGATGGAGGAATATCTCATGTATTCTGTGGAGGAATAAAAATTGGGGACTGTCAGGATGAGTTAAAAATACAGACAACAAAAACTTTAAATCTTACACCCAAGCAGAAAGATATTTTTAAATCTACAGTTTTAGTTGAATCATCTGGTGGAGTCAAAGAATTAGAAGATATAGCGTACATTTATCTTAATTTAGTAAATGATTTAGGGTTTGAAAAAGGTATGAGTAGATCTAATGCCTATCTTAAGAAGCAATTTATGTATAAAGTTCATATGTATCGTTTAGGAAACAAAGAATTTGGTGAAGAGATAGGAGAAATTAAGAAGAATACGGCTAGTTATGGAAAAAAAGTTAGCATTTTTTATGAAGAGTATATTAAAAAAGAAGATAGACAACAGGCTCAGGAATATTGTAAATTTATTGATGAAAAAATTCTCTGCGAAAATCCTAAGACTAAATATCTTGGTTGGCATGGGCAAGGGAATAATGTTGCAGATATGCAAATTAATGATGGAATAAATGGTCAATGGGAAACTGCAAGACAATATTATTGGCTACAAAAACAATGTAAAGTTCAAGAAAAATTAGTTGTAGAACTAAAAGGATTTAATCTGAGAAGGATAAATTCAACTACATGTATTTATCATTTAGAGAAAATTATTAAATATTTTAAAGAAAATCCTAGTAAATTTTCTCATCCTGTTAAAGCAATACCATATGATCCCAATGTTTTATAAAAAAGTTATATCTGTAATATTATTAATACTATTTGTTACTTGTAGCAAAAAAACGTCCCCATTAAAAGATGGGAACAATCAACTATCTGAATTGAAGAGTTTTTTAATGCATAACAAAGGCTATCCAATAGACTCTTTTAGAATAAATCTCACTAATGATAATGTTCCTGATTATCTTTTTTTTGATGAAATGGATTATAATAGTCCTATCTTTTTCTTTGACGGAAAAACAGAAAAAAGTATTATCAATGAAAAAAATATAACATCCCGTTTTTTTAGTTTTGATTCTATATATGTAAAATGCAATAAAAAGGAAATTGGATTATTAATTAAAGATAGTAATGGAGGAAGTGTAGGAGAGAATCGTTATTGTAAAATACTAAAATTTAATCCTTTAAAAAATTCAATAAAAACCATTTTTGAATATCCTAGTCTTGTAAGAAAAGGAGAAAATATAAAAGAAGTGAATTACATACAAGTATCTAAATCTAAAGAAAACTGCGTAGAAACTATTACTATTTTTAAAGGTGAATTATTAGGAAGTATAGAAGATGAAAATTTAAATATCCGTCCAATAAATAAGATTCCACTTAAAATATTTACATATAATCCCCAAGAGGGAATATTTGAGCAAATGAAATGAATGCTTTGTTGTATAAATATATGTACTCAAGTATAATGAAAATACTTATAAAGACCATTTTTCATATAAGGATTGTATACTTCATAAAAAAATTACACGTGATTCGGGATATGTAGCTATTTTAGTAAGGAAGGAAATATATTCAAATTTAATATAGAAAAAAAATATCCCGAAGAAGCAAAAAATTTAGGTAGTGGTACTTCAATAGTAAAAATTGGAGTGGTGCAGCATCACTAACAAATGATAAAACAGCATCTACAAAATTTGGAATATGGAAAATACAAAGAAAATATTAAAATTAATATCATGTATTTTGATTCTTTCTTGTCATGGTAGTTCTCATCCTAAATATTATAATCGAGAAGGGGAACAAATAGCAGCAAAGGATATTTACATTACTAAATTTAACTTGTATAAATATAAAGGAAATATTGTTTTAGGCTCACCGTATGTAATTGTCAGTTCTAATAATGACGAAAAGCTACTAAAAAAGGAAAATGGAATTTTATTACAAGACTCTATCTTTTCTGAAAAAAAGGTTTGTATTACAACGTTAATAAAATTATTGATACTTGTACATATACAGAAATAAGAAAAAATAAAATTTATAAAGATAAAAGTAACATATATTTTAATACATCAACCACCAATAATAATGATGCTTATTTTATAATGGATTTGGATCCTGTCAAGTCTGAAATACTTCCAGGAAGCTATATTAAAGATATGAGAAGCATCTATAGTTTCGGAGGTGTCAATTGTATTAAAATGGATAGCATATTACCTGAAAAATTTACTGTTTTAAAATTAAAAGATACTATATCAAATAAAGTATTCTATCGTGGTATATTTAAGAAAAATCTCTATTGGAACGAATCAAAAATGAATAAAGAAGAACTAAAGAACCTTCCTATCAATCATAAGCAAAAAGATTCATTACTAAAATCCCTCTTTTAATAGCGTTGAAAAATTTTTATGTGGAAAATATTATTTTATGCAATTTTCTTAGTGATCATCTTTTCCTGTAAAAGACAGAATAAAAATTATAATAATACATTTTTAGTAAAGGATGGTGACGGACAAATATTATTTAAAGCTCCCTATTATTCTAAAAGTGCGAATGACAAAAATTTTTATACAAAAAATGATACTGTATTTTTTAAGGTTGTATATACTTTGAATAATGATGAGTTGCCTCTCAAAGATGTTATAGATATTAATACATTTGTCTTGATTCCCAGTACAGAAGCAGAGAAAAAAAAGATCAATAATATTTATTATCAGAATAATCCGTTTTATAATTATTTTAAAGACAAAAATTACGTCTACATATATGATGATAATTCTTCCAAGCCCAGATTTTTTCAGGTAGGTAGTAGTTCGAATTATAATCTTCTAGGAGGAGCTTATTTAGAAGTTAATAATAAAATTTACTGGAGAGGATTAGAGGTTGTAAAAGCCGATATCAATTCATTTAAAGTTATGAAGGTTCAAAAAAACAAATCTGAATGGGAAGCTTCAATTGGTATTGATCAAAATTATTTGTACAGTGGTAATATCATTATGACATTAAAGCAATTTAATGAAAATTACTTGTGGGAAGAGAATCAAAAAAAAAAATTACTAAAAAGATTTGAGAAGTACAGGTAAGGGAAACAAATGTAAGTTTTCTAAAAAAGGCATTAAAGAAGGAATCTAGTTACTTTCTTTATTTTGGAAAAATAATACACCTTTATAAAATTAGAAAACCTTTTCAAAGAGTAAAAGTTTTCATATAGGTGATGAAGTTTTGGTAAATTTTGAAAGTAACAATGCCGAAAAGCCTTACGTTTCGGGAGCGATGTATAATGGAAAGGAAGTCAGCGGTTATGCGACGGCGGATAATCGTTATAAAGTGCTTCATTCCCGCATAGGAAACCGTCTGATTATGGATGATGAAACGGGAGATGTGACCCTGGAAAGTCAGAAAGGGCAGACTATTGCAGTTTTCTATG
Source organism: Chryseobacterium sp. GM_Chr_2 (assembly GCF_026540445.1). Classification (NCBI taxonomy): domain Bacteria; kingdom Pseudomonadati; phylum Bacteroidota; class Flavobacteriia; order Flavobacteriales; family Weeksellaceae; genus Chryseobacterium; species Chryseobacterium sp. GM_Chr_2. The sequence continues at coordinate 5,167 of NZ_JALNUD010000007.1, forward strand.
GTGATGGAAATATTGACATTACGGCGCCGAAGAATATTAATATTTCGGCGGTAGAGAATGTGAGTATAACTGCCGGAATGAATATTACTTCTAATGCAGGCATGAATATTTCTGAAACTGCAGGGACAAGCCATAGTAGTTTTGCGGGTGGTATGATGATTCAGAATGCGGTGGCGGATTATTCTTTGATGGCTGCTAATATTATGGAAGTGGCACAGGGGGAACGAAAATCTAGAGCGAAAGAAGTTACCGATCAATCTAAAGAAAAGAAAATCATATCTGAAAATAAAAACGAAGTTCATACAAAAGGTACTTTTGATAATAATAGTGGTGAAAATTCTAAAATGCATTAAGTTATGGAAGGAGGAAATTACGAGAATAGTTGGAGGTACGAACAGTATTGTCACAGTTATTTATTTACTGATATACAATTCAAAAGTAAAAAATATATATATAATTTTAATACAATTAATTACTATTGGTACTCTGTCCGCAATGGATGACTATTACCTTACCAATCTTATTGTTTGTGTTCCTACATTTTTTATTTTACAATATTTTTTTCTATATCGCTACAATGATTTTTTATGAAAAGTAAAGTTGGTTTGAATAATTGCATATGAAATATGAATAAAAAGAAAATATTCTTGATTTTATTATTCGTTCTTACTTCATGTCACAATGAGTGGGTATTTCGACCAGAGATTCGAGGTACTATATTGAGCTTTGATTCTAATAAGCCATTGTTAAATGCGAAAAATAGAAACAGTACCAATATAAAGTGAACCAGTAGATTATACCACTTCTAAAAGTACAGGAAGATTTATTTTAACCAAAATATCTTCTGAAAGCTGGACTTTTTTAGGAATGGAAAAACCAAAAGGCTCTGCATTAACAAATAAGATAGTTATAAAAGCAGATGGGTATGCAAACGACATTGTGGACTATACAACTTACTCATCTAAAAATAATGTGATTGATCTCGGAGAAATTTTCTTGAAAAGGAAAAATTAATATTAGAAGTTCTATATTGAATCTAATTATTTTTTAAGACGTGCCGCGGCTGAAAAAGATGTTTTGAGTTTATTGTGGTTTAAAAAAATTAAAATATTGTAAAGTTATTATTGTTTTATTTTCCATAAAGAACAATATTATAAGGACACTATATCTAGTATTCAAATTCAAAACGGAGAAAAACAAAAGGGACTTTTTAAAGGTGATACAATATTTATATTAAAGAATAAGGTGAAAGATTCTATTCTTAAAATTAACGGGGACATAATATATTGAACGTATGAAATTATCAAAACAGCTATTAATTTTCATCTATATTTTTAGTATTAATTTATTTGTAAGCTCATGTCAAAAAAATACAATAAAAAGTAAGAATAGAGAAATTGTTGATTATTATAATGGAATAGTGGTAGATGAGAATAAAAAACTCATTAAGAATGTTGAGGTTAAAATGTATACTGTAGATCAGGAGAAGGGAACTATAGTTAAGGATATAAAACCTTCAATAACCTATACAAACGATAAAGGATACTTTAGAATAAATGATAAATCAATAGATATTTTGCATGTCCAAACAGAAACAAAAATGCTTGTTTTTAATAAAAAAGGTTATCAATTAGATAGTGTTCCCACAAATATTGGCACTTCTAGCTATAGACCAAAATATGATGATTTTGAAGGATTGTTTTTCATTTTTAAAACTCCTGATACTGTTACTCTTCATAAATGTACTGATGAGTATCGAAAATTGAAATAATATTATGAAACTGCTACTATATTTTTTTACAATTATGTGCTTTCTCGGATGCACTAGAAAATATATTGTAATGCCTAATGTAAAAGGTAGAGTTTATTCCAAAGTAGATAAAAAACCAGTAAACGGAGTAGGATTTTTTGTAAGTAAATTTGCTGTTAATAATTTCGATACAATCAAAACAGATGAAAAGGGCAGGTTTTTGGTGTTTGGTTGGTTTGAAAATAGTTATTCCAATGTTAGAAAATATGCGCCTATTGTTCAACAAGTTTTCTTTTTGAAAAAGGATCAAACTTATAAATACATCAACGTGAAAAAATATTATAATAAAGAGGATTATAATAAAAAAGATGCAATTGATTTAGGCATAGTTTATTTTGAAGATTTAAAAAGTATAGAAAAAGATTCTATTCCTGAGTAATTTATAATTAAGAAGTTACTTTAAAAGATAAAATGAGAATGGTTATAGCAGAAAGAGATGTTTTAGGCTTAATATAGTTAACAAATAAAACTTAGAATGATTAAAAAAATCTTTTATTTATTCATAGTGAATATTTCATTATCCTGTGTCAAAGATACTGAGAGAATAGGAATGAATTGCTATGTATATGACTTTGATACTAAGAAACCAATTAATGAAGTAAAAGTATTCCAACTAGTAAATGGTGAAGAACAAATAATAGCAAGAACATCAATAAATGGCAATTTCAAGGTAGGAGAAGTAACGAAATTAAAAATTGGAATGGAAAGTCATAAATTGGCAACTCTAATCCTTTTAAAGAAGGAAGGATATGTCACAGATACTATAGAAACATATGGTAATAAAAATGATTTGTATCACGAAGATTCTATATTCCTTAAAAATAATTTATCTATTCAATAAAGTTCAAATCGATCAAACTATTCTCAGGATATGCTTCATTATAATAGAGGATTGTAGATTTTTGCATTTTAAAATATATCATCACACTTTCTACAGTATAAGGTAATGTTATTTCTTTATTATATTGAATTCCATTTACTTGGTATTTTAACTTTATGAAAGTGACAATGTTTTTAGGATTAAAGAATAAAGTATTTTTTATTACATAAAAAGGAACAAAAAGATTAATAAAATCTTGAAAATTAGTTGGATTAGAAGTTTGCTTTTCTTTTATCTTTATTATTGAATTTATCAAATCTATTTTTAATGGAATTCCATTTTTAAGCAAATAATTAATTTGAGATTGCTTTATTTTTTGATCTGAAGTTTTGTTTACATAGTATATCGCAATATAGCAGAGTAATAAAACTGTACAAAAAATTAATAACAGGTAAAAATTTTTCATCGAATGCATTTTAAGAATAAAGATAATAATATTCTCAAATAAAAAAGTCTCACAAAACAATTTGTAAGACTTTGATTTGCAGAGAGGAAGGGATTCGAACCCTCGATACAGTTACCCGTATACTACCTTTCCAGGGTAGCTCCTTCAACCACTCGGACACCTCTCTTTATTCGAGACTGCAAAAATAGAGTATTTTCCCGAATCTGCAAATAATAAATTCAATTACTCGGAAATTTCTCCACAAAGGCTTCTGGCAAAGTTGTCGGCGAAGCTTCCGTGGTAATTCGGGTTGTCGATTAAGTGCATGGCTTTGGTGATCGCGCTTTCCGCAGTAATATCTGTTCCGCTGATGGCACCGATTCTTGAGAAAATGTTACTGTTTTCATATTTTCCAAACGAAATACCTCCTGAAATACACTGACTTACCACTACGATTTCCGTTCCGTTATTTCGGATTTGCTGAAGTGTTTCTACCGTTTTTTCACTGCTGAAAATCGTTCCTGAACCGAAAACCTGAAGAATTAAAACTTTCATCGTTGGAATTTCTTTAAAATGATTCAGATTCATTCCAGGGAAAATTCTCCAAAAAATAATATCCTCCGAAATATGATCGTCTACATGAAATTCAATTCTAGGATCACAACGATGCAAATTATCTTTAATAATATTTAAATGAACTCCAGATTGCCCAAGAATAGGATAGTTCGGGCTTGAATAGGCATCAAAATATTCCGCAGAGTATTTCAATGTGCGGTTTCCTCTCAATAATTTATATTCAAAATAAATCGCAACTTCCTGAATAACTGCATCATTTTGCTCATACAGACTGGCGTAATACAAACTCGTTAACAGATTTTCTTTTGCGTCCGTTCTTAAATCTCCAATAGGAAGTTGTGAACCTGTTAAAATAACGGGTTTAGTCAAACCTTTTAGCATGAAACTTAATGCAGATGCAGTATATGACATGGTGTCTGTTCCGTGAAGAATCAAAAATCCGTCATATTTCTGATAATTTTTATGAATGTAATGAGCAATCACTTTCCATTCCTCAGGTCCCATGTCTGAAGAATCCAGCGGCTTTTCAAAAGGATGAACGAAAACTTCACATTCCATCAGTTTCATTTCGGGCATTTTCTCAAAAATATTTCCAAAATCAAAGGCGCGGAGGCTTCCGGTTTCATAATCTTTTTCCATACCAATGGTTCCACCAGTATAAATAAGCAGGACTTTACGTTTCATTTTTTACTTTTATTAAAGAATTTGAATTTCTTTCAGGTTCAGAATTTCAAAATTACGTTAATTTGCAAAGATTTGAAAATGAATGAAACGCTAATGGCAAAATTGTCTAAAAATTAAGTCATTCCCAGAAATGTTTCATTCAGCTATTGAAAAAAATAACTAAATGCAGAAAGATTTAGAACAGACGTTTGAGTATTTAAAACAGTTTTTAACCGAAGAAAGATTACAGAAAATAAATCATTTTTCTCAGGAAAGTTCAGATTTTGTGCTTCCGGTGGTAGAAGATGTGTATCAGTTCAGAAATGCGGCAGCTATCGTGCGTTCCACAGAAGCCTGCGCGTTTCATAAAGTCGTGGCTTTGCAGGAAGAATATAATTTTGAACCCAATCTTCGCGTAACAAAAGGTGCTGACACTTGGGTTGAAGTGGAAAAACTTCCCCGAAATATGGAATCTTTTCAGAAAATAAAAGACCGAGGATACAAAATTGTTGCTGTTTCGCTGGAAAATAATGCGAAAATGTTGCCTGAATACGAAATTACCGAACCTATTGCCTTAGTTTTTGGAACTGAAATGGAAGGGGTTTCTAAAGAAATTCTTGAGTTTGCAGATGAAACGTTGGCGATTCCGATGTATGGTTTTACGAGAAGTTTTAATGTTTCGGTGGCGGCTTCGATCTGTATGTATGAGCTGAAACAGAAATTGATAAAATCGGGTATTGATTATAAATTGAATAATGAAAAACTCTTAAGATTGAAGATTCTGTGGGCAGTTAATTCAATGAGAAGCGGTCAGCAGATTTTTGAAAAATATCTCAGAGAAAATAATATTGATTGGAAATAATGAAAAAGGAGACTGTTATTAAGTCTCCTTATTTTTATATCAAATTGTAATAATTCCACGCTGCGACAAAGATTCCTGCCGTTTCCGTTCTTAATCTTTGATTTCCTAATGAAACTGCTTTTACATTATTTTCAGCCAAAAACGAAATTTCTTTCTCCGAAAAATCCCCTTCAGGACCAATAAAGAACGTTATATTTTCCAATATTGGAATTTCTTTCAAATCAATTCTTTCTAAATTCTCATGACAATGCGCCACAAAAGTTGTTTCCGGATTAGTTTTCTTCAGAAAATCCTGAATTTTAATAATATCATTAATAACAGGAAAATGAAATCTCAAACTTTGCTTTGAGGCAGCAATAGCTTGCTTTCTCAGTTTATCGATATTAATATTTTTCCTTTCTGTTTTTTCAGTTTGTAAAATGGTAATTTCAGAAATCCCCATTTCCACGGCTTTTTCTACGAAAAACTCAATACGGTCAATATTTTTAGTCGGAGCAATCGCAATATGAAGCTTTGAACTGAAATTTGGTAAGTCTGTCTTTATTTCATAAACCTCAATATTGGCCTTTTTTCCTTCAATTACTAATTTTCCGGACGCCAGATTTCCCTTTCCGTCCGTTACATGAATTTCCTCGCCATTTTTCATTCGAAGAACTTTTACAATATGTTGTTGCTCTTCATCGTTGAGGATTGCTTTTCCGTTATTTATTTCTCCAAAAAAAAGTTTCATAGGTAAAATATTTAGAATCTGCCGGGATTTTATTTAAAAGGATTCTTAAAAGTAAATTTCATTATCGCTTAAAAATGCCACTCCGGTTTTTATCGTCGTGTAAATATCGCCTTCACAATCACGGTAAGTGCATGCATAAATCTCTTCAACCCAAAGATTATTCAGGAAAATAAGATTCAAATATTCTTTTTTTCTTAAATTATTTTTAATCGACAGATAATCGCCTTCTTTTGGTTCATATTCAAAACTAAAAACGTTCTCTGAGTTTATTTTTTCAATAATTTCTTCTTTGATATTCTGAATAAATCCTGTTTCTGAGCCGATCATTTCAAAACCTTCGTCAAACTCGTCAGTAACTTCATTTTTCCCGGTTATCGTTTCTAAAACCCAGTAATATTTTGAATTCTTTTTAGAATGCTTTTCGAGTATTTTTTCTTCTAACAGTATTCTCATAAATCATATTTTGACGTGGCAGAGGTTCTCAAATCAGTAAATTCGCCTCTCTCAAATTTCAATTGTGCCACCATGGCAATCATTGCGGCATTGTCGGTTGTATATTCAAACTTAGGAATATAGATGTTCCAGCCCAATTTTTCGTGATTGTTCTGCATTACTTTTCGCAATTCAGAATTGGCAGAAACACCGCCGGCAATGGCAACTTCTTTTATATTTAAATCTTTTGCCGCTTTTTCAAGCTTAGCCATTAAAATTTCGATAATGGTTTTCTGTACAGAAGCACAAAGATCAATTAAATTATTTTTAATAAAATCAGGGTCTTTTTTAACTTCTTTTTGTATAAAATATAATACAGAAGTCTTGATTCCGCTGAAAGAATAATCGTAATTCTCTAATTTTGGTTTATTAAATTTAAAAGCATCAGGGTTTCCTTCTTTTGCCAGTCTGTCGATAATCGGACCTGCCGGATAATCTAAATCGAAGATTTTTCCGATCTTGTCGAATGCTTCTCCGGCCGCATCATCAGTGGTTTTTCCGATAATTTCCATATCGAAATAATCTTTCACCAAAACAATCATCGTGTGCCCACCGCTTACCGTAAGACATAAAAACGGAAATCTGGGCGGCATAGGATTTGCATCCTCAATGAAATGTGCTAAAATGTGCGCCTGGAGGTGGTTTACTTCAATTAACGGAACATCCAAACTCATTGCCAATGACTTAGCAAATGAGGTTCCTACAAGAAGCGAACCTAAAAGTCCGGGGCCACGTGTAAATCCTATAGCAGAAATTGCATTTTGTTGTATATTTGCTTTGGTTAAAGATTTTTCAACAACGGGGATGATATTCTGCTGATGTGCGCGCGATGCCAGTTCAGGAACTACACCGCCATATTCTTTATGGATTGCCTGAGTCGCAGCGATATTCGAAAGAATAGAATTTCCCTTGATGATAGCTGCGGATGTATCGTCGCAGGACGATTCAATACCTAAAATTATAGAGTCGCTCATAATAATGGCAAAGTTAGAGAATAATAACGAGAATGAGAACAAAAAATCAGTAGCTGGCAACTTAGGTGATCAGGTACACAAGGCTGTAGAAAATGCTGAAGGTGTTGTAAAGGAGACAGTTAAAGAAGCGTCTGAGCTGGCATCAGATGCCATTCATCATCCCGTGGAAACAGCTGAAGAGTTTGGGAAACAGGCGATAAAAGATGTTACCAGCTATTCTTGGTGGGCAAAATTGTTGTTGATTCTTTTCTGGCTTGGGTTTGGACTTATCACGGCTATTGTCATTATTATCAATCTTCCGATCACGAAACAATGGGCGGCAGATCAGGCTTTGCAACTGGTTAATCGAGATTTTAAGGCACAAATGTCTACCGAAAGTGTTGAGGTTAATTTTTTCGGAAATGTAAAGATCAGGGGATTAAAAATTAAAGATAATAAAGGGCTCGATTTTATTACAGCTAAAGAATTTATTGCCAATTCCGACTGGTTTTCTTTAGCAACGAACATCGGAAAAAATAATTCTTTAAGCTTTAATTCTTTAACCTTAAAAAATGCAGACGTAAAAGTTATTACCTACAAGGGCGACAGTATTTCAAACTTTATACGTTTTACCCAGTTATTCGACAGCGGGAAAAAAAGAGACCACAGCAAGCCGCCATTTCAGTTAAATTCGAGATTGCAGATTTTAGATTCTAAAGTTTCTATTGTTAATTTAAATTCTCCGGGAGATAAAGGAAAATGGCTTACAGCAACCAACTTTAATCTTAAAGCTCCCAATGTAAAAGTAAACGGAGCCAATATTTCTGCGATCATTAATAATATGTCCTTCGTCACTAAAAGATGGGGGAAATCTCATTTAGTAGATACTTTTTCCACGGAATTATCTCTGACGCCGGATTTTCTTTCGCTTAAAGATTTAACGTTGAATACAGATCATTCGCTGTTGCAGGGTGATATAAAATTTAATCTTCATGATGGTTCCTGGTCTGAGTTTGCAGATCGTGTTCGCTGGGATATGAATCTTGAGCAAGGAAGCCAGTTGAGCGGTTATGACATCAGTTATTTTGTGACCAACTGGGATAATTTTATTCCTTTTAATGTGTCGGGAACAATGACGGGGCCTTTAAATAAATTTAATCTAGAAAATTTCCATATCAGTAATCCTAGTGTAAATGTTGCTACCAAAACAATGAAGGTCAATAATCTACTGAAGGGTAATTTTTTAATTGAAACAAATGATCTTTCTGCAGATTTTACGTATAAAGATCTAAAAGCGATGATGCCGAAGTTTATTTCGACCAAAATGAAAAATTTTGCGGATGATTTTGGTAAATTGAAATATAACGGTGCAGCAAGAGTAACTCCTGAACAGGTATATGTGGCAAGCGGAAATTTGTTAACAGGGATCGGACAAGCAAAAATTACTAAATTTTCTCTTTCGGATTACAGCACGGCAGTGCCGAAATTTTCCGGACTTGCGGAAGTGAAGGATCTGAATACTTCGGTTATTACCAAAAATAAAACGGTGGGTCTTATTTCGGGAAGATTTGATATAAACGGGCAAAGTTTCGATGTGAATACAATGAAACTGATTACCAAGTCTCAGATCACCAGCATTGAAATCATGGATAAAGAAATTAACAATCTTTATCTGGATGGTTTACTCGATCATAAAAAATATAACGGATTGATTACCATTAATGACGAACAGGCAAAAGCAACCATAAAAGGTTTAATTGATTTCAGTACCTCACGTGTAGCTATGAATGTAGATGCAGATGTGAGTTATTTAAACATGAATTATTTTACCAACAAGCCCGGAAATCAAATCGTGAGCGGAAAAGTGGTTGGTAAGATGTCGATGTCTTCTGTAAATGATCTGACGTTAGATGTGGAGGCAAATAGTTTGAATTTTGCAACAGCTACTCAAAAATATAATATTCCGAGTGCCAAGCTGAAAACCTTTGTGGAAGGAGGAAACCGAGTGATAGATGTAGATGCGCCAGGAGCTGCTAACGGAAAAATTTCCGGTCGATATAATCTTGCTGATTTAGCGGGAATGGTAGAAAACGGTTTAGGCAAAATTCTAGTGGGTCCACCGCCGAGAAAGTTATATCGAGGGCAAAACTTTACAATGGGCTTTGATGTGGAGCAAGGTTTGGTTAATTATTTCTTGCCCGATCTGAGAATTCCCCAAGGTGCAAAAGTAGAAGGCGAATACGATGGCAATTCAAACAATCTGATTCTGAATCTTGATGCGGCTTCATTGAAATATATGATGACCAAAACTGAGGAAATCACCGAAGCAGATAAAGCACTGGCTGCTGCCAATCCTGATTATAAACTCAATGACAGAGAGAACATCAGCAAAGACAGTGCGATGGTAGACAGCGTTGTGGTGAGAATCAATACCGCAAATCAAGGCGAGCAGCTGTATGCCAAAGTAAGCAGACTTCAGTACAATAAAAATATTATCAAAGATCTTGTGTTAAGCGGTAAAAATGAAGATAATTCCACTTTGCATTTATCGACTACCTTTAAACACGGAAGCCCTGAAGATGAGATTGAAGATAAATTAAAAGCTTATGCAATAAATGTAGATCAGTCGACCAATGAAATTGGGGATTACGTTTTCAGGTTTGAACCTACCGAAGTGAAGTTCAACAATGTTACCTGGGCTGTTGATACAAGTCCGGCGCTGAATCATTCTATTACCTATCGTAAAAAAACAGCAGATTTTGATATTCAAAACCTTCGAATATATTCTGATAATAGTGCGTTGCTTATAAAAGATGCTCAGTTTAAATCTGCCAAGGATTTTTATGTGGAAGCCGATATCGACAATTTTGCGATAGAGAAACTTCTTGAAATGCAGTCTGGGGGAAATTCAATGAATATTAAAGGTTTGGCTAACGGAAGTGTGAAAATCCGAATGGATAAAAGTACGTTGCAGCCTTTGGTAGATATGACGATTGACGATATCATGATGAACGGAAACGATATGGGAGACATTACCATTTCTGCAACCAACGGTTTCTCCCTTAATGTTTATGATATTGATGTAAAAGTAAGTTCGGCAGGTGTTTTAGGCAATAACAGCTTAAACTTAACTGGAACTGTTAATAATAATACAGCTACACCAACTATTGATCTTACCGCAGAAATGCGCGATTTTGATTTGGCGTTTACGCAACAGTTTGTACAGTCCATTTTTGGAAATCTGCGCGGAAAAGCCACCGGAGATCTTAAAATTGCTGGAAAATTTAACGATCTTGATTATAGTGGAGATATTGGTTTAAAAGGTTTTGGATTAAAACTGTTGTTTACCGGAGTTGATTATTCGTTTGATGATACAGTGGTTCCTTTATCAAAAGGATTAGCGATTCTTAACAATATTGAAGTTCACGACGGAAGATCTAATTCCAAAGGAAATATTTCCGGGGCAATTCAGTTTGAAACGCTTTCATCAATGGGGGTTAACCTTGTAATGAGAGCTGATAATTTATTAATGTTGAATACCACTCAAAAAGATTCTGATCTATTCTGGGGAAGGGTTTACGGTCAGGGAGATTTGTATGTGGATGGCCCGGTTTCAGGATTGAATATTTCAACTCCGAATATGAAAGCGTTGAATGGAAGTACATTTACTTTCAATTCAGGATCGACATCGAATGTTGAAGAATTTAAAATGCTGAGGTTCCTGAAAGAAGGAAAAGACGGTTTGGTAACACTTGAGGAAAAGAAGAAAACGGGAGCCAATATGAATATCGACTTTAATCTGGATGTTGATAAAGGAACTACCGTAAATGTTTTGATTGGTGATGATGTCGGGAATATTACCGTAAAAGGTGTTGCGGATGATTTACGTTTTGTAATGAGCCGCCAAGGTAATATCGGAATGGGTGGAACCTATAAAGTAGATAACGGAACATTTGTTTCTAAAGCGATTCTTAACAAAACCTTCCAGATCGATAAAGGAAGTAGTATTCGTTGGGATGGTGATGCCATGAAGCCGGCTCTTGATATTAAAGCCAATTATGTAAGAATGGTTTCCAATGCAGGTCAGTATCTGAACATGGGAAGCCTGCAGCCGATCAGTATTTTATTACAGGCCAATATTACGCAATCATTGGTTGATCCTAAGATTGATCTGAATGTTACCGCGATGGATGTTTCAAGTCAGGTGAAGGAAACATTAGCTGCTAAAATGAGTCAGGAAGGGGAAAAAGTACTTCAATTCGGTTCTATTCTGTTATTGAATAGTTTTAACGTTTCCAATACGGGTGGAGTAGACGTAGACGTTGCTGGTGTGGCTGAATCATCAGGGTATAATATGCTTCTAAAACAATTGGGATCTGTATTGAATACAATGAGTAACGAATTCCAGATCGACCTTAATTATGTAAAAGGAGATCAATATTCAAATACAGGTGACAGAGCCAATGCGGGGATTAGTGTGGCGGTTTCTCCGAGAATTAAAGTGAAAACAGGTCTTGGGATTCCTTTAACGAAAACCGACGCTACGGAAACCAATTATCTTTCCGGAGAAGGCTCCATAGAATACGATGTTTCTAAGAAAAATGACGGCGGACTGGTTTTAAGAGGATATTCTAAACCAAGCAATATTGGAATGGGGCTTGCCGGAGCCGGAACAAACGGTTCTGCAAATCAGGCCTATGGCGGGGGTATCGTGTGGACGAAGAGCTTTAATTCTTTATTTAAGAAGAAGAAAGACAAAAAAAAGCCAGAACCGAAAAGTGAAATAAAAACAGATTCTACAAAATCCGAGGGTAAATAATCAGAATATTTTAATGATTTTTATCATCTGTGTTAATTATTGTTAATATTTGATATATCTTTTTTAGTTAAATTATTTTTTATAAATTTGCAAAAAATACTTATATTTTTTAAGAAAATTGTAATTTAACTAATATGAACTATCAACTGGACGAAATAGACAAGAAGATTCTTGATTTCTTAGTAGAAAACACAAGAATGCCTTTTACTGAGATTGCAAAGCAGATGGATGTATCTGCCGGAACAATTCACGTAAGAGTAAAGAAAATGGAAGATGCAGGTATTATTTTGGGATCATCTCTTAATATCGATTATGGTAAGTTAGATTACCATTTTACAGCTTTCATAGGAATCCTTTTAACAAAATCAAACCGTACGCAAGAGGTTTTGAAAGAGCTTACAAGTATTCCTAACGTAATTGAGGCTAGCGTAATTTCCGGAAAATACAATATTTTCTGTAAAGTAAGAGCTAAAAATACGGAAGATGCTAAAAGAATTATCTATCAAATAGATGATATTCAGGATGTAATGAGAACTGAAAGTATGATTTCTATGGAAGAGTACTTAAGCGATAAAAACAGACTGATTAACGCTATTTCTATTTAATTCAAATTTTAAACGAATTATATAAAAGAACTTATGAAATCTCTCATAAGTTCTTTATTTTTGTAGTTATGGAAGAGTACAGTTATTTTGATGAAGATCCTAAGAAAGGATGGGGATTTATAGGCGCTTTTGCAGCGTTGATGCTGTTTACGATCATGGGATTGGGAATAGATGTGGATGAATATCTTCAGCACGATTTTCTAAACATCCCGAGATGGTATTTTTATATTATTTTTTCGGTGGATGCTTTGATGATGATTAGTTTGATTTTAATGTTTTTCTACAGAAAAATAGGCATATTTTCTTTTCCAGCTCTTTTGGTATTGCATTTCTTTATGCACAGCTATTATCTTTCAACTTTCCTTTATACGGATGTTACCAATCTTTTCCTTTTCACAGGATTTGGGATGTTGGCGATTATTCCGAAGTGGAAGTTTTTTAGATAACACTTTTAAAATTAAATAAATTATATTTTCAATATGAGCGGGCTTTAACCCGCTTTTTTTTGTTTCTACTTGAGTTTTCTTTTTACCAAAAGTGAATAAAAATTTTTCATTTTTAGATTTAATTATAGATATTTCTTTATAATATTAATAGACAGAACAGTCTGTCTATTTTAATGTTTTTATTTTATCTTTGTATTATCAAAAATAAATTATGTCATCACCAAAAGAAAGAATTATCACAACTACCTTCGACCTGTTTGCTCGTCAAGGCTATAACTCCACAGGAATTAACCAAATTATTGCGGAGGCTAAGGTTGCGAAAGCGAGCTTTTACCAGTATTTTAAGTCTAAAGAAGACCTTTGTGTGGAATTTTTAAACGTAAGACATGAGTATTGGTTTAATGAATTACACCAATTCACTTCAAAGGAAAATGATATAAAGTCTAAAATCATTTCTTCTTTCGATTTTTTAATCTACATGAATGAAAAAGAAAATTTCAGAGGCTGTAGTTTTCTGAATATTTTATCAGAGATCCCGATGGATAATGTGAAGATTTTAAATGTTATTCAAAATCATAAAATAGATCTGAGGAATTATTTTTCAGCATTGGTAAAAGATGAAAATATTTCGGATCATATTTATTTATTATTCGAAAGCAGTATCATCGAAAGTCAGCTTTTCAAATCGAATGAATTAATAGAAAAATCAAAAAAAATAATTATCAATTTAATTTAACTTAAAATGGAACAAAAACATCCACTTCCACCGTTTACCTTAGAAACGGCTTTAGAAAAAGTTCAACTTGCAGAAGATGCATGGAACAGCCAAGATCCCGAAAGAATTGCCAAAGCTTATACCATCGACAGCGAATGGAGGAACAGAGATCAATTCGTTAACGGCAGAGAAGAGATTGTGAAATTTCTCAGTGGCAAATGGGACAGAGAATTGAATTACAAGCTTAAAAAAGAATATTGGGCACACACTGAAAATCGTATTGCTGTGCGTTTTGAATACGAATATGAAACCAAAGAAGGGAACTGGTTTCGAGCGTATGGAAACGAAAACTGGGAGTTTGATGAAAATGGTTTAATGAGAAAAAGATTTGCAAGTATTAATGATTTGGCGATAAAAGAAGAAGACAGAAAGTTTAAGTAACAAAAAAGCATCCAGAAACGGATGCTTTTGATTTATATATTTCAAAAGAAATTATTTGTTTAAAATTCTTTTCACAGCTTCTTTTACCGCTTCAGAATCAATTTTATATTTCTTCATCAATTCAGCAGGAGTAGCAGATTCTCCGAAAGTGTCGTTTACAGCAACGAATTCCTGTCTTGTCGGTCTTTTTCTTGCCAACATTCCCGCGATAGACTCTCCTAAACCACCAAGGTAGTTGTGCTCTTCTGCAGAAACAATCTTACCGGTTTTTTCAACTGATTTTAAGATGATTTCTTCATCCAAAGGTTTAATTGTATGGATATTGATTACTTCACAAGAAATACCTTCTTTTTCAAGCTCATCAGCAGCTAAAAGAGATTCCCAAACAAGGTGACCTGTTGCTACAATCGTTACATCAGTTCCTTCTTGCAAAAGAATTCCTTTTCCAATCTCGAAAGGCATATCTTCCGGAATGAAAACAGGAACGACCGGTCTTCCGAATCTTAAATATACCGGACCTTCGTGCTCAGCAATAGCTAAAGTTGCCGCTTTGGTCTGATTATAATCACAAGTATTGATTACTGTCATTCCAGGAAGCATTTTCATCATTCCGATGTCCTCCAAAACCTGGTGCGTTGCCCCATCTTCACCCAAAGTAAGACCTGCGTGAGAAGCACATATTTTTACATTTTTATTAGAATACGCTACCGACTGACGAATCTGGTCGTACACTCTTGAAGTAGAGAAGTTAGCGAAAGTTCCCGTGAAAGGAATTTTTCCTGTGATGCTAAGACCTGCTGCCAAACCAATCATATTTGCTTCTGCAATTCCTGTCTGGAAGAATCTTTCCGGAGCTTTTTCAATGAATTTCTCCATTTTCAAAGAACCGATAAGGTCTGCGCAAAGTGCTACAACATTAGGATTTTTATCTGCCAATTCAGCTAATCCTGCTCCGAATCCTGAACGTGTATCCTTTTTTTCTGTATATGTATATTTCATTATTTTAATTATTAATTAAAGATTAAAAGATTACTTATTACCAATTATTTATTGCTTATAATTAATAATCCGCAGGAGCTTCTAAGTATAATTGTTTGAATGCGGTATCCAGTTGCTCGTCATTCGGAGCTTTTCCGTGCCAAGCGTGAGATCCCATCATGTAATCTACACCGTAACCCATTTCGGTGTGAAGAAGAATAACCACTGGTTTTCCTTTTCCTGTTTCAGTTTTTGCTTTTTCAAGAATAGCAATTACAGCTTCAAGATCGTTTCCGTTTTTCTCTTCTAGAACAGTCCATCCGAATGCTTCAAGCTTAGCATGAAGATTTCCTAATGAAAGTACATGTTCTGTGCTTCCGTCAATCTGCTGTCCGTTATAATCGATTGTTGAAATGATGTTGTCTACCTTTTTCGCAGAAGCATACATAAATGCCTCCCAGTTTTGTCCTTCCTGCAATTCTCCGTCTCCATGTAAAGTATATACTAAAGAGTTGTCTCCGTCTAATTTTTTACCTTCAGCAGCACCTAATGCTACAGAAAGACCTTGTCCTAAAGATCCTGAAGCGACTCTGATTCCCGGTAAACCTTCGTGCGTTGTCGGGTGACCCTGTAATCTTGAATCTAATTTTCTGAAAGTACTTAATTCCTCAACAGGGAAAAAGCCAAATCTAGCCAAAGTAGAATAAAAAACCGGAGAAATATGCCCGTTTGAAAGATAGAAATGGTCTTGGTTTTTACCTTCCATTGTGAAAGGAAGATTGTAGTTCATCACCTTACCATAAAGGGCTGTGAAGAATTCTGTACAACCTAAACTTCCTCCCGGGTGTCCTGAATTTACAGCGTGAACCATTCTCAAAATGTCTCTTCTGATTTGCGTAGTAAGAGATTTTAACTCTTCGATACTTTTACTCATTGTATAGGATTTATATATAGACAAATCTACAATTTTTTAGTGGCTTACGGAAATGTAAAAATCCGGATTTTGACTCCGAATTTCAATATTTTTGATTGTTTTTATGATATGTATTTTGTTTTATCACCCGAACTAAGAGTGTTTTTGTCATTCTGACGAAGGAAGAATCTTAACCGTAAAATGAATTTATAGATAATACTTTTCGTATTTGTAATGATAACTAAAATTTAAATTAAAGATTTGAATTAATAATTAAAAATCAGTAATTCAAAATTCAATAGGAGCGGACTTTAGTCCGTTTAAAAAGCAGACCTCAAACTTGGCTTTAGCCAAAACCTATAATCTGTTTAAATTTGTTTAAATACTTTTTGACGCAAAGTTTTTAATTTGCTTATTTTTAAAATAAAGGAGTAAAAAATATCAACAAGTTGATTTGATGAAGCGTTGTTTCAAGCTTCGCGAAGCAAATTATTTGCCTTTGCCTTCTAAAAAATAATGCAGGAAGAAATATAATCTTTGCGTTTAAAAATAAATTATTTCTTTCTAATCAACCAAAGGCCAATAAAAGTAAGCAATCCATTAATAATCAATAATTCCAGTCCGATTTTAAATTCTCCGAATAAAGTTTCCTGATATTTATCGATAAAATAAGAGATCACTGGTGCTGCAATACAAACGAATGGAACCAGATTGTCTTTCACTT
The DNA here is from genome assembly GCF_026540445.1 of Chryseobacterium sp. GM_Chr_2. Taxonomy (NCBI): domain Bacteria; kingdom Pseudomonadati; phylum Bacteroidota; class Flavobacteriia; order Flavobacteriales; family Weeksellaceae; genus Chryseobacterium; species Chryseobacterium sp. GM_Chr_2. Next base: position 22,159 of record NZ_JALNUD010000007.1, read on the forward strand.
TAAATTTAGTAAAAATTCCAAAGGCGAAAAGTCCTAAAAGCGGTCCGTAAGTGAAACCTGCCAATTTAAGAATTAAACCAATCATCGAATTATCATTGATGACTTTAAAGATAATCACCATAATTAAGAAAGATAGTGCCACAATCAGGTGAACATTTTTTCTGAATCTTTCCTTCTTTTTATCATCCCATTCTTTTTTCTCCTTCATTCCGAAAATATCGATGCATAAAGATGAGGTTAAAGCTGTCATCGCGCCGTCTGCACTTGGAAATAAGGCTGAAATCAAAGCAATAATAAAGATGATGGAAATAAATGGAGGCATGTGATTCAAAGCAATATCAGGGAATAACTGATCTCCCGCACTTGCTACATTTTCCTGAGCGCCATACAGATGTAAAAGCCCGCCCATATAAAGGAATAATGAAATTACACCTAATAAAATAAAGCCTAAAGTCACCATATTTTTCTGAGAATCTTTCAGTTTGGTTACCGATAAACTTTTCTGCATCATTTCCTGATCAATTCCGGTCATGGTGATGGTGATAAATGCTCCGGCTAAGATTTGCTTGATGAAGAAACTTTTCTGGTTAGGATCAAAATCAAAGATTTTTGTATAGCCTTTTTCGTTCATCGCGGTAAAACTTTCACCTAAGCTTAATCCTAAATGATTCAGCATATAAACAGTACAGATAATTAAACCTAAAAGCATACATGAAGTCTGTAAAGTATCGGTCCAGACAATGGTTTTCACTCCGCCTTCATACGTATAAAGAATGATCATTGCGAGAATAATCAACGTTGTAACAATAAAAGGAACGCCTAAACTATCCAAAATGGCAACCTGTAAAATATTCACCACAAGATACAATCTAGCGGTGGCGCCCACCAATCTGGAAACAATAAAAATCCATGCTCCCGATTTATAGGAAAGCTGACCCATTCTTTGTTGAAGATAGCCGTAAATAGAGGTTAATTTTAATCGATAATATAAAGGGAGAAGAACGTAGGCGATGATCACATAACCAATCAAATATCCGACGGTAATCTGTAAATAAGCAAATTTGTCATTTCCCACAGCTCCCGGAACGCTCACAAAAGTAACTCCTGAAAGTGAAGTTCCGATCATTCCAAACGCCACAAGCATCCAATTACTTTTACGGTTTCCGATGAAGAAACTCTCATTATCACTTCCTTTTCCGGTGCGGTAGGCTACCCAAAGCAGCAATGCAAAATACACGATAATGATGGCCAGTAATATAAATGGAGACATATTTTATTCGATTAAAATTTTACAAATATAGTTTTTTTATAGTCTGCTGAAAAAGAAAAAACCTTCCGGAATATAAATCCAAAAGGTTTTTATTTTGTTTAAAATGCTTCGGCAAGCTCAGCATGGCACGTTAAAATTTGCTGTTAAAATTAGACAGTTAGTATTGGGAATGTCATGCTAACCCTGCCGAAGCATCTCTTAAGAATTAATTAAACTTAAAATAATCAATCTCAATCTTAGCATAAACTAAGCATGAGTCTGATTCACTAAAACATCTTGAAGCTCTTCATGTTTCTGGAAAGTAGCTTTTGCAAAAGGGCAAAGCGGAATAATGGTTTTTCCGTTTTTTCTTGCAAAATCTACCGCAGCCACAAGCATTTCTTTGCCAACACCTTGGCCGTTGTATGCTTCTTCCACTTCAGTATGGTCGATGATAAATCTCTCTTCACCAGCCCAGGTGTAAGTCATTAAACCTGCGCGGTTTCCATCTATGAATGCCTCAAAATTTCCGTGTTTTTCGTCGTTGTTTTGTTTTACTTCAATCATATTATGAGAATTTGGTTAATATTTCTATTTCGTTTGTTAATATTTTATGTATCGGGCACGCGTCTGCAATCGTGTGAAGTCTTTTCAATTGTTCTTCATCAAGATTTGTGCCTTCAAAGCTGATATCTCTTTTAAAGATCGCTCTTTTGGTCAATGGGAAGTTTTCCAGTTCTACTTCTACGTTAATGTTTTCAACGTCCCATTCTTTCCTGTCAATATACATTCTCAGGGTTGCTGCCGTACAGCTTGCCAAAGAAGTTGCCAGGATTTCAAAAGGGTTAAAGCCTTTATTCTGTCCGCCTTTATCTATAGGTTCATCAGTGATCAAAGTATTTTCACCAGCGACAACCTGTGTATAATATTTTTCTTTTCCTAAACTTGCTTTTACCGTTACCGCCATTGTTTTTTCTATTGGGTTCTAATTTAAATATAAAAATCAATTAAATTTTTAGTTTTTAATCTGATTTTTAAAATTTTCAATTTTGTCTTTGAGCTCTTTCAGCATTTCCGGGTTGATAACGCCACTTTCCAGATCAAAATTTTCATAAAACTTCGGCAATGAAAAAGTATCTTTAATATCTGCTGCAAATTGCGGAAAAAATGTTTTTGCCGTATTCATCACATTTCCGCCTCCGTAACCTCCGGGAGAAGTCGACATCAGAAACATGGGTTTATCCTGAAAAACTTTGACGTTGATTCTCGAAGCCCAGTCGAAAACGTTTTTAAAAGCCGAACTGTACGATCGGTTGTGTTCGGCAAGCGAACAGATAATGACGTCAGATTCTTCAATGGCTTTTAAAAAGTTATGCGCTTCTTCGGGGAAACCTTTTTTCTCGCGGTCAACGGAGAAAACGGGCATATCAAAATCATTTAAATCGATTAAATGAATATCTTCATTCGGAAAATCTTTCAAAACAAATTTTACCAGTTCTCTATTGATCGATGTGGAAGATGTACTTCCTGCAAATGCTAATATTTTCATCGTTTATATTTAATTTCTTACGGTTTTCTGTTTAAAATCGCTTTCGGAAGCGGAACGTATTCTTCCTCGTCTCCCGGAACTAAAGGAAAAGCGTCGTGATTCTGGTCGTTCCAGTTTACTTTTGCTTCTTCAATTAATTCTTTGTCTGAATTTACGAAATTCCAGAAAATAAAACGTTCTTCTTCAAAAGGTTCACCGCCAAAAAGATACACCGTTCCATTTTCACTCATATCAAATTCGCAGAGTTTGGTGTCTTTGGCAATCATCAATTGTTTTGAACCATAAGAATTTCCGTCTGTTGTAACGGTTCCGTCCAAAACGTACATTGCCGCTTCCCCATAAAGATCTTTTCCGATGCTGATTTTTTTTGCGTCTGTAGTTTTAATTTCAATAAAAAATAATTTGCTGTGAACCGGAACCGGAGATTTTCTGCCGAACGCTTCCCCTGCAATTAATTTATATTGAATTCCGTCTTCTTCCCAAACTGGAATTTCTTCTGCTTCGATATGATGGAAAGTAGGTTCAGACTGCTCCAAATGCTTCGGAAGTCCCACCCAAATTTGAAAACCGTGAAGTCTCTTATCAGAATGTCTCAAATATTCAGGTGTTCTTTCAGAATGTACAACTCCTTTTCCGGCAGTCATCCAGTTTACGGCTCCCGGCTTGATCTCCAAAGCACTTCCGATGCTGTCTCTGTGAAAAATTGATCCTTCCAGAAGATAAGTTAATGTTGAAAGACCAATGTGCGGATGCGGTGGAACATCAAGATTTTGGTAATCTTTAAGCTCTGAAGGCCCCATGTGATCGATAAAAACGAAGGGACCGACCGCTCTTTTTTCACGGAAAGGCAATAGTCTGCCGACTAAAAAGTTTCCTATATCTGCTGATTTTTCTTCTATAATAAGTCCGATATTTGACATGATATTAAGGTGGTTTTTTAAATTTTATATAAGCTAATGTAATTAATTTTTCTTCTGTTTACGGTACTTTAAGGAAAATTAAAGTTGATCGTAACCGTGAAACCTCTCATCGACAATACGTTTCCATTCAGGATTTTTTTTAATGAATGCGGCAACGTAAGGGCAGAAAGGGAGTGCTTTTTTATGATGGTCTTCAATATATTGTAATGTTTTTTCGACAACGGCTTCTGCGGCGCCAGTTCCCGAGATCAACAGATCTGCTTCGGTATGGTTTAAGGCAATCTGGCTTCCCATTTCGCGATAATCAATAAAAGCAGAATGACCGTTGAATTCTATTTCGAATCGCTTTCCTGTATTTGTTAATGAAATATTTTCAAATTCTGAATTCATGATGTTGGATTTTTGAATAATGTTGGATTTTCACAAAGACACAAAGAGTTTTTAATTTTAAAACTGTTTTAAGACGCAATAACACTTCGTCGGGCTCAGTGTGACAAAAGATTTTCATTTTTTCGTAACCAATTTTATCGAAGATAAAATCCTTGTGTCTTAGAACATAAAGATTGTAAATGATCTTTGCGTCTTTGTGAAAACCAACTAAAAGACAATCACATAAAATTAAGAAAAAGAAGAACTCAAAATATAAGTTTGAATGAAATTAATCTGCCAAATAACCAAAACGTCCCAAATTGTAATCCTCAAATGCCTGCATGATTTCTTCTCGGGTATTCATTACAAAAGGACCGTGAGGGTAAATTGGCTCGTTCAATGGCATGCCGCTGATAATTAAAACAATGGCATCTTCTGAGGCTTCTATGGTAAATGTTTCGCCTTCATTTCGGAATAAAACAAAATGATCGGTTGCTGTTTTTTGTTCCCCATTCACGATAATATTTCCTTCGATAACCAAGGCTCCCGTATTGAAATTTTCCGGAAAACTGAATTCTGCCTTTCCGCCTTTTTTCAGTTTGGCATTCATCATATTCACAGGACTGAAAGTGAAAGCGGGACCTTTTTGATCTTTATATGTTCCGGCAATAATTTCGATAAAACCGTTTTCGCCAAGATCAACTTTCGTCATCTCAGAATTTTTGATGGACTGATATTTTGGGCAGCTCATTTTATACACCGACGGAAGATTGACCCAAAGCTGAACCATCTGGAAAAATCCGCCTTTCTGTGCCCATTCTTTTTCGTGATATTCTTTGTGAAGAACGCCTTTTGCAGCGGTCATCCATTGTACATCGCCTTCACCGATGATTCCGCCGCCGCCTGCACTGTCATGATGCTGAACTTTACCTTTATACGCTATGGTTACGGTTTCAAAGCCTCTGTGAGGATGCACTCCGAAACCTCGCGGCTGATCTGTTCCGTTGAAATGAAATTTTGAATTGTAATCCAGAACAAGAAATGGATCCATTCTTTTCATGTCCATTCCCTGTACTCCCGGAATAAAATTATGAACCCTAAAACCATCACCCACAAAATGAGCAGGTCTGGGAGATACTATTTTTTCTACTTTTTTAGTTGCCATAATATTGTTGATATTAATAAAACAAAGGTACGGCAGCTGAAAATCAGATGCATTGATCTGTGGTAATTACTTGGTGGCTGGTTGTTAGTTGTTAGTCGTTAGTCGTTAGTTGTTAGTTGTTAGTTGTTAGTTGTTAGTTGTTAGTTGTTAGTTGTTAGTTGTTAGTTGTTAGTTGTTAGTTGTTAGTTGTTAGTTGTTAGTTGTTAGTTGTTGCGCTGAATATTTCGATTTGACGATTGACCATTGATTTACAAAGTAAAATTCACCAATCCAATCATCTTTTTAAATTACTCTTCTTTCGATTGCATATTTTTTCCATCCGAAATGTGTAGTCTTCTGAAAACTAACCCTGAAATAATGGTTAGAATACCGATGCTTAAAAACGTCCATCGAAAAGCATTGTGAATTTCATGATTGATAAGTTTAGGGGTATTTTCGAATATTTTTAAAACAATTAATCCGAAAGCAATACCAAAACCAATCGCCAACTGTTGATTGACTGATAACAATGAATTTCCGCTGCTGGTCTGGAAGTTTCTTAAATCAGCAATAGAAATCGTATTCATTGAGGTAAACTGAATCGAGTTGAAAAATCCTAAGATCGCAATAATCGGGATAAACCAATATAAAGAAGTGTGAATATCGGGAATGGCTAACAGGCAAATTAAGGTTCCGATGATAAAAGTATTGACCATTAAAGTCTGTCGATAACCAAACTTGTCTAAAATTTTAATAACATAAGACTTTCCGAACATTGCGGTAATAGCCATCGGCGCGATAATCCATCCTGAAGTTACCGCCGATTGCTTGTAAGCAATTTGAATCATTAGCGGAAGTAAAAGAGGAACAGAACTTATTCCTAACCTTGTGGCAAGATTTCCGACAATTCCTACACGAAAAGTTCTCACCTGAAATAAGCTTAATGGGAAAATCGCGGTTTTATCTTTTCTTGCATGTCGGTAATAATAATACATAAAAAGAAATCCTAGAATAAACACGACCAAAACGGGAGTTGTATTTTGAAGATCTCCGAAAAGTTCCAAAGAAATGGAAAGGAGGAGAGAGGCAGCTGCAAAAATAAGGAAGCCTTTCAGATCAAAATCAACATCTTTGGATTTGTAATTAGGCATAAATTTTATCGCCAAAACAATTCCCAATAACCCAATCGGAATATTGATCAGGAAAATCCAGTGCCACGAAAGGTAATCTACCATATATCCTCCAACTAAGGGACCTAAAACGGGACCAATTAATGCAGGAATAATGGCAAAATTCATTGCTTTTAATAATTCATTTTTATCGAAAGTTTTAATTAAAGCTAATTTCCCGACTGGTGTCATTAAACTTCCTCCAACTCCTTGAAGTACTCGTGAAATCACAAGATGCGTAAGATTTTGAGACATGGCACAAAACAATGATCCTAAACTGAATAGAACTAAAGAAACGATAAAAACCTTTTTTGTCCCGAATCGATCTGCCAAAAATCCGCTCGCAGGCATAAAAACCGCTAATGTTAAAACATAACTGATAATGGCGTTTTGCATATTCAGCGGCGATTCATTCAGGTCTTTCGCAATGGAAGGTAATGAGGTGTTAAGAATGGTTGAATCTAGCATTTGCATAAAAATTGCGGTTGCAAGAATCAAGGGTAGAATTTTTTTAATCGGGGTTTGTGTAGGAATAAGTTCTGACATTTTTTATCGGCTGAAAATTCAAGATTTCCAGACTTTGTTTTGGGTTTAAAGATGACGGTTCAAAAAACAGTCCATTCTTTAGATAAAGAAATCTATATAAAATTAAAAAGTCCTGTGAAATTTCACAAGACTTTTCTATTTTATCTTCTAGGTTTTTCTACTCCTTTCCATTCATCGCCTGCTTTTCTGTACTGGCTTAATGTGAAAGTTTTGAAATCTTTGGTTTTGTATTCGATATTATCTGTATTCTGCTCAAAAGGCATAATGTAATAATAATCTACGTCGGTTTTATCAGTTTTTGTTCCTTTTTTAACCGAAGGAACATATTTTGAGAATTTATAGCTCGGAAGATATTGTTTTAATCTTACATAAAAATCTTTATCTTCTTTCTCACTTGGGATGATGTCTACAATGTGAAAATCATCTTTTTTCTTTTCGATCCACAGATAATACGTTTTGTCTTCTCCTGTATTTCTGTTGTTAGAATTGAATGCAAATAATTCTTTCGGAACCAATTCTTTAATTTTTTCAGGATCAACCTTTGTATAGTATTGACCTTTAGACGGATCTACATAAGTTTCAAGATTATACATCAAAACAGAATTGTTCTCAAAGTTTTTATTTTTGAAATATTGATTCAATGATAATTCTGCTGTAGCTCTCAATTCTTTTCCTCTGTCATCCAATTTTTTAGTAGGATTCTGAGGATTCACCTTTTTTACAAATTCATATAAAACTACCGGTTTTACATCTTTAAGGTGAGGGAAGGTTTTCAGTTGCTCAGCTTTTGCCAACCAGTAATATTGTTGGTAGTAATCATCTTTATCAGCATCCTTCACTGTTTTATAAGCCATTGCCAGCTTTTTTGAGTTGAGATACTTGCCATATTTTCCCTGTCCAAAAGCAAAAGTCATAGATAATAAGGCAAATAAGATAGTAATGTTTCTTCTCATTTCTTTATAATTGATATTTTCGTTTTCCAAATATAATTATTTATTAGATAATAATTTTGATTCTTGGTTAAATTATATCAATATTATTGTTGTTAATTCAAAAGAAAATCCTGTATTGCTACAGGATTGATAAATTTATTTTTAAGGGATTAGATTTTAGTGCTTAGGATTTAGTTTTTTAAACTGATATTTTTAGATTCTTTCAGACATAATATCTTTCAACATAAAAAGTTATCTGTAAAACACTAAAACACGTATCACTGTTTTTCATACGACGTTTCGTGTACTTTTACAGCTCTTCCGCTTGGGTCGTTCATTTTTTTGAAGGCTTCATCCCATTCTAAAGCGATAGGTGTAGAACAAGCTACTGAAGGCACAGAAGGTACCGTTGCCGCCGCCGTTTCACTTGGAAAATGCTCTTCAAAAATGGTTCTGTAACGATATTCTTCTTTGTTTTGAGGGGTATTCAACGGAAATCTGAATTTCGCATTTGCCATCATTTCGTCGGTCACTTCTTTTTCAGCAACTTCTTTCAAAGTGTCGATCCAAGAATATCCTACGCCGTCTGAGAACTGTTCTTTTTGTCTCCATGCAATCGAGTCAGGCAAAAGATCTTCAAATGCTTTTCTTAAAACCCACTTTTCAATTTTACCTTCTGCAACGTTAATCATTTTATCTTTAGGGTTAATCGTCATCGCAATATCCATGAATTCTTTATCCAAGAAAGGGACACGTCCTTCAATTCCCCAGCTCATCAACGCTTTGTTGGCTCTTAAACAATCGTAAAGGTGAAGTTTTCCAAGTTTTCTCACTGTTTCATCATGGAATTCTTTCGCATTCGGTGCTTTATGGAAATACAAATACCCACCAAATAATTCATCAGAACCTTCTCCGGAAAGTACCATTTTGATACCCATAGATTTAATGACTCTTGCTAAAAGGTACATCGGGGTAGAAGCACGAATGGTCGTAACATCGTAAGTTTCCAAATGGTAAATCACATCACGAATCGCATCCAGACCTTCCTGAACGGTAAAGTTAACTTCATGATGAACAGAACCGATATGCTCTGCCGCTTTCTGAGCCGCTGCCAAATCCGGAGAACCTACCAAACCTACTGCAAAACTGTGCAATCTAGGATACCAAGCTTCCTGAGTATCGCCGCTTTCAATTCTTTGTCTTGCAAATTTTGCGGTAATCGCAGAAATCACAGAAGAATCTAACCCGCCGGAAAGTAAAACTCCGTAAGGAACATCGCTCATCAACTGTCTGTGAACGGCATCTTCAAGTCCTTTTCTGATTTTAGCGATATCGGTTTCATTATCTTTTACATTGTCAAAACTTTCCCAGTCTCTTGTGTACCATTGTTGCAGATCACTTCCGTCTTCACTGTAAACAAAATGCCCCGGTAAAAAAGTTTCAATCGTTTTACAAACTCCTTCCAATGCTTTCAGTTCTGAAGCTACATAATAGTTTCCGTTTTTATCCCAACCGTGATAAAGGGGGCAAATTCCCATATGATCGCGGGCAATCAGATATACATTATTTTCAGTATCATATAAAGAGAACGCAAAAATTCCGTTTAGTTTTTCAATGAAATTTTTACCGTATTTTCTGTAAAGCGCAAGGATAACTTCACAATCAGATTCTGTCTGAAATTCATAATCAGGAAATTCGGCTTTTAATTCTCTGTGATTATAAATTTCACCATTTACGGCTAAAACTACTTTTTGATCTTTTGTAAATAAAGGCTGTTTTCCCGAAGTTGGGTCTACAATTGCTAATCTTTCATGAGAAAAAATTACCTTTTCATCCTGGAAAACTCCGCTCCAGTCCGGACCTCTGTGACGAATTTTCTTCGACATTTCCAATACCTGAGGTCTTAGTATTTCAGTTTTTTGTTTGGCATCAAACAAACATACAATTCCGCACATTTTATTATTATTTAAAAGCAAATGTATTGATGTGGTTTAAAAATAGCAACAAAAAATCGTTAAATGTGAAAATTTTTAACTTAAAAACTTATTTAAAAGGATAATTTTAATTAAATCGAATTAAATTCACGCCATAAGTTGATTTTTTTCTTTGTGCAATCGAAAACACTGTTCACATACGAAATAAAAATGAGATATTTCTTAATATATGATAATTAATTATATGAATTTTTGTCTTTACTTTGTGGCTCGAAATAATTTTTTTTCATCATTTGTGTTTTTACCTTCTTACAATTCAATTTGTGAGAAGGTTTTGTTTTTTATTCAGATCCCAATAATACTCCTGAAACATTCCAAGCACTAAAGCTCGTTCCCTCTGTTGGCCCTTGTGGAATCTTTACTTGAATCGTATGTTTTCCGGCTTTCAGATCTCCCAAAGGAATAAAGTTAGGATTTGTAACCATTCCCGGGCACCAGTTTGATCTGCTTAAATCTGATGATGAAAGTCCGTCTGAGAAATTTCCTGAAGCTGGATTAAATAATCGATAAGAACCACAATCTGTTCTCCAAGGCACGAAAGAAAAGGTAGACTTGCCATCTAAGAAAATAGAATTGGCTTTCGGAACAAATTCATCACCATTTTCCCAGCCGCCGTGACCAGTAGTTGTGTATCTCAACTGAGCGTTTTTCAAATCTTTTTTCAACGTAAATTCTACAAATAAACCTTTTTCATTATTAAACATTGTGGAGTAATCTTGTCCCGCCATTTCCATAATATTCAAAGAATTGAATAATGGAATTACTGTATTATTTTTATTAACAGTTTGGTCGCTTTTGTGAATGGTAATTTCCAAGCTTACTTTGTGACCTCCTTTATCATAATTTCCTATAAATGTTCCGATCCATAATTCTTTTTCAGATAAAGACGGTTTCAGTTCGGTAATATCTTCTCTATATGGATTAATGGTTTGCCAATTTTTATCTTTTAATTGAATATGGTTAAATTTATTAATTCCGAATGGTGTAAAAAATCTCATCATTTCTACAGCCGGATTGTAGTTTTCGGTAGCTGTAATTCCATAATATTGTTTTCCGTTTCCGTTATCAAAAACAGGAAGGGTTTTTGCGCCTTTTTCTAATCCATCGAAGAAAGATTGAGATTTATCTTGTGGAATAAAGAAAACCGTTCCGGTTCTGTCGTACGCATCACCATTAGATTGTTGCTTTAATTCCGCAAAAATAAGTTCGCCTTCAGAGATTTTCGGAAACTTTATTTTTTTAAGAATAATTGTTCCGTTGGCGAATCTTTTTATATTTTGATCAGATTTAGAATCTTCAGAAAAATTAATAGTTTCATTATCAAAAACTTTCAAAGTGGTGAATCTGCTTTTCCATAAAAGATCTTTATAGGTTAATGCGTCAGTTGAATTTATCGAACCTTTTACAATATTATCGATGTCTGTTTTCTTAACTTTTTTAATGAAATTTGCCGTAATCACAGAGTTTTTATTTCTTTCGATTTCTAATACCAAACCTAAATTTTGCCCCGTAACAGAAGGTCCTCCATTTATTTTTAAATCATTGGTATACCAAACTTCAATGGTATTTGAATTGATTTTTGTAACCGCTTTTTTGCAATTGTAACCAAGAATTTTTTTCGTTTCATTCGTAAATTCAAAAGATTGTTTTCCTACAGCTTCTGTGTCTGCATTGGAAATTATTTCATTCGATTTTAGAAAAGCAAAAGAAACGATTATGTTAGAAGGTTTTTCCACTTTCGTTATTTCGAATGGATAATCTGATTTTTGTTCTCTGATTTTGTTATTTAAAATAAAATTTTCCTTTTCATTCACCCAAACAAGAGTTGGAGATTGATCGGTCAAAACTTTTCCATTGTAAGAACTGATGTACTGAATTTCATAGGTCTGAGCAAACGACAGACAAGAAAATAAAATAAAAAAAGTGAGTAAAACTCTTTTGTTCATAATGATATTGGTTTTTCACAAAGATAAATTTTAATTCATATAAATTGGGCTTTGCGAATTTCAATGGTACTTTTTTAATAATCAGTATAAATATTTGTGTGGAAGTTGCCTTTATGAATTGAAAATATCTTATCAAAATTAATTTTCCAGATTTTTAGAATTAAAATCTTAGGCTTAAAATAAAAAAAACTACTCCAAAAAATAGAGTAGTTTTATATCAATATGTTTTTTCTAAATTAAGAAACTCTTTCGATCAAAGCCATATAAAAGCCATCGTAACCAGTACTTGGCATTACTTTTTCATCTTTAATCATTCTAAAATTCGGATTGTTTTTGATGAATTCATCAACCTGCAAATTATTTTCAGAAGGTAAAATAGAACAAGTCGCATACACCATTTGTCCGCCTTTTTTCACCATTTTAGAATAATCCTGAAGAATTTGTTGTTGTTCAATTTTAATTCTGTCAATAAAAGCCTGATCGATTTTCCACTTACTGTCCGGATTTCTTTTCAAAACTCCAAGACCTGAACATGGCGCGTCAATCAATAATCTGTCAGCTTTTTCATGAAGTCTTTTGATAACTTTATTGTCAGAAATCATACGTGTTTCAATATTATGAGCACCAGCTCTTTTTGCGCGACGTTTTAATTCAGCTAATTTCCATTCAAAAATATCTAAAGCAATAATTTGCCCTTTATTTTGCATCAAAGCAGCTAGGTGAAGTGTTTTTCCACCAGCACCAGCACAAGCATCAACCACTCTTTGCCCTTCTTTTACATCAAGGAAATAACCAATTTTTTGAGAAGAGGCATCCTGAACTTCAAATAATCCTTCTTTAAACGCAGTGGTAAGAAAAACATTCTTTTTCTCCTCTAACTGAACCGCATCCGGATAATTTTTTATAGGATATGAAACAATATTTTCATCGGCAAGGTCAGAAATCAGCTCTTTCGGAGTCGTTCTTAAAGAGTTTGCTCTTAAAACGGTCGGAGCTTGCTCGTTCAAAGCAAACATTTCCTTTTCCCATTTGTCGCCTAGTTCTTTTTCCAAAGTTTCAGCCAACCATTCCGGAATTGAATGTTCGATAGCTTTTGTAGGAACAGTTCCTTTTTTAAGCTTGGTAAGGATATCAGCGATTTTTATTCCGTCGAATTCCTCGAATTTTTTATAATTTGTTTTGCTCCAAAGAAGATAAGCGATGATTAATTTATAGATGTTGTTTGGTTTTACCCCTTCACCCATATAATATTCAAGACGTTTTTTCCAACGGATGATGTTGTAGAAAATCTCAGAAACTACCGCTCTGTCTTGGCTTCCCCATTTTTTGTGTGCTTTCAAAAGTCTTTCGATTACTTTATCGGCATATTTATTTTTTTCGAAAAATGTTTCCTGTAAAGCATCGTGAATTCCGATTGCCAGGTTTCTGTGTATCAATTCCATAAAATTGGATTCTGCTATTTTGAATCTGCAAAAATACAAATTTAAGTTGAGAATTTTGGGTTCAAAGTGTTTAGTTCTGTGTTTAAGGTTAATAGGATCTAACTTCCATCCTCCATCATCAGACTTCCATTCCACCATTTAAAATCTTACCTTTGCAAAAATTAAAAAATATGAGTGATACTGTACTTTGTCCGAAATGTAGTTCTGAATTTACCTATCCAAGCGATAATATGATGGTTTGTTCACAATGTTTTTACGAATGGAATCCCGAAGAAGTATCTGCTGATACATCTAATTCAGGTGTGATTTTAGATTCAAACGGAAATGAACTGAAGGATGGAGATTCTGTAGTTGTTGTAAAAGATTTACCGGTAAAAGGTGCTCCAAAGCCTGTAAAAGCAGGAACAAAAGTGAAAAATATTCGTTTAAGACCAGACAGCGATCATAATATTGACTGCAAAATTGATGGTTTCGGGTCAATGGCTTTGAAGTCGGAATTTGTGAAGAAAGCATAAAAAAAAGGAAAGAATTGGGCAGTGTAATCTTTCAAAAGAGTCGATTGTCCTGTCTAGAATAAGACTAATTTTCATCTTTAGAGGCAGAAAGAGAATTAACCAAAAATTTCCTTATGCTGTGGAAATACAAATGTAAGAAAAGTTTAAACTCAATTCTTATGTTTGTATTTTTTTTATTAAAAATTTAACAGTGTAAGTGTAATGAAATGTGATGGTTAAGTTGGTTCAGGAGCTTTTTCCTGCTCTTCGCACTTGCTATTTTTGTAGATTCGGCGAAGCGGCGGAGCCGCTTCGCCGAATCTACAAAAATGAGCTCAAACAAATGCTGCGATCAGGGCTAGGTAAGCTGTCATTCAATTAAATTTCAGGTTTAAACAAAGGAAATTGTAACAAAATTTTCAATTCTCATATCTGTGTAAACCACCAGTTCTTTATTTTTTACTTTTAGTTTATTCCAATAATGATTTCCGGCAAATCGACTTTCTAAAACTTCGGCTTCAAAACCATTTTCAGAAATTTTAACCTCTTTCGGATAATAGAAAAATTTAGAAAGTTGAAAATCTGTAATTTCAGTTTCATTAAAAATATTCACTTCACCAAAAAGTTTCGCAACATAAGAATTGTAAGGATTTTTGAACGTTTCTTGCGGACTGTCATTCTGTATCAATCTTCCTTCCTGAAGCACCACAATCTGATCTAACCACGGAATAATATCCTGAAGTTCATGGGTAGAAATAATTAATGAAATATTGTTTTGTTTTACATATCTGAATAATTTTTCGCGCAATTCAATTTTTCGTGGAAAATCTAAATTGCTGAAAGGTTCATCAAGAATCAATAATTTCGGAAGCACGGAAAGCGCTCTCGCGATGGCAACTCTTTGCTGTTGTCCGCCGCTTAAATATTTAGGTAAAATATTCGCAAATTCTTCCAATCCCACGACTTCGAGAAGTTCGGTTACGGTTTCTTTTTTCTTGGCTAAATTAATATTAGAAATAAACTTTCCCACATTTTCAGCTACCGTTGCATAAGGCATCAAATCGAAATTTTGGGCAACAAATTTCATTTCAGATTCGCCGGGAACAATATTTCCTTTCGGGCCTAAAAGCTTCACGCCATCAAAAATAATTTCACCACTTTCCCAATCTAAAAGTCCATAAATCAAACTTAACAACGTTGACTTTCCGCAGCCGCTTTCTCCCGCCAATGCGATGATTTTTCCTCCTTCAAATTTTAGATTCAGATTATTAAACAAAGGTTTTTCCTTTGCGTATGAAAAGTGTAAATTATTAATTTCTAAAAGCATATTACAAATGTAATGAAATGAATCGTTTTTAGGAAAAATTGATTTTTTTTATTATATTAGCGGAAGTATTAAAAATTTAAAAATCATGAAGAAAAAGCTGTTTTCATTAGGAATTCCCGTACTTTTTGCCGTTGCAGTTATGGTTTCTTGTAATAAAGAAAAACCTGTGACCAGTGATGGTAATGAAGTGACGACAACTAAAGATGGTAACCAGTTTACATTGGATACTTTAAACAGTAAAGTAGAGTGGAAGGGATATAAAATTTTTAAATCTGAAAGCACAAGCCATTTCGGAACGATTAAGTTCGAAAGTGGCGATGTTACCGTAAAAGAAGGCAGTCTTGAAAGTGGAAAATTCGTAGCCGATATGAATTCGCTTACATCGGTTGATCTAAAAGATGATGCTGAACAATTAGGAAAATTAAACGGTCATTTAAAAAGTGGTGATTTCTTCGAAGTAGAAAAATTTCCGACGGCTTCTTATGAAATTACGAAAGTGACACCATCTGCAGAAGGTGATTACAACACGCTTTTGGATGGTAATTTAACGATCAAAGGGATTACAAAACCTGCTCAGTTTAAGGCAAATGTATCTGTGAAGGAAGGTGTGGTAAGTATTGCTACAGAGCCGAAAGATATTAAGCGAGAAGAGTTTGGGGTGAAGTTTCAGACACCTGCCGAAAATGGGGTTATCAAGGATGATGTGACTCTTCAGATCAGCGTAAAAGCTTTAGAAAAAAAATAATTTTTTTATTTAAGTGAAATAAGTGATTGAAGTCTGCCTCCGAATAAGGGGCAGATTTTTTTAATTATAGGAAAATTATTCCATCGAAAAACCGTATTTTTGCAAAACATTTTGAAAGGGTAAAACAATGATAGAAAAGATAGAAGAATTACTCGTTGAGGTAAATGGCTTTAATGCTACATCTAAAGAGGAAATTGAAAACTTCCGAATCAAGTACAATGGTAAGAAGGGAATTCTAAACGATTTTTTTGAAAAATTTAAGGAAGTTCCAAACGATCAGAAGAAAGAATTCGGACAGAAAATCAATACTCTGAAGAATGCTGTTAACGTAAAATTGGAGGATTTAAAAAATGCTTCTGCATCTTCTATTATCCTTGAAAAAGAGGATCTTACGAGACCTTCTTTTCCGTTGGATTTAGGTTCAAGACATCCAATTAATTTGGTGAAAAACAGAATTATCGAAATTTTCAAGTCTATAGGATTTGCCGTAGCAGACGGACCGGAAATTGAAGATGACTGGCACAATTTCACCGCTTTGAATCTTCCGGAATATCACCCGGCAAGAGATATGCAGGATACTTTCTTCATCGAGCAAAACCCAGATATTTTGTTGAGAACGCACACTTCGTCGGTACAGATCAGATATATGGAGGAAAATCAGCCGCCAATCAGGATTTTATCTCCGGGAAGAGTTTTCAGAAATGAAGCGGTTTCTTCTCGTTCGCACTGTATTTTCCACCAAATTGAAGGGTTGTATATTGATGAGAATGTAAGTTTTGCAGATTTAAAACAAACGATTCAGTTCTTCACCACCGAGCTTTTCGGAAAGTCAAAAATCAGATTAAGACCTTCATATTTTCCTTTTACAGAGCCAAGTGCTGAGATTGATGTATATTGGGGATTAAACTCTGAGACCGATTACAGAATCACGAAAGGAACAGGTTGGTTAGAAATTATGGGTTGCGGAATGGTAGATCCTGCCGTTTTGAAAAACGTAAATATCGATTCTGAAAAGTATTCGGGATATGCTTTCGGAATGGGGATCGAAAGAATCGTAATGCTTCTTTATCAAATGAGCGATATCAGAATGTTCTTCGAGAATGATATCAGAACTTTAGAGCAGTTTAAAACGTTGTAAATATATAATTTAAACTTAAACAAATTCAAAATCCTGTAAAACAATATTTTTACAGGATTTTTTTATTAATTTTATACGATAACTCAAGTGAAAATGTTGAAGTCATTGAATTTTAGATTTAGAAAAATTATTCATTATTCCCTTATATTATGTATTTTATTAATACAGTTGATTATAGCGGCGTTTTTTTATAATGAATTTGTTAATAGAAAGAATTTAATTTTTATTGAAAAACAGCTGAAAGAAATTCACTTATTGGAGAATTTGACGGATGACTCCCGAAAAGAGCTTATGAACGCTCAGGATTTCCTCCAAAAGTATGTGGTAAGCGAAGATAATACGTATTTAGATTCTTACTTTAAATCGTTAAATAAGCTTGGTAATAATTTGGATAGCATCAGTCGTTTTGAACAGAAATATCCAAGATTGAAGAATAATGCTTCGCAGAAAAAAGATTCGTTGGAGCTTAAAAATTTGAAGTTGTTGATTGATTCTACTTATCAATATTCAACCAAATCTAATTTTAAGATAAATAATGATTTGCCACAGCTGAAAAAATATGATCTGGATTATAATTTAGATAAATTTGATGTCGAGACCAAAACATACACAGATTCTATAAAGAAAAAAGGATTATTCGGACGTTTGGGTGATGCTATTTCGGGGAAGGAAAGTGTAAGAAAGGAAAGCACGGTGATTACCGTAAAACAGGGCAAAAAGTTGGATGCTTCCACAATTAAAAAAGAACTGGACAGCATTATAAATGTGGTAGATCACCATTATTCCGGTGAGGTGAAAAAAATTCAGGTGAATGTAAAGGAGAAGCAAAAAGGGAATGATCAGTTTTATAAAATGTTCAGCAATCTTTTGATGTATAGCAACGGATTGATGGGAATTTATGAAAATTCAATCAAGGCTTCTAAACAGGATTTGGAGAAGGAATATGAGACACAAAATTCTAAAAACAACAAGATCAGAACGTATTTGATATTTGGTGCTATGATTTTGATGTTTATTGTATCTGTTTTAATTATGATTTTAACAAGAATTGCTTTTGTCTATGAAAAACAATTGAATGCGGCCAACAAACAGATTAATGAAAATTTGAATTTTAAAAACAGAATCTTAGGAATGTTAAGTCATGAATTAAGATCGCCATTAAAAATAATTGGTCTTTTCATCAATAGGATTAATAAAAAAACGGATGATGATAAAATTAAAGAATATCTTAAATCTATCAGTTTTACCAATGATACTTTGTTGATGCAGGCTAATCAGATTTTAGAATATACCAAAAATCAGGCGGTGGAAAATAAATTAATTCCTGTAGATTTTAATCTTAAAAATGAAATTACTTCGATTTTAAGCTCTATTGAGCCGTATATTGAAACGAGAAACAATAAATTTGTCATCAATGAAAATATAAACCCGGATATTACCGTTTATTCTGATAACAAGAAGATCAATCAGGTTTTTATGAATATTCTTGGAAACGCGAATAAATTTACCGAAAACGGACAGATAAGCGTAACGGTAAATACGGAAAAGATTGATGATAACACAATAACCATGACAACTAAAATAAATGACACCGGAGCCGGAATTTCTCAATCGGATCTAGAAAAAATATTTGAACCCTATTACCAAGGCGTTTTATCGGAAGATGTAGAAAATCTCGGTGCTGGTTTGGGGTTGAGCTTATGTAAAGAAATCGTAGCTTTATACTCAGGAAATATTTTTGTGGAAAGCGAATTGGGAAAAGGTACAACGGTTACTTTTTCTGTGAATTTAAATAGTAAGAAATGAATCAACTAGATAATAGATCAATCAACTTCCTGCTTGCAGACGATCATAGTCTGATAAGACAGGGCATTGTCTTTTTACTAGAAGATATGGAGTTGGCTCAGAATATTTTTCAGGCATCAACATTACAACAAGCCATAGAATCTGTAAAGCAGAATCCGATTGATATTGCCATTATAGACGCTCACTTTCCGGATGGAAATAGTTTAAGCTTTTTAGGCGAAATAAAAACATTAAAACCGGAAATTAAAATCCTGATCTTTACCGGAATTGATGAAAATACACATTCGCTGCGTTATCTGAATGCCGGAGCTGATGGTTTTCTCAGCAAAATGAATGAAGAAGAGGTAATAGAGCATGCTATTAAGAAAATGATTAGCGATGGCGAATATATTTCTACTACAACGCAGGCTTTGCTGGTAAATTCAATGAAAAATCCTAATATGGTAAATCCTTTATCATCATTAACAGAAAGAGAATTACAAATTGCAGAAATGTATGCTGAAGGATTGGGAAACCTTGAAATTGCAGGCAAGCTAGATGTAAAACAAAATACTGTAAGTACTATTAAAAGAAGGATTTTTGATAAGCTTGAAATTGAAAATCTCGTAGAACTTATCGAGCTCATCAGAAATAGTCAATAGTTTAAATAGATAAAAATCTACAAGGCAAACGACATTTATCTACATTATTTATTTAGAGAATATATTCTTCTGTTTCTATCTTTGTATCAACACAAAGGGTAAAAACTATTAAAAGAATAAACAAAGGACTTTTGATTTCTCTAAAGCACAAATGATGAGAAAAAATCAAAAGTCTTCCATTACATTAAAATGGTAAAAATATAACCTCCGGAATTTTTTCGGAGGTTTTTTCTTGTCTTTCAACAATGAAAAATCTGTCGAATAATATCTACGATGCAAGCGAAGTAAATCGACAAATTTTTGGCACGGTTGGTTCGCATATTGATAATTATATAATAACAATATGATGAAAAAATAATCATTGGTTTTGACAGACATTAATGATTTTAAAAATTTAAAAGTGATTTGGTGTTATAAAAAACACAAATGATGAAAAAGAATTATTTCGTACAAAAACACAAATGAAAATGTAAAACCTTCGAGTCGACACGAAGGTTTTTTTGTGGAAAAAATCAATGTAAGTTGTAGAAAAATATCTACGGGATCAGCGAAGTATATCGACAGCTTTTGTAATGAAAATAATCTTCGATGTTGTTATTTTTGTATCAGACAAAAGAGAAAAAAGTTATTTGGTTTTTGACATAAGCAAATGACGAAAAAAAATTATTTCGCACTAAAACGGATGAAAAATCTTTAACCTTCGAAATCTATCGAAGGTTTTTTTATTGTCTTTCAAGATAAAATCTGTCGAAGAATATCTACAACTAAGGCGAAGTAAATCGACAAATTTTTGGCACAGTTGGTTCGCATATTGATAATTCTATAATAACAAGATGATGAAAAAAATAATCATTGGTTTTGACAGACATTAATGATTTAAAAAAAATTAAAAGTGATTTGGTGTTATAAAAAAACACAAATGATGAAAGAAAATTATTTCGCAAAGTTCCAAAAACAAACCTCCGAATTAATCGGAGGTTTTAGTTTTTAATTACTGACATTAGAAACAAAACGTAATTAAAAACGAGTATTGAAAATTTACACAGTGTCTCTGAAAAAGACGCTTCGACTTCTCACGAAGCGCCTACAATAAAACATTCAAAAATAGCGTTTCGCTTTTATGATATTTGATTTTTCTTGGTTATTGAGTCTTATATAATTATGACAATCGGGAATTGAATTCTATTACATCAAATAAAAAAATGTCTGTAAAAATTTTTACAGACATTCTTCACTAACAAACAAGTGATATGTTTTTATTTTATGAATTTTAAAGGATATTTCACATTTTTAATATCATCAATACTGGCTTTTAAAGAACCCACAGCCAATTCTGCTTTTAACAACATCGGAACGTGATTGGCATCATTAGAAACCCACATGGTAACGCCTTCTTTTTCCTTGAAAACCCTTCCGCTTTGTACAGATGGTGTGATTTTTAAACAATTAATCGTTCCGAATTTTGTCTTTAAATTTTCTGTTCCCACCACCTTTAGTTGAAAAGGAAACATTTCATCATCAATCCAAACATTCATACTAATCACGGTTCCTATTCTCAATTCTGCAGCACTTTTACTTCTTAAATAATAAAAGCAGGAAAGCATATCCTGAACACCTTTTACAGATTTTAAAACCTTAGAACCATTAGCCGGATTTTTTTTATCGGTTAAAATTAAAGTATTATTACTATGATTAAACGTTGTTTCGTAATGTTGTGTATAACCGCCTTCCCGTACATTTCTTACATAAAAACTTGGCAGTTCTGTATTGATGTTGATATAACTTTCATAGAGATCCTCCACTTTAAAGAATGTTTTTACAGCTCCTGTGGTTACTCCGGTTCCTTTTACGTACAAATGCGGAATACCTTTATAAACGGTTTTTCTAGCGGTGAGATTGGCACTTCCGGCATTTAAGATTCCATAATGGATCCTAAAAGTCAGAGATTCGCCATCTGCAATATTATTAATCTGGCCAAAACTCAGACAAAATATAAATATTGCTAAAAAAAATGAAGTTTTTTTCATGATTACTCAGTTACAAAAAGGTTGCCAAATAAGATTTCGAAACATATTTGATAAATCTCAGGTTTTTATTTAGAATGAATTAAATATGCTTCGCATTAAAATTAGTAAATTTGCAGACATACATATTATTAAATTATCTTTTATACTATGATAACTACAGATATATTGATTATTGGGGCTGGGCCAACGGGATTGTTTGCTGTTTTTGAAGCAGGTTTGCTAAAAATGAAATGCCATATTATTGATGCACTTCCTCAACCTGGAGGACAATTGGCAGAATTGTATCCTAAAAAGCCGATTTTTGATATCCCTGGTTATCCATCGGTAAATGCTGGAGAATTAGTAGATAATTTAATGGAACAGATCAAGCAATTCCAACCTGGATTCACATTGGGAGAAACAGCTGTTTCTTATACCAAAGTGGATGATGAATGGTTTGAAGTTGTAACTAATAAAGGAACTGTTCACAGATGTAAAGCGATCGCTATTGCAGGTGGTTTAGGTACTTTTGAACCAAGAAAACCAGCTTTCGAAAACCTTGCAGATTATGAAGAAAAAGGTCTTGAATATTTCGTAAAAGAGCCTGAGCACTTCAGAGATAAAAAAGTAGTAATTGCCGGAGGAGGAGATTCTGCACTTGACTGGAGTATTTTCCTTTCTAATGTGGCAAGTGAAGTGACGTTGATTCACAGAAGAAATGAATTCCGTGGTGCTTTAGATTCTGTTGAAAAAGTTCAGGAGCTTAAAAATCAAGGAAAAATCAAATTAATCACGCCTGCTGAAGTTACCGGAGTAAAAGGTGACGGAAAAGTAGAAGCCATTACGGTTGCTGTTGACGGTCAGGATCCTTATGATATGGAAACAGATTATTTCATTCCTTTATTTGGTTTAACTCCAAAATTGGGAGAAATCGGAAACTGGGGACTGAATATCGAGAAAAACGCAATCGTTGTTAATAACGCTTTAGACTATCAAACAAACATCGATGGAATCTATGCTATCGGTGATATCAACACATATCCAGGGAAATTAAAACTGATTCTTTGTGGTTTCCATGAAGCTACTTTAATGTGCCAGAGTGTTTACAACAGACTGAATCCTGGTAAAAAATTCGTTTTGAAATATACAACAGTGAGTGGTGTAGACGGATTCGACGGAAGTAGAAAAGAAGCTGAGAAAGCAGTTGTGAAAAAAATTGACTAAATTTGTTGCGGTTGAAGGTGAGTAGTTAAGAATGACAAATGCCATCAACTACAAACAAATCAACAATCAACAAAAATGAGCGATATAAATATAAAGATCACCGATAGGGAAGGGGTGACTCATGATGTGGTAGCACCTACGGATATGTCCATGAATTTAATGGAAATCATCCGTTCGTATGAATTGGCAGAAGAAGGAACTATCGGAGTGTGTGGAGGAATGGCAATGTGCGCGTCTTGTCAGGTTTACGTAATAAATGATCCAGGGCTTGAGCCAATGGGCGATGAAGAAGATGCAATGCTTGCTGAAGCTTTCCATGTAAAAGAGAACAGCAGATTGGGTTGCCAATTGCACATGGTGATGGAAATGGAAGGTCTTGAAGTAGAAATTGCTCCTTACCCTTAGAAAATTTTTAATTTAAAATATAAAACTCCTGAAGATTTTTCTTCGGGAGTTTTTTGTTTATAATGTTTCCTTTAATTTTGATGGATTTTGCCTTGTGTCAAAAATATTGGCAATAATGATTTTATTTGTTTCAAAGTTTATGTAATAAATTATTTTATAATTACTTGAAACTAAATATCTGAATTCATGTTTCCGTTCTGATAACAATTCTTCAACTTGTCCAGCTTTAGAATTCTCTTCTAAAATTAAGGTTTTATCAATAATTTTATTAATAATTTTCTTTGCAGTTTTTGCTCCGGCCTTAAATTTATAATATTGAAAAATATCATACAGTTTATTCTCTGCGAGCTGAGTCCAAAAGATATCTAATCCCACTGTTGGATCTTATTTTTTAAATCTTTTATATTAATTATTCTATCATTAGCTTCGTCATCAATGGCTTTATCAATTTCATCATTAAATTGATCTACAGACATTGGTTTTAAACTTTCATCAAAATTTTCAGACTTAATTTTGTGCAGTACATTTTCCAAAGCACTGATGATTTCTTCATTATCAATCCTTAAAAATTCTTGAACAAGCGATATTTTACGTGCTTCTAAATTCATAATTTTTAATATTTTATATCAAATTTAATGATTTTTAGATAAACTGTGTAATTTTAAATTTCCTTTTTCGAAATCCACTTTCCAACCGTCGGAGCTTCATAATTCCTCATCATATTCAATAATTCATCAATATCATTACTAATCAACAGCATATCTCGATTAATCTGCTTTAAGAATCCTTTATCAACCATCGTTTGAATCAGTTTAATCAAATCCTCATAAAATCCGTTGATATTCAAAACGGCGATTGGTTTTTTATGAAGCCCGAGTTGGGCCCAAGTGATCATTTCGAAAAGCTCCTCCAACGTTCCGTAACCTCCAGGAAGAACAATTACACCGTCGCAAAGTTCATGCATTTTGGTTTTTCTTTCATGCATAGTTTCGACTAAAATCAATTCGGTCAATTGTTTGTGAGCAATTTCTTTAGACTGTAAAAAATAGGGCAGCACACCGATTACTTTTCCGCCAGCATCCAAAGCGCCGTTAGCAACAGTCCCCATTAAGCCCGTTGCCGCCCCTCCATAAACCAATTGAATATTTTGCTTTGCTAAAGTTTGTCCCAACAAAGTTGCCTGTTCTTTATACATTTCATCCGAACCAAAACTTGATCCGCAGAATACTGTAATACTTTTCATTGTTAAATTTTTACATTTTGTTTGGATGCTTCGACCAGCTCAGCATGACACCGCTGCAAATTTACCGTTTAATAAAACGATTAGTATTAGAGATGTCTCGAAGCATTTTTACTATAATTAAATATATTTAGATTAAAACTAAAAATCTCCAAAATCAAAACAACTTTGGAGATTCAATATAGCAATTTTACAATTTTATTTTTGAGGAATATTTGCTAAAATATCTTTCGTAAATGCCCAGAATTTCTGAGTTGAAGAAATATTCGCTTTTTCATCCGGAGAGTGCGCCCCACGAATTGTTGGTCCAAAACTTACCATTTCCATTTCAGGATAATTTGCTCCGATGATTCCGCATTCTAAACCTGCGTGACAAGCCACAACGTGAGGTTTTTCGTTAAACTTTTCAGTATAGATTTTCTCCATTAGCTGAACGATTTCAGAACCTGGTTTTGGCTTCCAACCTGGATAAGAACCACTGAAAACAGTATTCATTCCAGCCAATTCTGCAACAGATTTCAATTGTTCCGCAACTGAATCTTTTGATGAATCTACCGATGATCTTGAAAGGTTTAAAATTTTCAAACTACCTTCTTTTAATTCAACTCTTGCAACATTATTTGAAGATTCTACCAAATCTTTTACATCCGGGCTCATTCTGTAAACTCCGTTGTGAAGAGATTTCAACGTTAAAATAATTTTCTTTGAATCTGCTTCAGAAATTGCTTTATCAGAAGACGTTGCATTTTCAATATTGATTTGAAGATTGGGCTCTACGCTTGCAAATTCTTCTAAAATTTCCTTTTTAAGACTATTAGTCACTTCTTCTATAAATTCCTGAGCATTTCTCACAGAAGCAATCGCAACACCTTCTCTCGGAATCGCGTTTCTCAATCCCCCTCCGTCAATAGAAATCAGTTGAATATTTTCTTTTTCTAATGCTTTATAAAGAAGTCTTCCTAAGATTACATTCGCGTTTCCGAAACCTTTGTGGATATCCATTCCAGAGTGACCACCTTGTAAACCTTTCACTTCAAATCTTACAATTTGTCCGTTAGCAGCTTCTGTTTCGTAGTTTTGAGAAATCGTAACATCAATTCCACCTGCACAACCGATATCGATTTCATCATCTTCTTCGGTGTCAAGATTTAACAAAATTTGACCAGATAATTGTCCAGGTTTTAAACCTAAAGCTCCTGTCATTCCCGTTTCTTCATCAATCGTGAAAAGTGCCTCCAAATCTGGGTGAGGAATGTCTGAACTTTCTAAGATTGACATGATCGTAGCAACGCCCAAACCGTTATCTGCGCCCAAAGTGGTTCCTTTTGCCTTTACCCAGTCGCCATCAACTTCCATTTTGATTCCTTCTGTTTCAAAATCAAAATTTACATCATTGTTTTTCTGGCAAACCATATCTAAATGCGATTGCATCACAATCGATTTACGATTTTCCATTCCCGCTGTGGCAGGTTTTTTAATAATTACGTTTCCTACTTCATCTACCGTAGTTTCCAATCCTAGATTTTCACCGAATTCTTTGATGAAAGCAATTACTTTTTCTTCTTTTTTTGATGGTCTTGGAACAGCATTTAACTTGGAGAAATTTTTCCAGATTATTTGCGGTTCTATATTAGATAGCTCCATGAAATTTTTATTTTTCTCAAAATTACGAAATAAAAAATGCTTCCGTAAAACAGAAGCAATATTTTTGCTAGAAGCTAGAAGCTAGAAGCTAGAAGCTAGAAGCTAGAAGCTAGAAGCTAGAAGCTAGAAGCTAGAAGCTAGAAGCTAGAAGCTAGTTAACAACCACATTCACCGTAGACAGGCATGGTTTCCATTGTGCCATCAGGTTTTTCGATGGTTAATGTACCTTCAAATAATAAAGCTTCTTCGCCTTTTATTTTTTTACCTTTTACAGAGATTTTATAGTCTTCATTTTCAATTTCTTTTGTTAAGACTTCATCAACTTCCATATCGCTGGATGAGATCAGATTCATTACCAATCTTTTACCGTCCAGTTTCATATAAGCCGTTTTTCCTGCATCGTCTGCATAAATGTATTTTTCGTTCTCGAAATCAGCTTTATTTCTGGCGAAATAGCAAGAACATTCTTTAATTTCAGTCGGAAAATCAAAAGTTTCAACTAAAATTTTTTCCGAAGAGTTTTTTACATTGGCAGAATCCTGAACTACTTTTACTGAATCTGAAGTTGCAGATCCAGAAGCTGCTTCTTTGTCTTTTTTACAGGCGACTAATAAGAACGCCGAAATGAAAATGATTACGTATTTCATTGTTTGTGGTTTATTTTATTTATCCTCTTGCTCTTTCCAAAAGAGTCATCATCAATAATGAAAGAATGACGATACTTTCGTCTTCATCATCAATATCAATTAATCTGTCAAGCTGGAATCTTCTTCCAAAGAAAGACGGCATTTTTTTTAGCTTAAAATAAGCTTTCCCGTCCATTCCTGTAATTGTGTAAGAAGGATTTAGGAAATATCCTGTAAACAATCCGATAATTGGGATTTCACCCACCATTCCGTCAAAAAATCTTACCCAGGCATTGTCTTCCTGAATTTTGAATTTTGGCTGATCGGTTGCATCCAAAATATCGTAGCTTGCTTTCCAGATAGAACGCATTCCTTTTCTTGCCAATCTTCCGTAGCTTTTTCCTGTCTGTACTTCGTTTAAAGAATAAGAAGCGTTAAAATCGATCCATTTATTGGCTCTGATTCTGAAAAGTTCTTTCGATTTGCTTTCGTCATTGAAAACGATAACGTCTTCTTTTAGTTTAAACATTTTCTGACGAACGTAAGCCACGTAGTTTCCGTTTTTATCTGTGATGTTAAAATCACTCGCTAATGTTGAAATTTTGAATTTGAAATCTAACGGGTAGTTTAGATTGTTAAGTACCATTGTTTATTTTTTCAAGTTAATATTTAGTTTTCCAAAGATAATATTTTTAATTTAAGATAAGAAGCCTGAAAAAGGGATAAATGTGCCTTTTTTGATGTGAAATTCTTTTTAATTTGTTAATTTAAACTGAAAACTATCACCTCAGAATTATCAACAATAATCACTATTTTTGTCTGATGGATTACCCAAGTAAAGTTTTGGCAAAAGCAGTGGATGAAATTTCCGGATTACCCGGAATTGGCAGAAAAACGGCTTTACGTTTAGCATTGCATTTATTGAAACAGCCTAATTCCCGCGCGACGAGTTTGGGAAATTCTCTGATCAATCTTGTGAATGAAATAAAGTATTGCAAAGAATGCCATAATTTCTCGGATTTTGAGATTTGTGAGATTTGTAGTAATGATAAAAGAAATGACGAGGTAATCTGCATCGTAGAAGATGTTCGTGATGTAATTGCAATAGAAAATACCGGAAAATATACCGGAAAATATCTTATTCTTGGCGGTAAAATTTCGCCTATGGAAGGAATCGGACCTCACCAGTTGAATATCCCAAGTATTGAAAAAAAACTAAACAACGGGAGGGTAAAAGAACTCATTTTTGCTCTCAGTGCAACGATGGAAGGAGATACTACAGCTTATTATATTTATAAGAAATTCAAGAGTTTTAACGTAAATTTTTCAAGTATTGCAAGAGGAATTTCTGTAGGCGATGAATTGGAGTATGCGGATGAGGTTTCGTTGGGAAGATCGATTGTTAATAGGTTGCCGTATAGTGAAAGCGGTGCGTGATAATTTGAATTAAACTAATAACGATCATTTTGAAGATTTCATCCCATCATATTTTAAATAATTTAGGTAAATATTATCCTTTTATAATTTATCTTTTTATCAATGCTTTTTTTATTTTGAAATATGGTGAAAAGTATAATATTCCTATACTGACTGCCTTTTTTATTGGTATTTTGGCTATTGTCAACTTTTATAATAAGATCAATTGCAAAGAGTCTGTTTATAAAATTTTATTTTGGATTTTACTGAGTGTTTTTTTTATTGGGAGTGTTGGTATCAATTATTTTGTAGACGGAAAATCTCTGAATGTCGATCGATGGGACGCTATGGAAATCGGGATCAGGGCTATTTTTAATAATGAATATCCTTATGCGATCAAGGATTATATGGGAAGAGAATCTTCTAATTTACCTTTTTTGATTATTCTCGGAATGCCTTTTTATCTTCTTTTTGGAAGTGTTGGTTATTTACAGTCTTTTTGTTTTCTATTATTTTCCTATTTAATCTTTAAAATTTTTAAGGAATATAAACAGAGGTTGGTCATTTTAATTTTACTGACTATTTCTCCAAGTTATTTATGGGAAATCTATACGAAGAGTGACTTATTTTCAAATTTTATTATTCTCGTTGGTTTTATCTATTTGATCTGGAAAAATTTTATTGAAAAGAAAAATTTTAAAATAAGTACGGTTGCTATATTAACTTCATTGATGATTTTGACCCGTTTTTCAGTAATAATTCCGTTGATATTTCTCTTATTTAAACCTTTTTTTAAATTTTCTGTTAAAGATAAACTTCTATTTATCACAAGTTCATTAATTACTATTTCTGGAGTTTTATACTTGTTTTTTCATCAGGCAGATAGCTTCGATTTAATGATAAAACATAATCCGTTTATTCTGCAAGGAGGAAAACAACCGATGATAATAAGTGTATTTTACATCATAATAGCCATTATTTTATCTTTTAAAGTAAAATCTTTTCAGCATATTATTTTGTGGGGAGGAGGGTTGTTGTTTATTTGTATTTTGTTACCCTTTTTATACTTTATGATGATTTTGGGATATGATGATTTGATAATTAATTCTAATTTTGATCTCAGTTTTTTCAATATGTCAATGCCATTTATGATTATTGCAATGGGGTTGACGTTTTTTAAAAGTCAAAAACCTCAAACATAACAAATGATTTCCGTAA
Source organism: Chryseobacterium sp. GM_Chr_2 (assembly GCF_026540445.1). Lineage (NCBI taxonomy): Bacteria > Pseudomonadati > Bacteroidota > Flavobacteriia > Flavobacteriales > Weeksellaceae > Chryseobacterium > Chryseobacterium sp. GM_Chr_2. Next base: position 51,349 of record NZ_JALNUD010000007.1, read on the forward strand.
TTATTCCGATATATAATGCCGAAAGAACAATTGTAAATGCTTTAAATTCTATTAAAGCGCAGACAATTGGTGTGAATGAATTTGAAGTGATTGTGGTTAATGACGGTTCTTCAGATGAAAGTGAAAATATTGTAAAAACATACGTGAAAGAAAATCCTGAAATGAATTTACAATTAATCAATCAGGAAAATGGAGGTGTTTCTAAGGCAAGAAATATAGGTTTGAAACATTCAAAAGGTGAACTTGTAGCTTTACTGGATTCTGATGATGAATGGCATTCAGATAAAATAGAAAAACAATTAAATTATTTAAATAATAAAAATTTAGACATTGATTTTTTAGCGTCAAGAAGAAATAATCATAAAATACTTTTACCTTACGAAGTTGTTAATAATTTGGCAGAAATAACGTTTAGTAAATTATTGATAAGAAATGAAGCCCAGCCTTCTACTGTAATTTTTAAACGAAAAGTTATAGCAAATACAGGTTTTTTCAATGATGATCAGCGATATGCTGAAGATGTAAACTATTGGATGAAAATTTCCAGAAATAATAAAATGTATATTTTGGATGAAAGTTTGGTGATTGCAGGTGGCGGAAAACGAACTTTTGGCGTTTCTGGTTTGTCAGCCAATTTAAAAGAAATGAAGAATGGTTATAAACGAAATTTGAAAGAAATGTACGCTTTGAAATATTTAAGTTTACCTCAATATACTTTTTATCATTTTTTTTACAAGGCAAAATATCTACTTTTGTTGTTCAGACAATTTTGCTATAATTTAAACACAAAGAAAAACTAATAATGAAAGTACTTATCACAGGAGGAGCGGGATTTATCGGGAGTAAGCTTTCTTTAGAGTTGAAAAATAAAGGCTACGAAATAACGGTTTTAGATAATCTGTCTCCACAAATTCATGGTGAATATCCGGACATAACTTCTCCTTTGTTTAAAAGTATCAAGGATAAGGTTAATTTTATAAAAGGTGATGTTATTCATACTGATGATTGGCGAAAAGCTATTAAAAATCAGGATGTAATTATTCATTTGGCTGCAGAAACAGGAACGGGCCAATCTATGTACCGAATAGAAAGATATACCGAAGTGAATGTTTCGGGAACTTCTAAAATGCTTGATATTCTTGTAAATGAACCCAATTCTGTGAAAAAAATTGTTGTAGCATCTTCAAGAGCAATCTATGGTGAAGGAAAATATAGACATCCTGTATTAGGTGAAGTTTTTCCAAATTCCAGAAAAGCAAAAGATATGGAAATTGGAGATTTCGAGATGAGATCTGCTGATGGAGAATTACTTTCTTCTCTTCCGACTGATGAGGATTCGAAAATTCATCCGGTATCTATTTACGGGATTACCAAGCAAAGCCAAGAGCAAATGGTGATGACAGCTTGTTCGTCCATCGGGATTGCAGCTGTTTCGTTGAGATTTCAAAATGTATATGGCGAAGGGCAATCTCTTTTAAACCCTTATACAGGTATTCTTTCTATCTTTTCATCACAAATTCTGAATGATAATGATATTAATGTTTTTGAAGACGGAAAAGAATCGCGAGACTTTATTCATGTAGACGATGCTGTAGATGCGATCATAAAATCAATTGAAAATGAAGCCGCAAATGATGAGGTTTTCAATGTAGGAACCGGTGTTCAAACAACAGTTATTGAAATTGCAGAATATCTGCGTAAACTTTATAAAAAGAACGTTGGAATTACTATTTCCGGGCAGTTCAGAATTGGAGATATCAGACATAATTTTGCAGACATCAGTAAGATTCAGTCAAAATTAAATTTTGAACCTAAAATATCTCTGGAAGAAGGACTTTCCAGATTTACCAATTGGGTTTTGCAACAGGATATTCAGGATGTAAAACTTCAGGAATCACTTGAAGAAATGAAACGTAAAGGTCTTTTGAAATGATAAATCTCAAAGGTAAAAAGATTCTTTTTTTAGCAGTAAGTTTTTTTCAGTACGAAAAAGAGATTGCCAAAAGACTTTCTGAGCTTGGCGCTGAGGTAGATTTTTATGATGAGAGACCTTCTAATTCTAATTTTACAAAAGGAATCATTCGTTTTAATAAAAATCTTTATCAATCGGTTATTAATCATTATTATGCTAAAATTATCAATGATATTCAGCATAAGAAATATGATTATTTTCTTTTAATAAAGGGGGAAGCTGTTCCCACTTATTTTCTTGAAAAAATAAAGGCACTTAATCCTGAAATGGAAATGGTGTATTATAATTTTGATCCTTTAAAAGAGTATCCTACACTTATTTCTAACTTAAAGTATTTCGATAAAAAGTTTACTTTTGAAAGAAATGATTCGGTAACCTATAATTTAAGTTTCAGACCATTATTTTATCTTGATGAGTATAAAAATTTAAATCAAAATACTCAATCTTCGGAATATGATATTATTTTTATCGGGAGTGCCCATACAGATAGATATATTGTTGGTGAAAAAGTGAAAACGATTGCTAATCAATTAAAATTAAGATCATTTTTCTATTACTATGCGCTGGGCAGAATTGCTTTTAGATTGAGAAAATTAATGGATAAAAATCTAAAACAATTCGATAATAAAAAACTTAGCTTTGATAAATTAAGCCATCAGCAAATTATTGATTATTATAAGAAAACAAAATCGGTGCTTGATATCAATAAACCTTTTCAGAATGGTTTAACCATACGTACTTTTGAGGTTTTGGCATCCGGAAGAAAATTAGTAACAACTAATGTTGATATTAAAAATTATCCTTTTTATAATCCTAAAAATATTTTAGTGATCAACAGGGAAAATTTACAACTCGATCAGTCTTTTTTTAATTCAGAATTTGAAAAGATGGATGAAAAAACATTATATATGATGTCCTTAGATTCTTTTATAGAATGTTTATTCATGAAAGATCAAAATGAATATTGGAATTCTTTTGTGAAAGGATAGAGGATAGAAGATAAAAAAACAAAAGCAACTCAAACGAGTTGCTTTTTTGTATATAATATTTTATTATTTATTTAGCTGGAGCTGCCGGAGTTTGAGCCGGAGTCGTTGTAGAAGCTGGAGCAGTAGATTTTGCCGGAGCTTCAGTTTTTACAGGTTGAGCTGCTGAAGGAACTGCAACTGATGGTTTTCCGGTGATTACAACACTTAAAAGAATAAGAACGATAATTGTTCCTCCTAGAGTCCATGTTGCTTTTTCCATGAAATCATTGGTTCTTTGTACTCCGAACTGTGCAGAAGATGCACCTCCAAAAGTACTTGAAAGACCTCCACCTTTTGGGTTTTGAGCCATAACAACGATTACCAGTAAAATGCTGGCGATCATAATAAGAACCATCAATAGTGTAAATATAGTATCCATTAATTTTGATATCTTTTTGAATGGGCAAATTTAATCTTTTTTTACCGAATAGCAAAAAAAGATTGTGGTAAAAATAAAAACGACAACAATTGTTGCCGTTTTTTATATAAAATAAGGCTGTTCTTATTTAAAATCAGAATCTTTAGCCTGGTTTAAAACGTAAGATTTTACAGCTAGATTAATATCCATTCCACCCATATTCTGGATGATTGTAAAGGGAAGTTTAACACCCGAAACATCTTTGTAATCTGCATAGCTTGTAGGGATAGAACCTCCTTCGCCTGCTTTTACTTCACCCGTTTTCAAGCCTGTAGCCACACTGTAATAATAAGTTACTTTATCACCTTTTACTACGTAAGAATCTTCATTGTTGTACTTTTCGATTCCTCCTAATTTCAATGTAGAATTTTTAGCAAAACCTAATTCTGGGAAAAGTTCTGTTTCTTTAGACATTTCAGCTTTTTGCTTATCGTCAAGAGTTTTCTTTTGTCCCTGAGCTTCCATATAACCGTCTTTTCCGTCAAAAACAATTTTCTGGATCGTGTTGCCCATCATGCTGATGTTCATCGCCATCTTTCCTCCTTTAGCCTGAGTCATTTTCATCGCCATATCCATTCCCTGAACTTTAGTTGTTGCTTCGGTAGAAATAGAAGTGATTTTCTGAACTGCTGCAGCACCTCCGATAGCTTTGATGTATTTATCAGCAACAGAACCTAATGTTACATTAGCATCTACTTTTTGAGCTGTTGGTTTTGCTACAGGATTGGCATCTTTATCATAATATTTTACAGGATAACCTAGTTTTTCCAATCCTTCAGAAATATCAGATGCTTTACCAGCGATGAAAATTCTGCTTTGGTTTGGTAAAATAGTTGCTTTTACAGCGTTGGTTACATCTGCAGAAGTTACTTTATCAATAGATTTCAAATAGTTTGTATAGAAATCAGAAGGTAAATCCTGAACTTTTTGGTTTAAAGCAAATCTTGCAATGTTTTCAGGTTTTTCTAAAGACATGATGAAAGCACCTTTCAGTTTAGCTTTTGCATTTGCCAATTCTTCAGGTTTTACTGTAGAAATTGCATTCAATTCATTCATGAATTCCTTTACAGCTTTATCCGTCACTTCGTTTCTTACACTTGCTTCAGCAGAGAATTCCGGAGAATATTTGCTCGCTGTCATGCTTGAGTAAGCACCATAAGTAAAGCCATTTTTCTCGCGAAGATTCATGAAAAGTCTAGCTTCACCACCACCTCCAAGAATGTAGTTGGCGATTGTTGCAGGGAAGTAATTGGCGTCTTTCATTTTAAGCGTGTTCAGGTTGTTTAATGAAACAACAGACTGTACCGCAGAAGGAACGTCAACTACATTAATTTCAGTTTTAGCAACATTAGAAGCCGGCTCAAGCGGAGAAGCTGGTGTGTTTGCCTTTTTCCATCCGTTAAATGCTTTTTCAACCAATGGTTTTACCTGGTCAAACTTTACATCTCCAACAATTACTAAATAAGCATTGTCTGGAGCGTAATATTTTTTGTAAATATTTTGAACGTCAGCTAACTGAATTTTGTTGATCGATTCAACCGTTTCAAACTCACCTCTAGCTGTATTTTTTCCGTACATCAAAGCATTAGAAACTCTTGAAGCTATGGCAGACGCACTTTTTTCATTGGTTTTTAAGCCTTCAATGGCTCTTTCTTTAGAATTTTGAATTTCTTCAGCAGAAAATTTAGGGTTAGCAATTGCATCAGCCATTAAATTTAATACCTCAGGGAAATATTTTGAAAGTGAATTAGCAAAAGCACCTCCAGAACTGAAATTTAGGTTCGCTCCCAAATAATCAACCTTACTGTTGAAAGCATCTTTGCTCATGTTGGTCGTTCCGTTTTCGAACTGTTCTGCCATGATTTGGCTAACCCCCGTTACATTTCCTTCATGATAAGGAGCTCTATCCATCGTAAGGGTAGCGCTTACTCTTGGCAATTTATTGTTTTCTACAACCATTACCGTAAGACCATTGCTTAGCTGGAAAGTTTTTGGTTTCGCAATGTTAATCGCTGGGGTTGGTCCCGCTTTCGGCATTGCATTAATATCTATTTTTTGTGCAGAGATCATTCCAGTAAAGAAAAATGCTGCAGCTATATATGTTAATTGTTTTTTCATTTGTAAAAAATTGTTTTTGATAATCATTATTCAACCTAAAATTCAGAAATTACTTCTTTTCAGGAACGTAGTTAATGATTACTCTTTGGTTAGGATTAAGATATTTTTTAGCCGCATTTTGAAGATCTTCTCTGGTGATCGATCTGTAGATGTCTATTTCTTTGTTGATAAGGTTGGTATCGCCCATCAATACGTGATTGGTAGCCAATGAAGCCGCAATTCCCTGAATGCTGGAATTGGCGTTTACAAACTGGTTTTCAAATTTATTTTGAAGCTTTTGATAATCGTCCTGAGAAATTAAAGTAGTCTGAAGCTTTTTAATTTCTGCATCAATATCTGTTTGAAGTGTTTGTTTTGATGTTTGCCCCATCGGGATGGCAAAGAATGCAAAAATACCGTAATCTTCAAGACCTTGGTTGAAAGCAGCTACTTCAAGTGCTTTTTTCTCCTGATCTACCAATTTTTTATATAAAACTGAAGATTTTCCGCTGCTTAAATACGTAGAAAGCATATCTAAAATATAAGCATCTTTTTCTTTGTTTCCTGGAGTTCTGTAAGCGAAAATATAGGCAGGAAGCTGAATATTCGGGTCTGTAGCCGTCACTTCTTTTTCCTGAGTAATAGGCGCGTCTTTAGGGAAATCTTTTGGATAAACTGTGCCTTTAGGAATAGCTCCGTAATAATCCTGAATCCATTTTTTGGTCTGCTCCGGTTTAATATCTCCCGCAACTACTAAAGTAGCGTTGTTCGGAACATAGAATTTTTTGTAGAAAGCTTGAAACTCGTCTAATTTTGCTGAGTTCAAATCTTCCATAGACCCAATCGTAGGCCAGTTGTATGGATGATTCGTGAATAAATTTTTCTGAATTGTGGAGAATAAATTACCATAAGGCTGGTTATCCATTCTCAATCTTTTTTCTTCTTTTACAACCTCTCTCTGCGTATCTACACCAATTTGGTTGATTACTGCGTGACGCATTCTTTCAGATTCCATCCAAAGTCCCAATTGTTCGTTGTTAGACGGGAAAGTTTCGTAATAATATGTTCTGTCGTTCGTTGTATTGGCATTGTTTTGTCCTCCGTTTGATGAAACGATTTTAAACCAATCACCTCTTTTGATGTTCGGAGTTCCTTCAAACAAAAGGTGCTCGAAGAAGTGAGCAAAACCTGTTCTTCCTTTTACTTCATCTTTTGCTCCAACATGGTACATTACCCCTGTAGTAACTACCGGCGCAGAATTGTCCTGATGAAGAATTACGTGTAACCCGTTTGGAAGATCATATTCTTCGAATTTGATTTGCTGAGCATTTAAAGCCATTCCGAAGAAAGCAACTGCAGCAGCAGAAATAAGTCGTTTTTTCATAAAATAGAAATTGTTTACCAATTAGTGTTGATTATTGATGATTTGTTACAAAGAATTGATATTTTTTTATTGCTAAATCTTAGTTGAATGATGAGTATAAATTTTCTATCGACATCTAAAATTTGAATTCTCCATATAATACACTAATTTTGTGTTCCTAAATTTTTTTGCAGCATGGAGGATTACTTGAAAGGACTGAATGAATCACAATTTGAAGCCGTTACCACATTACAGGGACCATTGATGGTGCTTGCGGGAGCCGGTTCTGGGAAAACGCGTGTTTTAACAATGCGTATTGCTCATTTAATTACAAACGGGATCGATCCTTTCAATATTCTGGCACTTACCTTTACCAATAAGGCGGCAAAAGAAATGAAGGAACGTATTGCCAAAGTCGTAGGGCAAAGCAATGCGAGAAGCCTTTGGATGGGAACTTTTCACTCCGTTTTTGCAAGAATTCTGAGAAGTGAGGCGCATTATTTAGGCTATCCTTCCAATTTTACCATTTACGATCAGCAGGATGCTTTGAATGTCATCAAAAAAGTGTTGAAAGACATGAATATTGATGCTGATTTGTATAAACCTAAAAAAGTTCAGGCAAGAATTTCGACTTATAAAAATAATCTGATCACGGTAAAAGCGTATTACAACAATCCCGAATTAATGGAAGCTGATGAAAAAGCCAACATGAAATTCATCGGGCAGATTTATCAAAAATATGTTGAGCAATGTTTCAAAAACGGTTCCATGGATTTTGATGATCTTTTGTTAAAAACCAATGAATTACTGACGCGTTTTCCGGAAGTTTTAGCCAAATATCAGGACAGATTCAGATATATTTTGGTAGATGAGTACCAGGATACGAACCACTCGCAGTATTTAATTGTAAAAGCATTAGCTTCAAAATTCGAAAATATTTGTGTGGTAGGAGATGATGCACAGTCCATTTACTCTTTCCGTGGCGCAAATATTTATAATATCCTCAACTTTAAAAAAGATTATCCTGATGCTGTTACGGTTTCTTTGGAGCAAAATTATCGTTCTACACAGAATATCGTAAACGCAGCCAATGTAGTAATCGCCAAAAACCTTCAGCAGTTTAAGAAAAATGTTTTCAGTGAAAATGAAGAAGGCGAAAAGATAAAGGTATATCGCTCAATGTCTGATGCAGATGAAGCCAATTTCGTTGCCGGAAATATTTGGGAAATCAGAAATCGTGAGCAGAGAAAGTACAGCGATTTTGCAATTTTATACAGAACAAACTCTCAGACTCGTGCTTTTGAAGATGCGTTGAGACGTAAAAATATTCCGTACAAAGTGTATGGAGGTTTATCTTTTTACCAAAGAAAGGAGGTTAAAGATTTAATCGGATATTTACGTCTTTTGGTAAATGAAAATGATTCTGAAGCATTAATGAGAATCATCAACTATCCGACAAGAGGAATTGGAGAGACAACGCAGAATAAACTGATTGTTTTTGCAGATTCTCAAAATCTTCCTGTTTCTAAAGTATTGGATAGCCTTCCGATTTATGCTCCACAATTAGGTTTCAATAATGGAGTTTTAAATAAATTGAATGATTTCTGGTCGATGATTAAAGCATTTCAGGTATTATTAAAAACTGAAACGGCTTATAATGTAGCGATGGAAGTGGCAAAGCGAAGTGGTTTAATCAAATTTTTAAAAGACGACCAGACGCCGGAAGGTATTTCCCGTGTTGAAAACGTTCAGGAATTGATGAACTCGATGCAGGGGTTCATCGAAGAACAGATGCAGCTGGAGGACGGAGATCCAAGCTTACCGAATTTCCTTGAAAACATCGCACTTTCTGCAGATACTCAGAAGAAAGATGATGAAGATGATATGGTTTCTTTGATGACGATTCACCTTTCAAAAGGTTTGGAATTTCCGGTTGTGAATCTGGTTGGTTTGGAAGAAAATCTTTTCCCGAGTTTCATGAGTTCCACAACCAGAGAAGATTTGGAAGAAGAAAGACGTCTGTTTTATGTGGCTTTAACGAGAGCTGAAAAGCAGGTTTTCTTTTCGTATGCCGTTTCCCGTTTTCAGTGGGGAAAAATTACCGATGCTGAACCTTCACGATTTTTAAGTGAAATTGATGAACAATATATCGAATTTGTAAATCCGGCAATCGAGAAGCGTTTCATTAACAATTCCGGAGTGAAGTCTAATATTTTCGATGAGCATCCTTCCGAAATGAGAAGCTTCAAAAAAGTAGAAAAGAAGACCATTGAAAGAGGTGAAAACTCTAAACCGATTGCAGAACCTAGAAAATTAAAACCCGTCGGAACCGCAAAAATTATCAATCCAAGCGGAGCTTCTTCGCAGGATATTATTGTTGGAGACAGAGTACGCCATGACAGATTCGGGATTGGTGAAGTCACTTTCCTAGACGGAACAGATCCTCAGAATATTAAGGCTAAAGTTTTTTTCCAGCATGAAGGCGAAAAAAATCTGATCTTAAAATTCGCGAAACTTACCAAAATTTAACATGAGTTTGGGGTTTGGCTGGAAGACGGAAGAGGGAGGCTAGAAGTTCATTGAGTTCTTCATTTACTATATGATGATAAAATTTAAAGACAAAGAAAATTTTGATTTTTATGCTCTTACATACCTCCATCTTCCGACCCCTAGCTTCTAACCGCTAAATTTTTCTTAAAAATAGAATTAAACTATTAACACTTTTTATAATTTATTAGTCTATTAATTTTGTAGACTTGTAAATATGCTTTACATTTGTCCACTTAAAAAAATACAAATCAATTAATTTAACTGGAAAATGTATGCTCAATAGAAAGACAGTTTTTTCGGCTTCAGTCTTATTTTTCTTAGGAACTTATGCCTATGCTCAGGAAAAAGAACCTGTGCAAAAAGATACGGTGAAGACGGCCAATGTAGAAGAAGTGGTAATTTTAGGTTCACGAGGCGGGGCAAGGTCTAAGACAGACAGTCCGGTTCCTGTGGATGTTTTCAATCTTAAAGAATCTTCGGTAGTTTTACCTCAAACCAATATTTCTCAAATTTTAAATGCGGTAGCGCCTTCGTTTACTTCAACCATTCAAACCAATGCAGACGGTACGGATCATTTGGATCCTGCCCAGCTAAGAGGTTTGGGGCCGGATCAGGTTTTGGTTTTGGTGAATGGTAAAAGACGTCATACTTCGGCATTAGTGAATGTAAACGGTTCACCGGGAAGAGGAACGGTAGGAACAGATTTGAATGCGATTCCTTCTTTTGCACTGAACAGAATCGAAGTTTTAAGAGATGGAGCCTCTGCACAATATGGTTCTGATGCGATCGCCGGGGTGATCAATTTAGAATTGAAAAGAGACACCGGAAAACTGGCAGGACAGGTTTCTTATGGTGGAAATCTTACGCCGACAGCGAATGATCACACGGGAGATTTTGACGGGCAAAATATTCAGGTTGATTTAAATTACGGAAATAAAATTGGGAAAAAAGGTGGTTTTTATAATATTACCTGGACGTCTCAATTCAGAAATCCAACCTATAGAGCAGGAACAGAAAGCGGAAAATTATTTAATGCCTATAATGCTATTGAGCAACGTGCATTGAACGATGGTGTAAACCTTTCTTCATTATATACAAATATTGGTTCAACTCCTAATGAGACGCAGTTGGTGAATTATATTCATCAATATGCTCAAGGTGTAAATTATTTTTCACAAAATTTTCAAAATCAAATTCAGGGAGCAAATACTATTTCTGCTTTACAGGGAATCTTAAAAGAAGACGTAACAAATCAGGAATTAGATGCAAGAGGATTGTCAAGAAAAGACTTCAACATGCAGGTTGGGCAGTCTAAATTGAATAACCATCAGCTTTTTGCCAATATAGAAATTCCTATTAATGATGATTGGAAAGTGTATACTTTTGGAGGATATAGCTTCCGACACGGAACTTCTGGAGGGTTTTACAGAAGGCCAAATGAAGCCCGAACATTTACGGGCCAATACATCAATGGATATTTGCCACAAATAGAAACAGATATTCAGGATTTGTCACTTTCAACCGGAATTAAAGGAAACTGGCTGGGATGGAATATCGATTTTAGTAATACTTTCGGACAAAACTCTTTTGATTACACCATAGGAAATACAGGAAATACGTCTTTACTTTTTGCTTCGGCTAACGAATTTAAAGCTGGTGGTTTAAGATTTTCTCAGAATACAATTAATTTAGATTTTTCTAGAAAATATGATGTCTGGAATGGAATTAATGTGGCATTCGGGGCAGAACATCGTTATGAAAATTTCAAGATCACCCCAGGTGAAGAAGCTTCATATACAACTTATGATGTAAATGGAAATGTTTGGGATGGTATTTCTATGAGGCCAACCGACTTTTTCGGAAACGTAAGACCAGGAAGTTCGCAGGTTTTTGCAGGTTTCAGACCTGAAAATGCAGTGAATAGAAACAGACAATCTGTTGCAGCATATGCAGATGTAGAATTTAATTTTACGGATTGGTTATTGGTAGACGCTGCGGCTAGATATGAAAATTATTCGGATTTCGGGTCTACATTTAATTATAAATTAGCTTCGAGAATTAAACTAGCTGATAATTTGAACTTTAGATTTGCAGGTTCTACAGGTTTCAGAGCACCTTCTATTCACCAGATTTATTATAATGTAACTTCCACGTTATTTACCAATAATCAGTTATTGGAAGTAGGAACTTTTAGTAATGATTCAAAAATTGCCGGATTATTGGGAATTCCTAAATTAAAACAGGAAACATCAAAATCTGTGAGTGCAGGATTTACCTATAAAATACCATCATTAAATTTGAATATTACTGCGGATGCTTACTTCATCAGAATTGATAATAGAGTGGTACTAACAGATCAATTTACAAGACCTACAGATGTACAGGTTGAAGCAAATCCCAACCTGGCGCCAATACAAGAGAGTTTTGATGAGGCTGAAGTAAATGCAGCTCAATTTTTCTCAAACTCAATTAATACGGAGACTAAAGGTTTAGATATTGTGATTAGCCATAATTTCAGAACAGGTGAATTTAAACTAACCAATGATTTTGGATTAAATCTTAATCAGACAAGAAAAGTTGGCGAAATAATGGCAACTGATAAATTGAGAAATGCAGGATTGCAAAATACCTATTTCTCTGAAAAATCAAGAGTGTATCTGGAAGAAGCGGTTCCGCGTGTAAAAGCGAGTTTATCTCATAATCTAGCTTGGAGAGGTGCAACTTTTTATCTTAGAAATACCTACTTTGGAAAAGTAACTGGAGCGGATATCATCGATGCCAATGGCGATGGAATTATCGGAGCTAATGAGCATCAGCAGATTACTGCAAAAATCATTACTGATGTTTCCGTAGCCTATCAGTTTACAAAAAATGTTGGTCTTACGCTTGGGGTTAATAATCTTTTTGATATTTATCCAACGAAAAATTTACCGGCTTCTACAAATAACGATCAGTTTATCTATTCGCGTTCTACATCGCAGTTTGGACAAAACGGAAGATATGTCTTTTCAAGACTGAACTTTAATTTTTAAACATGTTTTAAAAATTTCTTCGGAACGGATTCAAATAAATTTGAATCCGTTTTGTTTTATAAAAAAGCCTGCTTCCAAAAAAAGAAACAGGCTAAAAAATTAAAAATTGTTATACAGTCATCATTAAAACTTCCAACGTACAAAGGCTTCCATTGCTTCATATTCTGCCAGACCAAGTTTATCATAAGCTTTCGCTGTCTCACGATTCCTGTCTTCAGCGCGCTGCCAAAATTCTCTGGAATCATCTCCCGGAAAAACGGCTTTATCTTTCTGACTTTGATGTTTAAAAATGGCCTGTTTTTTACGTTCCAATTCTTGTGGACTTATCGGAACCGCCATTTCAATTTCATGAGTTTCAAATTCATGCCATGCGCCGCGATACATCCACAACCAGCAATCTTTTGCCCAGTCTTCGGTTTTTCGTAATTCTTTTAACGCTTCCAGAATAATATTAAAACAAACCAGATGCGTTCCGTGTGGATCTTCAAAATCTCCTGCCGCAAAAACCTGATGAGGTTTAATTTTCTTCATCAAATCTATCGTTAATTCAACGTCTTTCTGAGTATCTGAATTTTTTTGATATTTCCGAATTTCATAAAACGGTAACGACTGAAAATGAATGTGTTCATCATCCAAACCGCAATATCTCGCTCCGGCAATAGCTTCTCCTTTCCGAATTAATCCTTTAATAGTTTGAATTTCGGGAGTATCTGTTTCATTGGGTTGCTTTTTACTGAAAAAAGTCCGCATATCCTGATAAAGCGTTTTCAGTTTAGCATTATCAATTCCCATTTTTTCAGTGAAATCGATATTGAATTCAACAAAACGAAGAACATCATCATCCCAAACTGCAGTATTTCCTGATGTTTGATATGCTACGTGCACATCATGTTTCTGATCAACCAATCTAATGAACGTTCCTCCCATTGAAATTACATCATCATCGGGATGAGGTGAAAATATAATCACCCTTTTCTTCGCAGGTTCAGCTCTTTCCGGTCGTTGAGAATCATCGGCGTTCGGTTTTCCGCCGGGCCAACCGGTAATGGTATGTTGAAGTTTATTAAAAATTTGAATATTAATATTATAAACAGGGCCTTTTTCTGTTGCCAACTGCGCCATTCCATTGTTATTGTAATCGTCTTCGGTCAGTTTTAAAACAGGTTTATCTAATGTATTGGCTAACCAAATAACCGCTTTGTGAATCAGATCATCCGTCCAGATACAATCTTTTACCAGCCAGGGGGTATCAAATCGTGTAAGCTCCGAAGCGGCATCCTGATCCAAAATAAATTCTACATTATTGGAAAGTTGAAGATACGTTGCAGGAACTTCTCCCGAAATATTGCCTTCTACCGCTTTTTTGATGATGGAAGCTTTTTTACGGCTCCAGGCCATGAGAATAATTTCTTTAGCCTTAAAAATAGTTCCGATTCCCATCGTAATTGCTTTTGTGGGAACAAAGCTTTTTCCACCGAAATCTTTCGCGGCATCTCTTATTGTCAGATCATCCAACGTTACTAATCGCGTTCCTGAATTGGGCGCAGACCCCGGTTCATTAAAACCGATATGTCCTGTTCTTCCGATTCCTAAAATCTGAATATCCAAACCGCCTAAACGTTCAATTTTCTTTTCGTATTCAAGGCAAAAAGATGGAATTTCTTCTAATGTTAAGGTGCCGTCTGGAATATGAATATTTTCTCTTTCAATATCAATATGATTGAAAAGGTTTTCGTTCATAAAAGTGACATAACTTTGAACTGCATTCGGCTGCATGGGGTAATATTCATCCAGATTAAAGGTAATTACATTCTTAAAACTTAAACCTTCTTCTTTATGGAGTCTTACTAATTCTGCATAAACCAAAACAGGTGTTGCCCCGGTTGCTAATCCTAAGACGGCAAAAGTATTTTCAGATTGTTTTTTTTGGATAATGGATGCAATTCTGTGCGCAATAGTAATGGATGCGATTTTATTAGTTTCGAAAACGCTCACCGGAAGTTTTTCAAAGCGAGTCTCTTCAAGTAAATTGAGTTTTATCATTGTGTTTATGTTTTATTGTGTAAATATAAATAGATATGGTTGAATATTAAATAATTAATTGATGTATTTTAATTTAAATTAATAATTATTGGTGAAGTATTTGATTTCATTAAAAAATTAAATAATTCAAATTCTGATTTAGATAAAATTTAATTATTTCTCAAATTGAGACAATGTGAAATTCGTATATTTAGGCTTTAAAAAGTTTTTATGATGCGTAAAATTTTGATTATTTTCATTGTAACTATATTTTCTATTCCTATATTTTCTCAGGAATATCGTTTAGAGAATAATATTCATTACTATGATGAACAAACCAATAAATCGGATGCTTACATTAATGAACGATGTATTTTAGATATCTACATTCCGAAAAATATTAAAAACTTCCCGACTGTAATTTGGTTTCATGGCGGAGGATTAACAGGCGGACAAAAAGAAATTCCAGAAGAATTAAAGAATAAAGGAGTTGCTGTTATTGGCGTAAATTACAGACTTTCTCCCAAAGTAAATGCTCCGAAATATATTGAAGATGCAGCCGCTGCTTCAGCTTGGGTTTTTAAGAATATTAAAAATTATGGAGGTGACGAAAATAAGATCTTTATTTCCGGACATTCGGCGGGAGGATATTTGGCAATAATGGTTGGTTTGAACAAAATGTATTTAGAAAAGTACGGAATTGATGCAAATAAATTGGCTGGAATTATTCCTTTCAGCGGACAAATGATTTCACATTTTACAGCAAGAAAAGAAAAAGGAATTGATGAATTGGATGCGAGAATTGATGATTTTGCACCGCTTCATTTTATCAGAGCCGATGCCCCACCTTTATTGTTAATCACAGGCGATCGCGAAAAAGAATTGTTGGGGAGATACGAAGAAAACGCTTACATGGCACGAATGATGAAACTGAAAGGTCATAAAGAAACGACCTTATATGAACTTCAGGGCTTCGATCACGGTGGAATGGCGCATCCTGCATTTCCATTATTACTCAACGAAATCAAAAGAATAGAGAAGCTGAAAAAGTAAATGTTGAATTGCTGGAGGTTGGAAGAAGGAAGTTTGATGTCAAAAAATGTGCATATCATTTTTAAACCTCCAGCTTCCCTCTTCTAACTTCCAGCCCAATAATTTTGCAAAGTTTTTTTATTTTTATTTCTTTGGTGTGAAAATAAAATTGATTTCGAACGATGGGTATGTTTTACAACAATGCGGTTTGCGATATTTATATAGGAAAAGGTGCTGGTGGGAAAATGATGCAAGACATCAGAAATGCACAAAAAAATGTGAAAATTGTTTCGCCTTATCTTTCTCCTTTTTTAATTAAAGAACTGATTCATCTTCATTCAAGAGGAATTAAAATCAGGCTTATCACCAGCGATGAAATCGAAGATTTTTATGGGCATGACAAGAATATTCATAAGTTAATCATTCAACACAGACATACCGATGAGAAAGCAAAAGAAACAAGAGACAATCTTAAAAGTTTATCCGGAACATTGCTTTTTGCCATGATTGGTTTAGGCGTAGTTTTGCTGCCGTTGATGTATCTTTTAAACAATTTTAAGTTCGCTTATGGTTTTGCAGTTGTTATTTTACTATTTCTGATTAGAGATTCTGTCGTTAAAAAAATCAGGAGAACAAAAGTGTATCATTATACGTATAAACAGCTTTTTCCTTTCAAGGTTTTTGTTTCACCCAATAGCAGCAATTCTTCCAATAAAACTTTTATTCACAGTAAAATATATATTATTGATGATGAAGTTGCGTATCTCGGCTCACTCAATTTTACCGGAAGTGGTGTAAAAGATAATCACGAAACAAGAATCCGGACTACTGATCCGGAGGCTGTGGCGAAAATCATTGAAGAAATGAAAGAGATTTATTTCCATTCCAATTTACCGGAAAGAGATATTCAGTTTTGGGGAAGCCAGCTGTACGAGGAGCCTATGAACTAAAAGGTGAGTGGTGAATGGTCAATTTGCTTCGCAGTGAATTTTATAGGATTAAGAATAATTTTAATTAAAAAAATTCACAATTGACTGCGAAGCAGATTCACTATTCACTTTAAAATTATCTCTCTACAAGTTCTTTCACCGATTCTCCGTAGAAATCAATCTCTGTTTTATCAATTTTTAAAAGCTGATACCATTTTCGAAAAGCTCCGATGAAGACGATCAACATTAATACCATTGCAACAACGGCTAATATTGCCAATAAATATTGTTCTTTCGGAATGTAAATCGTAGTCACCTGAATATAACCTGCCCAAAAAGTAATGATTGCCATAAAAATCCCTGGAATGGCTGAACATAAGGCGTATTTTCCTCTATTCAAACGAATCAGCATGGTGGTACAGACAATCAGTCCGCACGCTGCCAACAGTTGATTACTAATTCCGAATAATGGCCAGATGCTGCTTACATTTCCTGTAAAAACCAAATATCCCCAGGCAAAAGTGAAAAGGAGACTGCTGAGGATAATTCCAGGCATCCAGTTTTTATCATTGAATTTCGGAATGACAGAACCTAACATTTCCTGAAGGAAAAATCTTCCAACTCTCGTTCCTGCATCAATCGCAGTCAGAATAAACACCGCTTCAAACATAATGGCGAAGTTATACCAATAGGCCATCAACTGATCCATGTAAGGGATTTTATTGAAAATATGAGCCATCCCCACAGCTAAGGAAACGGCTCCTCCTGTTCTTCCGTGAAGGTCAATTCCTATCTTTTGAGAAAAATAATCGATATCAACACCATGTAAGGATGGATGAGCTGCAAGAAAAGCATCATACGAATCTTTTGGTGTATTGATGGCAAAATAATCGCCTGGCATTAAGGTACAAGCCGCAATCAAGGCCATCAAAGCTACAAAACCTTCTACCAGCATCGCTCCATAGCCCACAAAAAGAATTTCTCTTTCTCTGTTCAGCATTTTTGGAGTGGTACCCGTCGCAATAACCGCATGAAATCCAGAAATCGCTCCACAGGCAATTACAATAAATATAAAAGGTAAAACGGGACCGCCGATTACGGGACCGCCACCATTTACAAATTGTGTTAAAGCCGGCATTTGAACGGTTGGATGAATCACGATAACTCCAATCGCCAACATAATAATAGTTCCGATTTTTAAATAAGTTGAAAGATAATCTCTCGGTACCAAAAGCAACCAAACCGGTAAAACTGAAGCCAAAAATCCATACAAAGGAATGGCAATGGAAATCGTTGTAATATCCCACGAAAACAGATTGTTCATGGTTTCATTCTGCATCAGATTATGTCCGCCGATAATTCCTGCGATTAATAGAATTCCGCCCAAAATACTCGCAAAAGTCACTGAATTTTTTCTGTAACGCATGATCAGTCCCATAATAATGGCAATCGGCATTGTAATCACAACGGTAAATAATGACCAAGAAGCCTCGTGCATCGCATTAATGCAAGCAAGAGACAATCCGGCAAGTGTAAGAATGAGGATAAATAAAATGGCAAAACCAGCTACGGTTCCTGTTGTTTTCCCGATTTCTTTGGAAGCAATGGTTGCTAGACTTTGTCCTTTATGACGAACCGAAGCGAAGAGAACAACCATATCATGCACACCGCCTCCCAAAACGCAGCCTATTAAAATCCATAAAGCTCCCGGAAGATAACCGAATTGGGCTGCTAAAACCGGTCCGACCAAAGGTCCTGCCGCCGCAATAGCTGCAAAGTGATGCCCAAAGAGTACATTTTTATTAGTCGCCACATAATCTTTTCCGTCAGCGAATTCTACCGCGGGAGTGGTATGGCTGTCATTTAGTTTTAATACTTTATTTGCCATGAAAATTCCGTAGAAACGATAAGCAATGGCGAAGATAAGCACTGAAACAAATACCAGAGTAAGTGCGTTGATGTTATTTAGGAAATCCATATCAGTTAAGTTTTTTATAAGTAAATAATTAAATTTTTTATTTGTTTTGATTTAAATAATCTAAACAAAAGCCAAGTTAATTAATTTAGATATAAAAATAATGATATGTATATTAATTTAGCAAATTTGTATTGATGGTTTTAAAATAATGTTTAATAAATTGTAAAATATTCTATTTAGTATGAGAAATAATGAAATTAACCATTTGATCATTCAGCTGATCCATGTATATTTTATCTGTAGTTCCAAAACCGTGAATTCCGTCTTTTACAACAACTAAAGAAGTTTCAATATTTTGTTTTTTAAGTTTTCGAACCAATTTTTTTGATTGATTTATCGGCGCCACACGATCTTTATTCCCATGAAGAATAAAGGTTGGAACGGCATTTTCAACATCATTTATAGGAGATACTGTTTCGAGATAGTCTATGGCTTTTCTTTTTTCGGTTTGAATATCGTATCCTGAAATTCCCATGACCAATTTTTGTCTGATTTCCACAATAGGCTTAAAAAACCAACCCACAATCGTCACAGGAATTTTGCCTAATCGGGTATGTAAAAGTTTGTTTAAATCGGTCGGACCAAAATTACTGACCACATAATTCACCTTTCCGGAATAAGAAGAAAGTTCAGGACTTCCAACATATTCGTTATCGTTTGTATAAGCTGATAACATCGATAAATGGGCACCTGAGGAAGCCCCGTAAAAACCAATATTGTTATCATCAAAGTGATATTTTTCAGCATTTTTCCTTACCCATCTTACGGCATCTTTCGTATCCTGAATCGGTAAAGGAAAATGCACGGTTTCATTCACCAACGTATTGTCAATGCTTATAACTGCATAGTTTTTTTCTATTAATTTTAAAATAAAACTTTCAATATAGCTTTCGGCTCTTACTGTTTTATCACCTTTTGCCCATGCACCACCGTGTACATATACCACCACCGGAAGTTTTTCTAATGTCGAATTTTTAGGCTTATAAATATCTAAAAGTAAAGGTTTTCCTGAATCATCATTTTTATAAGGAATATCTTTCTGAAAGTCTGTTTTTTCAGGCAGGAGAACGCTTGGAGAAGCTGGCGGCTCAAGTGGCGGTTGAGAATAGGCAGCATTGAATAAGGTGATGCATAAAACAAAAAACAGGTTTAAAGAAAACCTGTAAATTATATTGTGATTGAATGATTTCATAGAATATTATTTTGAAGAGTATTATTTTACTAACTCCTCAAAAAGTTTACCAAACGTCTTTTCAAGATCTTTGGATTTTCCAGGATGAGGTCTGGAAGTCTGCACAACAGCACTTCGAACTGCCGTCAGCCAACGAAAACGTTCAGGAATTTCGAGCTGTGCGATTGGACCGCCATCTTTTTTTCCTTCTGCAATTTTTTTGAAGCTTTCCAGATTTTGAATCACATCATCGTAATCCAGTTTGCTGTGCATCAGTTTAAATTTATCAGGACATAAATAAAATTCCACCTTAATAAACTTCTCTCTTTTAGAAAACATCACCAATCCGATGTTGAAAAATTCTTCTCTCTCAACCTTCGGAACCAAGCGGATTACCGCATATTCGTAAATTTTATCCTCTTGCATTTTTGGCTTCGTTTAAAAAGATTTCAGAATGTTCTAATCTGGTTTTCAAAAAGTTGAAATAGATGTCACGGATTTCCTCCGGCGATTCTTCCGCGTCGTTCCAATGCAACCAATCTTCAGGAATCATATCAACAATTTCTCTGAAAACTTTTTCATTCAATACTTCTTTAGCAAATTTGTTTGCTTCGTCCAACTTTGAAGCTTTTGGAAGGAGTACGTGATCTTTTACATATTTAAAAGGCGTTTTTGCCGCCGTATCAAAATTCTGCCATGAATGGTGAAAATAGAAAGACGCACCATTGTCGATAACCCACAATTCTTTGTGCCACATCAACATATTCGTATTCCTGAAAGTACGGTCGATATTGGTGATAAAGGCATCCAGCCAAACGATTTTTGAGGCAAGAAGAGGATCAACCTGCACGCTCGGATCATACGTGATTGCTTCTGAAAGATAGTGCAGTCCTAGATTTAAACCTTCAGAATTTTTCAACAGATCCTGAATTTCTTCATCTGCTTCCGTTCTTCCGAAATCGACATCAAGATTGATGAAAACCAGTTCCGGAATTTTTAATCCTAATAATTCAGTGATTTTTCCACCTAATAATTCGGAAATCAACATTTTCACTCCATGACCTGCGCCACGGAATTTCAAAACATATTTAAAATCATCATCAGCCTCTGCCAAAGCGGGAAGCGAACCTCCTTCACGAAGCGGCAGAATGTAACGCATGACGGTTACCGTTCTTAAATCCAACATGATGCAAAAGTAAGGTTTTTCCTTTGTGTTTATTTCTATTTATGCTATTTTTAAGTTTAAAATAAAATTTAATTGAATTAATTCATCTCGCAGATTTAGCGGATTACGCAGATGTTTATGCATTAAAAAGATCTGCGTAATCTGCGAGAGATAAAAAATCAACAAAACAAAAAGATATGCAGATCATAAAAAGAGAAAATATCATCATTTCCAACCCTGAAACAAGAGATTTCCTTGCAGATGCTTATTATCCGGGAACCAATGAAAAATTACCGCTAGTCATTTTTGTACATGGTTACAAAGGCTATAAAGATTGGGGAGCTTGGGACTTAATGGCAGAAAATTTTGCAGAAGCCGGATTTTTCTTTGTTACATTTAATTTTTCCCACAACGGAACAACGATTGAAGATCCTCACAATTTTGCTGATCTTGAAGCTTTCGGAAATAATAATTACTCTAAAGAATTGTCAGATTTAGGCGCTGTGATAGATTATTTTGTCGCTGATGAAAAAGTTGATGATCAGAAAATAATTTTGATTGGTCACAGTCGGGGAGGAGGGATTTCTATTATTAAAACGTATGAGGATGAAAGAATTAATGGATTGATTACCTTGGCAAGTGTCGATACTTTAGAACGTTTTCCAAAAAATGAAGCTTTTGAAAAATGGAAAGAAGCAGGTGTTTATTATGTGGTGAATGGAAGGACGAAGCAGGAAATGCCTCATTATTATCAGTTTTATCAAGATTTTGAAAAAGATGAGCATCGTTTTGATGTTGAAAGAGCCACGGAAATGGCAAAAGCTCACGTTTTAATTATTCACGGGACAAATGATGAATCGGTAAGTGTAAAAAATGCCGAACATCTTCATATTTTAAACCCAAATTCTGAATTGTATCTCATTGAAAATGCCAATCATACTTTTGGAGCTAAAGAACCTTGGGAAGAGAATGAAATGCCGAAAGATCTGAATGAAGTTGTTGATAAATGTGTGGAATTTATCAATGAAAAAATTGTGAATGAGTAATGGCTGGAGGATGGAAGCTGGAGGTTTAAATTATACTGGCTATTTTTTACAGTTTTAAAACTTCCATCTTCCCGCTCCTGACTTCCCGCCATAAATTATTTAATTAAAACTTTCCAAGCCTCTTCAATTCTGCTTTCTAGAAGTAATTTTTGAGCATCCTGATGAATATTTTCGTCTGAATGATATTCTCCGGAAGGTAAAACCTCAACATTCGCTAACATTCCCAAATCGTTTCCTGTAAAGATTTTACTGAGTTTAATTTCGTCAGGAAGAAGATCGAAACCGATACCTTTGGTTACCAATGGTTTCGGAACTTCGAATAGATTTGCTTCATTATTTCTCGAATACCAATTTCCTCCCAAACGAGCCACCATATCTAGTTTTGCCTGATCCAGATTTTCCTGTTCGTTAAGATATTCTTCTCTAATGTGGATTTTCTGAACTTCACAAATCACTAAATTTCCGGCACCGCCCTCATCTCCCAAAGGTTTTACTTCTAAAACTTTACATTCAAAATTTACAGGACATTCCTCAATTAATTTTGGCTGAACGAAATCAGCGTCTTTCATAGTTAAACCAGACTTAATAAATTCATTTACGCCGTCTCCATATTCTGTTGATGCTAAAGAAATCTGTTGTACAATCGGGAAATTCACAGTTCCGATCACTACTTCCGGAACTTCTAAAACGTTTTCTAAAGTATGTTTTGTGGTATTATCACGAACTCTTCTCGAAGGTGAAAAAATCAAAATCGGAGGAACCGTACTGAACATATTGAAAAAACTGAATGGAGATAAATTTATCGTTCCATTTTTGTCAACCGTTGAAGCCAATGCAATCGGACGTGGTGAAACGGCAGTTTGCATGATAAGCTGAAGTTGTACGGGAGTTATTTCGGATGGGGTTACTGTTTTCATGTTTTATTTAATACTAAAAAAGTATATATATTTAAAAAAATGCTTCGACAGACCCAGCATGACATTTCTAATACTAACTGTGATAAACGTAATGTTTTAGCAGTTAATTTATATCGATGTCATGCTGAGCGAAGTCGAAGCATCTCTATGATTTGTTTAAAATTGTAATTATTTTGTAGGAATAATTTTACCTGAAACTTCACCAAAACCTACTCTCACACCGTCTTTTTCAGCCCAAGCTTTCATGGTTACGGTATCGTTGTCGTCGATAAATTTTCTTTCCTGTCCGTTGCTTAATTGGATAGGATTTTGCCCTCTCCATGTCAACTCAAGCATAGAGCCGAAAGATTTTGGATCGCTTCCTGAAATCGTTCCGCTAGCGTATAAATCCCCAACTTCTACATTACAACCATTTACAGTATGATGCGCCAATTGCTGTGTCATATTCCAGTACATATGCTTGTAATTACTTTCAGAAATTAGATTTTGCTCACCATTTTCAGGTTGCAAATATACTTCAAGATTGATGTCGTAATTTTTATCTCCTTCAAATTTCAGATAATCTAAAACTTCAGGATCTTGTGTAGGAGAAGTAGTTTTGAATGGCTCTAAAGCTTCCAAGGTAACAACCCAAGGAGAAATAGAAGAACCGAAATTTTTAGCTAAAAATGGTCCAAGTGGAACATATTCCCAAGACTGGATATCTCTAGCCGACCAGTCGTTGAAAACAACCATTCCGAAAATTGCGTCTTCGGCATCTTTTGTAGAAATGCTTTCGCCCATCTCCGTGTTTTTGTTGATGACGAACGCCATTTCCAATTCGAAGTCTAATTGTTTACATGGTCCGAAAACCGGTTTGTCAGCATCTGCAGGTTTCATCTGACCTTTTGGACGGTTGATTTCCGTTCCCGAAACTACGATAGATGAAGCTCTTCCGTGATAACCTACCGGAAGATGTTTCCAGTTTGGTAATAAGGCATTGGCAGGATCTCTGAACATTTTTCCAACGTTGGTTGCGTGCTCAATGCTGCTGTAAAAATCGGTATAATTCGGGATGTGCAAGGGCATCATCATTTTTACCTGATCCAAATCGTAGAATGCTTCTTCGATGGTTTTTTCGTCTTTTGACAATGTGGAACCTTCCTGCAATAATTCCTGAATTTTTAAACGAACAGCATTCGTCACCGGTTTTCCCAGTTCTATAAATTCGTTGATGGTATATGCTTCAAAGATATTATCGTCAAGCCCTTCGATTTCTTCAAAATATCCAAGGTCGAACAAAGTCGCAAGATCAATCACCTGATCTCCGATTCTTGTACAACATCCGATATATTCTTTGTTGAAAACTGCAACTCCAAACGGAATATTATGTATTGAAAAGTCTGAATTTGATGAATATTCTACAAATGATTTCATAAGTTTAGAATTTAATTGATGAAATTCAGGATTTTTTAAGTTCCCGAATTTTAATTTGATTATTTTTTCACCTTTGAATAAGAGGCTTCATCGATCCATCTGGCTCTGGTATTGATGTCAATCAGATATAAAATATCATCCTGCTGCGTCAATAGCAAAGTTTTGGTAACCGGAATAGGAACCTTTTTATTTTCAAGCATATCTGCCCGTAGAGAGATGATGTTTTTCTTGTTTCTTACAATATCTCCGGAAAATACATTCGAGCTGCTTTCTCCGGTCGCTTTATCATCAAAAACCTCAACGTAAGTAGCTTTATTCCCTTTGATTATAATAAAATCTCTTTCCGTATGGTCTGCCTCATCTTTTATGTAAACAAACTTTTTATTGTCTATATTTACATTTTCCAAATGTTGATTTACCCCTTTTCTTTCTTCAAGTCTGGTAAGAATTTGATCTAGTGTACCATATTGTGCTTTTACACCTAAAGTAGCTCCAATAAATAAAATTCCAACGAAAAATTTTCTCATAATTCTGTGTTTTATACAAAAAGTTTTGTCAAGACTCATCATCCTGACAAAACATACTATTTTTATTTAAATTAAAGATTTCCTCTTCTCTCTTGCTCTCTTTCTAATGCTTCGAACAATGCTTTGAAATTACCTGCCCCAAAACTCTGAGCTCCATGTCTTTCAATGATTTCGAAGAATAGAGTAGGGCGGTCTTCTACAGGTTTTGTAAAGATTTGTAACAAATATCCTTCCTCATCATGATCAATAAGTATACCTAAATCCTGAAGTTTCTTAAGATCTTCGTCAATATGGCCCACTCTTTCAGGAACCATGTCATAATAAGCTTCCGGCGGAGCAGATAGGAATTCTACACCACGTTTTTTCAATTCAGTTACGGTGTGGATAATATCTTTTGTAGCAACTGCGATGTGCTGTACACCTTCGCCTTCGTAGAAATCAAGATATTCTTCTACCTGAGATTTCTTTTTACCTTCTGCAGGCTCGTTGATAGGGAATTTTGCATATCCGTTTCCGTTTGACATTACTTTAGACATCAAAGCAGAATATTCTGTGTTGATCTGTTTGTCGTCAAAAGATAGGATGTTTACAAATCCCATTACTTTTTCGTACCACTCAACAGTTGGGATCATTCTGTCCCAGTCTACATTTCCTACACAGTGGTCAACATACAATAAACCAGCTTCTTCAGGCTTGTAATCGCTTTCCCATTTTTCATAACCAGGCATGAAAGCACCGTTATAATTTTTTCTTTCGATAAACATGTGAACGGTTTCTCCGTATGTATAAATACCAGACATTTTTACTTCACCATGCTCATCAGTAAGTGTTACAGGCTCTAAATAAGGTTTTCCGCCTCTTTTAGTAGTTTCTTCGAAAGCCGCATACGCATCGTCTACCCAAAGTGCCAAAATTTTCACTCCATCACCATGTTTTTTTACATGCTCGCTGATAGGTGAATCAGATTTAAGACCAGTCGTAAGGATCAATCTTATTTTTCCCTGTTGAAGAACATAAGAAGCACGATCTCTAACGCCCGTTTCAGGCCCTGCATAAGCTACAGATTGGAAACCAAAAGCGGTTTTGTAATAATGAGCAGCCTGTTTTGCATTTCCTACATAAAACTCAATATAATCTGTACCGTTGATCGGTAAAAAATTCTCTGCTTGAGCAATTTTTTCGGCAAATGTAAGTGTTGACATATTTTCTATTTTTACTTTTATTCTAGGATGCAAATTACAAATTTCCGGCAAATACGAAAAATATAAACAAACAATCGTTAGTAAAGCTAAATAGTAAGCAGTAAGAAAAGTTCATTTAAGTATTCTTAAGTTTATGGTAGAATGCTTAAGATGTATACTTTTGTAATACTAAAAACGCAAGAAAAAAAATATTTCGAAACCAGAAAGCCGCAGAATTTCCGCGGCTTTCTTTTGTATATTGGGTTTATTTCTTATTTAATCTTCCCGCATCCGGGTTGTAATTGTCCCAAATTTTCCATTCACCATTTATTTTTCGGATGAAATAAATCTGAGTGTTTAATTGATTCACAAAATGTTCCTCGTCACTTTCACCTACTTTGAACAATAAATTCCAGAATTCCTGTGATTCTATGATTTTTTTATCCGGCTCATCGGTTACCAAATGAAGATCAAAAACTTCATAATTAGAGCGGTTATTTTTCGTCACCAAATGAAAATCTCTTTCACAAAGCTCTTTACTAAATTGTGAAACTCTCTCTAAAAATGGAGATTCATCAAAAACTAAATTCTTAAAAATCCCAGTTTTATGATTCGGAAATTCTTTATAAAACTCAAACACGGTAGCACAATAATCGTAAACCATCTGATAAAATTTTTGATCATTTTCCTGCTCGTTAAATAATTTTTTCTCTTTTACAAATTGTATGTAAGAGTTTAGGTCTTTATAGCCTAAAAAAATACAGATTTTATCTAAGGTTTTTAAAAATCGTAAATCGTTGTGGGTTTTATCCTGATAATCGTTCTCGAAAAATCGTTGTAAAGTAACGTGAGAAATAGTACTTCCAATCTCAAATTTTTTTCCTCCCTTCAGCTCGTCAGCTTTAGATAATTCATCCTTAATAATCTCTGAAAGAATAATATAATGGCTTCTTTTCCATTCTGTTACTCTTCCCAAAACCGAATTTTTTACTTTAGAATGTTGTATAACTTCATCTCTTATCGAATTGTATATCGTCTTCAATTTCTGTGTTTATGAAGCAATAGATCAAAAATACTGCCAAAATTCTAAATTCTGATACCGTTAAATCACAAACGGAAAGATCAAAAATTAATTTTTAAATCTTTCGTAAGCTGCTTTTTCCGACATTTCTCTGTCATCAGGATGCGCAATACTTATGAGTTCTTAAGTTCTTTTTCGAAGGTTTTAATTTCTCAGTTTAATTATGAGAAAGGACCAAGTGCATTACACTCAGTCCTTTTATATCGTCAACGTACAATTGATTTTTAATTATAAAACTTCAGAAGCGACCTGTTTTTTCATGCTGCCGGTTTCTGAAAATCTTAAATGCCAGCTGAAAGATTCTTCCAGCAAATGTGGCGTATGACCGCCTCTTTCACAAGCTCTGTCGAAATACGATTGCAATTCTTCTCGGTATTCTGGATGAACGCAATTATCAATGATCTTCTGAGCTCTTTCTCTTGGTGCTAAACCTCTCAAATCGGCTAAACCAACATCGGTTACCAAAATATCAACATCATGTTCCGTATGATCGGTGTGGGAAACCATTGGAAGAACGTGAGAAATATTATTTCCTTTCGAAGCTGCCTGAGTCACAAAAATACTTAGGTAAGCATTTCTCGCAAAATCTCCCGAACCTCCGATTCCGTTCATGATTTTTGTTCCTCCGATGTGGGTTGAATTTACGTTTCCATAAATATCAAATTCTATCGCCGTATTGATGGCAATGACTCCCAATCTTCTGATCAATCCCGGAGTATTGGAAATATTTTGAGGCCTTAAAACAAACTTTTCTTTATATTTTGAAAGATTTCCTAAAACTCTTTCATAGCATTCCTGAGAAACGGTGATGGATGATGCCGAGGCAAAGCTCAATTTTCCAGAATCAATTAAATCAAATGTGCTGTCCTGAAGCACTTCTGAAAACATCGTTAAATCATAGAAATTACTGTCTTTAAAGCCAGTAAGAACAGCATTGGCTACTTTTCCGATACCTGCTTGAAGCGGAAGAAGTCTGTCGGTAAGACGACCTAACTGCACTTCATTTTCAAAGAAGGCAAGAAGATGTTTGGCAATGGCAGTTGTTTTTTGATCCGGTTCTGCAATATCGGCAGGACTGTCTTTACGGTTGGTGAAAACAATAGCTTCAATCTTATTAGGATCTACAGGTATACTTTTTCTTCCGATTTTGTTCCACGGAGCCACAATCGGGATCACATTTCTGAAAGGATAATCTTCTGCCTGATAAATATCGTGAATACCATAAACTTCCTCAGGAACTTCCGTATTGATCTCGATAATCACTTTTTTAGCCATCGCTGCAAAAGTCACCGAATTTCCTACCGAAGTTGTCGGAACAATACTTCCGTCTCTTTCGATATAAGCCGCTTCAATCACGGCAACATCTATGCTTTGTAGGTTTTTGGTGTGAAGAAGCTCTGCACTTTCGCTCAAATGCTGATCGATGAAAAGGATTTCACCATTGTTGATCTTGTTTCTTAAAATAGGATCTACCTGAAAAGGCATTCTCTTTTTTAAAACATTGGCTTCTGCTAACTTTCCATCGGTTCCGTGCCCAAGAGAAGCACCTGTCATCAACGTAATCTTGATATCTTCGGTTTTACCTCTTTCTGCCAGTGCGGGTAAAATTGCCTTGCTGTCGCCCGCCTTTGTAAATCCGCTGGAGCCAACTGTCATACCGTCTTTAATAATCTTAACAGCGTCTTCCACAGTCGTAACTTTCTGGCGGAGACTTTCTAATCTGATTCTTTCTAACATGTAATTTTGATTTAATTTTAACCATCATTAACTACATATTTTTTTCATTTAAATAATGATGATTAAATGTTAACCGTATGTTACAAAAATACGGAAAAAGATGCTCTAAATAAAGCATTTAAAGCATCTTTTCTATTATTTTTAATGATAAATTTTCGTTGTTGATTAAACTGATATTTCTATTCTTCCAACCAAGAAGTTTTATACGAAGGATCTTCTACTTTCAAAGCTTCTTCCGTTAATTTCAATGGGCGGAAAGGATCAACCATCACGGCATATTCTTCAGTGAATTTTTTACCGATACTTCTTTCCATTGCTCCTGGATGCGGTCCGTGAACGATTCCTCCAGGGTGAAGGGTAAAATCCATTAAATCAATGTGGTTACGGCTCATAAAATCACCTTCTGTGTAGAATAAAACTTCATCAGAATCAATATTTGAATGATTGTAAGGTGCCGGAATGGCTTGTGGATGATAATCGTACATTCTTGCACAGAACGAACAAACCACAAAATTATGTGCCTCAAAAGTTTGATGAACCGGTGGCGGTTGGTGAATTCTTCCTGTGATCGGTTCAAAGTTTTTGATATTGAATTTATAAGGATAAAAGTAACCGTCCCAGCCTACAACATCGAATGGATGCGTTGCATAAATGAAATCTGTGATCTGGTTTTCTTTTTTTACTTTAATTAAAAATTCGCCTTTTTCATCTTTTGGCTCCACAAAAGTAGGGGCAATGATATCTCTTTCGCAGAAAGGTGAATGTTCTAATAACTGTCCGAATTCGTTTCTGTATCTTTTCGGTGTGTAAATTGGCGAATGGCTTTCTACCACGAAGAAAACAGTATCATCAGAACGTAATTCCACCTGATAGATCGTTCCTCTCGGAATAATTAAATAATCACCAACCGAAAATTCTAAATTCCCCACAAAAGTTTTTAGAATTCCGCTTCCGCTGTGCGCGTATAAAAGTTCGTCACATTCAGCATTTTTGTAGAAATAATCCATCGATTTTCTTGGCTTCGACAATCCCATTTTCAGGTCGTTATTTACCATCAAAAACTTTCGGCTATCCATAAAATCGTCCTCGGGAGTTACATTCATTCCCTTAAACATTCTAGGCGTTACATTCTTTTCAACAACGATTTTCGGGGTCACATCCTTTGGTTCGCCAATAGATTTTATCTGTGTCGGACGGTGAATGTGATATAATAAAGAAGAAATCCCATGAAAACCTTCAGTTCCGAAAAGTTGTTCATAGTAAAATTTGTCTTCAGGAGATTTGAAAATCGTATGTCTTTTTGGTGGGATATTTCCCGACTGATGATATCTCATTTTACTTTTATATGTTGACTCTCAAATTTAATATTTTTTGATGAATTCAAATAAAAAACATTTTTTCATTGAGTTTTGTCGTTCTAAAAATAATTGTTAGTTTTGTCTAACAATTTTAATTTCATGAAGCGAATATTATTTTCTGTTGTCTTTTTATCCACTTACTGTTTTTCTCAGGAAACGTATAGTTTAAGTTTAAATCAATCCATAAAACAGGATTCGGTAAAAACTGTAAACAAGAAGGAAGTCAAAACCAAATTGATTGATGATGTGGTAATCACAGGAACGATAAAACCTGTAAGCAAGTCGAAAAGTCCTGTGGCTGTGGAGATTTACAGCCAGAAATTCTTTCAGAAAAATCCGACTCCGAGTATTTTTGAAGCGATTTCGATGGTGAATGGAGTGAAACCTCAGCTGAATTGTTCGGTTTGTAATACAGGAGATATTCACATCAACGGACTGGAAGGACCTTACACGATGATTTTAATTGATGGAATGCCTATTGTAAGTTCACTTTCTACAGTCTACGGCTTAAGTGGAATTCCGAACAGTTTGGTTGATAGAATTGAAGTGGTAAAAGGTCCGGCTTCTTCAATTTATGGCTCCGAAGCGATGGGCGGAGTCATTAATATCATCACTAAAAATGCCTTGACGGCTCCCAAATTAAGCGTTGATGTGATGACAAGTACCTGGAGCGAAAATAATATTGATCTTTCCACGAAATTTAATTTAGGCAAAAATGTAGCATCTTTATTGAGTTTAAATTACTTTAGTTTTGAAAAGAGATTTGATGAAAATAAAGATAATTTTACCGATGCCACTTTGCAAAACAGGATCTCAGTTTTTAATAAATGGAATTTTAAACGAAAGGAAAACCGACAGGCAAGTTTTGCTTTGAGGTATCTGTATGAGGACCGTTTCGGAGGTGAAATGCAATGGAATAAATCCTATCGAGGAAGCGATGAAGTATATGGCGAAAGTATTTATACGAATAGGGTAGAGGCTTTCGGGGTCTATCAATGGCCGATGAAAGAGAATATTGTGACCCAGTTTTCATATAATTTCCATGATCAGAATTCGTTTTATGGAACCAATCCTTTTACCGCGACTCAAAAAGTAGGTTTTGCACAGACTTATTGGGATAAAAAATTAGGAAATCATGATTTGATCGTAGGTTTAACTCTTAAAAGAACTTTTTATGATGACAACACACCGGGAACTTTATCGTCTGACGGATTGACCAATGAGCCTATGAAATCTCCGATTTGGGGTGCTTTTGTTCAGGATCAATGGGAAATTAACGAGAAAAATACGTTATTGCTCGGTTACAGATTTGATTATGACAGAATTCATCATGCTGTTCATTCACCTCGTTTTGCATGGAAATTTTCCCCGAATCCTTATCATACGCTGAGGTTTAATTTCGGAACAGGTTTTCGTGTGGTGAATTTATTTACTGAAGATCATGCGGCGTTGACAGGTTCGCGTGATGTGGTGATTAAAGATAATTTAAAACCTGAAAGATCGATTAACGGAAACTTGAATTATGTCTGGAAAATCCCTGCAGGAGACCGATTGATTAATTTGGATGCTTCTGCTTTTTATACTTATTTCAGTAATAAGATTGTCGGTGATTTTGATACAGATCCTCAAAAAATTATTTACGATAATCTTCATGGCTACGGGATTTCAAGAGGTGCTTCTCTGAATCTTGATTACAGTTTCAGTTTTCCGTTAAATATCAATTTAGGCGTTACTTATCTGGATGTTTATCAGAAATTTGATGGGGAAGAAGGTAAAGTTCAACAACTTCACGCGCCGAAATGGAGTGGAACATACAATCTGACATACAAATTCAGGAATAATTTAACGATAGATTTTACAGGACAATTTTACGGACCGATGCGTTTGCCAGTTTTAGAGAATGATTTCCGACCGGAATATTCACCTTTTTATACTTTGGCCAATATTCAGGTTTCAAAGAGTTTCAAATCAGGATTTGAAGTGTACTGCGGAATTAAAAACCTGTTCAATTTTACCCCGAAAGATCCGCTAATGCGACCGTTTGATCCGTTTGATAAACATGTTGATGATCCCATCAATAATCCGAATCACTATACTTTTGATACGGCTTACGGGTATGCTCCGATGCAGAAAATCCGAGGATTTATGGGATTTAGATATACTTTGAAATAATAATTTAAAGTAAAAGATAGAAAAAGAAATGATTAGAAAAAAGGTTTCGAAAATCTTTTGTGGTAGAAAAAATGATACAAAATGAAAATTGTAACAATATTTTTATTTTTAATGTTAGTGCCATGTTTTTGTCTTTCACAGATAAAAACAGGCACTTTTTCGGATTTGGAGATTCAGCAAAAAGAAAATCCTAAACCGATCATTATTCATTTATATACAAGCTGGTGTTCGATTTGTAAGATTGAGTTTTTCCAATTAAATAAGGATAAAGATTTGGTTAAACTCATCAATGAAAATTTTGACTTTATCAATTTTGAAGCTGAAAAAACAAAAGATAAAATCTATTTTCAGGGAAAAGAATTCAATTATCTTTCAAACGGAAATTCCGGAATTCACGAATTGGCTTTGGCTTTATCAAAAAATAAAAATCAGCCTGTTTATCCGTTGTGGATTATTTTAGATAAAAATCAAAACCTGATTGATTATCATGAAGGACAGCTTAAAGCAAAAGATCTGAAGCAAAAGCTGAGTGATATTTTAAATCTTTAGTGCTCGCAGATTTTGCAGATCACGCAGATTTTTAGGAAGGATCATCTTCACAATCGGCCGAATCTGCGAGAATATTATTTTTCAGCATCAATTAAAACAGCTAATTGAATGCAAGGTTCATCTGCACGGTTGCTCCATGCATGATTAGTTCCTCTTTGAATGACAATATCTCCTGGTTTCAACAGCGTTTCGCCTTCTTCCATGATCAGATATAATTCTCCGGAAAGGATAATGATATAATCTAATGTCTGCGTTTTGTGCATCATCGGATGAGGTTCTCCGGTTTTCACTTCTACTCCTAAATCTTTATCAGGCGGAATAGAAACATGTCTGAAATACGTTCCGTTTTTCGGAGTTTGTGGAAATCCTGTATTAGGAATCTGGCTTTCAAGATCTAAACTTGCAGGCATTTGCTGGGTGTTCCAGACATCAGAAATGATAAGATTCGGGAAATGTTCTACCGCATTTTTTACGATTTCATCTTCAACGATAACCGATTTTCCGTCTTTTATTCCGGTGATAATTCTTCTGGGGATTGTATTCATGTATTAAAATTTAGGAAACAAAAATAATCTGTGAATAGTTTATATTTGCTACTAGTTAACTATTGGTAACTAGTAACTTTAAAGTAACTATCATGGCAAATATTATTGAAAATGGCGTGGAAAGACCGGCTACCTGTACCGAAGAATTGTTTGCGATGCGCGACAGTCTGGATGTTTTAGGCGGAAAGTGGAAACTGATGATCTTAAGATATTTAACCAACAGAACCGATCAGCAAATTCATTTTAAAAAATTGCAGCGTGGCATTGAGGGGATTTCCGCAAAAATGTTAAGTAAAGAGCTGAAAGAATTAGAAATGAATCTTTTAATTACAAGAACGATTCAGGATACAAAACCAATTACAGTTACGTATGCCGTGACGGAATATGGAAAATCTGTTTTTCCTGTCACCGAAACTTTGGTGAATTGGGGCTTGATTCACAGAGAAAAAATTAAAGATTCGATGGGTTCCTGATGATTAGTTTTTTGATTTAAAAATAAAATCTCTCGCAGATTAAGCTAATGTAACAGATGGTTTTTCAAAAATCTGCGTTATCCGCAAAATCTGCGAGAGAAATTTTAAAATTAATTTTTATCTAACCAACTTTTTATAAGTTGAGGATGATCTTCCACCCATTTTTTTGCAGTGGCTTCTTTATCTTTACTGTCTTCCATTTTGGTTAAAAGATCAGTCATATTGGCATCATCAAAATGCACTTTAGAAAAGAAAGCTGCTAATTCAGGATGATCTTTACCAAAGCTTTTTCGACTGTAGGTTTTAATTTGTTCAGCTTCACCGTATGTTTTTTTCGGGTCTTCCAGAAATTTAAGTTTCATCTTTCCAAACATCCAATGCGGCTGCCATCCAGCGACTACAATCCATTCTTTACGTTTAATGGCATTCTGAAGCTCGGTGATCATAGCAATCGTAGAAGAGTTGATCTGTTGATAATCCAGTTTATAATCGATAATAACTTTATCGGTTGCCGATGTCATTCCTGCTCCTTTTTCAATTCCTATAATTCGGTGTCTGAATTGATCTTTATGCGCCTTCAGTTCTTCAATAGAGTGTATCGGAACATAATCAGGAACCACCAAACCTATTTTTCCGCCGTTATAATTGGTTCCCAAAGGTTTTAATTCAGGAAACTTCGCCACTTTTGCGGCGTGCGTAAACGGAAGCCATACACCCATGAAAAGATCGGTGTCTTCATTATTCATCGAAGCTAAGATCATATCTGTTGATGCTTTCTGAATGATCACGTGATAACCTTGTTCATCCAAAATAGCTTTGGCAACGTGCGTCATGGCTACATCTTCTGCCCAGCCATCTACCATTCCGATGGTGATGTATTTAGAATTTTTTAATTTTTCACATGAATTAAATAATCCTAAAACAGCGATCAATAAAGCCAATATCAGGTATTTTATTTTTTTCATATTATTGTTTTTTCTTTACAAATCCTTGGGTAATACGGTCGAGAATAATGGCTAAAATCACGACAGATAAACCACTTTCAAACCCTAATCCGATATCCAGATTATTAATTCCTTCCAATACTTTTTCACCCAACCCTCCTGCGGCGATCATTCCGGCGATTACCACCATGGACAATGATAATAATATGGTTTGATTGACTCCTGCCAAAATGGTTTTTGTGGCTAAAGGAAGTTCAACTTTAAACAAAATTTGTCGGTTGGTAGCTCCAAATGCTCTTGCGGCTTCTACAATATCTTTCGGAACGGCATCAATTCCTAATGTCGTTAAACGAACTGCGGGCGGCATTGCAAAAATAATTGTGGCAAATGCTCCCGGAACTTTACCGATACTGAAAAATAATACGGCAGGAATCAGATAAACGAATGCAGGCATGGTTTGCATTAAATCCAACATCGGACGAATAATTTTCGCGGCAAATTTATTTTTTGCGGCCCAGATTCCCAACGGAACGGACAATATCAGTGCGGTAAGTGTTGATACAAAAATAAGCGCCAGGGTTTCCATGGTTTCTTTCCAAAATCCCATTAAAAAGATCAGGGTAAGTCCGGCGGCCGTCATTATAGCGGTTCCTTTTCCGGCTTTCCATAAGGCTAGTAAGGTAAAAAGTAGAATTATAACATAAAAAGGAGTGTTTACCAAAACCCATTCTATTCCTAAAATAGAAGAGTTCCCTACGTTTTTTATAACATCAAATACAGGTTTTCCGTGTTTTGTGAGCCAATTTATACCAGTTTCTACATATTGGCCTATATCTATAATTTTATTCATCTTATTGGTTGTTTGCGATTTCTTTTAATTCAATAATTTCTTCTTCGTTAAACTTTGTGGCTTCTATCACCAAAGATAATTGCGTTACCAAGCCCAGGAATTTATTGTTTTCGTCTACAACGGCAATCGCAGATTTACTTCCTGAAATCAATGGCAGCATTTCTTCAACGGTGGCATCTTTAAGTACAGAAGGAACGTTACTGTTAATCACAGATTCCACAGTAGGTTCTTTCCTTCGGGCAATCATCATAATATCGCCGAGGGTTACAAAGCCGAGAAATTTATTCTGAAAATCAACAACGGGTAAAGTTTCCAGACCTGTTGCTCTCATTTTTCTCAAAGCACCTTCGGGACCGTCTTTTCTGAAACGTACAACCGTTGGTTTATCAAACATTAAAGATTTGGCGGTGATAATCGTTTTACGATCTACTTTTTCCACGAAAGCTTTCACATAATCACTTGCCGGATTGGTTAAAATATCTTCCGCAGTACCAATTTGCTCAATGACTCCATCTTTCATAATAACGATTCGATCGCCGATTTTGATGGCTTCATCCAAATCATGGGTGATAAAAACAATAGTTTTTTGCAGCGTATCTTGAAGCTCAAGCATTTGATCCTGCATTTCAGATTTTATCAGTGGGTCGAGTGCTGAAAAAGCTTCATCCATCAGCAGAACTTCAGGATCATTGGCCAAAGCTCTTGCCAAACCAACTCTCTGCTGCATCCCACCGGACAATTGAGAAGGATACTGATTTTCAAAACCATTTAATCCGACAATATCTAATGCTTTCTGTGCTTTTTCTTCACGCGAAGCTTTATCTTCACCACGGATTTCCAGTCCGAAAGCAGCATTGCTTAAAACAGTGTGATGGGGAAGGAGTCCGAATTTCTGGAAAACCATGCTCATTTCCGTTCTTCTTACTTCCAGCAGGTCTTTGTTATTTTTATCGGTAATATTATCGTCGTTAATGTAAACTTTTCCCGAAGTAGGTTCGTTTAATCTGTTTAGGCAACGTAACAACGTAGATTTTCCACTTCCGGAAAGTCCCATGATGACGAAGAATTCGCCTTCATAGATTTCAAAATTGGCTTTGTTGATTCCGACGGTACAACCTGTTTTTTCAAGGATTTCTTTTTTAGAAAAGCCTTTATCGAGAAGTTCCATTGCTTTCTCTTTTTGTTTACCGAAAATAATCGTGAGATCTTCGACTTTCAGTTTTACTTTTCTGTTATTTTCAATTTTATCCATATCAGAGTTTTTTTGCATGTGATTGACTTCAATTTACAAATAATTTAAAATACAGATTAAACGTATAATCTATATTCTTATACAATGTCGAAAAGTACCGTCCTGTATTGAGTTTTAATTAAAAATGATATATGAAAAATAAAAATCGGCAAAAGACCAGAAGTCTGATGCGACATTTATATTTCATACAGATTTTACTCTTGAAGAAGAGCATATCATGAAAAAAGAAAGTCTTTTAAATAGATTTTCAAAAATAAATTATCAATAAAGATAATTAAACAGGTATTTGTACTGAACAACTTGAATTTCTACATTTTATCAAAATGCAGGCCAATAGTAAAAAGCAATGCTCTCATTTTTTATTAGCGATGCAAATTTACGAATTTAATATTAAATGAATTTTTAAGGCTGTAAAATACTGAATATCAATGGTAAATAGTAAGTTGGATTTTGATGTTAATTTTAATCAAAAATCAAGAAAATTTGTAAATAAAAATATATATTATGTTTGAATTTGATTTGAAAGCTATGAAAACTACTGTTTATTTCCCGTAATTTTGTCATCCCGTAGGGATCTAAGCATAGTATTAGAAATTACAATAAAAAGATTCACGTTGAGATCCTTACAGGATGACAAACGTTGTGAAATTTTAACAATGCTTAAATAGATCATCAAAGCGAAGAACTTGAAATTAGCTTTAAATAAAAGTGTAAGTAGCTTCTATATTGAGTAAAATGAAATCTAAATTATTTCAGCAAAACGGCAATAATTGCTAAAATAGCAGGAAGTGCCTGAACAAAAAATATCTTTTTAGTGGCAGAAACAGCACCATAAATTCCGGCAATGGCAACGCAACTTAAGAAGAATAGGGCAATATTGGTTTGCCATTTCGGGTCTTCAATGAAGAAAGACCAGATTAATCCGGCGGACAAAAAGCCATTATAAAGCCCCTGATTAGCAGCCAAACCTTTAGTCGGTTTGAACATTTCCGCAGGTAAAGCTGCTTTGAAAACTTCTTTCCCTTTGGTTTCCCACGCAAACATTTCCATCCAGAGAATATAAAGATGTTCGATGGCTACAACGGCGATAAGAATTTTGGCTACAATTTCCATGATGTACTGTTTTGTCATTGTAAAACTAAAAAAATAAAGTTAAGTTTGGTTACACAATTTTCAAAAATAATGGAATCTTTCAAAGCGCATCTGGACAAGTTTATTAGCATTAATGACGAAGAGTTTGCTTCAATTCTAACTTTTTTCCGAGTGGTAGAAGTTAAAAAGAAACATAATTTTATGATAGATGGTGAAATTTGTAAATCTATGTATTTTGTTGTGAAGGGGTGCCTGAGAAAGTTTTTTGTCAATGAAAAAGGAACTGAGCAAACTACGGAATTTGCCATCGAAAATTGGTGGATCACCGATACTTTTGCTTATGAAAGGCAATTTAAATCTGATTTTTGCATTCAGGCAGTTGAAAAATCTATTGTTTTGGAGATTGATTTGTCAACTCAGGAAGAATTGTTGCGAAAACATCCTGTGATGGAACGATATTTCAGAATGATTTACCAAAGGGCTTATGCAGCTTCAGAAAGACGAATCCGTTATTTGTATGAAATGACGAGAGAAGAGTTGTACGTACATTTCAGTACACTGTATCCGTGGTTTATTCAACGCATTCCTCAATATTTAATTGCTTCTTTTTTAGGTTTTACTCCAGAATATTTAAGTGAAATCAGAGCAAAATTACGTTCTTAAACCAGTTTAAGATTTTTACGATTTATAATTCAGAACTTTGTCATGTAATTAAAAGCCAGTATCATGACAGACAAAAAGGTTCTATTCCCGCAATTATTTTTAAGACTTGCCATCTCTGTAACGATGCTTTCTGCAGTTGCTGACCGATTCGGATTTTGGGGCAAAAATTCTGCCTGGGGAAACTGGGAGAATTTTGAAAAATATACAAAACAATTAACTTTTTTTCTTCCTGAAAATTTAGGAACTGTTTCAGCGTATGTCGCAACTTTCCTGGAAATTCTTATTCCGTTGATGTTGATTTTAGGTTTTAAAACTAAAATTGCTGCCTACGGCGCCGGATTTTTATTACTCATTTTCGCTTTATCGATGACGATGGCATTAGGAGTGAAAGCGCCTTTGGATTATTCGGTTTGGGTGGGAAGTGCAGGAGCATTTTTATTGGCGAGTCAGGAAAAATATTCTTTTTCTTTAGATGATAGATCATAGACTGATAGATAATAGATCGTAACAAATTAACTAAAAATATAAAATATTATGAGCGCAAGATTTGATATGGCGGCTATTGATAAAGCTGCATATAAAGCTATGTTTGGATTGGAAGGTTACCTCCAAACGACTTCATTAAACCATACTCAGAAAGAATTAATTAAGATCAGAGCGTCACAGATCAACGGATGTGCTTTCTGTCTGGATATGCACACGAAAGATGCGGTAAAATATGGTGAAACGCCACAGAGAATTTACCTTTTGAACGCGTGGAGAGAGGCTTCGGAGCTGTATACTGAAGAAGAACAGGTTTTATTGGCGATGACAGAAGAAATTACGTTGATCAGCCAAAAAGGATTAACAGAAGAAACTTTTCAAAAAGCAAAACAATTGTTTGATGAAAGCCAAATTGCCCAAATCATCATGGCTATTATCACGATTAATTCATGGAACAGAATTGCAATAAGCACTCATATGCCGATTGCAAAATAATCCTTCTATTTATTTTAAAGTTATTAACGAAAACGCTTCTCAATATTGAGAAGCGTTTTACCTTATTATAATGTCATGATGATGACAAATTTTAAAAATATTAAAGTTGTGCTAACTCTGTCGTAATAAAATTCAGCTCTTCCTGAGATAAGTCGAAATATATTGCTTTGGCATTTTCAATGGCCTGTTGAGCGTTTCTTGCTCCTGCTAAAACCACTGTGATGGCTGGTTGTAGAGTTGTCCAGCGTAAAACTAACTGAGACAGAGTAGCTCCTTTTTCCTGAGCAATCGGTTCTATTTTGTCTAAGAAATTTTTTACTTTATTCAAATCAAACTGCGAAAAATATCCGTTTCTGTGATCGTCTTCTTTTAGTTTATTGTCTTTAAAATATTTTCCGGTCAACAATCCTCTTTCCATCGGGCTATATACAATAATTCCGGAATTGTTTTCCAAAGAATAAGGAACCAAATCATTTTCAATTACACGGTTCAGCATACTGTATGAAACTTGATTACTCGCCAATTTCAATGTTTTATTCGCTTCTTCCATTTGTTCAACAGAATAATTGCTCACACCTGCGGTTCTGATTTTTCCTTGTTGAATCAGCAATTCCAAAGCTTCCATCGTTTCACTGATTGGAGTTGTTGCATCCGGCCAGTGCAATTGTAAAAGATCGATATAATCTGTTCCCAATCTTTTTAAACTTTCCTCAACTTCCTTGATGATATTCTCTTTTGAAGCAAATTTATAAACAGGAATTTTTTTACCATTTTCCTCTGCATCGAAGAAAAATTCTCCTTTTCCGTTATTGCTTCCGTCCCAAACCAATCCGAATTTAGTAAGCAACTGTATTTTTGAACGATCTTTTCCTTTAATGGCTTCCCCGATCATCTCTTCACTTAATCCGAAACCATAAAAAGGTGCAGTATCAATTGAAGTTACGCCATTATCCAAAGAAGCATGGATTGAGTTGATGGAATCTTGCTTTTCATTTCCTCCCCACATATTTCCACCGATGGCAAACGCTCCGTGTGTAATCACTGAAAGTTCAAGATCAGTGTTTCCTAATTTTCTATATTCCATTTTATTTTTGTCTTATTTTTTTTAATTGAAATTTTTAATTTTAGAATTGTTGAAAAATATTCTCAATATTTGTGTAATATGCAGTGTATTTGTCATTCTAACGAAGGAAGAATCTATGCTGTTTTATTAAAGATTCTTCATTCCATTTTGTTCCATTCAGAAAGACAAGACATTGTATTTTATTCGGTTAAAAATTTTGATTCTATTTATTTAATTCTTTTAAAATAGCTTCCCCAACACTTTTTGCAGACTGAGGATTTTGTCCCATAATCACTCTTTGATCACTCACTACATGATTCTGCCAAAGCCCTGATTTTTCAAATTTTGCTCCTCTTTCCTTCAATTTATCTTCCAAAAGGAAAAGGACAACGTGCGTTAGTTTCACTTCCGATTCTTCTTCATTGGTAAACGCGTTGATTTTTTTACCATCAACGAGATACTTACCGTTGTTCAATTTGATATTCACTAAACCGGCGGGACCGTGACAAACTCCGGCTACAATTCCTCCGTTTTCGTAAATTTTTGAAGCAATCGCCGACAATTCTGTGTTGTCTGCAAAATCCCACATCGCACCGTGACCTCCTGCATAAAATATGGTAGAATAGTTGTTGGGATTAACTTCCGAAGGTTTCAAAGAATGATCGATTTTGTTTTTGTATTCTTTATTTTCCCAGAATTCTTTATTGACAGGATCTTTCAAATCGAATCCGTCAACTGGAGGAGTTCCTCCTTTCGGACTTACAAAATCGATTTCGTAACCTGCTTTGTGAAGAACTTCCCACGGGTGCGAAACCTCGCCAAGATAATATCCGGTTTCTTCGCCTGTATCACCTTTCTTGTCATGACTTGTCACAACGAATAAGATTTTCTTTTTAATATTTTTAGATTTTTTGGTTTGTGCATGAACAAATCCAATGGTGAAGATGGCTAATAATAGAAATGCTAATTTTTTCATGATTTTGAATGTTTATATTTTACCGCAAAAGAATCAAAAGATTTTAATTTGGTTTAAGAATTTCAAAAGCAAATAAAGCTTGAAACTTAAGTTTTGCAAACTTTTGCAATTTTGTTTTCAATCAGTTCTTTTATGCCTTTTGCGGTAAAAATTAAATAATTTCTGTTAAATAAATCTGAGGTTTTTCCTGTAACTTTTCATCAACCAAAGCTCCAAAAGCTTGGATATAAGGTTGTTGATTGTGTTGCTCCAAGCCTTCTTTATTTTTCCAGATTTCATAAAAAATAAATTGGTTTTTGTCTTCAATTCCTTGGTGAAGCGTGTACAATTCGTTAGCTTCTTCTTTTACGGTTTCTTTTACCATGTTTTGAAGAACCTCTAAAACTTCGTTTCTGTGCTCTTCTTTTGCCTTAATTATAGCTGTTAAATAAATTTTCATTAGGCTAATTGTGGTTTTAATTCTTTTTCAAAAACGGTAGTAAGATGTTCTCTGTAAAGCTTCATATCACGTGCAATATTCGCATTTTTCTCTACATCATGAAAGTGAAAACTTTCCATTTTTTCTAAAGAAACAAAGGCATTCATTCTGTGGAAACCAAATAACGGTCCGTTATCTACACTTGTTTCATTAAAAAATTCTCCGGGAAGCGTGAAAGCAGTTTCAGGAGCGTTCCAGCTTGTGGTTACCATATATTTTCTTCCACCAAGCATTCCTCCGGTTCCGTAATTAATGGTAGGATTATCTGCTTTTCTACCGTCACTCATATAAATTCCTTTTGCATGACCTGCTGTGAAAACTTCATCGATATATTTTTTCAAACCATTCGGTAACTGAAACCACCAAATTGGCGTGTGATAAATAATATAATCTGCCCAAACAAACTTTTGAACCTCTTCATGTTTATCATAGTTTTCGCTTACGTTTGTGATTTTAACTTCTACATTTCCAAAGCTTTTTAAAACTTCTAATGTATTTTCTGCAATTGTCTGATTATATTTTCCTCCGGAATGTCCGAAATTTTGTCCACCGTTGATGATTAATACTTTTTTCATTGTTGTATGATTGTTTAAATTTTATGATGCAAAGTTAGGTTGGTGTATTGTATAATAAAAATAATATGAATTATACTTAAGTATTATAAAAATGATAGATTGTTTGGTTTGGAAGTTGGATGCTGGAAGATGGAAGCTTGATTGGGCTGAAATTTTAATTGTTATAACTTCCAACTCCGAGCTCCGAGCTTCCATCTTTTCGCCATTATTAAATCTCCGTTATATGTTCAAAAATCATACTACATTTTAAACTGAATAATTTTCTGTCTCCTAAATTTGTTATTAAAATTGAAGGATAAATGATACAGATTGCGGTTTTTAGCGATGTGCACGGAAATCTTCCTGCATTGGAAGTGGTGTTGAATAATATTGAAGAAAGAGGAATACAGCAGAAGTTCTGTTTGGGTGATCTTGTGGATTTTGCACCTTGGGGAAATGAAGTAATTGAAAAAATAAGGAGCCAAAATATTCCTTGTATTATGGGAAATCATGATGAAAGAATAGCTTTTGACATTCCTGTAATTCCTTTAAGTAAACATTCTGAAAAGGAAACGGCTGCAAGGTTTTTAGCAATCGACCATTCTAAAAAATATATTACTCAGGAGAATAAAAACTATTTATCTGAATTACCTTTTCATTTAAAGTTAAATTATAAAGTAGGTAAAAAACATTGGAATATTCAGTTGGTGCATTCCAGTCTGGAAAGTAATGATACGTATTTGTATGAAAATGAACACGATGAGGTTTTCCTAAATATGTTGGAAGAATCTCAGTCTGATGCTATTTTGATGGGGCATACCCACATGTCTTTTACAAAATATTTTGATGGAAAGTGGGCAATAAATGGAGGTTCTGTCGGGCGTTCGAGAGAAGAAAATCGATTGGCTTCTTATGTAATCCTGACTTTAGATGAAGAAAAAATTACTCCCGAAATCATTCAGTTAGATTATCCGCTTGAAGAAGTTGCTCTTGAAATCGAGAAAAGTGAGATTCCCAATTATTATGCTTCGTTTTTGAGAAATGAAAAATTATCAGTAATCTGATTATTTTGTAATTTTGTATCAGAAAAGTGATAGGGAATTGTGAATAGTCAATTC
This sequence comes from Chryseobacterium sp. GM_Chr_2, assembly GCF_026540445.1. Lineage (NCBI taxonomy): Bacteria > Pseudomonadati > Bacteroidota > Flavobacteriia > Flavobacteriales > Weeksellaceae > Chryseobacterium > Chryseobacterium sp. GM_Chr_2. Next base: position 95,076 of record NZ_JALNUD010000007.1, read on the forward strand.
GCTTTGTTTGACAATTTATTTAAAACTTCACAATTCACTGCGGAGCAATTTTACAATTCACAACTTTATAAGATTATGGTAAATCTAGAATGGTATAGAACCTTTAAAGCAATTTATAAAACCGGAACATTGACGGGAGCGGCAGATTCTCTGTTTATTTCGCAGCCGGGAGTGAGTTTACATTTGAGCTCTTTGGAAGCGTATGTCGGGTATAAATTATTCGACAGAACGGGAAGAAAAATGATTCCGACGGAAAGAGGAAAAGTCTTGTTCAACGCGATTTCTGAACCTTTGACGAAATTGGAAGATGTTGAAAAAAACTTTCAAAAATCTACCGAAAAACATACGCCGACAATAAGTGTGGGAATGTGTTTTGAGACTTTTCAGACGACTTTAGAGCAGTATGTTTCAACTTTGCCTTTTAATTTAATTATCAGTTTTGGAGAATATCCTGAAATGTTGGATCAACTGGATAAAGGGATTTTAGATTTAATTATTACACCGAAAAAAGGAACTTCGCCTAATATTTTACATGAACCATTTTCTTCCGAGCAAATTATTTTAGTAGGCGGAAAAAATGTTGATACAGAAAGTTTTAATGAAGTGGTTGCTACAAAAGGTTTAGAACACGTGGAAGAATGGCTGAAACAGGAAAAATGGTACGGAACGACTGGAGATATGGAGCATCTTTTTCAGTTTTGGATCCTGAATTTTGGGCATAAACCAAATTTTCGTCCGAATTATATTGTTCCCAACTTAAACTCAATTGTTCGTTGTCTGAAAGGAGGCACGGGATTGGCTGTTGTTCCTGATTTTTTATGCAAAGATGCGATTGAAAACGGAGAAGTCAAACTAATTTGGGAAGGTGAAAAGAAACTTGAAAATACATTATATTTTGGATGCAGAAAAAAAACGAATTATGCAGAAGAAATCGATCATATTAAAGGTTTGTTCAGAAAAATGATGAGTAAAGAGGAAAACTTGATTATTTAAAATTTTGTAGGATTTGTCATTATAAACAAGCAAAGCAGATTGAAGAATCTCTAATTTATGTTGAGATTCTTCCTTCGGCAGAATGGCAAACATTATGGTAAAATTCATTTACAAACTCATATGAATAATGGGGTAATCTTTACCCGAACCATCTTTTTCCGATCTTCCGATTTGTTTAAATCCTAGTTTTTCATAAAACCCTATGGCTTGTAGGTTTTGTTCGTTCACATCAACTTTTATTAAGCCGGTTTTTTCTTTCATAAATTGATATAATGCTTTACCTAAACCATTTCCACGTTTATCATTATGAATAAAAAGCATTTCTAAATTTCCTTCAGAAACAGATGCGAAACCTTGCGGTTTTTCATTTTCGATAATTACATAGACTTCAAGATTGGGCAAATAATCTCTTGGAATCGCTTCTTTAAAATAATTAAAATCTTCTTCGGCAAGAAAATGGTGAGTTGCTTTCACGGCAGATTCCCAGATTTCCATAATTCTTGTATAGTCTTCGGATGTTGCGATCCTTGTTGAATGTGACATTGGATTAAAATTTTCACAAAAATAGTTTTTTTCAGCAAAAATTAAAATTCAAGTAAAATTGGTAACCGAAAATTTCAAAATTTTATCGCAAATTTGTTTATATTCAAATAAAATTAAACTAAATATTATGCAACAAAAAACATATCCGGGGCAACCTGTGATTACATTAAATAACGGAGTTGATATTCCGGCTTTAGGTTTCGGAGTTTGGCAGATGGAAGATTTGCAGCAGTGTGAAAATGCTGTTATCAAGGCAATTGAAACGGGTTACAGAATGATCGACACAGCTTCTATTTATCAAAACGAAACGGCGGTAGGAAATGCCATCAAAAAAAGTGGAGTAAACAGAGAAGATTTGTTTGTGACTTCAAAACTTTGGGTTCAGGATACAACGTATGATAAGGCAAAGGCCGCTTTCCAAAGAACTTTAGACAGATTACAGCTTGATTATTTAGATATGTATCTTATTCATTGGCCGTATTCAGATTTTAACGGAGCTTGGAAGGCTATGGAAGAATTATATCAGGAAGGAAAAATAAAAGCGATCGGAGTTTGTAACTTTACAGTGGAGAAAATGGAGGAATTAAAGGCGAATTCAACAGTTCTTCCTGTGATTAATCAAATTGAATTGCATCCTATTTTCCAGCAAAAAGAGCTTCAGGTTTACGATAGAGAAAATAATATTGTTACACAACCTTGGAGCCCACTTGGGAACGGAAATGCAGGTTTGCTAGATAATTCAGAATTGAAAAATATTGCTTCAAAATATAATAAAACGGTAGCTCAGGTGATTTTAAGATGGCATTTGCAAGAAGGTTTCTGTGTGATTCCGAAATCTGTAACGCCTTCCAGAATTGAAGAAAATTTCAATGTTTTTGATTTTGAATTATCAGAAGATGAAATGAATGTTGTTCGTTCGCTAGACACCAGTAAAAGATTATTTTTCGATCCTAAAGATCCTTCTTGGGAAGAAAAAATGCTGAATTCTGTGGCTGATATTTAATTTTGATTAAAATATTTATTCCTCGCAGATTAAACAGATTACGCATCATCAACCTAATCTATTAGATAATTTTATACGAAAGAAGTGATAATTTATTGCTTCTTTTTTTATGAATTTTGCCTAAAAGTCGTTTAAAAAATAAATCTTAACTTTAAAGAACTGAATCTCAAAAATTAAAGTTATGGACCCAAGTAGAAATGAAAACTTAATCGACGAAAGTGTAAAAGAGGAAGTCTCGGCGGAGACATTGGAGAGTATTTACCAGCACATCACACACGCTGAAGAAGCGGAAAACTCAACAAGTTCTGAAAATTCGGAAGATAATCCGGATGATAAAGAATCTGATGGTAAATCAAAAGAGAAATAATGAATATAAAAGCAAAACTCCTTTCAATCTGAAAGGAGTTTTTGTGTTATGTAAAAAGGAATTATTTTGTTAAATCTAATCCGCCAAAGTTGCCGGAGCTCATCATCAGAAAAATACCTTGCGTTTTGTCCAACAAATCCCAATAAGCGTGAAGTTCTTCAGCATTGGTGAAGACTTTTAGATTTTCATTTTTAAATTTTTCCTTAATCAATTCAGGAGAAATAGGCTCCATTCTTTTGATTTTTAAAGCATCTTCAGAATAGAAAACAATGGCTTCATCCAAACCATCCATCGCATGATCGTATTGTTCTAAAAATACAGGATTCAAGCTGGAATAGGTATGTAATTCAAGGAAACCATATTTTTTATCGTTTTTAAATTGCTCATTAAAAGCTTTTACCGCCGCTTTTACTTTACTTGGGGCGTGTGCAAAATCTTTGTAGAGCGTTCCTTTATCATTTCTTTCTACTTTTTCCAGACGTTTAGAAGCTCCTTTGAAGCTCATAATTGCTTCATAGAAATCTTCATCCATAATGCCCAAAGTATGGCAAATATGTCTTGCTCCTTCCAAATTCAGTAAATTATGCGCCCCAAAAACAGATAGCGGAACTTCTCCCATTTCTGTTTTTAAATGAACTTTACCGTTGGTGATTTTGTATTCCGGAGTTTTATAAGGTATTTTTCTGAAATAATTTTCTGCTGCTTCCACCACTTTTACGACTTCAGCATCTTCTTCGTTATAGACTAAAATTCCACCGGGAGTAATGCTTGCTACAAATTTTCTGAATTGCTCGATATAATCATCAAAAGTTGTAAAAACGTTGATGTGGTCCCACGCAATTCCGCTTAGTAACGCAATATTTGGCTGATACAGTAAAAATTTTGAACGAAGATCGATAGGAGAGGAAAGGTATTCATCACCTTCCAACACCATAAAATCGTTATCTTGAGTTAGTTTAACCATGCAGTCGAACCCTTCAAGCTGAGCTCCCACCATAAAATCTACATCTTTCTCATGGAAATTCAGCACATGAAGAATCATCGAAGTAATGGTGGTTTTACCGTGAGATCCGGCAATTACAACTCTTGTTTTATTTTTAGACTGTTCGTACAAAAATTCAGGATAAGAATAAATTTTTAAACCCAGTTCTTTTGCTCTTGCCAGTTCAGGATTGTCCTGATGAGCATGCATTCCAAGAATTACAGCATCAATATCAGACGTAATTTTCTCAGGAAACCAACCCAATTCTTCGGGTAAAATCCCTTTCTTTTCAAGCCTCGATTTTGAAGGTTCAAAAATAGCATCATCTGAGCCTGTAACCTGATATCCTTTGTCTTTTAACGCAATAGCAAGATTATGCATGGCGCTCCCGCCGATAGCAATGAAGTGGTTTTTCAATTTGTATTTACTGTTTTTTTACGTTATTATTAATGATCTCCTGAAAGGCATTGGTAATGTTCGTCCAATTTGTTTTATAATTTGGCATTATTGAACTTGCATCTGTTTTGCTGCCTTCGTTCGGACCTTTTTTTACATTAATAGAAGTCGTTACATTGTCGTAGATCTTTTTGTGATCTTCCTGTATTCTTCTAAAATTATTTTGAGAAAGTACATTTTCCAGTTTTTTTAAATCTTCGTTGGATAATTTAAAATCCTGCTTATATTTCTTTCCCTGCCCCTCAAAAGAGTAGTGTGCCTTATTTTCTCTAATGAGCATATTTTCATAAATTGGAGCATAGCCTCCGCTTTTAGAATAGCTTACATCAAAATCTGAATAAACTTTTTGGCTGTTGCATGAAACTAATACTATGATTGCGAATAAGGTCCCTATTATTCTTTTCATAATTTTTTAATCAACTTTAATTATCTGAGTTCTTTTGTTCTAATTTTTTAGCTTTAAGTTCTTCATCATAATTGTGTAGTAAGTTGAAATCTTCAGTCTGCTCAATAGCCGTCATGATTTTATACAAAATCTCCTGAGCATTCTCTTTATCATAATCAATTTCAAGAGGAGCTTTAAACTCCATCGTAGGTTTTACGCCTGTAACCTTCACGCGGAGACCTTTTTTATCAAACGCTCTTCGAAATCCATTAATTTTAATAGGAATCACAATAGGACGTTGATTTTTTACCAGTTTTGCCGTTCCTCTTCTTCCTTGCGCAAAAGCCGAAGTAGTACCTTGAGGGAAAGTAGCTACCCAGCCGTTGTCTAAGGCTTTCATAATATTATCCACCTCGCTCATATCTACTATTCTGTTGACGTTTTTGCCTTCAGCCCTCCATGTTCTTTTTACTGTAACAGCCCCTGCAATTTTAAAAATTTTCGGAAGAATACCTTTATTCATGGTTTCTTCGGCTGCTACATAGTAAAAATCGATCTTTGGGTTTAATAGATAGATCGGGTTTTTTATTGTATTTAAATATCCGTTGTTTACAGAGCAGAAAGCGTGATACATAGCGGCCACGTCTGCAAAATAAGTTTGATGGTTTGATACAAAAAGCACATTAGAATCCGGAAGATCCACAAGATATTCTGTACCGGTTATCTTCAATTTATTAAAACCATTGAATCTTCTGTAAGAAACAATACCTAAAATAAAAATGATAAACCTTTTTAAAAAATAAGGAGTTCCGAACGCGTCGGTGAAAATATTTTTCTTCGCCATCTCTCAATTAAACACGGTTGTGCAAAGTTACATTTTTTTCAGCAACTGGCTGAATTCACTTAATATCATTGCTGTAGCACCCCAGATGATGTATCCGTTAAAATTTATAACCGGTACCTCTTTACCTCCCGCGCTTGGTAATGCCATAATTTCTGGCTGATCGGGAAGTTCTAAAAACGAAGTTATAGGAAATTCTATCACTTCAACTGCTTCGGTTTGCTGTAAGATAAATTCCGGATTTTTTTTCGTGTACGAGATATAGGGATATACATAAAAATTGCTTGGCGGGATATAGATCGGAGACATTTCTCTGATAATTCTTACATAATGTTTTTCAATCCCAATTTCCTCGGAAGTCTCGCGCACGGCAGTTTGTGCAAAATCCTGATCCATTTCTTCACGTTTTCCGCCAGGTAAAGAAATTTGTCCGCTATGTCTGTCGTGTTCGTTGATGGTTCTCTGAATTAACGGAAAGTGCCACTCGTCATTCTTTAGATATAACACAATATTTACAGCTGCAAATTTCGGATTTTTCTCTAAAATCTCGTCATACGTAAAAACAGGACGATAAGGTGGTGAGAATACGCCGTGTGCCCCTATTCCCGGTAATTCTGCGGTTTTTATTTTTCTTAATAAATCTTTTCCAAAACTCATACTTCAAATTTAGCAATATATCTTGAAGAAAAGAAGAGGGAAATATGTTAATTAATGGTAAAAGGTGAAATCTAGAGAGTAAAAATTGTAAAGTATGTTTAAAAAGTTATAAGCTATTTGAATACAGATTATTAATTATATTATTTAATTTTAACGCAAAGTGCACAAAGATTTTTTAATTCCTAATCTTTTTTGGTTTCACAAAGCCGTTTCACTTATAAAAGTTTGCAACGCTTTTTAATCATATTCAAATAGAATAGAAGAATCAATTAAAAAGAAATGATTTTTCTGTCATTTCGGTGAAGGAGAAATCTAATCTACACAATTGAAAAACACATCAACCCTAAAACTCTCAAACTCTCAAACCCTCCCACCCTCCAACTCTCAAAATCCTCCCACTCACAACTCACCGTATTTCTACCTATTACCACATATAACCAAAAATGGGTAGCCATAATACCGGAAACCGTGATTTTCAACATTTACACTTTTATAGTGTTTTCTCCATTTTCTTCAACTTCTATCTTTGTCTCACTAATTAACCAATTAATTTTTACTAAAATGAAAAACTTTCTTACCGGTGTATGTACACTAATGGCCATGGGTTTCACATTTGCACAAGCAAATATTGACGTAACAACTCAAACAGGAAACTGGAACGTAGCAACTGTAGATCAAACAGGTCTATTGAACATGAACACCTTGAATCAGGATGGAAACCGAAATACGGCCAACATCGATCAGGTGGGTGCTTTTAACACAAACGATGCAGAAAGTATAGGAAACAGAAACTCAATCACTGTAGACCAAACAGGTGTTGGAAACTCCAACGAAACCAGCCAAACCGGAAACCGAAATGTTTCAAGCACATGGCAGGTAGGATTTTTCAACTCTACAGAGCAAACGCAGGTAGGCCGAAGAAATGAAGTATCCTCAACTCAGCTGGGAAGTGGTAACTCAGCCGTTCAAATGCAGGATGGTAGAAGAAACGAAGCTTCTTCTCTTCAATGGGGCGATGATAATATTGCCGCTCAGTTCCAGATTGGAAGAAGAAACTCGGCGGAAGGTACTCAATTCGGAAGCGGAAACCTTTTAGTACAATATCAGGAAGGTAATGACAACAGTGCAACCAACTATCAAATAGGGGACGATAACATTGCTGCCGCACTTCAGGTAGGAAACGACAATATGGCTATGGGCGCTCAGGTGGGTTCCGATAACCTATTGATCCAGCTTCAGCTTGGTGATGGCAACACTGCTTTGGATGCCCAATTAGGTAACGGAAACGTAGCTGCGATCAGCCAATACGGCGATGGGCACATTCATTGGGGAGCGCAGGTTGGAAATAACAATTCTATGATGGTTACTCAATCTAATTAAGACTATTATAAATGCAATCTGAACAAAAGGAGAGGTCTTTCTTCTCCTTTTTTCGGCTTAAAATATTAAGTGAAAATACGTAAGGAAATACCCGAAAACCGTGATTTTAATTTTATACCAAATGCTCGTGTTTTATCCTGTTTTTCAATGATGTAACTTTAATTAAAATTAATGAAACCATGTATAAGTTGGGGTGGAGTGTCATTACACTTTTAGCTTTCGTTTCTGTGAAATCACAGCAGATTGATTGGGAAAACATCAATAGTAATACTGTTTTTAATGTCATTTCCAATCAGAATTCCGAACAGGCAATGTCTTATTCCAATATCCTTCAAATGGGTGATTGTAATACAGCAGAATTATCATTAAATGCCAAAACAGATATTTCTGTGAAACAGTTTGGTGATTACAATTCACTGTATTTTATCAATTCTTTTTCTGATGTTGAAGTAAAAACTTCTATCACTACACAAGGCTATAATAATATCGTAGATGTTACAGGAAGTAACAGTATTTCAGACGGAATGAAAATGAATGTAAAAGGTGATAATATGACGATTTTCATGCGTAACTATTGAACTTGAATTGAAATGAAAAATCTATATTCCTTGAAATTGTGCTTACTTTTTATTTTCCTGTCGGTTTTTCTTTACGGGCAGGAAGATAAAAAAGTAACTGCGAAGATAGAGAACGAAATTGTTGAAAATCAAATTAAGCTAAAAGCCGTTGTCACCAATAATACGCCCATTTACAAAGAGCTGAATTATCTTTTAGTTTCCATTAAAAAAACAAGCAGCGGTAATTTATCCAACAATCAGCAAAGTGGAAAATTTTCTATCAATCCGAGTGAGGTTAAAACACTTTCTGAGATTAATATCAATTATGAAAAAAATTCAGCCTTAAAAGCTTTTCTATATATAAAAGATGAAGAAACACAAAAGCTGATTACAAAAGACAGCCTGGAAATCAATCATGATCTGTTCAGGCGAAAAGTGAGTAAAGTGGAAGAAGATGTTGTTTTTGAATTAAAAGGGTTAACGATTGATGAAACCAAAAGCAAAGTAGGAAAAGATTTTTACGACTTATTTTATATTCAATACAGTCAGCAACCTGATAAAAGTAATTCTGCGATCACGGTTTCAGAACTTCCCGGACGTGGAACAAACGGACAGATTAATATTCAAATTGATGATAAAATTATTTACAGTTTTATGACTAATCCGAGTGAAGATTATCTTAAAGATCAGGTGACAAATACTTTTAAATACATCAAAGAGTTCAATGCGAAGAAAAATTTGATTAAAAATGAATTTATATATTAAAACGACCACTCATGAAAACATTTACTTTGTTATTATTATTCATTACAGGGATGTTTTTGGGTAAATCTCAACAACTTGTCTATAAACCGATAAATCCGGCTTTCGGAGGCGATACTTTTAATTATCAATGGCTGCTGAGCTCGGCAAATGCGCAAAACCAGTTCGACAGCAAAGATAATTACAGCGATTTGCTTGGCAATTTAAATTCAATCGACAGTTTTAGTCAAAGTTTAAATCGACAGATTTTAAGCGAATTATCAAGAAAATTGTTTCAGGATCAGTTTGGTGATGGCGAAAGCATTCAACCCGGAAATTATCTTTTTGGTTCGTTGTATCTGCAGGTTACCAACACATCTCAGGGGTTGCTGATCAATATTTTGGATACGGGAACAGGAGATCAGTCCGAAATTGTAATTCCGAAATAAAAATTAAAAACTCAACTAATCATGAAACTATATCATTACACCAGAATATTGTTCTGTGTTGTGCTCATCTGCTTTGCACAAGGTTGTGGTTCCGTTTTCGGATTGCCGTCTTCACCCGAAAAATCTACGATGGGCGAGTATACTTCTTATACCACCGATTTGAAAAAATTACCTTTGCCTAAAGAAAAAATCGCCATTGGTGTGTATAAATTCCGGGATCAAACAGGGCAGTACAAACCTTCAGAAAATGGTAATAACTGGAGCACAGCCGTTCCACAAGGTACAACAACCATTCTTATCAAAGCACTGGAAGACAGCCGATGGTTTACCCCGATTGAAAGAGAAAATATCGCTAATCTTTTGAATGAAAGACAAATTATCCGCTCTACAAGACAGGAATATTTAAAAGACGTGGATAAAAATTCTCAAACGTTGCCGCCACTTTTATATGCCGGAATTTTATTGGAAGGTGGCGTTATTTCCTACGACAGCAATATTATGACGGGCGGTCTCGGGGCGCGATATTTCGGGATCGGGGCTTCTACGCAATACAGACAGGATAGAATTACCGTTTATCTTCGCGCGATTTCTACGTTAAATGGTGAGATTTTAAAAACCGTTTATACTTCTAAAACTATTCTTTCAACCAGTGTTAACGGCAGTTTTTTCAGATATATTGATACCGAAAGATTGTTGGAAGCCGAAGTTGGGCTTACCCAAAATGAGCCCGTGCAACTGGCAGTAACCGAAGCTATTGAAAAAGCGGTAAAATCTTTAATCGTTGAAGGAATTCGGGATAAGATCTGGGGAAAATCTGTTGATGCGATGAATAATTATCAGGCAGTTTTGGATGAATATGAAAGAGAACAGACAAAGAATAAAGACCGTGTGATAGGAAACCGATTTCCCCATAACAACAGACAGCAACTTTCTTTTTTTGCCAATGTGGAAGCTCAAAAAGTGCGTGATGATTATGTAAATCCTAAAATGAATATTGGTGGAAAATTAGGAATGAAATTTTTCCTAAATGAAAACTTCAACATAGAATTCAGCGGAAGTTATTTCACTTTGGAAAACGAAAATATTGTGAAACGCAGTTATCTAATTCCAGAAGTGAATGTTGAATATCTGCTTTTTCCGAAATATAAATTCAGTCCTTACCTCTACGGTGGTTTTGGGGCGATGTATTCTAAGTTTAAACCTCAATACAAAGGTCAGTTTGGTGGCGGATTAGAATATCTGGTGAGTAAAAATGTTGCTGTGCGAGCTTCTTCGCAATATGATCTTGGGTTTAAAGATGATTGGGAAGGCTTGATTAATGGAAAAAGAAAAGATCAGGCATTACGATTTTCGTTGGGACTTAATTTTTACATCGGAAACAAATAAAAACCTAAACTATGAAAACTTTAATTAAAATATTCAGCATTATTTTACTTTTCGCCTGCTTCTTTTCATGCAGTGAAGAATTGGTAGATCAGGCGCAAACAGGCTCAATAAAAGGGAAAGTAGTAAAAAGAGGAACAAATACAGCGATTGCAAATGTGAAAATTTTTACAGCGCCAACTACTCAAACTGTTTTCACGGCTGAAGACGGAACTTTTGAAATTAAAGATATGCCGATAGGAAATTATTCTGTAAAAGCCGAATTGTCGGAATATGTGACGAATTTTCAAGGGGTCAATATTCAAAATCAAAATCAATTGGTGACGGTAGTTTTTGAAATGGATGACGATACTTCTTTGAATTCACCGCCTACAACACCACAATTATTGAGCCCGACAGATAATTCGGTCAATCAGCCTTTAAGTGTTGAATTAACTTGGAGTTCCACGGATCCCGATAAAGATGATGTTTTAAAATACAACATAACCGTAAAAAATAATTTAACCACAGATGTTATTCAGGTGAATGATTTACAGACGAATCATTATACACTTTCTAATCTGAAATTTGGAGTGAGTTATTTCTGGCAGGTTTCTGTTTCAGATGGTATTCATCCCGCGGTTTTAAGCGCTACGAGTAAGTTTACTACAAATACTGTTCCCGCCAACCGTTATCATTATGCCCAAAAGCAAAACGGGAATATGGTGATTATTTCGAGTGATGAAGCTGGGAATAATTTTCAGTTTACCAATTCGTCTTACAACAGCTGGCGTCCGCGAAAAAATAATAATGCAGGTTTGATTGCTTTTCTACGTACAGAAGGCGGAAATACGCATTTATTCACTGCAAATCCTGATGGTTCTAATGTGTTTAAAGTAACCACCGTTCCTGTTGCAGGTTTTAATAATTATGAAATGGATTTTGCGTGGAGCACCAACGGAAAAGAACTTTTATATGCCAATTTTGATAAATTATACAGAATTAATAAAGACGGAAGCGGCCTCACATTGGTTTACACAACTCCCGACGGAAGTATGATTTCCGAATGTGATTGGAGCTACGACAGCAGCCAGATTGCGATTAAGACCAATAATTTCAACGGATATAATACTAAAATTTATATTATTGATATGATGGGAAATGTAGTGAAATCTATTCTTTCCGGAATGCCGGGAGCAGTTGGCGGACTGAATTTTTCAGTTAACGGGCAATATCTTTTGTACACTCGTGATGTTTCGGGGCATGAAGATGCCAATTACAGACAGTTAGATTCGCATATTTTTATGTATGATTTAACGACTAATGTTAATCACGATATTTCGGTGGAAAGCGATAAAGTATTGGGAACAAATGATCTCGATCCTCGATTTTCACCCAACAATGCACAGATTGTTTTTATGAATACTTCAAATGATAATATTTCTCAAAGAAATGTGATGGTAATCGACCTGAGCAGCTCTTTAACCGATCTTACACGGGCAAATCTTTTCAATAATGCAGAAATGCCCGATTATGAATAATATCAAATTAACCTGAGAATCATTTTCAAAAAGAATTCCAAACTTGCGCATAAGTTTGGAATTTCTTTTGGGTCAATTATTTAGTTAATATTAGTCTATAATATGATTTTCCAACGCGTATTTTACCACACCAACCGAATTTTTTACGTTTAATTTTAAAAGAATTCTTTTTCGATGTGTTTCCACCGTGTTGATGCTGATGAAAAGTTTTTCGCAGATATCTTTACTGCTGAGCCCATCGCAAATGAGTTTTAGGATTTCCATTTCGCGTTTGGTTAATGGATCTTTAATATGAAGCTTTTGTTGACTCTGATCACTACTGATGAAGCTTATCATTTTATTCTTTGCATTATCACAAATATACACCTCATCGGCCATCAGACATTGGATTGATCTTAAAAACTCTTCGTAATTGCTGCTTTTATCCAGATAACTTTTAATGCCTTTGTTGAATAATTTTCTAATGTCTATCACATCGTAGCTGTTCCCAAAAATGATGATTTTAATATTTTTATGCTTTGATGTAATGCTCTCGACAGATTTGCAAAGTTCCGTAAGCATCAGCATGTTTGAGCTTATCATGAGGAATTCCGGAGCTTCTTCCTGTAATTGTTGTGAAAGCTTTTCCTGAGAATTGCAGATATCAATTGAATTAAAAATTTTACTCTGAGCAAGGAGTTTTGATAAGCCTTCTGTATATAACATCGGTTCATCAAAGATGGTCAATCTTGGCTTCATCATGGATAGTTTTAATTGATATAAAAATAGGAAAAAAACTTTATAATTGATGAAAAATGTTTAAAAATATTCAATTAATATAATAATTATTGATAATTAATTTAAGTTTTAATTGGTTTTTTACTAAATAAATCCCTTTGGGTGGAGTTTTGAGTGTTAAAATTAGAGTTATTATTGTTAAAATATAATATTGATAGGTGTTTTAAAGATTTTAAAATAATTAATTTTTTATTTAACTAACACAACTGGGATATGTTTCACCGGAAAATTTACCGACTTCGCGATGAAACAAAATTCATTTGCTTTATAATGAAGCTCTTTTGCTTTTTCAATCATGCTTTCATCAGAAACAGTTACCGTTGGGTTTAATGTTACTTCTGAAAAATGACCACTTCCGTTGGTTTCTTCAACCATAATTCCGGTTGCATTGTCTGTATATGCGGTCACGATAACGCCTTCTACAGAGCAAAAATGAAGATACCAAAGCATGTGGCAGGAGGATAGGGAAGAGAGTAGCATATCTTCAGGATTATGCTTTGTTTTATCACCTCGAAAAGCGGGATCAGATGAACCTTCAATTATCGGCTTATTTTCTACCGAAATGGTATGGCTGCGTTCGTAGTTTCTGTAATTATCGGTTCCGGTTCCTTGGTTGCCTGTCCATTCAATCGTGGTTTTGTAGTGGTGTTCTTTGTTCATTTTTATATTTTATGATTTAAATTTATTAGACAAAAAACCTCCAGACAAAGTCCAGAGGTTGAAATTTTTTTTTAATTAGAATATCCAATCAATTCTTCTTTGTTAGAATTGTAAATTCTGTATTCTAAATACTTGAAAGAATCTCTTGGGATCACGGTTACCCATTTTTTATACTTAATAAACCATTTCATCTGGATACTTTTGATGCCTTTGGTAAGGTAAGCTTCCACAAAAGGATGTACGTGAAGGTACAATTTCCCTTTTTCTTTTTGCATAATGGTTCTAAGGGTTTCACCCATTCTTTCAACAATAACGATCGGAGCTACAATTTCTCCGTCCTTATTAGGGTTTTCTTCTTTGGTTTCAATTTGTTTTTCCGGACGGTTTCTCTGTCTGGTAATCTGTATCAAACCAAATTTACTTGGCGGAAGAATCTTATGACGTGCTTTATCACGCTTCATTTCTTCCTTTAGATGCTCGAACAAATCTCTTCTATGTTCAGGATTTGGCATATCAATAAAATCGATTACGATAATACCGCCCATATCTCTGAGGCGAAGTTGTCTTGCAATTTCTGTAGCTGCCATTTTGTTCACTTTCAAAGCGTGTTCTTTATTGACAGCAGTTCCGGTAGTAATGTTGTTCCCGGAGTTCACGTCTACTACGTGTAGTGCCTCTGTGTGTTCTATCACAAGATAAGCACCTTTTGAACTTGGAATATTTACGTGTTTTCCAAAGCTTTGTTTAAGCTGTTTTTCTACGTTATAATATTCGAGAAGAGGAATGTGGGAATTATAGAAATGAACGATGTTTTTTCTTTCCGGAGCAATTACCTCCAGATAATTCTTCATTTCATCAACCATTTGTTCGTCGTCACAAGTAATGCTTACGAAATCCTGGTTGAAATTATCCCTTAAAATAGCTGAAGCTTTATCGTCTTCGCTTAAAACTCTTGACGGAACCTTGTTTTTCTGAATGTTTTTAAAAGTACTTTCCCATTTCTGAATCAGTTGATTCATGTCATTATGAAGGTCTGCTACTTTTTTTCCTTCCGCCACTGTTCTTATGATCACACCAAAACCTTCTGGTTTTATGCTTTCAATAAGGGTTCTCAGTCTTTCTTTTTCCTCAAAGCTTTTCACTTTTTTGGAAATCGAAACTTTGTTGTCGAAAGGTATAAGAACTAAGAAACGCCCCGTTAAAGAGATTTGCGTAGAAATTCTTGGTCCTTTTGTGGAAATAGGTTCTTTGGTGATCTGTAGCAAAACAACGTCGTCTTTCGCGATTACTTTGTCTACAGTTCCGTTTTTGTCAATTTCGGGTTGTATCTCGAAATTTTTTAAGCTTGAAGTGCTTTGTTTTTTAGAGATCGTGTCTCGCAAAAACTTTCTATAGGTAAGATATTGTGGCCCAAGATCCTGATAATGCAAAAAAGCATCTTTTTCGTAGCCGATGTTTACAAAGGCGGCATTCAGGTTCGGTGCCAGTTTTTTTACTTTTCCTACAAATAAATCCCCAACTATAAAATCACTTTTGTCCTCTTGCTCATGAAGTTCACATAGTCTTCCGTCTTCCAGCAATGCAATCTTTGTAAGATCATCCTCATGCGAAACTATTAGTTCTTTCTTCATTTTATTAAGGTAAATAATTTTGTAAGATCATAGGAATTAAGCCTTTTTAGTTATAATAAACTGTTTTTAAATATAAGAATAATCTCAGATTCAAAAATAGTATTACAAGCATAAAAAATCATCCCGCTTTTTCTTTATAATCTTAATAGTTGCAAAACAAAATATAGTCGGTGAGGTTTTAAAATATTAAAATCACCAACTATATTATTATATTGTAAATCTCGAGAAAAAGAGATTATTTTTTCTTCTTATGTCTGTTTGCTCTTGCTCTTTTCTTTCTCTTGTGAGTTGCAACCTTGTGTCTTTTTCTTTTCTTTCCGCTTGGCATAATTTTAATTTTTTAGTAACTAGTTAATATTCAGTTAATGTCTTATTTTACTGCAACTTTTGTTTTTACTTTCTCTACAAAAGATTTTGAAGGTTTGAAAGCAGGAATGTTATGAGCAGGAATCTCAATTGCAGTGTTTTTAGAAATATTTCTTCCTGTTTTAGCAGCTCTCGTTTTAATGATAAAAGAACCGAAACCTCTTAGATAAACGTTATCCCCATTATACATAGAAGTTCTGATCTCCTGCATAAAAGCTTCTACAACTTTCTGTGTTTCATTCTTTTCTGTTCCCAACTTATTTGAGATGGTGTTTACCAATTCTGCCTTTGTCATTTCCTTTTTTAATTTTAAATTTTAGGTGTGCAAATTTAGTTAAAAAAATTGAATACTAGCAAATTAGTGACAAATTATTTTTACCTGAAAAGTTGAGATTTGAATGTTTAGTTTCTATTAATATTATATTAACTCACCTTTACGCATCCGATTTACATGCTGGAATTGTAATATCCATGTTCCACGCAGAAGCGGATGAGGTGTAGTTTTGTCTTCAGCCCCAGCTTCTCTGTAAGTCTGTTGATATACGTGTCAATCGTCCTTGTACTGAGGTTTAGCTTTTCTCCGATCTCTTTATTGCTGAAGCCTTCGTAGCAGAATTTCATTAGCTGAATCTCGGTGGAAGAAAGCTCTTCCTGGCTTTTTTTCTGACGTTCCATATACTCTGTTACAGCAAGTGGTTGTTGTTCCCATTCTTTAGAATATTTTTCAAAATCGAAGGTGTCGGAAGCTATTTTACCCTTAATAATATCTTTAATGACATTACTTTTTTTCTGACAGTAATAAATATTTGGGATTTTTGAAAGAATTTCCGCCATATCTTCCTGATATGTTCCGGAATAAGTAATAATTGGAGTTTCGCTATTGTTTTTTCGGATGTATTTTATGGCTTCAATGCCACTTAGAACAGGCATGAATAGTTCTACAATAAACACATCTTCCTGCCTTCTGTAGATTCTGCTTACCAGCTCGTGGCCGTTATTACAGTCATTCAGAAGCATATAGAAAGGATTTTCCTGCAGCGTTTTGATCATTATTTTTTTGAAATAAAAATCGCTGTCTGCTATTGAAAACCGTACAGTATTGCTTAAAAGTTTGCTCACTTTAATATCGATTTGGTGTAGATATATAAAATTTTTGGTGGTCTAAGTTATGAAAATCTGATGAATGTGAAAATTAATCTTAAATTAATTAACAAAGCTTCATTATTTTACTAAAAAAGATAAATTTTGTGCATAAATTATTTTTTTTATAAATTCACCATCCCAAACAAATCACAATTATTATGTCTTCGAACAGGGAGAAAAAATTAAACAAGTCAGACGTCAGAGCGGGCATTTGGAAATTCGTTCTGTCATTTATAGCATTGTCGGCCGTATCCTTCATGGCTGTATTTTTCTTTTTTAAAAGCTATGATCTGCAACGAAAAGGTATTCAGAAGGAGGTAGACGAGTACAAAAACCTACTGAGCCGCAACGAGCTCCTCAAAATTCAAATCGATAGTATACACTACAGAATGACTCTGCTAGACATCAATAAAGTAGAGAATGATATCTTTCTGAGAAATTATATCATGGATAACGTACGTGATGCCAAAAACATCATGGGAGCAGATAGTGCGAAAAATTTTAAGCATTATTCTGTTTTGCTGAAACATCTTGAACCTATGTTGGCTTTAAAAACACAGATCATTAATATTTCGAATAAAGAGCAGACTGCCCTGAGAGATCTTAATGAATGTATGGGGAAAGTGGTGCGTGTAAACAGCGAGCTGCGCGTAGACCCTACCAGAAAGTTTACCGGAAGTAGAAAAAGAAGATAAAAACACAAGCTATGCAAGGACAAATTACACTATCAAAAAAAGAAAGACACTATCAGTTTTTATATCTGGTACTGATGCTTTTGGCAGCGTTGATATTTTTAGGAATTATTTTTCTGAAAGGTTTTGAATCACCTTTTTCATCTTCAGATATGATCTCTATTCAGACGTTGGATCAGAAATCGAAGTTCGATCAGCAGCAGAAGATCGTTCAGCCATTATTAGACAGTACTTTTACGCAAATCAGTAAACTGACGGATGAGGCGCCGCAGCCTTTTGAAGAAAACAATATTCGATACGGAATTAATGATATTGCCAATTCTTTCGAAAATGCAGGCGTTACAGATCTTCGTAAACAGGGATATCCGCAGATTGCGCAGTTTTACAAAATGTACTTTGATGATAAAAAACTGATCTCAAAAAAATCTGAAAACATTAAAATATTCGAAAAGCAGTTTCAGGACTGTTCTATTGGCTTTAAAGAGAAAAAAGATCAGCTTCTTCAGCGCGATAATGCTTTAAAATCAAGAAACGAATAAAGACCAACACCTTAGAAACATCACACAATACATCACAATTATTAACTATGAATTATTTTCAAAAGAACAAAAAGAACATTATCATTGGTGTTATCGCAACCCTGCTTATAGCCGCATTGGTGGCTTTGTGGCTGCAGAAAAAGGTTATCCATTCTGCGGATGACATTGTAGGCGTTGTGTACCCATCTTCAGTGGCGGTAGGAGATACGCTTTCCTTTGAAGATAAGACTAAATTTGCGAAATTCAAGAAATGGGATTTTGGAGATGGCGCGACTTCCGATAAGAGCAAAGGGTTTCACTTTTACAATAAACCGGGATATTATCAGGTAACGTTGATTATCGATAATAAATATTCTAAATCTTTTCCCGTTTTGGTATCCGCAAGAGGGATTCCTAAGCCTAAAGACAGCATAAAATCTACCACAAGCATTGATGCGCAAACTCAGGCGATGCAGTTTGAAAACGTACAATTCCGTGCGATTTCTGATGCTAAACAGTTTACATGGAAATTCGGGGAAACAGGAAATATCGATTCTAAAGAAAAACTGGCGATTTATTCTTACAAAAAACCGGGAGATTACACCGTGACTTTGTATACAGACGAAAACGCTGAACCTATTTTGCATCATATCAAAATTCTTCAGGCTTACAATCCTTTAGACGATGAAGAAGTAACGGTGGAAGATTCTTATGCTAAAATTGATAACGATTTTAAATATCATTTACAGCAAATTGCCAACGGCAACAGCTTCAATACCCATTACAATTATTTGCTTCAAAAATACCTGTGTAACAACGAAAATACGGTTGTGAAAGTAAACGACAGCAAGCAGAATAATTTCTACATGTACTGCGCCGGGCTTCAGTTTGATAAAAACAACGTGATCCAAACCGTGAAGGTAAACTTCGATGATGCGCAAAATTGTGTAACCAAAGTAGACATCAACCAAAGCAAATAAAAACTAGGCCCGGATTTTTTTCGGGCAAGCCAATCATAAAAGAAAATTAGGATGAAAAATAAATTTCCTCTAGCAGCATATTACATAGGAGTTTCAGTGTTGTTAACGAGCTGTCAGGTAAAATTACCTTCGAAAAGAACTCCCGAGCCTTCGCAGTATGGTCAAATAGATAATTCTTCAGTAATTAACGGTTATCCGAAAAAGGCTACACCGTGGATTGCTATTTCAGACCGATCACGAAATACGGCTTATTTAGATAAAAGTGATGAAAAATCATATAAAGAAGTGAAATTTTTAGAGCCTTTAATGGTTTTAAAACATCGTGACGGAATGGTGAAAGTAGCCGAATATATTCCGGATGCTTTAATGAAAAAGGTTTCGTCTAAACAGATTAAAACGTACGGATGGATTCCAGAATCTGATCTCCTTTTGTGGAACAATTCTTTGAAAAGCGAAAAGACAGGCTTTCCTGTGAGAGTCGCAGTTGTTCCGAGTAATAGTGATGTAATTCGAAGTGCCGAAAGATATTATAAAAACGATTCCATTATGGTTTTCAATTCTCCAAGTCTTATCGAGCAGGCGAATGTGAAAATCCCGAACGGACAAATGGTTTATGTGTACAAACAGGCAGAAAACAACAAACGATTTTTAGTTGGGAAAAAACCTAGCGTAGATATCGATAGTATTAATTCAAGCTTATACGGATGGGTAAGTTCCAACGTAATTTCTGCTTGGGGAGAGCGTTCTGCGGTAAAAATGAAAAATACGACAGGCGTGAAAGAATCTTCATTGGGAATTCATGAAGGTGCTCCCGGAATGCCGGATAGCGAAAATAAAACTGCCGTTTTGTTGACCGATGTTAACAAAAGAACGCCTTTGGATAATATTTTCCCAATTACTTTAGCTTTAAACGAAAAAGAAACACCAGATTCTAAAACGAAATATTTTACAAATATTTTAGATTATAGTAAAAATTATGTTTTCAATGTTTTAGGTGAGCCGATCTATTTTGATCGCTATCGCGAAATTACAGAGAAAAACAAACGGGCAAATATTGTTTTTGCATTGGATATCAGTGCTCCAAATGCTCCGTATGCGCCTATCGTAAAGTCTTTATTGCAGGATTTACAGCTTAGATTTGAAAAACCGTCTTACTTTAATCAGGTAAAATATGGAGTGGTGTTGTATAAAAATAATTCTTGTGGAGATAATGTCGCTGTTTCTCCTTTAAGCACAGATTATAGCAAAATCACAACATTTATCGATCAGAAAACAAACGAAATGAACTGCCCAAGTAATAACGGCTATCAACCGGTAAACGAAGGCTTGATGGCGGCAGGAAATCTTCTTTCTAATTTTCCTGATGAAACGAATATCGTGATCGGAGTAGGAACTTCTGCTAACCAAAGCGGAAATATGTATGGCGTTATCAATTCGCTTACTCAGGCTCAGGCAAGATTAATTATGTTTCAGACAAGTGCTAGATCATCAGATACTTACAATGATTATGTGTTGATGGCTGAAAATGTTGTAACCAATACCGCTAAAAATATTGCTGAACTGAAAAAACAGAAAATAATTAATCAAAATGATGTTTTAACTAAAAATAATTTTAGCTTAAAAGAGGGTGAAGCCGGCTTCTTCTCATTAGATTATCCAAAACAAAGTATGTCTCAGGGGTTTGTGATTTTTCCTAAAAAAGGAGATATTGGCACTCCGGGATTCCTGAAAAAATCTGTGGACAGCCTAATTGCTCAGGTAACTTTAGACAATTCAACCATTGATAAATCGTTGAATGATTATTTCCACTCTTCAGTTGGAGCTGGGAAAACAGATGTTGATATCAAGTACAAATATCTTTATCCGGGGCTTACGAATCCGGTTCCGGCGGGGATTGCTGCTCAGTTGATCAATTACGGAAGTCCGTTTTTGGTGAAAGGTTATATTCCAAAAGATCTGAAGGATTACAAGCCGGGCTTAGAAAAAGGTATTTTAATTTCTGAAACTGAATATGATAATTTGAAAGCTTTCTATACAGAAGTTTATGAAAATACAGGTGCAGGAAGAACAGATTTCAGCCAGTCGAGAGCAATCAGAGAATATATTAAACTTTTGAAAAAGTATAATCCTACCCTGAAATTTATGGATAAAGGTGAATTATACCAACAGCCGATGGCTTATACCGTTGGAGTAAGTACTGGTTTTGATAATTCTGAAGAAGAATTAATGGCTAAATACAACTTAAAAGGCTGGAAAAAATCTGACATCATTACCAATGAAACGGTAAAAACATATTTCGCAAGCTATAAAAACCTGGCAGAAAGAATGTTAACGCACAGAAATGATCCTGCAGTGAAGATCAAGCAGAACGGACAGGAATTTTATTGGCTGAATGAATACTTTATGCCAACCATGATGCCTGTGGAAGAGCCAGAATATACTAAGCATTAATATGTTAAGAATAATAAAAAGCAGAAAATTATTTCTGCTTTTTTCTTTTTTGATGTAAAATTTTTATCTTTACACTACCCAAATCATATAAATATTATGTCAGATCAATCATCACCTCATGAAGGCAAACACTTTGTCGTTCAAAAAGGTAAGGCGCAATGCGACAAGGGTGATCAGTTCCCTCAATATAAAGTGACTGTTCACGAGCATCACTACTGGAATGATTCTGGAGGTAGCGCAGATTACCTTGCCGTTACAGAAGACGATTTACAGTTTAATCCTCAAGGTCCCAGTTTCGGAAAATGTTTGCTTAAACCTACTCCGGGAGGTTATTTGCCTTGTGCGTATGCTCCTGCTGGGAAATGGCAGAAAACGTATGAAAATGTAAAGGTAATGGGCAAAAAAATAGTTACCGAAGTTTCTGAACTGCAATGTACTACCGGCGGAAAAATCACGATAAAAGACCACGGACAACGTGGAGAAATGAGCAAGAAGAATGTGAAAAATGCAGACAGTAAAACGGTGCAGAACATTAATCCGCTTGTGAAAATGGATGACTTCAAAGAAGCTGTTGAAGAAAGTGAAATAGATGCTTATTAACCTTAAAAACACTTTCTGATATGTCTAAACAAGGAGTTTCAAAAATTTCAGGAAATGCCTCTCCCAAAGTAGGAGAGAAAATTGTATACAAAATAGATTCCTGGTATCCTGCAACGCCACAGGATCAGAAAAATCCTGCAAGGGTAACCTGGGAATTATTCAAAAAACGTTCAGACGGTAAGTTTACCTCAACCAATATTAAAAAAGTAGGCGACAGCAGTTTTACTTTTGGTGAAGTTGCGCACAAAAATACATACCGTTTAGAAGCTTATCTTCATCAACCTGAAGGAAGTGGACCAACAACCATTGACATCAATCCTCAGCAGACTGCGATTCCAAAGATCAATAAAGTGGATTTGCATTATGTGGATGACTCTAAAGGAAATACTTTTAGCTATACCGAAAAATTGGTTGCCAAAGCACAATGCGTCAATCTTTCAGGCGAAAAATTGTTGTTTACCCTTTGGGAAGATGATGCAGCAGGAGATGGGCACAATTCTAATAATTTATTTGTTGATAGCAAGCAAGTTACCGTGGAGCGAAATGGCGTGGCAACCGCAGAATTTGTTTTAACGAAAGCTTTAATGCAAAAAGCTGCGAAAGGTGAGGTGGATGCAAAAGAACTCGAGTTTTATGTTACCGTAGAATATTACAAGAATAAAAAACATGCAACAAATAATTTTGATGTTAAAAATCCAGATTACAAACCACCTGTAGCAACACCTAAACCTGCTCCACCTCCAAAATCCAAAGCTCCGGCTTCACCTCCGCCAGCTGCTAAAACTCCTAAAGCTGCGGGCTCTCCGGCTGCCCAAAAGCCTGAATCTAAAAAAGAAGAAAAAGGTATCATCGACAGAGCAACGGAGTCTGTTAAAAATAAATTGGGCGAACTTTGGGACTGGTGGGAATCTCCAGGCGTGGTAAAGCCTCAACAAAAGCCTACTGTGCAAAAACCTGAAGGTAAAACCGTTAGCCAGGTTGGAAATGTAAAAAAGGAAACCTTTAAAAAAGTGGTGGGCTTAGGAAAAGAAGCTGTTATTTATATTTCAAGCGAAATTGCTACGGAAATTAAACTGGATAAAGCAGGTAAGTTGGAATCATATCCAGACTACGGAGGTTACAACGGCATGGAAGAATACAAAGAAAATAATAAATTGTATAGCAAAAAAGTTTCTAACACCAGAAGTGCCTTTCCGCTTTATAAAATGTATATTTATCGAGGAAGTACGATTGGAGAAGCTGTAAAAAAGCTAAAGCAGGATTTGGAATTTAAAACTCATGAAAATGCTGAATCTGAAGTTTTAACAGTGGCCAGACATGCTCAAACCAATAATAAAGATTACGGGAAAAGTGGGCCATTGCCACCAAATACGGTTGATTCATTGTATAGAATTCGATATATGCAAGCTTGGAATCATGCTAAAAAAGAAAGTTTCAGATATAGAATCGTTACCGATAATACAACCAATCTGAAACCTGTAACCGATGTAAAAAAAGAAGTTTCCAGCGGTGCAATGACTTTGGGAAGTAGAAGTTCAATTTCTATAGATCCTTGGAGGTCTTCGGGGCTTATCGGCTGTGTAGGTATCAGAAATTCTGATGGCGAAACACATTCTAGCTGCGCCAAAGAATATCCTAATCAGGATGCCGCCAACTACAAGTTTATTTATCATGCTTTAAATAATTATCTTGAAGGTATTGTTCCGGAACTAAAAGGAGTGTATGGAAGAAGAGGCTATTCCAGTGATGGAAAGGTAGCAGTGGCGGCTTCAACGTATGAAGAAGAAATAAAAGTTTTTGTATTGGTAGATCCGCTTCCGGAATTAAGTGCTTGTAAATTAAATCTTAAAAAAGACGGAAGGGAAGAGTTTTATAAAGAATTCGGAACGGCAGCGATAGATTTGGTTGAAAGTAAAGGAAAATCTAATAAATTTAAGGGACTTTATATGGTGGCTCAAAGAAGACAGGAAAATGGCTTCAAATTGGCTGTACCAAATAATAATCCGATGAATATTAAGGGGAGCGGAGATTTAGGATCTTCTCCTTTAAAAACGCATGAGTACGAAAATGGTAAAAAAGTAAATTTAACAGACGGTTTTGCCAATTTCTCTACTGTTGAAAAAGGGTTTGAAGGCTATCTTTCGTTATTGGATAAAAATTATAATGATGCCTATAATGCGATTTTAGATGATACAAAAACGGTAGATGACTTCCTGAATGGCATGCAGGATAACGGAAGATTGGGTGCGTATGCTACAGATCCTAATTACAAAACTTTAATTAAAGGAATTTTTAATGGAGTAGTGAAAGATTATAAAGCAATTTTGGAATATAAATTGTGCCGTGAAAAGAAAGAAGATGAGAAAACTAAAATTAAAAAAGACATTGAGCTTTTGAATAAACTTAAATAAATCTAATATGTATTTTAAAAATAAATTAGTTCTTTTTTTACTATGTCTGCTATTTTACAGTTGCGACGGACAAAAAACGAAGCCTAAAAACTGCAATAGCGATGAAGCAATGAATACTGTAAATGCTTTACCGGAAGTAAAAAAACAAAGTAAATATGTAGATTCTCTTTCAAAAGGTAAGCAACATTTGTCTTTCATGGTAGATTCTTTAATAGTGAAAAATAAGCCGTTTTACAGAGTGAAAACAGGATTTGACGGGCCAATGAGGTGGGAAACTTACACGATTTTTTATGTAGATAAAAACAATTGCAGTGATGTTTTAGTAGATGATGTTGTTTCAGGAAATATTATTTCGCTGGAGCAATGGAGAAATTTAAATAAAAAAAAGCCAAAAATGACCAACGATAATACAACAGATACAAAAACAGCTTCTTTTGCTGATCTTTTTGATGAAGGAAGTAATATAGATTTTACGCCCGCAGACCTTTCTAAAAATACTCCTGAAATAAATGCTTTCAAATCGAAGTTGTCTGCATTTGAAGCTTCAAACCCAGAGCCTTCAGATTTTGATTTTGATGATTTGTCATTGCTTATTAATAACGAAACGTTCAGCAATAATGAGCGATTTGTCAATAGTTCGTGGCTGGAGTATTTCATGAATAAATATCCTTTCAAACGTCCTATTACAGATAAATTGATGAATTTAGCCATTGCTCAGGAAGATCTTTCTGCTGTTAAAATTTTAAGCAAAAACTATATTTTCTCTCAAAAAGAAATTGAACAGGCTAAAGAAAAGAAAGTGTATAAAGATGGATTGCATGGCAAGCTTGATACTGAAGAATATTACGATCCTGCATTTTCAAAAATTGATCAGATTTTAGCATTTATTACAACTTCATATTCAAAAAATCACATTCAGGATCCGGATGGATTTACCAACTTAAGGAAGGATAAAACCACAACTTCGCAGATTTTAGATAAAATAAATTCCGGACAAAATGTTGATGTGGTAGACAATTATGGAGATTGGTTTTTGGTTAAAACGAAAACTGGCAAAGAAGGATATGTTCATAAAACAAGAATAAAATCAATTTAACGTAAAATTAATTTAATCAAAATATCAGAAGCTGTACGAGATTGTGCAGCTTTTTTTATTTCAACTGAATTTTTAAGTTCTTTTAAGTTTACAAATGTTTAGAAAAATTTAAGATTTGGTATTAAAATTGCTAATGAGATGTTAACAAATGTTAAATCTTATGATTCGAAAAAACTTTATTAGCTTAAGTGTTTTAGCTTCTTTATGCCTTTACTCCTGCAAACAAACGGAGACTGTGGCGGCAGCTACTAATACTGAAAATCATGTTCCTAAAACCAATTCTTCTAAAAAGGTTGTTCCTCCTAAAACCGACTCAATAAAAGAAGTAAAAACTTCTGTAATTGATTCTCTTAATGCCAAAGAAATTCAGGCATTAGAAGGAAAATACAATGCAAAAACATGTGAAAACGGAAGATTTTCAATAGAATTAACCAATAAAGACGGGAAAAAAGTAGGATACAAAATCTACGACAGCAAAAAAGTAATCGCCTCGGGAAGAGCAAATATTGCTAAATCTGCAAACAAGAATGAATTTGATATTTCCCTTGGCGCAATGGGAGGTCTTTTGAAGGGAGATACCTTGGTCATCCAAAATTATGGAAATTCAATGAACGAGTTTGATCATTTTGGGCAGTGTGCCGACAAATACCTTAATTTCATCAAATAACAACACGATATCGTTTTAAAATTTTAAAAGCATTCAAATTTTTGGATGCTTTTTTTATGAATTTAAATGTGAACCATCATTGTGATTTGTCATTCTGTAAGATATTATGCAAATCATAGATTTTGATAAATAAAATTTTTAAACTAATTTGGTTTACGCCAAAAAACAAAACTATGATTATTCATTTTATTCTTTCCGGCGAAACGTTGGAAAGTATATCTGAAAAAATACATCTCGAAAATCCGAAGCATCTTAAAGAATATCACAATCAAAGATGTTCTGCTCATGATTATATTCATGAAAATCTCATTCCCGGAAAGCGACTTTTTGTACCCAATATAGAGGAAATCAGAAATTTTAATCTGTTGAATGATGCGCCATTCAAAAGTCCGGAACTCAATCCTGTTTTAAATTTTGAGCCTAAAAATTTCAGCAAAATTTATTTTGTGAGAATTACCGAAGAAAAGGAAAAAGACGGTGAAACAAAAGACAATACACTTACTTACACAGCTTCAGTAAAGTGGGTTGAAACCATTGGCAATCAGCATACATTTTACCTTTATAAAAATAATTTTACCGATGGACAGTCCAGCAAAATGGCAGATTTGGCTATGGAAAGCATTCGGTCATTAAATCCTTTAATTATTAAAACCGACCTGAAAGGAAAGTTAATGAATGTAAGCTTAAAAGAGGAAACGATTAAAAATTTTAATAAAATAAAAGAACGTTTGCTCGATCTTTTTCCGGATCAATATGCTGAAATGTATATCAAAGAGTTTGAAATTGCGGTTTTAAATCAGGAATTATTTAATGAAAGAATGCAAGATGATCCTTTTATTAAGAATTATTTTGCGCCAGTTAGAAGTTCATTTACCAATGGAAAGTCTTTTTATGATCAAAAAATCGAAGATAAAGTAATAACGGTTCAGCAAAAAGTAGAAGATTTAAATTATACTTCAGAAATTGTTCTTTTGCAGAATGTTTTTTCGATTTCAGAAGCAGATTTTAACGGGAAATATACACTTTACACCAAAACGGGAATTGTAAAAAAAGTAGATTTATATTATGATATATCTCTTTACGGGGTAAAATATTCTACTTTTTTTTCTTTTGATGAATTGTCTTAAAATACTGTTAGGATTAAGTTTATATTAAATTTTTAAATCCAAAGTCGTAGAATTACTACATCAAATCGTAGAATTACGACAAAATTTAAAAATTGTTTTAAAATGTTTTCAGAAAAATTTTAACCGTTTTATATTTGTATCACAATCACTGAATCACAAAATATTATTAACGATTAAAATTTACAAATCATGGCAGCAAATTCTAGAGGAATTTTAAAATTCAACGGGGGCGAGGGTCAAAAATTATTAAAGCTGAATTACAGCGTTTCAAGATCTACAGACGTATCTGGTAGAGTAGCATCAGACCCATCTAATGCAATCATTAAACTTACAGTGGAAGCTACTGAAAAATCAGACATCCTGGAAAGTTTACTAAATGGAAAATACAAGCCTACGCAAGGTGAAATTACATTCAACAAGTCTCATGAAGAAGGTACTTTAATTACTCTAAACTGGGAAAACGGATATGTAATTCAGCATGAGGTAGACTTCGACGCTGTTGACGAAAACAGTATGTTGATCAGCTTCGTTATCAGCGCAGAAAAAATTAACTATGGTAATTCTGCTTATGAAGGTTTATGGCCGTCATCTTAAGATTACTTTTATCAACATTTATAAGAGAAAGACTGTCCCCAAAAGACGGTCTTTTTTGCCTAGCTAGTTTTGGTTTTAATAATCTTGCATAAGGTATTCATTGCATATTATTTCGATATGTAATGTTTTCACTAAAAACAATTGTTTGGATAATTTTTTTTACCTTTAACCTTACCACAATCACACAATTATGTCAACGACACCTGAAAATATGCGCGGAACGAATTTTCGTCCCACTCAAAATGCAGACGGAGTATCAGATAATCATCACACCGGGATCAATCGTCTGGTAAAGTTATCTTTGGTTATCGAAGGCCAGGTCATCAGGTATTACAAGCATTTTAAGCTTACACAAAGCGCAAAACGACATCACGAATTTTCTCTTACGCTGGCTCACGATGCTCTAGGCGATCGCCAGAGTCATACGCTTGATGAAGCCAATAAGTTTCTCGGGAAAAGATTAACAGCCGTTATTTCCTATAAAGATATTGAAAGCAGCCCCGAAAGAACGTTTGTTGGGGTAATCACGGGAGTGGGTTTCAGTCAGGAAAAAATGAGCCTTGGAAATATTGTTTTGTCAGGTTACAGCCCGACTATTTTGTTGGATGGGGCTCCTCATATTCAGAGTTTTGGCGGCGGACAACCCGTAAATATGGGAATTATTGCAGATGATGTCATTAAGCAAGGTCTTGATAAAAGCCGATTTGATGTAAGAATTGATACGAATGATTATTCTCAAATTATTTATAGCAGTCAATATAACGAAACACATTACAACTACTTAGCCAGAATGGCGGAAGCCTATGGCGAACAGTTTTATTATGATGGGGAAGTACTTCATTTCGGGAAGCTTCCTACACAGAACAAACCGATAAAATTAATTTACGGAAGCAGTGCGAATGATATTAAAGTTGAATTAAAGGCAGTTCATACCAAACCACAATTTTACGGTTACAATAGCAGTAGAAATGAAAGATTAAGTTCTTCTGAAACGCCGGTTCAGCATGTTGGAGACTTGGCTAAAACAGCGTATTCACTTAACGATAAAATTTATAAAACTCCAGCGCTTCAGGTGGCTCCGATAAAGGCTTCTACGCATTTGGATGTTGAATATTCTCAAAAAAGTGCATCAGGAAGTGAAGCGGTGAATGTTTTTTCAATTTCGGGAAATACAACGGTTCCGTTTCTTCATCCGGGTTGCGTTGCAGATGTTCAAATGAGAAAATTAGACAGCAACGAGTCTTCTTATTTTACCAAGATCATGATTACGGAAACGACTCATGAAATAGATACAATCGGACATTATTCAGGAAGTTTTGAAGGAATCGCTTCAGATACCGGATTTTTACCGAAACCTGAATTTTCCTTACCAAAAGCCGAACCTCAAATCGCAACAGTCATTTCAAATACTGATCCGGAAGGACAGGGAAGAGTTCAGGTGAGATTCGACTGGCAAACCAATGATACGACACATTTCATCCGAATGATGAGTCCAGATGCGGGAGGAACCGATCAAATTACTCAAAACAGAGGCTATGTGGCGATTCCTGAAGTTGGGGATCATGTGATGGTGAATTTCGTGCACAGTCATCCCGACAGACCTTTCGTGATGGGCGGAATGTTTCATGGCGGCGTTGGTTTAGGTGGCGGCACGGATAACCGCGTTAAATCTATTCAGACCAGAAGTGGTCACCGTGTTATTTTTACGGAAGATGAAAGTATCATCATTACAGATAAATCAGGCAATGAAATTCATCTGGATACGACGGGGAGCAATATCAACATTACAGCGCCGGAAACGATTAATATAAAATGTAAAAATTTTAATATTGATGTTAGTGAAAATATGGCTACTACAGTAGGTGTCAACAAATCGAATACAATTGGTAGGAATAACACAGAAAGTGTAGGAGCGATGAAAATAACTTCTGTTATAGGCAATGCGAGTACCTATATCACTGGAAAACTTACAGAAATCATTGAAGGAGATGTAGAGAGTGAAGTGAAAAAGGGAAAAACAGTCGTAAATTCTGATCAAGGAATAGAGACTACTTCAAATGCATCCATTACGAAGCATGCACAAAATGAAGTACAAAATAACAGTGGACAAAGAAGTAAAAACTATTAATTGTTGATGTATGAGCAGGACAAGAATAGTAAGAGGTAAAATTTTTGAAACCATAGAACAAGATTACAATATATATTCTGAAAGTGATATTATTTATAGTTCTGCAGAAGTGGTTTCAGAAAAAGGATCGCAGAAAGGGGTTAGCTATGGTACTCCTTCGAAGCCTTCAGCGGGAGATATTAAGGCTAAATGTTTGGTGCAGTTCAGACCACATGATAAATATATGAATACTCCTGATTTTGGATTTGATTGGCTTCGTCAAGGAGATTCTGGTCAAAAAGGGGATGAATGGTTTGGGTCTATCATGGGAAGATATTTTGAAGAAAGTACTTTCGTTACACCATTTCAGAATACAAATGGTTGGTCAAGAGATACCATAAATAATCCGGATGGTTATTTCAAAAAAGAGTTGAGTATGTATGACAAAAAACTAAAAAGTTATAAAAGCTTTTCGGTGGTTTGGAAAAAAGTTAATAAAAAACCATATCTATATCCAATTCCGACTTTAACTTTGTTTAAAGGAAAATCTGCATTACTCACACTTAAAATTGAAATTCAGGAAAAACCGAAGAAATTAACGTTTGAATTTAAAGAAAAAGATGCTGAAAAATATCTCAGTTTAAATGTAAAGGAAATAGGAGATGTTAAAAAAGGGAAGTATGATAAATACAATTATTTGAAAATTACATGTAAAGAATCCTTTTCCAAAGAACAAATTCTCTATGTAAAAGCAGATGATGAGGTTTGTGGTGCGCTGAGAATTCATCCTAATGATGTTGGTGTTGTAAAAAAAATAGATGTAGTTATTGTTAAAGTAAAAACCGATGCTAATAATGTTGCTGTTATTGGAAAGCCTGCAGCGGGAGGCAAAACTTTTTTTTCTCAATGTATGTCACAAGCCTTGGTTTCAGTCTCTATGACGGAAGAAATTTTAGATTGTACAGGGAATTTTTTCTTTAATAAATTTAAAAGTAATTTTTGCACAAATATTGGAGGTGTTTTTACGGTAACTAAAAGTAATGGCTTGCGAGAATATTTAGAAGATAAAGTTAAAAGCCAGTTTGGAAATAAATATGACAATCATTACAGACTTTATTTTATTGGAGAAAGTGGTAATTGGAATGGTTTTGCATATGGAAATTCTAAATTTGGGGTATATTTTAAAACGCATAATAAAGCAACTATAGCCCATGAAACAATGCATGCAATGAATTTACCACATACTTTTGCGAGTATATCACAAGGAACGATGCCTGCAAAATTTACTTATCAGGCAAAAAAAACAAATAATATTATGGATTATAGCCATTTAGCAGGTATTGAGCGATTTTGTTCCTATTATTGGCACTGGAAAATTTTAAATAATAAGATTAATTAAACATTATGAGATATTTGGTTATTGTATTATTATCAATATTTCTTTCTTGTGACGGGCAAAGTCATGGAAAAAAAAATGATCCGGAAAAAAGAGTTATGAGAGAAAAAATAGACAGAGAGCTAGCTTTAAAGTTTGAAAAAGATTCAGATTTTTTATATAAGCTTCCAAACGGAAATGAAATTTATATGATGGAAAATCCAAAAGGGAATTCGGTAGGGCTACAATATGAAAGAGAATCTGCACCTTCTTTTTTTTCTGTGTATAAAGAGTTTTACGCAGATGGTTTTATTAAAAAGAAAGAAATTAAATTTGGGCAGTATACAAATGTCGGTGTTTCTGAATATTATGATGAAAAAGGAAATTTGAAAACAAAAGATGAAGATGCAAAATTTGGAAAAATAAAGCCTTCCGATGTTTTGAAAATTTTAGATAAAAAGAAATTAATTAATATTTCAACTGGAGAAGGGAGGTTTAGCGAAAATGGTACAGAAGCTTTTACAGTTAAATTTGATGAGAATAAGAAAGAGTATATGGTGACAATACAAGAAGGAAAACCTAATAAAAATCCCGAATTTGGGATTGGTGAACCTCCGGCATTTGTTCCGGTTACTTATATTATTAATGGTGAAACAGGAGAGGTGAAAGAACTATAATAAATAATTAATGACAATTAAATGTAAAAATATCATCTCACTTTTTTTGCTATTAAGTTTGATTGTAATTTCATGTCAATCAAAAAAGTATACCAATGAAACGAATATTGCTATAAATAGTTTTAGTTCCAAAAATAAATTTCCCAACAATAAAACGGCTTTTGAAAAAATAAACGGTCAAGTAATTTTTTATAAACCATCCGGAAATAAAATGTTAACCATCGATCTGAAATCATCAGCATACGAATTTGCTTTTCCCGATGATGTTTATGCTCAATTGAATATTCAGGGAAAACAGATCAGTCAGATTCAAAAAAACTGATTAACCATTTTGTTAAAAAAACGTATGCTTATAGCAATAATCATATTTCCGAAGAAAAAGAGTATGAATACAATATCGT
The DNA here is from genome assembly GCF_026540445.1 of Chryseobacterium sp. GM_Chr_2. Lineage (NCBI taxonomy): Bacteria > Pseudomonadati > Bacteroidota > Flavobacteriia > Flavobacteriales > Weeksellaceae > Chryseobacterium > Chryseobacterium sp. GM_Chr_2. The sequence continues at coordinate 127,606 of NZ_JALNUD010000007.1, forward strand.
AAATGCTTCTGTTTTGGTTGATAAAAAATGGAATCCTATCGGTATCGAAGAACAAAGAAAATTAGCCTTGAAAAAGCTTAATGAACAATCAGAATTGCCTTTGTCAGCTATTGAAAGCAAATATAATTATCAATCGGGACAAATTGAGATTGTAAAAACTCAATACAATTTTTCCAATAGAGTGAAGAATGGTAAAACTGAACAAAATAAAGAAGTTTTAGATACTGAGAGTATAAAATTCACTTTGGATTCATCACAAAGACCGATTAAAAAAGAAATAACAGATAAAAATAAAAAAGCATTAACACAGGAATTTTCTTATTAAAGAAATTTAGCCTGTTTTTTGCTATAGAAATAGAACAATCACAAACACAATTTATTAATATAAGAAAATTATAAATGGGAGTACTGGTAACCAACGAAACTGTAAAACAACTATTTCACATCGCACAGTCTATTGCGAGGGAGAATTATAATGCAACATATGGCGGGCCACACATTTTACGGGCTTTAATGCACAAAGATATTGGTCTTAATGAGTTTTTAAAAGGCATTGATAAAGACCCCGGATATTTCTACGAATGGGCAGATGTGCGAATTGAAGATTATCCTAAAACGACACATCTTCCGGATGAAGTAGGCGAAGATGATGTGGTAGATACTCTTATGGAAGAAGCGGATGATATTCGTTTAAAATTAGGTTTAGACGAAATTACTCCAATTTGTATTTTAACGGCGATTGTAAAACCTCAGGTTGCTTTTTCTTTACAACAACTTAAATCTCTGCCTCTTAGAGAACATGAGATTTTCAATTTATACAGAAAAGATACTCCGTACGAAATTTCAGATAATGGAGAATTCAATTCAATTTTTTCAAACGGTTCAGAGTATTCAGATAACTCTTTTCCTTCCATTAAAAACTATTGTGTAGATAGAACAGCTCAGGCAAGAAAAGGAGATTTGGAAAACATTATCGGAAGAGATAAAGAACTGAGAATGTTGGTTGAAATTCTTTGTCGAAGAAGTAAACCAAATGTTATTATCATTGGAGAACCGGGAGTTGGGAAAACAGCTTTAGTAGAAGGTTTTGCCATCGAAATTACCAAAGGAAATGTTCCTGAAATGTTGAAAAACGGAACACTTTTAGAGCTCGACACTGGAGCTCTGTTAGCCGGAACTTCTTATAAAGGCGAAATTGAAGACCGTTTGAAAAAAGTAATCAACGAATGTAAAAAGATTGAAAAAGCGATTCTTTTCATTGATGAAATTCATACCCTTTTAGACCCAAAAGGAAGCATCGGAAACGTTGCGAATTTGCTTAAACCTGAATTAGCACGAGGTGAAATCACCGTAATCGGAGCGACAACTCAGGAAGAATACAGAAAAATTATCGAACCGGAACAGGCTTTCAACCGTCGTTTTGAAGTTTTAACGGTGAACGAACCGGACGAAAAAACGTGCGTGAAAATGATAGATGTTTTATTAGACGGTTACAAAAAACACCATGGAATTGAAGTTGAAAAAGCGGCACTTCCGGAATGTGTTCGTTTGGCTAAAAGATATGCGAAAGGTAAAAAATTACCTGATGCAGCTATTGATTTGTTAGACAGAACGATGGCTGCTATCAAAATGTTGGACGAACTTTCAGAAAAAGAACTGGAAAGCTGGAAAACAACTTATGAAGTATTACAGGCTGAAGAATATTTGGATGAAAAAGATAAAGCAGACGAACTGATCTGGAATTATAATTTATTGAGAGATAAAATCAGTCCAATTTTGTGGGGCTCTTTGAGCGAGCAACCGCAAATTGACAATTCAATGCCTGTAGATGCTATTCAGAAGATTATTGAAGATACTTACGCAGAGCTTTTACAGCACGCAGCGATAAAGAGAGAAAAGGTAGATCGCTTGGAGTTGGCAGCTGTAATGGCTGCAAAAACAAACATTCCGATCGGGAAAATTCAGGCTCAGGAAAAAGAAAAATTGCTGAATATGGAAGGTCTTTTGATGAACCGAGTTGTCGGACAAGATCATGCCTTGAAAATCCTTTCTGATGCGATTGTTGAAAACCGAAGTGGATTAAACAAACCGGGACAGCCAATTGGTTCATTCTTCCTTCTTGGTCCAACAGGAACAGGGAAAACAGAGTTGGCAAAATCTATGGCAGAATTACTTTTCAATGATGAAAAGGCAATGGTTCGTTTTGATATGTCAGAGTTTAAAGAAGAACATTCAGCGGCACTTTTATACGGAGCGCCTCCGGGATATGTCGGATATGAAGAAGGTGGTATGTTGGTGAATAAAATCCGTCAACAGCCTTACACAGTGGTTTTGTTTGATGAAATTGAAAAAGCGCATCACTCGGTTTTTGATGTCTTTTTACAGATCATGGACGAAGGAAAAGTTCATGATAAGCTTGGAAAAGAAGGAGATTTCAGTAATGCCTTAATTTTGTTTACGTCAAATATAGGAAGTGAGGAAATTGTAAAGCAGTTTGAAGAAGGTAAAATTCCGGAATCGAAATCGTTAATGCAAATCATGTCGAATTCAGGACGTTTCAGACCAGAATTTTTGGCAAGAATCACGGAAATTATTCCTTTTGCACCAATTACAGAATCTATTGCGGAGAGAATTTTTAATATTCAGTTAAAATCACTTCATAATTCTTTAACGAGATTAGGAATGAGTTTAAAAATTTCTGATGAAGCGGTGAAAAACTTAGCATTAGGCGGATTCAGCAGTAAATATGGAGCAAGACAGATTTCCGGAGTGATTAGATCTCAGTTGGCAAGACCGATTTCGAAAATGATTGTGAGAGAAGAAGTAAAATCCGGACAGACAATCCATGTAGACTGGAATGCTGAAGAGGAAAAACTGAGCTGGAAAGTAGAGTAAATGCAAAGAAAGCGAATGGGGAAATTTTAATTTGCTCATTCGCTTAAAAAATAAAAACGATGACACCAAATTTCAGAAATATTGTACTAACGCTGGTTTTACTATCGTGTTCATGCCTTATGAATGCACAGTTTCTCGATGCTTCCGATACTTCGGAAAGCAGTGTGAAAAAGTATCAGCGCATCATTAATGCTAATAAAGAAATTGTAGATTTTATTGAATATTCTCTTGCTGAAAAAGGGCTGCCCCGACACTTGAGAAATTTAGCATTAATAGAATCTCATTTCAACAGAAATATCACTTCAGGAGCCGGCGCAGTGGGCGTTTGGCAATTTATGACCTCTCACGCCAATCAATATGGGCTTTCACAGCAAAACAGAAATGATTTGTATAAAAGTACCAAAACGGCCGTGGTTTCCCTTACCAATCTGTATAAAAAATATAATAATTGGGTAACGGTGGTGGCGGCTTATAACTGTGGCGAAGGAAATATTGCCAAAGCAATGGCTGCGGCAGGATCTTCTCAATATCATGTTTTTTCTAAATTTTTGCCTTTAGAAACCATTAATCATGTTAAAAAATACCTCAATGCGTGTTATGCAACCGGAGAATTGCCAACGGTTTTAAGTAACTATAATTCATCGAGAATGAATACCGTATTTCTGGCAGGTTCGGGAGCGAAAACACACGGTTCTAATCTGTCGGAAACGGAAATTAATGCAGGATTTAATTTAAATATCATTGCCGATGAATTGGATGTAGAAGTAGAAAAATTAATGTCTTGGAATCCCGGAATTAATGAAGAACTTCAAAGCAAAGGCGAAAGCACGTTGTATCTTCCGACAGATCTGATGCCCGACTTTTTATTAAGAAAAAATAAAATTCTTTCCCGCTCTGTAAAGGAAGGAATAAAATAATTATAACACTAAGCACTCATGTTTAACCTATCCAAATCACAGGTAATATGAATACAGAATCACAAAATATATTGAAAAGCCCTTCGTTCCGTCCGTCACAGAATGCCGACGGAGTTTCTCAAAGTCATCACACAGGAATCAATCGTTTGGTGAAATTATCTTTGGTGATCGAAGGAAAAGTTATCAGCTATTACAAGCATTTTAAGCTGACACAAAGCGCAAAACGACATCACGAGTTTTCTCTCACCCTGGCGCACGATGCTTTGGGAGATCGTCAGACGCATTCTTTGGAAGAGGCGAATAAATTTTTAGGAAAACGTTTAACAGCCGTTATTTCTTATAAAGATATTGAAAGCAGCCCGGAAAGAACATTCGTTGGAGTGATTACAGGCGTTGGTTTTAGTCAGGAGCAAATGACGTTGGGAAATATTGTCCTTTCAGGTTATAGTCCTACAGTTTTGCTTGATGGCGCACCTCATATTCAGAGTTTTGGCGGAAGCCAGCCTGTAAATATGGGAATTATTGCTGAAGAAGTTATCAAACAGGGAATCGATAAAGGTAGATTTGATGTAAGAATTGATACCAATGATTATTCTCAAATCATCTACAGCAGCCAGTATGATGAGACCCATTACAATTATCTGGCGAGAATGGCAGAAGCTTATGGCGAGCAGTTTTATTATGATGGGGAAGTGCTTCATTTCGGGAAACTTCCGGCTCAGAATAAACCAATTAAGTTAATCTACGGAAGTAATGTGAATGATGTAAAAGTAGAATTAAAAGCGGTTCATACCAAACCTCAGTTTTACGGCTACAACAGTAATAAAAACGAAAAATTACGGTCGGGAGAAACTCCGATTCAGCATATTGGCGATTTGGCTAAAACTGCATATTCTCACAACGATAAAATTTATAAAACACCTGCGCTTCAGGTAGCTCCGATAAAGGCTGCCACTCATCTTGATGTTGAATATTCTCAAAAAAGTGCATCAGGAAGTGAAGCGGTGAATGTTTTTTCAATTTCGGGAAATACGACGGTTCCGTTTCTTCATCCGGGTTGCGTTGCAGACGTTCAGATGAGAAAATTAGACAGCAACGAATCATCTTATTTCACAAAAATTATGGTGACCGAAGTTTCCCATGAGATTGATACCATAGGTCGATATTCAGGAAGTTTTGAAGGCATTGCCTCCGACACCGGGTTTTTACCAAAACCTGAATTTAAAACGCCAAAAGCCGAACCTCAAATTGCAACTGTTATTTCAAATACCGACCCGGAAGGGCAGGGAAGAGTTCAGGTAAGATTCGACTGGCAAACCAATGATACGACCCACTTTATCCGAATGATGAGCCCCGATGCTGGTGGAACCGATCAAATTACTCAAAACAGAGGGTATGTTGCGATTCCTGAAGTTGGAGATCAGGTGATGGTGAATTTCGTGCACAGCCATCCCGACAGACCTTTCGTCATGGGCGGAATGTTTCATGGCGGCGTTGGTTTAGGTGGCGGAACGGATAACCGCGTGAAATCGATTCAGACAAGAAGTGGTCACCGTGTTGTTTTTACGGAAGACGAAAGCATTATTATTACCGATAAATCAGGCAATGAAATTCATTTAGACACCACCGGAAGCAACATTACGATTACTGCTCCCGAAACAATGACGTTGAATTGTAAAAATATGAACATCAACGTAGGTGAAAATATGAATACCAACGTAGGAATGAATATTTCTGAAATTGCAGGCATGAACAGAAGCGGCAGTGTCGGCATGTTGAATACTTTAAATGTCGGCACCAATTTTATCACGAATGTTACGGGTGAAATGGTAGAATATATTCAGGGAAATAAAGAATCTCATACTGATAAAGACAGGGTAAGCACCAGCAACGGGAAAATTACCACCCAAAGTACGGGGAACTACGAACAGCATTCTGATAAAGAAGTACAAAATAATTCCGGAGAGAAATCCAAAAACTATTAATGGGCTATGAAACAGACATTCGTAGGAGGAAATATTGTGGAAACTACCGGAGGAAATAATCTTTCTTACGCTAAAGATATTATTGAAAATAGCGGAAGTCAGGTCATTCAGAAAGGTAAAGAAACGGGTGTGACGTACGGTATGCAGGGAAGTCCTCCCAAAAATAACAAGATTTATGATGTAGTGATGTTTGTGGCGGGAACCACCGATCCCGTTAATACTACGGGCGAAAAACATCAGGCAAACACAGATTACTGGCAGGCGAGTAAAGATAATTTTTGGAACAAAATAAAGGAATTAAAACCTCAGTTTCTGAATCTTCATATCGAAGGAAGTTTTTTCAGCTGGTCGGGAGACAATGATACCAAAGAAAGAAACCTCGCCGCAACAAGGTTGTTAGATTTATTTTTAAGAGTGTATAAATTCTGGCAAAATCAGGAGGTTCATATTCACCTGATCGGGCATTCACATGGCGGAAATGTTATCAATCAGTTTACAGAATTGATCGCGACCGATTCTAAATATCCAAAAGCTTGGAAAATAAAGAGTATTACGTATTTATCGACTCCTTTTTTTCAACATAAACATCAGCTGAATCATACTAAATTACACAAGCAATGCCAAATCATTAACGTTCATAATGAATATGATTTAACGCAACAGCTGATTGCCGATTTCAGTTTGGTGAATCTTGAAGGGTTGATAAAAGCTTTGAAGATGGATGAATTTGAACGAGGAATTAACCTTCTAAAAAGTGTGAAAGGAGATGTTATTATGAAATATCTGAAAGGTTTACCTTCAAAACAGAAAGGAATAGCTGCTTTTGCGGAAATGGCGAAGGCGTTTTTAGCCGTTAAGATGATTACCGCCGAATTCATCAAATATCTTAATTCTGTAAAACTTGAGAATTCTAATTTAGCAAAAGAAAAAAGTGAATTTATCACCTTGCTGAACAGCTTTTTACAATGGACGGATGGGGTTCACCGAAATTATATCCAAGGCGGAAGCTACAGCCGTTTAACATGGGCAAAAAACCTGAATCTGACACAGGGATTGAGAGTTTTAAATGTTTTGTTTGATATAAAATCCGGGGTTAAAGACAGTTATATTCTGAGTTCATTAGCAAAAGTTTTTAAGGCGAATGCAGGAATTACAGATACTATTGAAGTCACTTCATGGAGCCCGGAAAAGCAGACCAAAGGTTTGCCGATTCTTCATGTTCCGATATTTGATAAAGATCCGTATCACAGCAGAAATAAAAGAGCGAACTGTAAAAAATTCATTTCCGGAGCATCGTCTGCGGTTCACAATAATAATCTAGAAGAGGTTTTGATGAGGTTGCTAAGTCAGTTCATCAAACCCGATCAATTGGCGCAATATATTGATTATATTAACAATGCAGAGTATATTCTGACAGGGAATTTGGATGCACAGCTTAAAATTTTAAGAGGAAATTTCGAAAGATATCATGTGTTGGTTCAACAGTATTTTGCCGATTTGGTGACTCCCGAAGATGAAGCAGATACCAATAAAGATATGATGACGCGCCCAGGAACAATCCCTTATCTAGCCATGGCTTCTCATAGTTTAAGTCACACTCAGTTTTGGCCGGAAGTAGAATCTGGATTAAAAAATTCGTTCAGCTCGGGGAAAAATCCGGGATACATGAAAAAATAGTATATGAAAAGTAAATTTAGATTAATAATATCCAGTCTCATCATTTTTATAGTATCAGTCATTGTTTCTACATGTGGATACTTTGCACTGCATCTTTCTCAGGAATTTAGTTTGAAAAATATTAACAAGATTATTGTAGAAGTTGGATTAATCAGCGGTATTGTAACAACGGTCATTTATTTGCTCATTACCCTTTGCATAAGAACAGTAAAAGATAATGGTTTCCGATCTTTTTTAATCGTTGTTTTAATGGTTTTTTACCTTGCTTTTGTTTGTATATTGACTTTAAATATGGTGTTTTATCAGCTTGATAATCCCAATTCTTTTGTGAAATATTTCATGGAATTGTAAATAAATTTGATAGTTCTTTCTTAATTTTCTAAATTAAAATAAACTTTGTTTATTCTTTTCCTAACATTAAGGACTTTAGTTAATTAAGATGTATTCAATTAAGAATCAATAAATTGATTTTATTAAGTTTTTTAAGCTCAATACTCTTAATTTCTGAATGTTAAAAGTAAATTATAATTAAATTGATTGTAATGAAAAAAATAACCTTTTTAGTTTTCGCTTTTTTATCTGTGGTAGTTTTTGGGCAATCGGTTCAAAAGTTGGTAAAAGATTTAGACGGAGATTTAATAAAAGATACCATTCGAATCGACAGCGATTCAAAAACATTAATTTGCCTTTTATCTACGCAGAAATTTAAAAAAATCCAAAGTGGAAAAATCCAAAAGCTAAATTTTGGAAACATGCTTGTTTCTACAAAAAAAGGTTTTGAATTCTGGAATGATTTCGACAGATCGGGCTTTCAATGCGTTTTCGAATATGATCCGAAAGCAAAGAAAATACAACTGGTGAAAATGCGAAGAGTAGATGATATTTTACGCTTAGATTTTGGTGAAAAAGCCAAAGGAAAATCGAGCATCAATCTTTTAACCAATGAATATTTGGGCGATTTTTATAAAGTTTCGGGAGGAAAATTGCAGAAAATTCCAACTATTAAATCAAAAATGGTTTTTCCGAAAACATATCTTGAAAACTTCAGTGATGCGTTGTGTTTTGATTATGAAGCGCAATGTTTGGCTTTATATAAAAAGAATGGCGGATCGTAAAACCCCTTCGCATTCAAAAAGAAAAAATCATTTAATAAATATAAATCTGAGAATATCAATTTTCAGATTTTTTTATGTTCAAAAAATTAAATTAAGATATGTTAAGAAAGTTTAAAATTAACTTAATTTAATCTTAATATTTCTCATTATGGTGTTAAAATTAATTGTTTTTAAATTGAATTTTATTGTAATAAAATATTGATTTTCAGGTAGTAATATTTTTAATTAAATCTAATATCGTAGAATTACTACACCAAATCGTAGAATTACTACAAAAAATAAAATTCACTTTTAAAAGCTTTTCAGATAAAATTATCAACCATATCTTTGTTTCACAATCAAATCACAAATTATTACCAAATCACAAAATATTAACGATTAAAATTTACAAAACATGGCAGCAAATTCAAGAGGAATCTTAAAATTCAACGGCGGAGAAGGTCAAAAATTATTGAAGCTAAACTACAGTGTATCAAGATCTACAGACGTTTCAGGACGTGTAGCATCAGATCCATCTAATGCAATCATCAAGCTTACTGTAGAAGCTACTGAAAAATCAGACATCCTTGAAAGTTTATTGAACGGAAAATACAAGCCTACACAAGGTGAAATTACATTCAACAAATCTCACGAAGAAGGTACTTTAATTACGCTAAACTGGGAAAACGGATATGTAATTCAACACGAAGTAGACTTCGACGCGGTAGATGAAAATAGTATGCTGATTAGCTTTATTATCAGTGCAGAGAAAATCAATTATGGTAATTCTGCTTACGAAGGTATCTGGCCGGGGAACTAAAACCTACAATCATCTTAGTAAAAATAAAATTGGTAAGCAGAATAGTTGCTCTTTTCAGAGTTGACTATTCTGTTTTTCTGTTTAAGAAATTAGTTCTTTTTAGGATTAATAAATTTCTAATGTAAATTCATTTTTATATTAAATGAAATGTTGGCTGTGAATATGTTGTTGGATTATTAATGGAAAATGATAATAAAAATAAACACAAACACAAGGATCCATGTTTCAGGATAAAAAATTACCGCCTATAAAAAATAATCATATTAATGATTCTCTGAAGAATGTACAGAGTGAGGCACAAGAGAAAGTTGTGAAAGCAACCGAGGAAAGGCTGCAGCAGGTAAATGGAGAGGTAGGAAAACTAAAACAAACAGCTGCAACAGCAGCTCAGCAGGCTTATTTGGAAAAAGGGAAGAATACACATGATATGTTCATGAATCAGATTTCCGGAAACGATAACTCTTCCATTTTGAAAGAAAAAGTATGGTCTAAGCAACCGACTTCTAAAATACACAATGCCGCGGCGATTCCACAAAGTCAGATTATGGGCATCAATCGTGTCGTGAAGCTGGAAATCGTTATCGAAGGAAAAACAATTACCCACTTTAAACATTTTAAGCTTACCCAAAGTGCGGTAAAACATCATGAATTCAGTCTGATGTTGGCCTATGACAGCTTAGGAAATGCCGAAAATCATAATCTTCAGGAAGCTCAAAATTTTTTAGGAAAACGCATAACAGTCATTTTTAAATATAAAGATGTAGAAGAAGGCCCCGAAAGAAATTTTGTAGGCGTAATTACGGAAGTTGGTTTCAGTCAGGAAAAAGGAAGTTTAGGAAATATAGTTCTTACAGGTTTTAGCCCAACTATTCTTTTAGATGCCGCTCCGCATATTCAAAGTTTTGGAGGAAAGCAGCAAATTAGCCTGAATAGTATTGCAAATGAGGTGATTAAAGAAGGTTTAGGACAAAATACATTTGATTACAGAGTAGACTCCCAACACGGAAACGTTTCTTACAGTTCGCAATACGAAGAAACGCATTATAATTATTTGGCCAGAATAGCAGAAGCGTATGGCGAGCAATTTTATTATGATGGTGAAGTTTTACATTTCGGAAAACTTCCTCCGCAGGAAAAACCAGTCAACCTTACTTATGGAAGCAGCGTGAATGATGTTAAAATTAAAATGAAAGCACAACACGTGAATCCTACTTTTTACGGATACAACAGCAGTAAAAATGAAAAACTAACCACCGGAAATTCTAAAATAAATCATACTTCTGATATTGCTAAAAGAGCCTATGAAATTTCAGAAAAAACATTTCTGACACCTTCTTTAAGAGTTGCCCCGATAAAGGCGGCTTCATTTATGGATATTGATGCATCCCAAAAAGGAACGGCAGGCAGTAAAGCGGCTGGCGTTTTTGTAACTTCCGGAAGCACCACTGTTCCGTTTTTATATCCGGGATGTATTGCAGATATCGAGATGCGTAAGACGGAAACCAACGATACTTCTTATTTTACAAAATTGATGATTACGGAAGTCATTCATGAAGTAGATGCCCGCGGTTATTACGACGGCACTTTTGAAGCGATCGCCTCAGATACAGGATTCATTCCCCGTCCGGAATTTTTAATGCCTAAAGCCGAACCACAGTTTGCTAAAGTGATCTCTAATAAAGATCCGATGAATCAGGGAAGAGTTCAGGTACAGTTTGATTGGCAAAAAGGTCAGGATACCACAGAATTTATCCGTGTGATGACTCCCGATGCCGGAAGCAGCAATAAAGTGAATAAAAACCGCGGATTTATGGCTGTTCCGGAGATTGGAGATCAGGTAATCGTAAGTTTCGTTCATCAGCATCCTGACAGACCTTTTGTAATGGGAGGAATGTTTCACGGAGCAATCGGAGCCGGAGGAGGATCTGGGAATAATATTAAAAGTTTAAGCAGCCGAAGTGGAAACAAATTAGAATTAAATGATGGTGAAGGTTCTGTATTTTTAACGGATCAGGGCGGTGCGAATATGAAATTTGACGGAGCAGGAAATGCAACAACGAATGCCAATAGCAATCATACTGTAAATGCAGGGAGCAAAAATAGTATTAATGTAGGAGCTAAAAAAGATACACCACCACAATGTATTCTTGAAATGGATAGTGCCGGAAATATTACGTTGGACGGAACTTCCAGTTTCACAATTACGATTGGTGAAAGTATTGTAAAAATTCTTGCCGATGGAACCATTACCCTGAATGGTAAAAATGTAAAAATGGAAAGCACAGATACCTTTGAGATAACTTCTATGGATTCTACTTTTAAAGGAACAAATAATACGGAAATAGGAGGCGGTATGCTTACAAGAGTTACAGGAATGACTTTGAAACTTTTCGGAAGTTTTCTGGCAGAACTGAAAGCAGCGGTAACAAAAATAAATAGTTAATCATGGGAAAACTGGCGGCAAGAGCACTTATAGACCAGGCTGCTCATACAGGACCCATTACTTCAGGAAGTTTCAATGTACTTATCGGAGGTAAACCTGCAGCCCGAAAAGGAGATCCTGTTACTTGTTCATCTCACGGGGTCGCAAGCATTGTAGAAGGATCTTCGTCTGTTTTTATAAACGGAATTGCTGCGGCAAGAATGGGAGATAAAACAAGTTGCGGAACTCCTCCTCAGCCGGCTCCTGCGGGACCTGTCGGTGCTCCTGTAGATAATAATTTTTGGAGCATTATCCCTAATGATAAATTGAATAGTGATGGTACTATAGATCATAAATTAGAAGATAATCTGTCTTTAAAAGTTTTTGAAGCGTATGCCAATCGGGAAGATAAAACGAAGGACGGAAATTATGATTATGGAACATTAGGATTCAGTGTTTTTGAAATGAATGTAAAAGGCGATTATGAGCCTTTAGGAAAAGGGAATGGAGGAGTTGGCGGAAGTGCAGGTTTTTCAAAATATAAAGGAGAATTGAAAGGCGGCTTATATGGAAGCAACGGATTGTATGGCCTTGAAGGTGAAGGGAAAGCTTCAATGATGTCTGGTAATGCGGAAGGACATATAGGTAAAGAAGGAATCTGGTATAATAAAAGTGAATTAAAGGGAGATATTGCGTATATTGAAGGCAAAGCAGAAGCCAAGGTGTTTACCGGAGGTTCAGATAACAGATATGGCTTTCAGGGCGAACTTTCAGGGGATTTGGGGGCTGCAAAGGCTGATTATGAAGGGCAGTCAGATTTCTTAGGCATTTTAAAAACAAAAGCAAAAGTAGGTTTATCTGGTGGCTCGGCTGCGATTGGTGGGAAAGCTGGCTTTTATCTGGATACCGATGATTATGAAATCAGTGCCAATGTTGGGGGTAAAATTGCTGCTTTAATAGGGATAAAGGCCGATGTAGAAGTTACCCTTAGCGGAAAACCAATCGTTAATCTTTATACCTCCATCAAAGATTACTTTTTTCCTCCCATTGTAGAAGGTGTTATATTAACGGGTTGTCCCACAGTATTTATAGGTTAATTTTAATTATATGAAAATAATATTTTTAGTTTTTTTTATCGTGTTATCATTTTTTCTCATGTTTAAATCATCAGAAACTTTTGAAAAGAAAAAAATCATCATTTTTTGTGGTGTGGGCATTGGTCTTACCATTCTATTATTTATTATTAGCCCAGCCATTGTTTACGGAGTTTCGAAAATGGTATCTGTAGATATCAATTCAATAGATAAGATATTGAAATCCTTGTTTTTATCATTTTTATGTCTGTTCTTTCTTAATTTGTTTGTATTTCTCGTGGTAGAAAATATCATTAATTTCCTTACCGGTTTTCACCAAAATAATAATCAAGCTAATTTGGGCAGAAACCCTGTGAGATTTGCTGTAGAAAACAGATCAAAAATACTTACCATCGCCAAAATAGTCTTCTTTGTGCTTGGCCAGTGCTTACCGTTTTATGGAATTTGGATAGGCTCCAATAAATAAAAATAATATGAGAGGTAAATTAATTTTAGCCATTATTTTCTTTATACTTTCCATATTATCGATCTTAATGGTTTTTATTTTGAATGATACTGAAACACTGTTGAAAATACAACTGCCACTGATTATCTTATTCGGTTATTTATGGACAACTTTTGGAGTATCTTATATCTTTGATTTTATTATTTCTAAATCAGTTGTAAGAGGGCAGCAAAATCAGTCTCCATATAACCTTTTGTCGAAGTATTCTTTACTGATAAATGCCTTTATTTTTATTTTTTTTGGTATTTTAGCTACTGTAGCGATATTAATATTACTGTTATCCGAATTATAATGTAAAGTAAAATGATTGATAAAAATATTAATTACAGTTTTCCTGTAGAACAAACGTATGCAAAAGATTATCTTCAGGGAAATTTCTGGAAATGTCTCTATACCCATGGTGAAGAAAACTTGCATTATTGGGTTATTCTTCCAAATAATGTGAAACCCAATAAGCTGGAACCTTTTACAATAAATGACCTCTCATTAACGAATATCGGTCAGTATGTTCGTGAAAAAGAGGGGCCTTATCTTGAGGTTCAGGTAGCTTACGAACATTATGAGTTTGAAATGAATGCTTCAGACTGGTTGAAGAAGAAGCTAGCAATCATGGGAGAAGAAATTGTTGCAGAAAGAATTATAAAAGGAAAAAGTACGGGTAATTATATAGATGTTCTTTGCAAAAGAGAAATTGGAGGAAATGATATTGTTTCCCGCTATACCGTTTTGAAGGATTATAATAATAGAAAAGGAGGTGCAAACTATTTTTGTATAAAAGCAACCTGTGAAGCAAATGATTATGAAGAATTGAGCCACACCATCTTGCAGATTGTTACCAATTGGGATTTAATCAATAAATCAGACTGGCAAATGGCAGAACTTCTCACACCTTTTATGGATGAGCATATAGAGCCTGTAAAATTTTTCGTTCCTCAATCCTGGGATGCCAAGTTTAATAATAATTCTGATCACAATTTTGTTAATTATATTTTTGAACACACTATAGATGGAAAAAATAAAGGAGCTATCAATTCCTTTTTTTACAGAGTAGATGCCTTCCAAAATGTAGAAGATTTAATAAACTCACAGATTAGTCGTTTCACAATTATTAATGATTTAGAAATTAATTTATCTGAAATTAATGCGTTGGAAACCCACGAAATTCAAAATCCTCACATTGAAAATTTACATGATATTTCTGGAAATTTAGATTCTGAAAGTGAAAACTTCCATGCCAATTTTATTGCTGTGATTATTAAAACAAATATCGGATGGTACTATTTTGAATGTATTGGTCCAAAACCTAATTTGCAGAATAACTTTTGGGAAGTGAACAGAAGATGCCTTCAAATTATGATTAATTCTTTCAATAATTTGAATTTTGATACAAGAGATTAAAGAATTTTTGAAGTTATTTTAACACTTTTTTAAGCATTCAATCTGTGGCTTACTTTTAGGAAATACCTATCTTTAGTTTTCATTTTTTAATCACCAAAAAATATGGAAGCATACAATTTTGAAACAACCATTAAGCCCTTTTTTTGGGTAGCCTCAGAAAAAACTTTTTCAGTATGTTTAAATGCAGGAAGTTACAAACCGGATATTTTCGATTGGAGAAAAGATGAAGGTTTTGAAGGAAACGGCTACGATTGGGCATCTTTGGCAAAAGTTTTCTTAAACGAAAAGAAACCGGAAATTGCTGATGAAATAAAATTTGATCCCGAAGCAGATATGTTCTGCGCCTATTCCACCAATCCGGAAAAATTAAAAGAATTTGTGTTAGATTTTAAAAATATCTGTGAAGACGAATTAGCCATTCAGGATTTATTTTCCAGAGCAGAATTAGATTAAAATTTTATTTGAAGAAATATTGGAAGACCTCGATTTCGGGGTCTTTTTCTTTTTAAACACAAATCACACAAATATTTTCACAAATAAAGAAAAAAAATATCCATCCACATCAATAGAACTAGGCTTTCGCCAAAATATACTCTTATAGGCTCTTCCTTCATCAAAATGGCAACCCAAAACTTCAAAAACGACTTCGGAAAATGGAGCATTAAGAGAAATAGTTTTGTGAACGTCAAAAAAATTCTAGTGTTTGAAGCGCGAGCCAATTACCGAACCGAAGAACAAATTTTGAATTCGCGCAAGTTTAGAATTTTTAGAGAACAAAACTAATTTTTAGCGAAAGTTTCCAAGTCTTGAATTTTTGTTTCTTTTGTTTCAAGACAAAAGAAAAATATTTAATTAGAATTGAAGATTAGATTCTTTCAGAATGACAATTCAAACTATTATTAAATCCTGAATTTTTAATTCGACACAAAAGAAAAAGATAGAATCCTTATATTTGTTCCTTATGGAAAATATGGAGGCAATACAAGATAAAAGACTGTTTCTCATCGATGCTTATGCGATGATTTTCAGAGGATATTATGCATTAATCAGAAGTCCGAGGATAACGAGTACAGGAATAGACACATCTGCAATATTTGGTTTTACCAATTCTTTGATTGAATTGATCAGAAGAGAAAGACCCACGCATTTGGCTGTTGTTTTTGATGTCGGGCAGGCGAGTGTAAGAACTGAAGATTTTGCAGAATACAAAGCCAACAGAAGCGAAACTCCGGAAGCTATCAAGATTGCCGTTCCATATATTCACAGAATTTTGGAGGCAATGCACATTCCGTATTTGGGTGTTGAAGGCTATGAAGCGGATGATGTTATCGGAACCATTGCCTGCAAAGCTGAAAAAGAAGGCTATACTACGTTTATGGTAACTCCGGATAAGGATTTTGCCCAATTGGTGACCGATAAAATCAAAATGTATAAACCGGGCTTAAAAGGTGGCGATATTGAAATTTTAGGCGTAGAAGAAGTGAAGGCTAAATATGAAATTGATGATCCGAAACAGGTGATCGATTATTTAGCAATGATGGGAGATGCAGTCGATAATATCCCGGGATTAGATGGAGTTGGTGAAAAAACGGCGATGAAATTCCTGAAAGAATTCGGAAGTATCGAAAATCTTTTAGCCAATACCGATAAATTAAAAGGAAAACTAAAAGAAAAAGTAGAAGCTTCTGCAGAACGCGGAATTTTATCTAAAAAATTAGCCACTATTATCTGTGATGCTCCTATTGAATTCCACCAAGAACAATATGATCTGGAAACTCCTGATTTTGAACAGGCTAAGAAAGTTTTCGATGAAATAGAATTCACCCGATTATATGAAAATCTTTACCGAGCTTTTGCTCCGGCTGTTACCAAAGTTGTGGCAACAGAAGCAGAAGTAGCAGTTACGGAAACTACTCCTCAGCAGAAAGTAGCACAGGCTGTTGGCCAGCTCGATCTTTTTGCGACCTATGAAGAATTAGATCAGGCAACTTCCACAAAATCAACGATTGAAAAGAACGATCATTTGTATCAGTTCGTGGATAATCCAAAAGCTCAGAAAATATTAGTTCAGAATTTATTGCAGCAAAGAGCCGTTTGTTTTGATACAGAAACCACTTCTTTAAATGAGCTGGAAGCAGAATTGGTAGGAATGAGTTTTTCATATAAAAAAGGATTGGCGTATTATATTCCCTTACCGGAAGATCAGGGTGAAGTATTGCAGACGTTGGAAATTTTCAGACCTTTTTTCGAAAAAGAAGACTTGCTGAAGATCGCCCACAATTTAAAATATGATTATAAAGTCCTTCAGAAATATAATATCACGGTGAAAGGAGCAATGTTCGACACCATGATTGCGCATTACCTTTTAAATCCGGATGGCAGACACGGGATGGATTATCTTTCAGAAGTATATTTAAATTATAAGCCAGTTTCCATCGAAACTATTATCGGCAAAAAAGGAAAAAAACAGGGGAATTTCAGAGACGCAGATCTGAGAACCCAAACCGATTATGCTGCCGAAGATGCAGACGTAACTTTTCAGTTGTATGAGCTGTTTGCACCTCAGTTGAAAAAAGAAAATTTAGAAGAATTATTCTTCAATATTGAAATGCCATTGATGGAAGTTTTAGCTAAAATGGAACTTTCAGGAATTTCTCTGGATGAAAAATGGCTGGCTCAGGAAAGTATTGATTTAGAGAATGATTTAAAACAATTGGAATCTAAAATATTCGAACTTTCCGGTGAAGAATTTAATATGAACTCGCCAAGGCAGTTGGGAGATATTTTGTTTGATAAAATGCAACTTGACCCGAAGGCGAAAAAAACCAAAACAGGGCAGTACGCGACTTCGGAAGATGTGTTGCAAAAATTAGCTTCAAAACACGAAATCATCCAACATATTCTGGAATACAGAACGTATCAAAAGTTGAAATCTACTTACGTTGATGCATTGCCTTCTCAGATTGAAAAAACGGATAATCGCGTTCATACCAACTTTTCACAAACTACGGCAGCAACAGGTCGTTTGGCGAGTGTAAATCCGAATTTGCAGAATATTCCGATCCGTACATTAAGAGGTCAGCAAATTCGTGGAGCATTTGTTTCGGGTGAAGGAAAGAAAATTATTTCTGCCGATTATTCACAGATCGAACTTCGTTTGATTGCTGAAATTTCCGGTGAAGATAATATGATTAAAGCCTTCCAGCAAGGTGAAGATATTCACGCTTCTACGGCGGCGAAATTGTTTAAAATTCCGTTGGAAGAAGTTTCCAAAACACAGAGAAGTCAGGCAAAAACGGTCAACTTCGGAATTATTTACGGACAGGGAGCTTTTGCATTGGCAGAACAAACCGGATTATCGAGGACGGAAGCCAAACAGATGATCGAAGCATATTTTGAGACTTATCCTAAACTAAAGGAATACATGGCGGAGCAGGTACAAAAAGCCCGTCAGCAAGGCTATGTAGAAACATTATTAGGCAGAAAACGTCATTTGAAAGATATCAATTCTAATAATTTCGTCGTGAGAGGTCACGCGGAAAGAAATGCCGTAAATGCCCCGGTTCAAGGAAGTGCAGCAGATGTGGTGAAAATGGCGATGATTAAAATTCAGAAAGAGCTTGAAAAAGAAAAATTACAGACCAAAATGTTGCTTCAGGTGCATGACGAATTAATTTTTGAAGCCCCAATCGATGAGGTTGAAGTGGCAAAAAATATCATCAAAACAGAAATGGAAAATGCTGTTGAAACACAAGTTCCGCTTTTAGTGGAAGTTGGAGTAGGAAATAACTGGCTGGAAGCGCATTAGAAATTAAGAGAGCCACGAAGTGGAGACTTATATCAGGATAGGATGCCAATCCTATCAAATCAAAAAAGAATAATTTATTCACAATAACGAAAAAACTTCCACGAAAGGTGGAAGTTTTTTTATGTCTTTACATCAAAAACAATGAAATGAGGTAATTGATTATTATCAATCGTATCTTCAACTATTTTTGGAAAAAGCTTTGTTATAGGTTCTAATTGGAGAGGTGTTTTAGAGTAAAGCTGAAAACTTGCAGGAAAAACATCTTCTTCAAATAGATCGCCTTCCTCAACTCCTAATTCTTTTTTTGCATTATTTTTTGCGTCTTCTTTAGAAATATATTGGATGCTTGTCAAATCATAATTTTTCTTAAGATAATGTTCCAGTTTCTCTTTATCTTGTTTCGTTATTTTATCTAAAAGAAAGATATTGTATTTATAACTTTCAGGTTCTTTCATTTGAATTTTAACGAGATATTTAGAATCTTTTTTAAGGTCTAAATCACTTTTAATGAAGCTTTTTAAATCCTCAAAGCTGGTCTGTACAGAGGTTATTTGCTTTGCCGGATCCAACTGAATAGTTTCGCCTTTTGCAAAACCATAAGTGGTAAATGCAACAATATCAGGGGCTTTTACCGTCTCTTTAGAATTCTCTTTAACTGTTTTTTGATAGATATCTTCTTTAATTTTATTCCAACCATCATTTTGTGCGATCAGTAAATTGGAAAATAAGAGTAAGAATAAAGCGAGTTTTTGCATTTTTTATGTAAAAGTAATTCAATTCAAAAAAATAAAAATAATTTTCAAGATAAATTTTTCATTGAAAGATAAATAATATATGCTTTTATAAAAGAAATATTTAGTTTTAATAAAAAATATTTTTGATTTTAAGATTGTAGATTTAAATCGAGAGTAAGAGTTTGGTTTTCATTTTGTTGGTGTTATTTGGAGGTTAAAAAATTAATCTTAAGTTTGTAAAAAAAACACGTAAAATAAAACTGATGAGAATAATTAAACTCGCACTGTTTCTGGTGCTTTCACTTTCAGCGATTTGTTCCTTAATTGTTGCATGCAATGGAACTGATACTGTGTATGTTTCTGAAACCACACCCTCCCAAACTTTGGCATCAAAAAAATGGAAAACAACCATTGTAAAAGATGCTAATGGCGCCGATGTTACGGCATCCAATATGAGTTTTGTAGGTAATGCGGAATATAAGATGGATGGAACCTATATCATCACCAATTTTGATGGTTCGGTGAGATCAATTGGCGATTGGTCGATAACTGCAGATGGTAAAAGAAGAATTTTAGTTGGAAAAAATACAAATGGTTCGGGTGAAATTATTTTTACGCGAATTGTAGATATCGTTACATTAACGCCGTCACTTTTTATCTATTCCATTACGGTGAATGGACAAAAACTGACCGTAGAACATATTCCTTTATAGTTGAAGGAACATATTGGTTTTACAAGAAAACTTCCGCTGAAAGGCGGAAGTTTTTACATTTTTATTCTTCGATCATTCGAATTATTGCAATATCATCGGTTGGCTTCAAACCATAATGATTTTCAAGTTTTTTTACTTTCATATTCAGCATTTCATAAGAAGAATTATTCGCTTTGTCAATCAATAAATCATGTAACGGATCAATCGAATCTTCATGATCAGTCCTTTTTATTTTCGAAAAAGTCAATATTCCATCTGTTGAAATAGAAAGGTCTTTAATATCATTAAAAAATATTTTTTGAGTCTGATTATTATACCAACCATCAAAATTTTCTTTTAAATGAAATCCTAAATAATCGGGTTTGTTATCTTGATTAAAATCAAATATTTCTCCGTCAATAGATACTATTCCGTCGCCAATCGTAATTGCAATACCTTGCTTTTTTTTCTTGTGATAAAGCACAATGATTAGCGTTGTTAGTAATTCTTTTTCATCCAGTAAAAGTTGATTTTTTACCAAAACGAGTTCTTTAAAAAGACTTTTTAAAATTTCCTGAAGTTCAAGATCTGCGTTAAAATTTATTAGAGACTTTTCGTATAATTCTCTGTAACTTATTTCTGTTGCAATTTTTCTTAAAATTTTACAGACCAATGTTGATGCAAAATGACTTTCCATAGCGGTCGTACATCCGTCCATAACCGCCATTATAATCCTGTCGTTTCCAACATTTTTTATTACTAAAGCATCTTCACATTGATTGGTATGATAATCACCAATTTGTATTGTAGAGTATATTTTCATTTAAAATTCATATTCAATCCCGCCAATATAGGTCAGCGAGAAGAAATCATTTTCTACGGAAACAGGCTTAGGAACTTGTCCGCCGCTTACAAATACTAAAGAATTAATATCAAAATCAGGATTAATTTCATTCAATCTGTTAATCAAGATGGGCAACCATTGCTCTGCAAAAGAATAGTTGGCAAATTTTTCATAAATACTCACATTGCCATCTTCAAAACCATATTCTATTAAATCCTGATCAAACCAAATAGTATCCTGTGTTTCTGCAAATTTTGATACAAAAACATCATCAGAATCTTCTTCGAGATAAAATTTTTCATCCTCTTCCACAAAATCATAAAAATCTTCTTCACTGTTGAAATTTCCTACCCAAAAATCTAATATCCCTGTATTCATAATTATTTTAAACTTTATTGAAAAATCAAAGGTATAATAATATTTTAAGCTAAAAAACAAAATACATTGAACTATTTTTGAAATAAATATTTCAAAATTTCATTTACTGACTCTGATTCTTTTTTTGAAATCTGAGTGCATTCAATATTATATTCGCCAGATTTTTTCTTAGAGTAAATATAATTTTCAAGCCAAGATTTACCTTGTAAATGAAGAAATTTTTGATCGAGTGGTGGACCTATTTCATAACGAAATTCAGAATGGCAGCTCAAACAGTTATTTTCATAAGCAACAATTCCAGGTGGATGATTTTTGTTTGTAAATTCTTTAAAATTAAATTCAAATGAAGATTTTCGTGTAGAATTTCCTAGTTGGATCGTTTTATAGATATCCAAAACCTCTTGAATATTTCCTTTCTTATTAAATATATACAATCCATTTGTGGAGTCTACTTTTGGAATGTACATTGAAGCAAAACCAACTTTCGGATCTTTAGAAACTTCCAAAATAACTTCTCTTTCATTGATGGTAACTTGTTTGAAGAGATTATTTTGTATGGATTGCTTGTATATTTTTGGATTGTACATTCCATATTCAATCCAAATGGTATCCCCATCTTTTGAAAGATAAGAAAAATAAGAATCTATGCCCTTCAATTTTGTAAATTTCCAATCGGAAGAATATTCAAATTTTACTTTTCCAACCTCAAATTTGTTCAATGAAATATTTTCTTGTTTTGCGCAAGATACAAGGAATAATAAGATTAAAGTAAATAAAAGGCGATTCATGTTTTTTGACTATATGCAGAAATAATGAAAGTTAAGAATCAACCATAAAATGAAATTCTCTTTCCCAATTCACTTTCCTTAATCGTTTTTTCCAACCTTGACAACCTCGTTTTTTCCTGTTTTGCACTCGTAATCCAATGTAAAATGACCTTTTTATAAGACGGTGCCTGACTATTGAAAAATTCCCATGCTTTTTCATTGGCTTTAAATTGCTTTTCGTAGTTAGGATAAAGCGTAGCCAACTCTTTTTCATGAGAATAAATGGCAGATCTCTCAGGGTTTCTTAATTCAAAAGCTTTCAAACCTTCAGGTCTCATCAATCCGGATTTTGTGAGTTCTTCCATTTTTTTGATATTGACGGCACTCCAAATGCTCGTTGATTTTCTTGGTGTGAAACGGATGCTGTAACTTTCATGATCGATAGACTTTCTCACACCGTCAATCCAGCCAAAACATAAAGCCTGATCGACAGATTGCGACCAATTCATAGAAGGTTTTCCGCTTCCCACTTTATAAAAACCAACCAGCAATTCCTTTTCAAGATGATGATTTTTCTCAAGCCATTTTCTGAATTTTTCCGGTGTTTCAAAAAAATTGGCGGTCTGTTGATTATTGGGCATAATTTTTTATTTTTTCTTTCAATCTGTTTTCCAAATATTCGTTTCCACCACGAAGTTCATTTAAAATAATAATAGCTTCTGCTTTATAATTTTTTATTTTTTCCTCAGACCAGTGAAGAGGAGGAGGTTGAAGATTGGTAATTCGATCTGCCAATTTTACAGCCCACACTTCTGAAGGTTGTTGTTTGATTCTTTGCAGGCTGTCCATCATTTTTTCATCTTTTTTAAGGTCTGAATTTTTTGTTAAAGCTAAAACTCCTTCAGCCACCTGTTTTCCAAAATGATGTTGAAGTTCTTCCAATGTTGTATTGGTATCTTCCAAACAATCATGAAGCAAGGCAAGCTGTATTGCAAATTCAAGATTAAAATGAGGTGACTTCTCGAAAGCGACCAAAATTTCCATCGCAACATTGCTTATATGAACAACATAAGGTAGGTTGGTTCCCGGAATTGTCTGATTTTTATCGGTATGCTTTTGGGCTGCAAACTTGATGGTTTCCTGATAAATGGTTTGGATTGATGTCATCTTTTAAAGATAATAAATTTTGAGGTAATCAATAAAAAAAGTGAAAATCTTGTAAAATTGAAATCATTATTTTTTTAATTAAAACTTAAAAAGTAAGTGTACTTAATTTGTAAATTTGTGGATTCTAAAAGAAAAATACCTAATGAAGCAGATTTTGACCTTGATGTTATTCTTTATTTCTAATTTATTTTTTTCGCAGGAACTAGACAGTATAGAAGTTGATACTCTTATTGTGGAAGATTCTGTGGCTTTACCGAAAAAAAATAGCATTGGAAGACAGCTGGTAGTAGATGGAAAACAAATCGTGAATAATATTGCCCAAAGTTATCTGAGCCCTCTTTCTTGGGAAAAGAAAAACTGGGTAGATTTGGGCGGTGTGGCTTTAGGAACCGTTATTTTTTATTCTGTGGATCATGATACCAGTAAATTTTTTAGGGAAAGAAGGGACAAAGTTCCTAATGTGATCCAAAAATTCGGTGACTATTTTGGTGGCCCGCAAAATAATTATGGAATAACAAGTGCCATTTACCTTACCGGACTTTTTACTAAGAATGATAAAATCCGGGATACGGGTGTTTTAATGATTTCTTCGGCAACTACAGCGGGACTGTTACAAACTTTTTCAAAAACATTAGTTGGAAGAGCAAGACCGGGAACGGAGAAGGGAAAATTTTACTTCAAACCCTTCAGTGGTGATGCCGATTACAGATCTTTTCCGTCTGGGCATACGGTTTTGGTGGCAACGACCATGTTTTCATTGGCAAAACAGTTTTCAAATCCTTGGGTAAAAGCAGGTATTTACAGCGTTGGAATAATTACGCCTTTATCCAGAGTTTGGGATGGCGCTCATTTTTTCTCTGATGTGTTTCTAAGTGCTGCAATCAGCTATTTTGTGGTAGAAGGAACTTATAAATATATGCATAGAAAAAAAGATAAAGCACCCGGAAAAATTGCATGGAAACTGAATATGTCTCCTAATATGATTGGGCTGAATGGTGTTTTTTAATTTGACTATCTCATTCTTCGGAACTTTACCATCAAAAGAATTTTCTAAATCTCTATTTTGAGTTAATAATTCAAGATTAACAAATAACTAAGCGATTGGCAACACAAAATAAAATGTACTTCCCAGATTCGGCGAACTTTTTACTCCAATTTCGCCATGTTGTTTTTCAATAAAATTTTTGGAAATTGCTAAACCTAAACCTGTTCCGTTCTGATGTTCACCGGGAACCTGAAAATAACGGTCAAAAATCTGACGGTGATATTTTTCATCAATCCCTTTTCCTGTATCTGTAATGCTAAATTTTATTTTTGAATCAATTTTCTCAACTAAAATTTGAATATTTTCATCCTGAAAAGAATGTTTTATGGCGTTGCTTAGGAAATTATTCATTACCCAAACGGTTTTGTCAAAATCTGCTGAAACAAAATCGTTATCATTCAACAAAATTTGAGTATTGATTGAAATATTTTTCTGTTCGGCGAGTTTTTCAATATTTTTTACGGCAGTCTGAACAATATCTTTTGGTGAACAATTTTCAATATTCAAACGGATATTTCCTGTTTCAACTTGAGATAAATTTAGCAATTCTCCTGTTATATCCAATAAACGCTGCCCGTCTTCATTGATGCTGTTTAATAATTCCAATTGCTGCTCGTTCAATGTTCCAAATTTTTGATTTCCTAATAACTGAACACCCATTTTCATTGACGAAATTGGCGTTTTTAATTCATGAGAAATCGTAGCAATAAAATTGGTTTTCGCAAAATCAAGCTCTTTGAAAGGGGTAATATTTCTAAGCAAAATTACTTTTCCGATGTATTTTTTTTCTTTTTCTCCTGTCTTTACAATATTAATCGGAATGATATCCTGCTCGAAATAATTTTCTTTATTTTCTGAAACAATCTTAATAGGATCTTTTTGAGGATGGTCGATATTTTTCAATAATTCCCTTACCAAATCATTATTTACAGCAACTTCATGAACTGTTTTTCCTATAATTTCGTCTTTATTTAAATTGGTAATTTTCAAAGCCTCATCATTAATCATGTAAATGAAATGATTTTCGTCTAAGCCAATCACGGCATCGTGCATATTGTTCACCAAAGTTTCGATGCGTTTTTTATCCATCAATTGCTTGGAAAGTGTACTGCTTTCGTATTCCTGAAGCTTTTCGGCCATTACGTTGAAGGAATTTGCAAGGTCATTAAATTCTTCACTTCCTTTAAAATGAACCCTTTCGTTGTAATTTTTATTCGCAATTTGCCGTATACTGAAAGTCAGTTGATTGATTGGTTCTGCAATCGTTTGAGGAAGATTAAACAGCAAAGTAACAGCAATCAAAAAGCAGATCGTTCCCAAACAGGCAATCCAGAAAGTTGCATTTTCGGCGGTGATGATGGCGATGTCACTTTTTCGCTCGATGCCTTTCATGTTCAACGACATAATTTTAACCAAATCTTCACGAATTAGTTTTTCTTTTTCAGGTGAAGGTTGTTGGAGATAACTGTTGAAATGTAGGTTTAAATTTTGAGTAGCTTCTTTCTCTCCAAATTCAGTTAAATTTTTTTCCTGTAAAATATTATTTTTCTTAAAATCTTTAATCGCAATGGCACTGTCGGTTTTTATTTTATCTAAAGCCAAAAGCATATTTTGGGAGAATTCCAGACTGTTGTAATTGGCGGTAAGAATTTTTTCGGTATCAGATTTTAATTTGTTGATGTACACAGAGCCAATCACCGACAGTAAAACGATCAGCACAAATAAAAGACCTACTCCGAGTGTGAGTTTTGTTTTTAATTTCATTGTGTTTTAAGATAAAATAATAATGTCGATTTGTCTTTCATTCAATCGGTTCATTAAGGTGTAAATCCAGCTATAGCCAAAAATTCTCTGCAAAATATGAGCATGAGGTTTTCCGATACAAACGGTTGTGATATTGTGTTCGATCACATAATCCAAAATTCCTTTATGGATGCTGTTTTCCTTCAATCGAATTACTTTTGCTCCCAATTCTTGTGCTAAATTAAAATTATTAATTAAGAAACGTTGCTTGTTCAATGCAATTTTTTCAGGATTTTCAGAGGGCTTCTGAATGTATAATACCGTCCACGGACTGTTGTAATAACTTGCTAATCTTGCTGTTTTTCGGATAATATTTTTCGCTATTTTTTCATTACTGCTTATACAGGCGAGAAATTTTATAGGTTTAAAATTTTCCGTTTTGATTTCTGTTTCAACTTTTCGTTCAACGTGAGTGGCGACTTCTTTTAAAGCCAGTTCACGAAGCTGTAAAATATGTCCGCTTTGGAAGAAATTATTTAAAGCAGTCTGAATTTTTTCCTTTTTGTAAATTTTACCTTCTTTCAATCGTGTTAAAAGTTCATCGGCGGTCAAATCAATATTCACTACTTCATCGGCTATGGCTAAAATTTTATCGGGAACACGTTCAGAAACTTCAATTCCTGTTATTTTTTTAACTTCTTCATTTAAACTTTCAATATGCTGAATATTCATCGCACTGATGACATTGATTCCGTTATCCAGAATTTCCAGAACATCCTGCCATCGTTTTTTATTTTTTGAACCTTCGATGTTAGAATGCGCCAATTCATCCACGAGAACAACTTCGGGATGAATATTGATAATGGCTTGAAGATCCATTTCCTCCAGATTTTTACCTTTATAAAAAGAAGACCGTCTCGAAATTTCAGGAATTCCTTCAACCAAAGCTTCGGTTTCTTCTCTTTTATGGGTTTCAATGTAACCGATTTTTACATCAATTCCATTCCGTAACAAAGCATGAGCTTCCTGAAGCATACGAAAAGTTTTTCCTACACCTGCACTCATTCCGATGTAAATTTTGAACTTTCCCTTCCGAGATTTCTGAATGAGTTTTAAAAAATGTTCTGCTTCTTTTTTTTCTGAATTCATATTTTTTAAACGCAAAGAGCTCAAAGATTCTCTTTTGACAAATATGCTGTTTTTAGGTTAGCAAAGGCGTTTCACTCAGCAAAGGCTAAAACGACATAGGAAACGAAAGCGTTAAGAAAATAAATGATGCGAACGTTAAGAAAATTCTACTGTTTGAGCGCGGGACAAAAATTTATTAATAAATCAGTGTTAAATCCGCGCGAGTTTTAGAATTTTTAGAGAGTATTATTATTTTTAGCCTTTCGTTTCCAAGTCTTGAACTTTTGTTTCTTTTGTTTTAAGACAAAAGAAAATGATCAATTTTTAATCTAACTATAATCTAAACATCACAGCCAAAGTCAATCTGCTGTCCGATTTTCTCAAATCCGGTCTCCAGGAATCAACAGGCGTGTCGATCCATCCATCCGGACTTGTCGTTCCTCCAGGTCCTGCGAAATAAGGAATATTACTTTTTCTGAATCCATATTCCAATCTGAAAGTTACGAATTGATTGGGCATTAAATCAACGGTTGCAGTTCCTTGAAACATTTTTAATTTTTCGCCTTTTGCTAAAGCATCATTAAAATCATTATTAGCAACAGGAGAAGGGGAGAACGCAAGATAAGCTCCCGGATTTGAAACCGCATCTCCTCTCAATGTCAGAGCAATTTTGTTATGATGGAACCAAAGTCTGTTGGCAATCGAAGTTCCGATCATATAATTGTCTTTTGCCTTCAAGCCGCCACCACTCTGAAATCCGTAATGGTTGTTGATACTAAACGCCGCTTGTGACAATCCGTTACTTTCCTTATTGTGGTAATATCTTGCAACAATGCTGTGGTCATGGTGAAAACGACGAACATCAGGATTGTTTCTCGTGTCTTTTCCATTTAAATAAAAATTCGCAACCAATTGTAGATTTTCATTCGGGCGGTAATAATTAGAAACCCCTAATCCAAGACCTTTATTCCATGAATTGTAGGTTTGCCATCCGTTCAACACCCAAAGTTCAACCTTATATTTTTTCGAAGGATAAGCTTGAACTCTCGCTCCCTGAAAATAGAAAGGCGTAAAATCGCACGGCAAACTTCTCTGATAATTCCAGTTTTCACCTAAAACATAGCTTTCCAAACCGATATAACTCATAAAAATTCCGGCTTCGACATTCAAACCGTGCATTACGTTGAAATGATAACCAGCCGCCGCTTCTCTGATGTTTTTTAAATTATTTACATTCGTATTTTTACCATGATTCACCGTTCCATCCAAATCCTGAACGATAGAACCCATCTGTCCGAACTGAAGCCACAAACGACCAATCATGTTTTTGTAATTCGTTTCTAATCCGATACTTGCCATATTGATGGTGAATTCATTCGAACGTCCAATCGCGGAAGAAACTGTGTGTGTATTATCTTTCGGATTTCGGAAATCGTAGTTGTAATAGGCATCGACATAAGTTACACCCGTTAAAATCGTTTCTCCGTCTTTATCTTTTAGAGTTAAAGGAAAATCTGTCTGGCGATTTTGACCATTAATCCAAGTCAAATCGTATCCGTCAAAAGGGATTTTAGAATCATTTGTTTTTAAAGAATCTTTAGGTTGCAGGGAAATAGAATCTTGTTTGATTTCCTGAGCTTTGATAGGATTTAAAGCAAATAATCCGAATAAACAAATAGCCTGAATAGTTGTTGATTTCATTATATAAATATTGATAACAGTTAAATTTTAAAGCGTTATGCAATCGACTTAGGAGTTGGAGGCGTTAAGAAAATTAATTCTGTGAACGTTAAGAAAATTCTACTGTTTGAGCGCGGGACAAAAAATTATTAATAAACGAAATGTTGAATCCGCGCGAGTTTTAGAATTTTTAGAGAACAGAAATAATTTTTAGCCGACAAATCCAAGTCTTGAACTTTTGTTTCTTTTGTTTTAAGACAAAAGAAATTATCGAAGTTGATCCAAAGCAATATTCAATTTCAAGACATTCACTTTAGATGGCCCAAAAACAGAAGTTTCCGTTTGATTTTTAATTAAATTTTCTAATTTTTCTATAGAAATATTTCTAATTTTTGAAACTCTTTTAATTTGATATAAAGCACCTTCCGGAGAAATGTCTGGGTCGAGACCGCTTCCGCTTGCCGTTACCAATTCTACGGGAACTTTTACATTTTGCATTTTTGGATTTTGAATTCGTAAAGTGTCAATTCTCTTTTGAACAATTTGCAAATATTCTTCATTGCTGGGGCCTTTATTGCTTCCTGCACTTCCTGCGGCGTTGTAATTCACTGCAGAAGGGCGACCGTGAAAATATTTTGGAGAAGTAAAACTCTGTCCAATGTTTGCGTAGAATTTCTGCCCTTTATAATTGATGATTTCAGCATTTCCCTGTGTTGGTAAAACTTTAGAACCTGCGTAAACAATACCTAAATAAATTCCAACGATAACAAGCATAACAAGTGTCAATCTTAATGCTGATAGAATATGATTTTTCATTTTGAGTAAATTTTTGAATTAATTGGATGGAAGATGGGAGAGGGATGATGGAAGTTAAAATATTACGTTATCAACTTCCAGCCTCCAGCTTCAAACTCCCAGCTTTTAAAAGAACAAACTGATAAACAAGTCGATCAATTTTATTCCGATGAATGGAACAATAATTC
The DNA here is from genome assembly GCF_026540445.1 of Chryseobacterium sp. GM_Chr_2. Lineage (NCBI taxonomy): Bacteria > Pseudomonadati > Bacteroidota > Flavobacteriia > Flavobacteriales > Weeksellaceae > Chryseobacterium > Chryseobacterium sp. GM_Chr_2. The sequence continues at coordinate 157,382 of NZ_JALNUD010000007.1, forward strand.
CGCCTAAACCGTAAATCAAAAGATTTCTTCTTAACAATGCACTTGCTCCGATCGGTTTGTAAGCAACGCCTTTCAATGCTAATGGAATTAGAAAAGGAATAATAATCGCATTAAAAATAATCGCCGATAAAATTGCAGATTCCGGACTGTGAAGATTCATGATATTCAGCTTTTGAAGTGCGGGAATAAATGTGATAAACAATGCCGGAATTATGGCAAAATATTTAGCAACATCATTCGCAATACTAAAAGTTGTCAACGTTCCGCGAGTCATTAATAACTGTTTCCCGATTTCTACGATTTCAATTAATTTCGTCGGATCATTATCCAAATCCACCATATTTCCGGCTTCTTTGGCAGCCTGAGTTCCGCTGTTCATTGCAACGCCGACATCAGCTTGGGCTAGAGCAGGAGCATCATTCGTTCCGTCGCCCATCATCGCCACCAATTTTCCTTCCTGTTGCTCTTTTTTGATGTAATTCATTTTATCTTCAGGTTTGGCTTCGGCAATAAAATCATCAACACCGGCTTTTTCTGCAATAAATTTTGCGGTTAAAGGATTATCGCCCGTCACCATCACGGTTTTCACACCCATTTTTCTCAGTCTTTGAAAACGTTCCTGAATTCCTGTTTTGATGATATCCTGAAGTTCAATCACGCCCCAAACCTGCTCATTTACGGAAACCACTAATGGAGTTCCGCCATTTTCAGAAATTTTAGTCGTGGCTTCCTGAGTTTCTGGAGGGAAAATATTTCCGGCTTTTTCTGTTAGCTTTTTAATCGTATCATAGGCTCCTTTTCGGATTCTTGTGTTTTCAAAATCAATACCTGAAGTTCTGGTTTCAGCCGTAAAATCGATATAAACCGGATTGGGAACGAGTAAATCTTCGGATTTTAGCTGGCTTAATTCTATAATGGATTTTCCTTCCGGTGTTTCATCGGCAACAGAACTCAATGCCGAAGCTTTTATAAATTCATCAAGCTGAATTCCGTTGGAAGGATGAAATTGGGTTGCTTTACGGTTTCCAATCGTAATAGTTCCTGTTTTGTCAAGAAGCAAAACATCGATGTCTCCCGCTGTTTCAACAGCTTTACCGCTTTTTGTGATGACGTTGGCTCTCAAGGCTCTGTCCATTCCTGCGATTCCGATTGCAGAAAGCAGACCGCCAATCGTTGTGGGAATCAAACAAACGAAAAGTGATATAAATGCCGCAATGGTAATTGGCGTCTGCGCATAGTCTGCAAAGGGTTTTAAAGTAACTGTAACGATTATGAATGTAAGGGTAAACCCTGCTAAAAGTATGGTTAATGCGATTTCGTTGGGTGTTTTTTGTCTTGAAGCACCTTCTACAAGGGCAATCATTTTATCTAAGAAAGATTCTCCGGGTTTGGTAGTCACTTTCACTTTTATTCTGTCGGAAAGTACTTTTGTACCGCCAGTTACCGAACTTTTATCGCCTCCCGCTTCACGGATTACGGGTGCGCTTTCTCCTGTGATGGCAGATTCGTCAATCGTTGCTAAACCTTCAATAATTTCCCCATCCATAGGGATTTGATCACCTGCTTCGCAAAGAAAAATATCGCCCAGTTTCATGTCGGCAGATTTTTTTAAAACTGTTTCTACCTGAAATCCCTGTTTGTTGTCTACAACTACTTTTGCGGGCGTTTCTTCACGGGTTTTTCTTAATGTGTCTGCTTGTGCTTTTCCTCTTGCTTCAGCGATAGCTTCGGCAAAATTTGCAAATAAAACGGTGAAAAATAAGATGATAAATACTAAAAAATTATAACTGAAGCTGCCTTGTGATTTATCACCGGTTAAGCTGAATAAGCTTACGATAAACATCACCACTGTTCCGATTTCTACCAAGAACATGACAGGATTTTTAAACATGATTTTCGGATTCAGTTTTACAAAAGACTGTTTAATCGCTTCGTTTACCAAATCTTTTTGAAACAATGTCTGGGATTGATTTTTCATTTTTTGAAAGAGTTATATCATTGGAAATCAATATGACCATTAAGACAAACTAAATTTTGAAGTATTAAATGGATAATATTATTAGAGTATGAAAAGTGATGCTGTTTCTTAATCTAATTTGCTTAATGGTTTACTATTGATTTTTAATTGTTTGGAAAATTTCATTTATGCTAAGCTTAGTCATAATCATTACCAAATAGTATTAGCGATGTCATGCTGAGCTTGTCGAAGCATCTTTTTTTTGATTTGAATTATTTTCTAAACCATTAAGATTTATTTAAGGAGTTAAGCTTGAATTAAGAAAATATTCAAAGAATATTTTAAACTTAATAATTTGATTAGTTTAATATTCTTAACTTCTTAAATCTCCTTAATGGTTAATTATTTAATTTTATTTAGAAAAATATTGAAGCTGTTCCGCAATTGGCCCTAAAGTCAACGCTGGGAAGAAAGACAATGCAGCAATCAAAAGAATCACAGCTAAAGTCATGAATCCAAAAGTTGCCGTGTCTGTTTTCAGTGTTCCCGAACTTTCCGGAATGTATTTTTTCTGGGCTAATAATCCTGCAATCGCAACCGGACCGATGATCGGGATAAATCTTGATAACAGCAAAACAATTCCTGTCGAAATATTCCACCAAGGCGTATTGTCGCCCAAGCCTTCAAATCCGGAACCGTTGTTGGCGGAAGATGAAGTAAATTCATATAACATTTCACTGAAGCCATGAAAGCCGGGATTATTCAAGGTTTTTGTTCCAAATTCAGGAAAATAAGCTGTTAAAGCAGTTCCAACAAGAATTAGGAACGGGTGAAATAAAGCGACGATCATCGCAATTTTCATTTCCTTGGCTTCAATTTTTTTACCTAAAAATTCAGGCGTTCTTCCGACCATCAAACCACTGATAAATACGGCCAAAATGATGAAAATGAAATAATTTAAAATTCCGACTCCGCAACCTCCGTAAAAACAGTTGATCATCATGGCTAAAAGTTCATTCATTCCTGAAAGTGGCATGGTGCTGTCGTGCATTGCATTTACGGAGCCTGTTGAAATCACTGTTGTAGCAATGCTCCAATACGCTGAAGCTGCACTTCCGAAACGGATTTCTTTGCCTTCCATTGCACCAAGATGAGGGTCGGTTCCCATTTGAGTAATTAATGGATTTCCATGAGTTTCATTAATGATATTCGGAATGGTTAATGCAAGAAAACCGATGGTCATTACTGTAAAAATTGTCCATGAGAGTTTTCTTTTCTTTAGATAAAATCCAAGTGCAAAAACCAATGCAAACGGAATAATCATTTGAGTAACCATTTCGGTCATATTCGTCAGATAATTCGGATTTTCAAGCGGATGAGCCGAGTTAGTTCCGAAAAATCCGCCTCCGTTTGTTCCTAAATGCTTAATCGCAATAAAAGCCGCCGCCGGACCTCTGGAAACATCAACTTTCTGACCTTCCAAAGTCGTGATATGATCTTTGCCTTCAAAAGTCATCGGACTTCCATTAGAAGAAAGAATAAAGGCAACAACAATACTGATCGGAACCAAAATTCTGATCATTGATTTGGTGAAAAAATCGTAAAAATTGCCTAATTCTGTCGTTGTTTTATCTTTAAATGCTTTGAAAAGCACCGCCATTGCAGCCATTCCTGTGGCCGCGGTTACGAATTGCAAAAACATTAAATATAATTGACTTAAATAAGAAACGCCTGTTTCTCCCGAATAATGCTGTAAATTACAATTTACCAAGAAAGAAATTGATGTATTAAAAGCCAAATCAGGCGACATATTCGGGTTTCCATCGGGGTTTAAAGGAAGCCAGGATTGATTTAACAAAATAAAAAATCCGATGATAAACCAAACAATATTAATGGTTAACATCGCAAACATATTCTGCTTCCAGGTCATTTGTCTGTTGGGGTTGATACCTGAGATTTTATAAATGAAATTTTCAACGGGCTGAAAAATTTTATCTAAAAAAGTCTTTTTATAACCATAAATATTAGCAATATATTTTCCTAAGAAAATACCAATAACCAATGTAATGGCGAACATTGTGATAATGCCTAAAATTTCTGTATTCATGATTTTTGATTAAAATTTTTCAGGTTTCATTAAAACATAGCAGATGTACACAAAGGCGAGTATCGAAAGGAAAAATAAACTCCACATAATTTTTTATATTTTATCAAAAAATTCAACGGATTTGTATAACATCCAAAATAATACGACACATAGAAGGATTAAACTTACCAACATCATAACGCAACGATTAAGGTTAACACAGTGAAGATTACATACGAAATCATCAGCAAGCTCAGCTTTGAGTGCTCACGTTTTTTGAACGTTTTTCTTGAAATTGACATTTTTAAAATATTTTATTCTAAATCGATAATGCCAAAAGAAAGTCCAATTTGTTAATTTGTAGTGTAAGTAATTTTGTAATAGTTAGTTATGGGTTTTTGATGTTATGCCAGAAAATAGAAAAGCCTATCAAAATGATAGGCTCGTTATTAAAATGATAGGATTGTATTTTTAAACCGTTAAGTTTTTATTTAAGGAGTTTAGAATATTTAAAATGAGCTTCGCTTTAAGTAAAAACTGAATTTATTAAAGCTTAATAAAACTTAACTTCTTAAATAAACCTTAATGGTTTGATTTTAAAATTTATCTCAAATCATATTCTTCCAATTTGCGATACAATGTTGCAATCCCGATTTCAAGCAATCTTGCCGCTTCTGCTTTGTTGCCTTTTGTATATTGTAAAACTTTTAAAATATGTTCTCTTTCTAAGGATTTTATACTTAAAGAATCTTTTTCTGTAGAAATTTTTTCAGTATAATGAGGTAAACTTTCAATGTCTAAAATACTGTCATTCATTAAGATTAAACTTCTTTCAACCGTATTTCTAAGCTCACGAATATTTCCTTTCCAGTCGTTTTTTTCTAAGGTTTTATAATATTCCGGCGTTACATTAACATTGGAAATATGCAGTTTTTGTGAGAAAACATCAACGAAATTTTTAGCCAAAGCCTTCAAATCTTCTTTCCTTTCACGAAGCGCAGGAAGCCGGATTTCAAAAATATTTAATCTAAAATAAAGATCTTCACGAAAATGCCCTTGTTTAATTTCTTCTTCCAGATCACGGTTTGTTGCAGCAATTAACCTGAAATCTGATCTTGAAACTTTGGTTTCACCCATTTTGATGAACTCTTTGGTTTCTAAAACCCGTAATAATTTTGCCTGAAGTTCTATTGGCATTTCACCAATTTCATCTAAAAATAAAGTTCCGCCATTGGCTTCTTCTATCAAACCTTTTTTGTCTTTTATAGCTCCCGTAAAGGCTCCGGCTTTATGTCCGAAAAGTTCGCTTTCCAAAATTTCTTTACTAAAAGCAGAACAGTTGATTGCCACAAAATTATTTTTCTTTCTTTCGCTTCCTTCATGAATAGCGTTCGCAAAAACTTCTTTTCCGGTTCCTGTTTCGCCGGTCAAAAGGACGGTTGCATCGGTTAAAGCGACTTTTTCAGCGAGTTTTTTAGCCTGAAGAATTAACGGGGAATTTCCGATAATGGTTTCAAATCCTTTTTGATAAGAGCTTTTCTGAACAATTTTAGATTTATTATCCTTTACTTTTTCCAAAGCTTTATACACCAACGGAATAATTTTCTCGTTATCGTCACCTTTTACTAAATAATCGTAAGCTCCATTTTTCATAGCCTGAACTGCATCGGTAATATTTCCGAAAGCAGTCATTAAAATGATTTCCAAATGAGGATGTTTTGTTTTAATAGATTTTATAAGATCAACGCCGAATGCATCAGGAAGTCGAACGTCGCTCAAAACAACATCAAATTCGTATTGTTCGAGCATCGTCATTGCAGAACGTGCGGTTGAGGCTTCTTTTACGTTAAAATTTTCTTGGGAAAGGATCATTCCTAATAATTTTAGGAGCTTGATCTCGTCATCGATGATCAGTATGTTTCCGTGCATGGTGTAATATTTTGGAAAACTTCTGCAAACTTAGAGAATTATTTTGGATAAATAAGGTTGGAGTGTTTTAGAGTTGTAGGGGGGTGTGGGTTTCTAGGGTTGATGGGTTGGAGAATATTTCATTAAGATTACGGAATTATTTTCACTTTCTGCATTTTCATTTATTTCTATAAAACCAATTTTTTTATAAAGATGATAGGCTTTCAGATTGGTCACTTTCACTTCAAGAAAAATGTCAATAACTCCAAAATTTTTATTTGTTTCTTCAATCGTTTTTTTTATTAAACAGGCTCCAATATTATTGCCTTGAAATGCCGATTGTACGTACATTTGATAAATATTTCCTTTATCGTTTTCATCTTTAATAAAAGTACAGATTCCAATTAATTGTTTTTCATGAAAAGCTCCGACCACAAATCTTTCTTTTGTCTGATTTTCAATATCGAATTCAATTCTTAATTTTTCATTTTTTGTGGCTTCTTCATAGCTCACGCCAAAAGATTCAGGGAATTTTTGTAAGCTTTCCAGTCTGATATTTCGGTAGAGTTTACTTTCTCCGGATTGTAATTTTCGATATTGAATGTTCATTTTTTATGAGAATAAATCGGTGTTGATTTATAATTTTATTTACTGTAAATTAAAACTATAGATGCAATAATAAGGAAATTTTGATTTGTTCTTTTCTGAATCCTTACATTTGTATACATTCTGAATTGTAAGAATGAAAATGAGTTTATTTATGACGGATAAAAGATACGACGAAACACTTCATACCGATAAAAATAATTACGAATATATCACCATTTCCAACGACGAAAACAAGGTAAGAATTTATACTTTAAAGAACGGTTTAAAGGTTTTTCTTGCGCAGAATTTCGATGCTCCGAGAATTCAGACCTATATTCCTGTGAGAACGGGAAGTAATAATGATCCTTCTGATAATACGGGTTTGGCGCATTATCTTGAGCATATGATGTTTAAAGGAACATCTAAAATGGGAACTCAGAACTGGGAAAAGGAAAGTGAATTATTAAACCAGATTTCTGATTTGTATGAGGCTCATAAAGCCGAACAGGATACTGAGAAAAAGAAAGAGATCTACAAAAAAATAGATGAGGTTTCTCAGGAAGCGAGCCAATTTGCGATTGCTAACGAATATGATAAAGCGATTTCGTCATTGGGAGCAACGGGAACAAACGCTCATACCTGGTTTGATGAGACGGTTTACAAAAATAATGTTCCAAACAATGAGCTTGAAAAATGGCTGAAAGTTGAAAAAGAACGTTTTTCTGAATTGACTTTGAGACTTTTTCATACCGAGTTGGAATCGGTTTATGAAGAGTTCAACCGAGCACAGGATAATGACACGCGATTGGTGAATTATGAGTTGATGGATGCACTTTTTCCAACACATCCCAACGGTCAGCAAACGACTTTAGGAAAAGCTGAACATTTGAGAAATCCTTCTATGAAAGCCATTCATAAGTATTTTGATGAGTATTATGTTCCTAATAATTATGCAATGGTTTTGGTGGGAGATCTGGAGTTTGATGAAACAATTCAGTTGGTCGATCAGTATTTTGGAACGATTCCTTACAGAGAGTTACCTGCAAAAACTGCTGTTGTTGAGAAACCGATGACGGAAATTGTAGAAAGAACAGTTAAAAGTCCGACTACGGCTAGGATTCAGCTGGCTTGGAGAACCGACAGTTATGGAACGAAAGAGGCTATGCTGGCGGATATTGTGGTGAATATTTTAAGCAATAGAGGAGAAGCGGGATTGATGGATCTGAACATCAATCAGACTCAGAAATTGCTTTGGGGACAGGCTTTTTCAGTAGGCTTAAAGCAATACGGATATTTTTCACTTTTTGCTGTTCCGAAGGAAACACAGACTTTGGATGAAGCTAAAGATTTGGTGTTGGAACAAATCGAATTAGTGAAAAAAGGAGAGTTCCCAGACTGGATGCTCCCTGCGATCATCAATGATTTCAAATTACAACGTATGAAAGCATTGGAAACGGCAGATGGGTTGGCGACTAACCTTTACGACACCTATATTAAAGGCAGAACTTGGCAGCAGGAACTGAATGAAATGGATGAATATTCACAGTTCACAAAACAGGATGTGGTAGATTTTGCCAACGAGTTTTTTAAAGATAATTATGCCATTGTTTATAAAGAAAAGGGAATTAACGATAAATTATTAAGGGTTGATAATCCCGGAATTACGCCGATCAAAATCAATCGTGAGGTGCAATCTGAATTTTTAAAGGAGATTTTAGACGAAAAAACAGAAGATATTCAGCCTGAATTTATCGATTATGATAAAGAAATTCAGAGTGATTTCATTAAAGATAAAAAAGTAAGTTTCGTTAAAAATAAATACAACGATATTGCTCAGGTCTATTTTATTTTTCCTTTTGGGACAGATCACGACAGAGATTTAGGAATTTCTACTCAGATTTTGGAATATTTGGGAACGAGCCAATTTTCGCCTGAAGATCTGAAAAAAGAATTCTTTAAAATCGGAGTAAACAATGCCTTTAAAATAAACAATGACCAAATCATCATTTCATTGAGTGGTCTGGAAGAAAATATTGAAAAAGGAATTGAGCTGCTTCAGCATTGGATGAATGATGTAAAGCCGGATCAGGAAGTTTATCAGCAATTTGTAGAAACGGTTCTTGAAAATCGTGCGGCGATGCGAAAAGATAAAAACAGCATTATGAAAGCGCTGGTAAATTATACAAAACTAGGTTCTGATTCGCGTTACAGAGATATCATTTCAAAAGAAGATCTTGAAAATTCGAATGTTGAGGTTTTTACAGACAGAATGAAAAAGCTGTTCAGTTTTCCTTATCAGGTCTTTTTCTATGGTAGGAATTTTGAAAATTTTAAATCATATATCGGCAATTCGATTGAAAATGTAAGTCTTCAAATTCCTGAACCTAAATATTACCCAGAACCTGAAACCAAAGGAAATGTGTACTTTACGGATTATGATATGGTGCAGATGGAGATGAGCAAAGTGGGAAGAGGACATTTTGTAAATACAGGGAATTTTGGAAAAATCAATGTTTTTAATGAATATTTTGGAAGAGGTTTATCTTCCATTGTTTTCCAAGAAATTCGTGAGAGTAAGAGTTTAGCGTATTCTGCTTACGTTTCTTATGCTGCCAATTCAGAATTGGAACACCCTGATTATATTACAACTTATATCGGAACTCAGCCGGATAAACTACAAATTGCCGTGGATACGATGGATGATCTGATGAATGAACTTCCGGAGGTTACCAATCAGTTTGAGAATGCTAGAAATGCAGCGTTAAAACAAATTGCTTCAACTAGAATTACGAGAACGAATATTTTCTTCAATACTTTAAAGTTGAAAAAATTAAACATTTCTCACGATTTTAGGAAAGATATTTATCAGCAAATTGAACAACTGAAATTTGAAGATGTTAAGGAGTTTTATCAGACGGAAGTTAAGCCGATTCACTTTAATACCGCGATTATCGGTAAAAAAGAAAATCTGAATATGGAGGCGGTAAACCAAATGGGAACCTTCACCGAAGTAAGTATTAAAGATATTTTCGGACATTAAAAAAATAGGCTGTTTCAATTGAGACAGCCTATTTTTTTTTCGACAATTTTATTTTAATAATTAATGGTTTGGTAAGCTTTAACCAGCTTGTCCAGAAAGGTATACAGCTTTTCATTCATTTCTTTAAAATCAAAACTTCTGATTTGATCAGGTGTTTGAACGAATTGATTTTCCGTATTATTAATTAAAAATTCACGATCTGTTTCTATCATTAAATCAATAACTTCAGGAGTGAATTCCAAGTGACATTGAAATCCGTAGACAAGATCAGAATATTTAACAATCTGTCTCGGGCAGCCCTTACTTGTCGCCAGAATTTGAGCATTTTCGTTAAGTCCCGGCATATCATTATGCCAATGTCCAACGGAAATTATTTCACCAAAATGATTGATTTTATCATCTTTTACACCATTTTCCGTTAATTGAATAGGAAATACACCGATTTCTTTTTCCGGACTGTTTCTAAATGTTGCCCCCAAAGATTCTCCGATCAGTTGCGCACCAAGACAAGTTCCTACAACGGCTTTTCCTGAATTTACTGCTTTTTGTATCAATGTAATTTCTGCCTGAGCATCAAAGTGCGGGCATTCATTTTTTGTGGTGGAAGGATCCTGAGGTCCGCCCAAAATAATTAAAACATCAATAGAATCAACGCTTTCAGGCAAAGGATTATTTTCATACACTTTTGAAAAGGTAGAAGTATAATTTCTTTCATTCGCCCAATTCAGATAAGCGCCCGGAGCTTCGAAGTTTTCATGTTGTATAAAATGGATATTCATTTTGAGAATTTAAAATGATAAATTAATCTTAGAGCCTGTTTAAAATTTTACCGTTTTATTTATTATCCTTAATGAAGTTGATCTTTGCTCCATTTTGATGCTCTTTTGAGCGTATTTTTCACTTCCTATTTTTGATTTAGCCCGCTAAATCTGCAAACACGAAGCAAAAAATCCATTTCAAAATAGCTATAAAAATTTTTGGCAATAAAATTTAAACAGCCTCTAAATTTTTAACAAATTAATGAAAATTTTTTACGCTGATAAAGTTGAACTTTTTACCTTCGATAATATGAGTTCCAGATCTGAAATTTCCTTTTCTGTTAAGGGTTGTAAAGGTGATCTTAATTTTCCACCATTTTCCCCTAAAATATGTAAACCTGCTTTAACGGCTCTTGGCAAACCTTTTTCAACAATATATTTCAACAAATTAAATTGTTTATAAAAAATTTTCTGTGCTTTTTCAATATTATTATTTTGAACGGCATCATACAAAGCAATATTCAATTCAGGGATAAGATTGGGAGCGGCCGTGCACCAACCCGTTGCTCCTGCAGAAAAAGCAGCCAGTGCCAAAGGATTTGAACCGTTGTAAAAAGCCACCTCTTCCCCCAGTTCTTTCTTCAGGTAATGCATCCTCTGAATATCTCCCGTACTTTCCTTAATCATCGTCACATTCGGAATTTGAAGGAGCTTTTTTAATAAAGATGGCAACATATCCACACCTCCCGTTACGGGATTATTGTAAGCCATAATCGGGATTGATATTTGAGAAGCTACTGTATCATAATGCTTGATGATTTCGTCATCGGTTAGTTTCCAATAGCTCATCGGAATGATCATTACGGCTGTAGCGCCTGCTTTTTCAGCAAATTTAGCATGATAAACCGTTTTCTCGGTCGTCAGATTAGAAACTCCAATCAACGTTGGAATTCTTCCGTTGACCTGTTGAATGGTAGCCTCTGTGATGGCTTCTTTTTCTTCATCACTCAGATAAGGTAAAACTCCGGTGCTTCCTAGTGGAGCGATGGCATGAGAACCAGAACTGATCAAACGTTCCGTTAATTTTTTAAATAAAGGGATGTCTACTTTTTCCGCTTCGTCAAAAGGCGTGATAGGGTAGGAGATCACTCCTTTCAATGGTACATTTTTCATATTTTTCTCAGTTTAAATTAAAATTATAAATCTCTGCCTTCTTCTTCTCTTAGAGCAACACCCAAATTTTGTAACTGTGGTGCATTTTCGCAAGCGATGTATTTGGCAGATTCGGTATCGCTTGTATTTTGATGTCTGTGCCACGCCCAAGACGGGATGTATACAGCATCTCCCGCTTCCCATTCTATGCGCTCGTCCTCAACTTCCGTCCAGCCTTTACCTTCAATCACGTATAAAACGGTTTCGTAAGTGTGTCTGTGACGGTTCGTTCTTTGTCCTGGTAATAGCCCTCCGATGGTCATGCTTACATTTTTACTGGGAAGATCTACAAAGAATACGGGATGTTTTCTTTCTGTTGAAAACTGGTTGTGTTCACCTGTATTTTCTACATTTTTATGAATTAAATGCGAAGGTTTTTTGTATTCTGGTCTCGCAAAAGTCTGATGAAAATCTTTTGAACTAAATTGTTTTTTGTCAGTACCTTGTGTACCGTTTTCTGTATTTGACATGTTATTAAATATTTATTGTTTACTGCATTATTGCACGACAAAATTAGAGTAACTTTGGACTGTTTATATATTGCAGTTTTAATAAAAATAGGTAGTCCAGATGCTAAGACCTTGGAAAGTAGAAATTCAGATCAATTATAATTCAGAAAAAGCAGTTTATTTACAAATTGCAGATGCTTTGATTGATGATATTCAATCCGGTAGATTGAAAAAAGGAACAGCCTTGCCCGGAAGTCGGAAACTGGCTGAAGATTTAAAAGTGAACCGAAATACGATTATTGAAGCTTTGAATGTGTTACTGAATGAAGGCTGGCTGGTGTCTTTAGAAAGAAAAGGAACTTTTGTTGCTGAAAATTTACCAACGATAAAAGGAACTGTTTCTCATCAAAAAAAGAATAATGAACAGCCACAAAAACAACTTTTCAGAATTAATTTTGACGATGGATATCCCGATAGTGCCATTGCGCCGGTTACTGAATTGGCGAGGGCTTACCGACAAATTTTTAACAGAAAGGCAAAGTGGCAATTGATGGGCTATACCAGTGAATATGGCGATTTGGAATTTCGAAAAGCAATCGTCCAAATGCTGAATCATCACCGAGGGCTTTATACTTATGAAAATTCTATGTGCATTACCCGCGGAAGCCAGATGGGGATGTATCTTACTGCTCAGTCTCTGATTAAAAAAAATGATGTTGTATTGGTTGAAAACCCGGGGTATCGTCCGGCTTGGAAGGCCTTTGAAAAGGCTGGAGCAACTCTTTTGCCGGTGCGTGTAGATGAGGATGGATTGATGATCGAAGATGTTATCCACTATTTGAAAATTCATAAAAATATCAAAGCGATTTACACCACACCACATCATCAATATCCAACCACGGTAACGCTAAGCTTACAGCGTCGTCTGGAGCTGATAAAGCTTTCCAACGAATATGGATTCACGATTATTGAGGACGATTATGATAATGAATTTCACTTTGGATACCGTCCTGTATTGCCTTTGGCTAGTTTTACAGAACTACAGAACTATGTGTATATTGGCACAATGAGCAAAGTGGTGGCTCCGGCTTTGAGAATTGGTTATCTGATCAGCAATAATCAGGATTTTATTGAAAAAATAGGCGATCTCAGAAAGATTATCGATGTGCAGGGCGATACCATTATGGAGCAGGCGGTTTTACAGCTTATTCAAGACGGAACGATTAAAAGGCATCTAAAAAAAGCCCTAAATTATTACAAATCTAAGCGGGATTTTACAGCACAAAAACTTCAGGAATTCTTAAAAGACAAAGCTGATTATTCAATGCCAGAAGGCGGTATGGCGTTTTGGATCGTTCCTAAAAATAAAATAGATTGGGATCATATAGATCGTGAACTTCAAAAGAAGAGTATTAAAATTCTCAATCCCAATAGTTTTAGTTTTGATAATCAAATCAATGGTTTGCGCTTAAGCTATGGTTCGCTTCCTAAGGAAAGTTTAGAAGAAGCTATCAAAGCGCTGTCTGAGTTATTGTAAATTAGGTCATTGCACAATCGCCGTCGCCATCCTGAAAGTTAGGATTAAAATTTTCAGGAAGCTTTTGGATAAGCTCTTTATGAAACATATATCGTCTTTCGATAATTCGTTCGTGGATTTTTGGAAAATTTTTAACCAATTCAATTGTTTGGTTTAAATCATTTTGATAATTGGTTAAGGTGATGACTTTATTTTTTACAATAAAATAACTTAAAAAATCAATAAATTTCTCCAAATCGGTTTTTGAAAATAAGTAAGGAATTTTTAAATGCCCGTCTCTTAAAAGTAAAAGCGAACAGGTTATCAATTGATTATTGTTATCGTAAATTTTTATCCAGAAATATTTAAATTCTTTCGAATAGCTTGAAAATAAATATTTTTCATCTTTGATTTTGCCCTCCAAAACCCAAGGATTTTCAATCAGCCAATTGATTTCATAAGCATTTCTGTTGCTTTCAAATTGGGCTAGAAAAACATAGCTTTCAGCATCTATTTTATTAATAACTTCAAATCTGAAATCAGGTTTTTTAATGAAACAGTTTTTTACAGAGATCAATGAATTAGCGACTGAATCTGCAATACTGAAAACCGGTTTTAGAGATTGAGTATTTGGTTTTTTTGTTGGAATAATATTCGCAAAATCTGTTTGGAAATAGTAACGTTTTCCATTTTTAGGTTGAATGTATTGAAACAGTCCAATTTTATTATACAAACTTTCTGCTTCTTTCGTAAATTCAGTGATGGCAATTTCCCCTTTATATTCTTCAAAAGCTCTGTTTAATAAACTTTGAGCAATTCTTTTTCCACGAAATTTATTACTGATAAATAAAGTGCTCAGCCATGCATAATTGAATTTTTTTCCTTCAATCATGAAATGATCAGGAAAACATCCTAAATATCCTGCCAATTCATCGTCATCAAAAGCCAAAATTAGTAAGGTTTGATCTTCATCTGCTTTCGGATTTTCAATATGAGATTTTGCTCTGTGCTCAGTAATCGGAAGAAAATCATACTTCTTGAAATCGCCGCTGGAAATAAATTCTGCAAGCTGTTTTTTATGTAAGGTTTTAAGATGTATCATTTTCTCACAATTTTATTTTTATTAATGAGGTTCTTCAATTTGAAGTAAGCCAATTCTTTTTTTAGTAATTTTTCTGCAGATTCGCCCATTTCCATTGGGATTCTGTGAAAATGTTTTTCTGTACTGTCAAATTTAATTCCTGCACTTCCGAACGTACAAAAAAGTTCTTTATTGCTTTGCAAGGCATCAAAAAAATCTTTATTCACACCAAAATCGGTAAACGGAAATGCAAAACTTTCATACAGAAAATTGTTTTCCTTTAAATATTCAAAGGTTTTGTTCGTGGTTTCAAGTTGTTCAGATAGTGACAATTGATTATACAGGGGATGATCCCAACTGTGAGATGAAATTCCGAATCCTTTTTGAGTTAAATTATTTAACTGATGGGTGGTTAAATAAGGATTTTGTTCTCTTAGATAAGAATTGAAATTAATTTCAAGGATTTCTCCCAATTGGTTTAAAATATCCGTTTGAGCATATTTAATTTTTAAAACCTGCTGTTGTAGATCTTCATTGGAAGAAAGAATCGAATAGATTTTAGGATCAATATTTTTATTTTTCTCAAGTTCATTAATAATTAAACTTGCTTTACATCGATACATCAAGCCCTGATTATCAACAAATGCAGGATTAATAAAATTGATGGCATAAATTCCTTTTCTTTCTAAAATCGGAACTACGATGTCATAAAACTCTCTGAAACCGTCATCGAAAGTTAATAAGGCAATTTTCTTTTTGGGTTTAAAATTTCCATTCACGACATCTTTAAACTCACTCCAATTAATAAACTGAAAATGCTTCGAAAGATAATCGATATCTTCTTCAAACTGCTTTACATTTTTGTATTGGATAACTTTGTTGATGTGCGCTAAATTATCATCCGAAACGCAATGATAAACGGGCAGACAGCAACCTAAAGGAAATGAATTTTCAATATCTTCCTTCTCGAATGATGCTAAAAAATTAATGATCTTTTCTTTCATTTCTGTGTTTCAAAAATAAAAAAGAATCTATTTAAACTCATTAAAAAATTTAAATAGATTCTATAATTTATCGTTAAAAAATTACTTCACCACTTTCATTTCATCAATCAGCCATTTAGAATCGGCAAATTTATCGATGATGAAAAGAATATATTTGGTATCTACCATGATATTTCGGCTGAAACGAGGATCATAATTAATGTCGCTCATCGTTCCTTCCCATTGTCTGTCGAAGTTCAATCCTACCAAATTTCCGTTAGCATCCAAAGCCGGACTTCCTGAGTTTCCGCCTGTTGTATGGTTGGTAGCCGTGAATCCTACAGGTACATCTCCAGATTTATCCTTATAATTTCCGTAATCTTTTTTGTTGTAAAGATCAATCAATTTTTTTGGAACATCAAACTCATAATCTCCGGGAACATACTTCTCGATAACACCCGCCAAATGCGTCTGATAATCGTAAGAAACGGCATCTCTAGGAGAAGAACCTTTCACTTTTCCGTAGGTTACACGAAGCGTAGAGTTGGCATCAGGGAAGAATTTTCTGTCTTTATCCGTCGACATTTGTTGTGCCATATATGTTTTTTGCAAAGCATCAATCTTAGTCTGAAGAGACGCGAATTGCGGATCTGCCGTTTTCATATAAGTATCTCTCATCGCTGTATAAAGTTGATAAATAGGATCTTTTTTCAATGTTTTGATCAATTTATCCTGATTAGAGAATGCTTTGTCGATATCGGTTGATAAAGAAGCTCCGTTTACCGCTGTTCTTCCTGTAATGATCGAGTTTTTAGAAGACTCTTCGATCGTTGTGATGTTCTGAGTTTCGTTTTTCAGTTTTTCAAACCCTGCAGGTAAAAACTGAGGAGCCGTTTTGTTGGCGTAAAGTGCTAGTAGTTTAGCTGTTACCTTAGAATCCAGCTCTGCGCTGTAATCTTTGTAGAATGAAGATAATTTGCTTTTTACTTTTGCCAATTCCTTTTCATCCATTCTGCCTGCTTCAACCGCGGTAACGTAATTATAATAATCACCTGCAACCTTTAAAGTCTCTGCATTTCTGATCACTTCCGTGTAATATGCATTGTTTAAAGCATACGGAGCCTGATCGTTATATAATTTGTTGATTTGATCTAAAGTAGATTTGATCTCGTGATTTTTAGCCACCAAAGAACCTTCATACATCACTTTTTTCTGAACGGCGTTTGATTTTTTCAAACCTTCCACTTCACCGATCCATTTTTTCCAGTAATTGGCTACGGAAGCATATTTTGAAGCGTATTTAATACGTGTGGCATCGTCAGCACGCATTTTTTCGTCCAATGTTTTCAAGGCAACATCTCTCACTGCAATTCTCGCAGGATCAATTTCTGTCATGATCTTTTCAACAGCGATTGCAGGAAGATATTCCGTTGTTCTTCCCGGAAATCCGAAGACGAAAGTGAAATCGTTTTCTGTTTTATCCTTGATGGAAACCGGAAGATAATGCTTCGGAACATAAGGAACATTGTCTTTTGAATATTCCGCTGGTTTGTTGTTTTTATCGGCATAAATTCTGAACATCGAGAAATCTCCCGTATGTCTTGGCCAAACCCAGTTGTCTGTGTCTGAACCGAATTTTCCGATGCTTTGCGGCGGTGCACCTACCAAACGAATATCTTTGAACGTTTCGATGGTGAAAGCATAATATTTATTTCCGTAATACATTGGTTTTACAGAAATTGATTGAAATTGTTCTGTTTTCTGAGAGTTTTTATAAATCTCAATATTTTTAGCAATTTGTTTTGCCAGCTCAGGCTCCACAAGGTTGTCTGTTCCTTCTAAAATTTGATTGGATACTTCTTTGATATCTACAATGAAATCTACTGTTACTCCTGGATTCGGAAGTTCTCCGGTCATATTTTTAGCCCAGAAACCGTTTGATAAAAGGTCGTTCTGAACCGTAGAATGTGCCTGAATCTGTCCATATCCGCAGTGGTGATTCGTTAATAATAGCCCTTTTGGCGAAATGATCTCCGCAGTACAGCCTCCGTTGAATTGTACCACAGCATCTTTTATGCTCGCTTTTTGAGTATTGAAGATGTCTTTAGCAGAGATTTTCATTCCCAAATCCTTCATTTCCTTTTCATTCAGCTCTGTAGGAATCCACATTCCTCCGTATTGTTGCGCAAAAGCCATTGTAGCCGGCAAAAGAAATACAGATAAAAGTATCTTTTTTGTCATAATCAAAATTTTGCCCCAATTTACGAAGAAAATACGAGTTCGGGGTTTAAAGTTTTTGGTTTAAGGTTTTTAGTGTGAAATTTTCAAATTTAGGATTTAGTTTAAGCTAAAAATATTCGTTTATTTATTTAAAAACAGATTGAGAATTAATCAAAATGGATTCCAGGTTGGTTTTTCGCAAAGGGGAAAAGTTATTTAGCTAGTAGTACGCATTAAGGCGCAATGATTTTATTAACGATAAAATTGATCATCAGCATTACAAAAGAAAATCTTTGATTTTTTCCTTGTGCCTTTGTGTTTTTCCAATAAACTTAAAAAGGCTTTTATAAAATCTTTGTAGTCAAGAATATTTACATCCAAAAGCTTTAAACCTAAGACTCTGAATATTAAACTTAAAAACTTACCATCGGCTTAATTTTTGTTACTTTAAAATCACACTTGATATTAATATATTTAAATTCTTGAATTATGAACGCACCAAAAATATTAGGAACTGCGGCCATTGTTTTGATGGTTTCCTGTACACAAAAAGACAAAAATCCTGAAATAAATCCGAAAACAGATCCTATGGCTATTCAAACTCCTACGGATACGGTGTCTGTGGATACTTTGAAAACATCTCATAATTCTGAAAATTCACTGGATTGGTACGGAACTTATGAAGCAGTGGTGCCTTGTGCCGACTGTCCGGGAATTAAAACTGTTTTAACCTTAAATAAAGACAAAACGTTCGCCATTTCAGAAGAATATCTGGAAAGAAAAACGAAAAGTGATGACAAAGGAACTTTTGACTGGGATGCTGCCGGGCGCGTGGTTACTTTAAAAGGAAAAACAGCCAGCTACAAATATAAAGTAGGAGAGAATAATGTGACACAGCTTGATATGAGTGGCCAGCCAATTGACGGGCCCAATAAAAAGTTATATGTTTTCACAAAGAAATAACGATAAAGGCGAAAGCCTTTATTTTTTTGCCTAAAATTGATAGGCAATGATTTTATCGTCTGCCATTAAAGCTCTAATCAGCGTTTCGTGGTGAGAATTCTTGCCTGTTAACCGCCAAGTTGTCGCTAGATTTCCCTGTGTATATTGCTGTCTCATCATTAACATTTTCAAGTGATGTTCCTTGAATAGTTTCTCACAATGCTCGATGTATTGCGAGTTTTCCACAGCTATTTTATATTCACGGATTTTATGATGATTATCGATATAATTCTGCAAATACGTAAGCGAACTTAAAATTAATAAAACCAATACCGTTCCGAGAAGGGAAAGATAAACATATCCCGAACCGACTGCCATTCCGATTGATGCGGTTGCCCAAATGGTGGTGGCTGTGGTAATTCCGTCGATTTTATTATCACCTTTAAAAATAACTCCGGCACCTAAAAAACCGATTCCTGTAATAATGTTTGCAGCCAAACGATCCGGATTCTGAATGCCAATTTTGATGGAAAGAATGGTAAAAAGACACGAACCGAAGCATACCAAAATAAAAGTTCTCAAACCTGCCGATTTGTTGCGATATTCTCTTTCCGCACCGATAAATAAGCCCAGAATTACTGAAAAAAATATCAGCAATAATTCATTTTGGATGACGTAGTGGTCTTTTAAAAATTCCATGATTAAAATGTAAACATACTTTAGAATAAAATTACGATAAATCCTTTAATAAAAGAAGACTGTCTTCGAAAAGACAGCCTTCAAGAAAGGATATTAAAAAAAACTAATTTTTTATGAATTTCTGAGTGGTTACATTCTCTTTAGAAGTCATTTTTATGATGTAGCTTCCTTTAGAAAGTTCAGAAACATGTATTGAATTTTGTTTTGGTGATGCTGTCTGTAAAATTCTTCCCGCGGCATCAAATATTTCAGCTTTAAGAATTTCAGCTTTAGATTTAATATATAAAATATCATTTACCGGATTTGGATAAATAGTGATGATATTTTGGTTGTTTTTAATTTCTGATGTACTTAATAATTTACTTTCAACCGTAGTCGTGTACGTATTTGTAATAATCGGATAATTATAATCGAAATAAATATTAGCAGTATTACTAAAACTGTCGCCGTTCGTTAAGATGGATCTTGTTTTAATTTTAAATGAAATATATCCGTCATTATTATCATCATCAAAAGGAAGCTGAATGCCCTGGAAAATAAATTCTGCCACATTTGGAGACGTGATTTTTGTAACAAAATTGTGACTGCTGCTTAAAGGAATTAATGTATTGATATCAAATTTAGAACCGTCAATTACATCTTTTACCACAATATTTTGAGCGTTAGCACTTCCTGTATTTTCAAATCTGATCAGATAATGAACGTAATCTCCCACCTGAGTTTGTGAAATAGAAGCGCCTTCCAGACAAGTTTTATCATTAGGATCCATAGAATTTACAACCGTTTGGTTGAGTATAAATGTATTGTCTAAAGGCGTATCGTCTGTTGCGCCGCTGACTTGGGCTGTGTAATGAAGAATATCGCCATCGTTTACCGGAGGAGTATCTGTCGGTGTGTTAATTTCCAGTTTCACAATTATTTCTTTCGTTTCAAAAGGTTGAAGGTTGGTGAAATTCCAGCTTAAAAGACCTGAAGATTGTGAATTAGGAACAACGGAAGATTCAACAAAATCTGAAAGATTATCATTATACGAAAACGTTAAATTTCCCGATTGCGTTGTAGTTCCTTTATTTTTATAAACGATTTTATATTTAGCAAAAAATCCGGGAACGGCAGCTACGGTGGGAATAATCACCACTTCTAGATCGTTGTGAGTTCCGTTGGCCGTTAAACAGAAATTTTGAGTCAACGGACTTGCCTGTGCCGGAAAATTAGCACTCAAAGACGTTGGAGAAATCGAAAAATAAGCTGGATTTTCCACAATCGGCGTTATCGTGTGATAGCCAGAACTTACCGGTACGGTGTAATTTCCGGAAGCATCAGCAATAATATTTCCTATGCCTCCACTTCCAACAACCGAGAACTTTTGGAAAGCTTTGCTCAAATCATTAGGATCGCAACCGTTATTATTTTCATCATATTTTGTATTTCCCTGAATGGTATAATAGGTTCCTCCCGGTGTAAATGAACAATAGGTGTTTATTGTAACATTATTATAGCCGTATGCCGTATTGGCATTTAATACAAAAGGAATTTCTCCTTCGTCTGCACATATGTAGCTGATATTTGGGTTGTTATTGAAACTTGGAACATTATTTCTTCCATTTTTCAGAAACATGCTCTGAAGATTATTATCCGAAATAATCATAGATTGGATATGATAATTTTGAGTAATATCAAACGTTGTAAGTTGATTGTTATTCATCATTAAAGTCTGTAATAATGGAACCTGCGCCAAATTAATGGAGGTAATTTGATTGTTGGCTATTCTCAGATAATTCAATAACGGAATAGAACTTAAATTCAACGTTGTAAAAAGATTGTTACTGGCTTCAAGATAAGTGATTTTCGGATTATTCTGAAAATTAATAGTCGTAAGTTGATTGAATGAGCATGTCAGCTTTTCAAGAAGTGGAAGAGTGCTTATATCTAAATTTGCCAGGTTATTTTGTGAAATATTAAGGCTTATTAAATTAGGGATCGGGGCAAAATTTATGCTGGAAATTTCATTATTATTACATGAAAACATTTTCAATGTAGAGCTTCCTGTGTAATTAATGGTTTGAATATCTCCTCCAGAACAGTCAAGAATATTAAGCTTAGGTAAGTTGGAAACATCTAAATGTGTCAGTTTTGAATTTTTTACATAAATCGTTTCCAAAATAGGACAGCCGGTAAAATTTACCGAAGTCATTTTAGGATTGTCATCAAAAGACACTAAAACCAACTTATTCAAACCACTTACATCGATTGAAGTTAAATTGGCAAAGCTCGATAAGGTAAGAAATTTAAGGTTGGCAAATGCTTTCACTCCTTCTACTGACTGTATCTGATAGGTGGAAACCGGAGCCTGATAATAATTATTATAAATCGAAAGATCTTCTATTGCCAATGCTTCCGAAACCTGAATTTCGCCATCATTATTCGTATCTATTACAACATAATTTCCGTTGATGTCTCTGGCGATCTGGTTGGTGGGAGTTGCTGAAAGCAATTTTGCCTTAAAATAGGGATCTGGGATGTTAACAATTTGAGCGTTGATGGTAAATTGTGCGAGAAATAGCACAAAGAGGTAAATATTTTTCATGGTTTGGTGATTTGGTTTGATAAATATACAAATAAATTTGTATTGTTAATGAAAATTAATATTTAGTTTTTATTTAAAATAATTCTTGATGAATTTTTGAAATGTATTTAAAGGTATGGTGAATTTGTAATCAAGTTGAAAATTTTATTTTTCAATAAAAAAGACTGCCTAAAAAGACAGTCTTTGATATGAAATTTTGAATTAAAATTAATTCTTGATCAACTTTTGAGTGAATGTTTTATCTTTTGTGAAAGCTTTAATAATATAATTTCCTTTAGAAAGCTCAGAAATATTAATTGAATTTTCTTTCACATTTGCAGAAGTAATAATTCTTCCTGTAGCATCATAAATTTCTGCTTTTACAATTTCTGTTTTAGATTTAAAATGTAGAATATCTTTTACAGGATTCGGATAAATAGTAAAAGTATCATTGTTTTTACTAATTTCAGAAGTAGCCAACACATTTTGAACCGTAGTAGTGTATGTATTGGTAATAATTGGGTGATTGTAATCAAAATAAATTTTAGCTGAATTACTAAAACTATCACCAATATTCAATGTAGATTTTGTTTTGATTTTAAATGAAACATAGCCGTCATTATTGGCATCATCAAAAGGAAGCTGAATATTTTCGAATATAAATTCTATAGAATTTCCATTTAATCTTGTTACAAAACTATGGCTTCCATTCAAGGCGACTAAACTCGATAAATCATATTTATTAATATCAATATCATCTTTTACCACAATATTTTGTGCATTCGCAGTGCCTGTATTTTCAAATCTGATTAAATAATGAACGTAATCTCCTACTTTTGCTTGTGTAATTGAAGTTCCTTCCAGACACGTTTTATCATTCGGATCAAAAGAATTGACAACCATTTGGTTTAAAGTAAATGTATTATCCAAAAGCGTATCATCTGTCGCTCCGTTTATTTGTGCGGTATAATGAAGAATATCTCCTCCGTTTAAAGCTGGAGTTTGCGTAGGTGTATTCAATGTTACAGTTACCGTAATTTCTCTGGTTTCAAATGGAAGAAGATTGGTGAAATTCCAGTTTAATAATCCTGATGATTGTGAAGTTGGAGCATTTGTCGCGCTTAGATAATTTACCACGTTATCATTATAGTTAAATGATAAATTTCCTGACTGTGTTGTTGTTCCTTTATTTTTATAAATGATTTTATATTTAGATTCAAATCCAGGACGGGCAATTGTAACAGGAATAATTACTGTTTCTAAATCATTGTGGGTTCCATTCGCGGTTAAGCAGAAATTTTGAATGAAAGGAGCTGCCTGATTTGGAAAATTAATGTTCACGGAGGATGGTGAAACTATAAAATAAGAAGGATTTTCTAACAATGGAGACACCACATTTGTTCCTGGAGAAAGATACATCTTATAAGCCCCAGTAGCATCAGATATTGCTGTACCCCATCCAGTATTATTTAGAATGTTAAATTTCTGAAATGGTTTTAAAGCATCACCATTATCACATCCGTTTCCGTCAGCATCATATCTTGTTACTCCTTCAGTTAAATAAGAAATGCCACCTGGCGTAAAAGTACAATATGTATTTACCACAACGTTTGTTTGATTATATTGATATAAAAGAGCATTTAGCATATAAATTTCTTCAGGATCGATACAGATATATTTCAATTGTGGAGTATTTGCAAATCCGTAAGAACCCATTCCACTGTAGTTGTCGATTCCGTTTTTCATGAGAAGCACCTGTAAATTCGGGTTGTTGGAACAATCAAATGTAAGCAGTGAGAAATTTTTAGTAAAATCAATGGTGTTGAACAGATTGTTATGGATCTGAATATTTTTTACGAAAGGAATCTGTGTGAAATCAATATTCTGCAATTGATTGTTGCCTGCATATATATATTGTAAACCTGCATTATTGTTGAACGTTAGTGTAGAAAGTTGATTTTCAGAAATAAATAATTGATAAAGCAAAGGGTTCGAACTGAAATTTAAACTCGTTAATTGGTTTCCACTCGCAAAAAAGTTCAAAATGGAAGGATAAATAGTAGGATCAAAAGATTGAAAAATATTTCCTGTAATATCCAAATGATTGACGATAGAAGGATTGGGAATTGTAAGAGTACTAAGATGATTATTGGCTACAACAATTTTTTTTAATGCAGTACTTCCGGTAAAATTAATGTGTGAAAGCGAGCTATTTTGTGTAATGTTTACATCCTCTAAAATAGGTAAATTTGTCAGATTTAAAGAAGAAATCTGTGTATTGCCCAGTTTGAATTTCTTTACATCAGGAGAAGATGTTATGTTTAATAAATTCAGATTTCCTTCATAGCTAATTTCCTGAACCGATGTGTTTTGTATGTTTAAAGAGCTCGACCATGCTAAAATCTCAATCGTTAATAAAGAATTTATGTTTTCTATACCTATATTTCCCATTGTTCCTCCGGAAATTTTAAATTTTTGCAGCGCAGGATAATTACTGAAAGTCGTTGTGGAATTTGGGAGATTTGGATTTATTATCTGTAATTCTTTAAGTACCGGAAAGTTTTCAAGACCATTAAAATTAGTGATCGAATTGTTCATATTAATGACAATTTTATTCACCAATTGCGCTTCTGTTAACTGAATTTCTCCATCGTTATTAGTGTCGACATTAATGATGTTTCCAGCGGAATTATAGGTTGCACCATTGCTTAATAATTTTGCTTTCAAATTGGCATCCGGAATATTAATAATTTGCGCATGCAATACCGAAAGCATTAATATGAAAGAGAATAGATAGATTTTTTTCATATAATTAGTTTTTTATTGTTTTTGTTTACACTTTTTTATAAGATGAATAAAAATGAAAAGGTTGCAGTTTTTTCTGAAAATTTATTTCTAAATCTAAAAAATAAGCCATTAAGAAATAATCTCAACGGCTCAATTAAAAGTTTTTATATCAATTAAATTTTATTGCTTCTCAACAAGATCCAAAAACTGCTGTTCATCTAGAATTTCAATTGTTCCAATGTCTTGCGCTTTCTTCAGTTTGCTTCCTGCTTTTTCGCCAACAACCAAGAAGTTTAGGTTTTTAGAAACCGCCGAAATATTTTTTCCGCCGTGTTTTTCCACCATTTCTTCCGCTGCTTCTCTTGTGAATAAAGATAATTTTCCGGTGAAAAGGAACGTTTTTCCTTCCAGAACATTCGATAAAACTTCGTTCGTACTTTCTCCTTTTTCCAGCTGAACGCCGTAAGATTTTAGTCTTTCGATCATCAGGATATTTTCAGAATTGGCAAAGAAATCAACGATGCTTACCGCGATCTTGGTTCCGATATCTTCAACCTGACAAAGTTCTTCTACGGTTGCATTTTTCAGTTCATCAATGGTCGAAAAGTTTTTAACTAATTTCTTAGCAACCGTTTCTCCAACATGTTTGATGCCAATTCCATACAATACTTTTTCGAAAGCAATTTCTTTTGATTTTTCAATTCCCGAAATAATATTCTGGGCTGATTTTTCCGCCATTCTTTCCAACGGAAGAATTTGTTCTTTGGTTAAAGCATAAAAATCGGCAGGATTTTCAATCAGTCTTTCTCTGTAAAGCTGTTCGATGGTTTCGCTTCCTAAATTATCAATATTTAAAGCTTTTCTGGAAACATAATGAATCATTCTTCCCACAACCTGTGGCGGACAATGCAAGTCGTTCGGACAGAAATGAATCGCCTGATCTTCAATTTTTACCAATTCTGTTCCACATTCCGGACAGTTTTTGATGTATTCTATTTCTTTGCTTTCGTCAGTTCTTTTTTCTGTGTTTACGCCAACGATTTTAGGGATAATTTCGCCACCTTTTTCTACGTATACGAAATCATTTTCATGCAAATCAAGCTTTTTAATGATATCTTCATTATGCAAAGACGCCCTTTTTACAATCGTTCCGGCTAATAAAACCGGCTTCAGATTGGCAACCGGAGTAATCGCTCCCGTTCTTCCAACTTGGTAAGAAACGCTCTGTAGTTCGGTCTCTACTTTTTCTGCTTTAAATTTATAAGCCATTGCCCAACGTGGAGATTTTGCCGTATATCCAAGCTGTCTCTGTTGTTTTAATGAATTGACTTTCAAGACAATACCATCAATTTCAAAAGGTAAATTATGTCTTTCAACATCCCAGAAATTAATGAATTCTTTCACCTCATCCAAAGTAGAACACAATTTTGCCTGTTGAGACGTTTTAAAACCCCAGCCTTGTGCCTTTTGAAGCAATTCCCAATGAGATTCCGCCGGAATATATTCTGAAATAAACTGATACAAAACCGAAGACAGTCCGCGTTTTCTCACCTCGCCGCTGTCCTGCATTTTCAAACTTCCGCTTGCGGTATTTCGAGGATTCATAAATGGGTCTAAACCTTCTTCTTCACGCAGCTTATTGATTTTATCGAAATTTTTTCTGGTTAAATAAATTTCACCACGCATAAAGAAATGTTCAGGAAAATCACCCTTCAATTTCAACGGAATATCAGAAATGGTTCGAACATTTCCCGTAATTTCATCTCCCTGAAAACCGTCACCACGCGTTACCGCCTGAACTAATTTCCCGTTTTCATATAAAATAGAGATCGAAGCACCGTCATATTTCAATTCTGCAACAAATTCTACAGGCTCATCGATGGTTTTAATAATTCTTTTTTCCCAGTCTTCAAGATCATCAAAATCATAAGAATTATCCAAAGAATACATTCTGAACTTATGCTGAACGGTCGGGAAAACTTTTGTAATTCCACCGCCAACACGTACGGTAGGAGAGTTTTCATCATAAAATTCGGGATGTTTTGCTTCCAGATCACGAAGTTCTTCGAGTAGCATATCGAAGTCATAATCTGTGATGGTAGGCGTATCCAGAAGGTAATAACTTTCATTATGCTGATGAAGCTCTTTGCGAAGTTCTTCTATTTTTTGTTGAATGTTTTCAGGCATTGTAATTCTATCTTTTGAGCAAAAATAACTAAACTAATTCCATTTAAAAAATATGAGAATTAAATATTATGATAAAATTAAAAATGTGTAACATATTCTAATAAACTGAGTATCTATGGGATAAATTTCATGTTTAGACTACGTTAACATAAAGTTTTAAAATTGTTTAAAAAATGTTAAAATTCACTTAAAAGGGAACGGGTAAAAGTCTTGATACCTTTGCACTCAGCTAATTTGAAGACATGAGAAAAGTAAAGATTGTATTAGGATTATTATTTTTAAGCTTTGGAACACTGGCGTATGCACAGACAACACAGGCTTCGATTGTAGGAAAAGTAACTGCTGCCGGAAGTATGGCTCAGGAAAAGGTGAAAGTTACGATTGTGAATGAATCTACGGGATTCAAAACAGAAACGGAAACCAATTCCAAAGGGGAATATATTTTCAAAGAAATTCCCTTGGGAGGGCCTTATTCGGTGATTGTGAAGGATGAAAAAAAAGAAGGTTATAATGTAAACTTTGGAGATCAGGTAACGGTAAACCTTAATTTGGGTGACAGCAAGGAGAAGAAAATTGAAGAAGTAATTATTACCGGAAATCTTAAAAATAAGATCGGGAATTTAGGTGCTGCAACGGCAATCACAGCTAAAAATATCGGAATTTTACCGGTAAACGGAAGAAATTTCAACAACCTTACAGAGCTTTCTCCGTTAAGTGGAAAAGGCGGAAATTTATCGGGTCAGCTAGGATCTTCCACCAACTTTACTATTGATGGGATGACCGCGAAAAACCCGACTTCTGCAGGTTCTACAACCAGTAGGAGTGGTGCTCCTTTTTCAATTTCTATTGAAGCGGTTCGTGAATTTAAAATTACGACCAACCAATACGATGTTACACTGGGAAGAAGCGGTGGTGGTACGGTGAGTGCAGTAACAAAATCGGGAACGAATAAGTTTTCAGGAAGTGCTTGGGAATATTTAAGAACCAACTGGCTTTCGAGTCCGTATGATATTCGTGGAAATAAGAGACAGAATGATTTCTCTACTTCTCAGTTTGGTTTCTCTTTGGGAGGGCCTATTATTAAAAATAAATTGCACTTCTTCGCGGCTTGGGATCATCAGCTGGATTCAAAGCCATTGATCATTGCGGATGTAAGATCAAATGAAGATGAAGCAAGATTTAATGTAACGACTCAAACGCTGAACCCGTTTTTAGATATCGCAAGAGCGAAATATGGGGTTGGAAACACGCCGCAGTTCGGAACTTTTGACAGAGTAAGAAACTCCGATGCTGGATTTTTACGTTTAGATTGGCAGATTAATGAGAAACATTTATTGACGTTAAGAAACAACTTTACTTACGATTTAAACAAGAATGGTTTGGGAGATAACACCGCCATCAATTTCTTTGAATCGTATGCAAGTGATAAAAACTTAGATAATAGTTTATTACTAACGTTGAGGTCTAATCTTAAACCAAATATAACCAACGAATTAAAAGGACAATATTTATATACTTTTCAGGATAGTTATCAGAATGATGAGTTAGGTCATCCGGTTCCAAGAGCTATCGTAGAGGGAGTTGCCTCAAAAATCTATGACGGAAGTACCAAAACCACCAGCATTCAGATTGGAGGTCACCGTTTCGGGCAGGAAAGCTTTAGAAATCATGTTTTCCAGATTGTAGATAACTTATATTACAATACGGATAAAGTGAAATACACTTTCGGAGCCGACTTAATGTATACACAAGCAAGATCGGTTTATGGAAGTGAGGTGAACGGTAGATTCCATTATCAGGGGATGGATGCTTTCAATAATCTGGTTTCCAACAGATATTACAGAGAAGTTCCTTTAATGGATGATCCTTCTGTAAAATCAGCTATTTGGAATATCGGGGTATACGGACAGTTTCAGACTAAAATTGCAAAAGGTCTTGATTTCATGGGAGGCTTGAGATTGGATTATGGAGGGTATCCGAAAGCTGAATTCAACCAGAAATTATTTGATGAGATGGGAATCCGAACAGATTATAAGATTAAATCTTTCGTGATTCAGCCAAGATTCCAGTTTGAATGGAATGTAAATGAAGAAAACAAAGACTTCCTGAAATTCGGAGCAGGTATTTTCTCTTCAGATATCAACAATTATATGATTATCAATAATTTGGTGTTTGATGGGAAACATTTGGCAACCGTAGATGTAAATCCTTCGCAAATTGGTCTTACACCAGATTTTATCAATTATAGAAACGATTATAGCACCGTTCCTTCTTTATCACAGTATCAGCTTCCAACCATTAATTATACAGGAAAAGATGCTAAAATTCCGATTGTGTACAAAGCGAATTTCTCTTACACGCATTTCTTTAATGAAAGATTCAGAGCGGGAATTGCCGGATATGTGGCTTTAGGTAGAAACAATTATTTCTATTATGACAGAAACATGGTTACGACACCTTTTATCACGCTTGATAATGAAGATGGAAGAGGGGTTTATGTTCCAGAAACTGCAATTACCAATAATCCCAACAACACAGTTACTCTAAACTGGAAAGATGGAAGAATCAACAAAAATTTTGGAAGAGTATTGGAATTGGTAAGTGATGGAAAGGTAAATCAGTTTTCGTTTGTAGCAGATGCAAGTTACCGTTATTGGAGAGATGGTGAAATTACGGCAAGTTATACTTGGTCAGACATCAGAGATAACACGTCTTACAACGGAAACGTGGCAAACTCAGCAACTTTATTTACGCCGGTGGAAAGTGATCCTAGAAACTTGAGAATGACTTATTCTGACAGTCAGTTCCGAAATAAAGTGGTTCTTTATGGTAACTCGCCTA
Source organism: Chryseobacterium sp. GM_Chr_2 (assembly GCF_026540445.1). Lineage (NCBI taxonomy): Bacteria > Pseudomonadati > Bacteroidota > Flavobacteriia > Flavobacteriales > Weeksellaceae > Chryseobacterium > Chryseobacterium sp. GM_Chr_2. The sequence continues at coordinate 187,202 of NZ_JALNUD010000007.1, forward strand.
CAATTGCAGGGTTCACGTTAGGTTTAAGATATTCAGGAATTGGTGGAACGCGTTTTTCTTTAATGGCAGGTGGAAATATTAACGGAGATTTCGTAGATTCTAATGATTTGGCTTACATTTTCCCGAATCTTACGCAGTCTTTGGTTGATGATCCTGAAGTGGGTAAAGCACTAAAAGATTATATCACAAAATACAACAATAATATTGCGGAAAGAAACGGCGGTAAAAACGGATTCTACGGAGTTTGGGATGTGCGTGTGGCGAAGAAGATCAAGTTTGATAAAATCGGAGCATTTGAACTTTCTGTAGATATTTTCAACGTGGCGAATTTGTTGAATAAAGAATGGGGCGTGAATAAATCGTACGGAAATATGGCGCTTTACAGAGCTACTAAATTCAACTCGGCAACAAAACAATTTGAATATGTAAGAAATACGAATGGTTTGGAACCATTGTCAGGAAATCCTTATCAAATTCAAATCGGAGCGAAATATTCTTTCTAAAAGTAGGTGAATGATGGATTTTGGAAGTCAATAATGAATGGTTAATAGTGAATTTTAAAACTATACAGCAAAATTGACCATTGACTCGCGAAGCGAAATTCACAATTGATATCTCGTTAACAGAGCAAAATTCGCCATTCCCATTAATTTAATTACCTTTATCTGAAAGTTGAAAGACTTTTAATTTAAATATCTAATTTATATTATGAAAAATTTTATCTTAGGGTTAGCAGTTTTAAGTACAGTTGCAATGAAGGCACAAACCCAGATTATCGCGCACAGAGGCTATTTCCAATCGCAGCCCGCGACCACGGAAAACTCGATCAAGTCGTTAGAAAATGCTCAGAAATTAGGAATCTACGGATCTGAATTTGATGTGAGAATGACGAAGGATGGAGTTTTGGTAATTAACCATGATGAGCACCACGGAAAATTGGAAATTTCTGATGAAACTTTCAAAACGTTGGAAAAAGATAAATTGTCGAACGGAGAAAAATTTCCTACGCTGAAAGATTATTTAAAGCAAGGAAAAAAAGATGCGGCTTTACAATTAATCATCGAAATAAAGCCAGCTAAAACAAAAGAGCTGGAAAACGAAATCGTTCAGAAAACCATTAAAATGGTGAAAGATATGAAGCTGGATGCACAAACTCAGTTTATTTCTTTCAGTTTGAATGTTTGTAAAGAAATTAAAAAAGTAGAGCCTAAATATAAGGTACAATATTTAAATGGTGAATTGTCTCCTGAGCAGATTAAAAATGAAGGATTGGATGGTTTAGATTATCACTACAGCGTTTTCCAGAAAAATCCGACTTGGATTACTGATGCTAAAGCGCTTGGTTTAATCACAAATGCATGGACGGTAAATGATACTGCAGTTTATGAAGAACTGAAAAAACAAGGGATAGCATTTGTTACTACAAATATTCCTGATCAATTAAAAGGTAAATAACAAATACGTCTTTTATATTATTCTTTTAAAGTTTGTCTCTTTTTGAGGCAAACTTTTTTCTTTTCTTAAAATTAAAATGACTTTGGAAAATGAAGCGTTAAGAAAATTAAATAGTAATCCGTTAAAAAATTCCCACTGTTCGATGCGCGAGACAAATTTAGAATGGAAGAAAAAACTTTGAATTCGCGCAAGTTTTGGGAATTTTAGGATTGAATTTTAATTTTTAGCATTCAGTTTCCAAGTCTTGACTTTTTGTTTCTTTTGTCTTAACACAAAAGAAAATAGGTTTTAAATTAATTGAATTTCATCAAAATGATTAAAAAACGCTCTAATTTTAGATAGGTTAAGTGTTAACCATTTGAAATATATTTATTTAACCTGTAAATGTGGTATTTAACAAGAGCCGGAGGATAAAGTTAGATAAATAATGTTAACCATTTGTATTAAAAATGCTTAATTATTTTAATCTATTGTTAACCAAATATGTATGTAATTTGATTAATAATAAATTAATATGTCGTTTAATAATTCTTTAATAAATGTTAAAACGATGTTAAAACCATAACTGTAATGTCGTTTTAATTTTGCGCAAACAAATTGGATATGCGTAAAGAGACACAAAAGTTGCTGGTTTTGTCGCTGTTAGGATTAGTCAGCGTCAATCTGGCGGCTCAGCAGAAAGCTAAAAGAGACACTATTAAAAACATCGATGAGGTGGTGGTAACAGCTTTGGGAATTAAAAGGCAAGATAAATCCCTTGGTTACGTTGCTGAAAAAGTAGATTCTGAGATTTTTGAAAACATTCAGAACAACAACTGGGCGCAGGGTCTTGAAGGTCGTGTAGCTGGATTAAAAATTCAAACGGCAGGAGCTGGACCATTAAGCTCTTCAAGAATTACTTTAAGAGGAGAAAAATCCTTTAGCCTAGACGGAAACTACGCGCTTATCGTTGTAGATGGCGTTCCTTTAAGTAATTCAACCACAGGAACGGGAACTGCAGCGTACGGCGCAGGAACTGGAGGAGATCTTCCTATTGACTTGGGAAATGGTCTTAACAGCATCAACCCCGATGATATTGAATCGGTAACGGTACTAAAAGGAGCTTCTGCAGCTGCATTGTACGGATCAAGAGCGGCAAACGGAGCGCTTATGGTAACCACAAAATCAGGAAAGGGTAAAAACGGAAGACTTCGCGTTTCCTTCAACTCTTCATTAAGCTACGATTCTGTATTAAAATGGCCGGATTATCAGTATGAATATGGTCAGGGAACTTTAGCCAAAAATTCTGCCGGAGAATTTTTCTATTCTTACGGAGCTTCTGCGGATGGCGTAAGTACGGGAGGAACAAGTAGTGCTTTCGGTCCGAAATTCAACGGACAGTATTATTTTCAGTATGATCCCAATCTTTTAGGTCAAAGTGCAACAAGGCAATTGTGGAGACCTTATACGGATAATATTAAAGGTTTTTGGGAAACGGGTGTTACCTCTTCCAACAACGTTTCTGTGGAAAGTAGTACCGATAAAACGAGTTTCAGAGCTTCCCTTACTTATTTAGACAATAAATGGATGATGCCAAATACGGGATTTGACCGTTTTAATGTGGCATTTTCATTGGATCATAAAGTGACGGATAAGTTTAGAGTTTCCACAAAGTTCAATTACGCCAATACGAAAAGTGATAATCTTCCTGCGACGGGATACAATAATCAGTCGATTTCCTATTTCATGATCTTCCAGAATCCGAATGTGGATTTAAATTGGTATAAACCTCTTTGGAAACCAGGGCAGGATCAGGTAGACCAGATTCACCCGTTCAGTAGTTTTATTGATAATCCTTATTTAATTGCTTATCAAATGCTGAATGGTGTTCAGAAAAAAATGATCACGGGAAATATTTCTGCAACGTATGATTTTAGCAAAAACTTCAGTTTGATGTTAAGATCAGGAATCGAAATGCTGGATGAGGAAAGAACAACAAAAAGACCTTACAGCTCTGCGAATTACCTGAAAGGGTTTTACAGAGAACAATATATAAGGAATAATGAGTTTAATAATGATTTGTTATTCACCTATAAAAAAGATTTCAACAAATTTAATATTACAGCCAACGCCGGAGCAAGTATTCGTTACAATGAATACATGATGAATGATTACCGCGCAGAAGGATTGAAAGTTGTGGGAGATTACAGTTTGAATAATGCGATCTCTTTAATCACAAAAGTTCCGAGGCCAAACGATCAACAGACCAATTCAATATATGGTTTGGTGAGTGCAAATTATGATAATGTAGTATTCTTGGATGTAACCGGAAGAAATGACTGGAGCAGCACACTTCCCGTTCAGTACAGATCATTCTTTTATCCGTCGGTAAGCACGAGTTTTATTCTTTCAGATATATTCAAACTATCAAGTCCGACTTTTAATTATTGGAAATTAAGAGCTTCTTGGGCAAAAGTAGGAGTTGCGGGGCTTCCTTATCAGCTAGATAAATATTATACACCAAGCGATTTTGTTGGTTCGGTTTTAACACCGGGAACTTATCCAAACCCTTTATTGAAGCCGGAAGATAATACGAATATTGAAGCCGGGATGGATTTTTCTGTGTTGAAAAACAGATTGAGTTATAATGTAACGCTTTATCAGAATGATACCGATAATCAAATTATTACAATTCCTACGTTATTGGAATCCGGATATTCCAACAGAATTATTAATGCTGGAAAAGTAAGAAATCGTGGGATTGAAATGACTTTGAATGCGATGCCTTTCAAAACAAAAAATTTCAGCTGGAATATTTCAGCAAACTGGAATTTAAACCGAAACAAAATTTTAACCTTACCTGAAGAATTTGCGGGTGAAAGTTACTATACAATTTCTACAGTTGCAGGTGTATTGTATTACAATGCGAGTGTTGGCGGCTCTTTAGGAGATTTATATGGATTTAAATTAGTAAGAAATGCCAACGGAGATGTCGTGTATGATCAAACAACAGGTCTTCCTGCAAGACCCGACAGAGTAGAAAAAGTAGGAAATGCTTTCCCGAAATGGAGAGCCGGTTTCCAGAATGATTTTAAAATTAAAAACTGGCAGATCAGTTTCTCTTTCGATGGGCAATATGGTGGAATGGCATATTCTCAAACCCATCACAAAATGTCGGAGCAAGGTAAGCTTGAGCATACGTTAATGGGAAGAGATAATCCAAACGGAATGATCGTGGGAGAAGGTGTGATTCAAAATGCAGACGGAACTTATAGCCCGAATACCAAAGCGGTAGGTTTATCAGCTTATTACGCTGATTATTACAGAAGAGCAAATATAGAAACCAATACTTTTGATACTTCCTTCATCAAGCTGAGAGATGCGAGAATTGCGTATTCATTCTCAAAAGATGTGATCGCTCCTTTGAAATTAACGGAGCTTACGTTAGCCGTTTTCGGTAAAAACCTTTGGATGTGGACGAAATTTCCAATGTTCGACCCGGAAGTTGCCGCGCTTAACGATTCTACGATTACGCCGGGTGCTGAAATTGGTCAGCTGCCATCGGCAAGAACTGTCGGTTTTCAAGTTAATTTAAAATTCTAAGATCATCATGAAAAAAATATTTTTATCAACCATTATTGCGCTTTCAGTTTTCAGCTTTAATTCTTGTGAACGAAGCTTTGAAGAGATCAACACAGATACCAGCAAAATAAAAGAACCTTCTGTGGGAAGTTTTTTGGTTCCGATTCAGTATGAAATGGGATCTTACGGATACAACAGGGCAGATGATTTCACTTTTGATATTATGCAGGTGGCGCTTCCTTTTCCTAATGAAGGGGCTACGGTAAGCCGTTATTACCTTACGGAAAGTACAGGAAACGGATACTGGAATACGAGTTATAAATGGCTTAAACAAGTAAAAGAACTGAATGAAGCCGCAAAAAAAGAAAATAATAACAATTATCTGGCTATTTCAAAGGTTTTGAATGCCTGGATCATGGCCAATCTTACCGATGCATTTGGTGATGTTCCGATGACTGAAGCTCTGCGTCTTGAAGAAGGAATCATGAGGCCGAAATATGATAAGCAAAAAGATATTTATCTGTTTCTTTTGGATGATTTGAAAGAAGCAAACACCCTTTTCGACACCACAAAAACGTTAAGTGAAAGCGATATTTTCTTTCAGGCAAACGCCAGCACCGCAGGAATTGTAAAGTGGAAAAAATTCTGTAATTCTCTTTCATTAAGATTGCTAACAAGAATTTTAAAGAAAAATGGAGAGGTTAATGTGAATGAAAGAATTAATGAAATTGTAAACGATCCTACTGGTCACCCGATTTTTCAGAATAATGCGGATGGAGCAACGTTGGATATTTCAGGAGTTGCCCCGTTATTGCCACCGATTGCAAGACCTCAGGATTTTACGGCTTACAGGGCTTCGGGAGGTTTCTTTACTCAGACTTTGGTTGATAATAATGATCCTAGATTGAGTTTGTTCTTTACACAGGCAAAATCAATTCCCGGAAATGCAAATATTGGTTACAAAGGCGCGCCTTCCGGATATGCTTTGGGAACAAGTTTTGATTATCAGCCATCTAATTTAAATCAGAATTTAGCAAAAGCACCATTAAAAATTTTGGTGATGCCGTATGCTGAACTTCAGTTTATTCTTGCGGAATTGGCTTATAAAGGAATTATTACAGGAAGCGCACAAACTTTCTACGAAAATGGAGTAAAAGCAACTGTAGAGCAATGGGGAGCTACATTTCCGGCAAACTATTTCACAAATCCTAAAGTAGCTTACAATAATACGCTGGAAAGAATTATGCTTCAGAAATATGTGGCGCTTTTCTTTGTAGATCATCAGCAATGGTACGAGCAGAGAAGAACAGGTTTCCCTGTGTTGCCGAATAACGGAGGCTTGATGAATGATGCTAAAATGCCTCAGAGAATGCCTTATCCTACGGTAACAAAAGTCCAGAATTATGATAATTATGTCACGGCTTCTCAAAATATGGGCGGCGACAACATCAACACAAAAATGTGGTGGAATCAGTAATACTGAATTTCTAAACCCTTTAATCTTAATTATTTAAAAAATCAACATGAATATAAAATTTTTAATGCCAAGCTTATTGATTTCAGCGATGGCTTTTTCTCAGGCTTCAGTTTCGGGGTATGTTTTTGAAGATCTTAATAAAAATCAGAAAAAAGAAAACCGCGAAAAAGGAATTGAAGGCGTAGCCGTTTCCAACGGTGCGCAAGTGGTTTTAACTGATAAAAATGGAAGATACAGCTTACCGATCCAAGATGGGCAGACGGTTTTTGTGATCAAGCCTTCAGGTTATCAGGTGGCATTGAACGGAAATAATTTGCCTCAATATTATTATCAGTATAAGCCAAAAGGTTCTCCGGCAGATTTTAAATATAAAGGAACGGCGCCAACGGGTGAGCTTCCGAAAGAAGTGAATTTTGCTTTAAACAAACAAAATGAAAATAAAAACTTCGATATTCTGGTTTTCGGAGATCCGCAGCCTTACACGGAAAAGCAACTGGATTATTTCAGAAGAGCGATTGTGAATGAAGTGAAAACGACGAAGAAAAATACAGTTTTCGGAATTACGCTGGGTGATTTGGTGGGAGATAATTTAAGCTTGCAAAAACCTTATGCCGATGTGATGAAAGAAATCGGGTTGCCTTGGTATAATGTGATGGGAAATCACGACATGAATTATGATGCTAAAGAAGATTATCTGTCTGATGAAACTTTTGAAGCGACTTTCGGCCCTGCCAATTATTCTTTTAATTATGGAAATGTTCACTTCATTGTTTTAGATGATATTTTGTATCCCGATCCGAGAGACGGAAAAGGGTATTGGGGCGGTTTCCGTGAAGATCAGTTGCAGTTTATCGAAAACGATTTGAAATTGGTTGATAAAAATAAACTGATCGTGGTTTCTTTCCACATTCCGTTGGAGCATACGAATGAAGATAATTTCAGAAATGCAGATCGTCAGAAATTGTTCGATTTTTTAAGTCCGTTTCCGAATGCATTGTTGTTATCAGCTCACACACATATTCAACAGCAGATTTTTTACGGAAAAAAAGCAGGTTGGAATGGGGCGAAAGATCTTCATGAATATAATGTAGGAACTACTTGTGGCGACTGGTGGTCTGGAACTTCAGACGAAGCAGGATTGCCGACTTCTACCATGAGAGACGGAACAGCGAAAGGATATTCTTTCATCAGTTTTAATGATAATCAGTATAAAGTTTCTTACAAAACAGCCGGGAAACCGGAAGGTTATCAGATCAAATTGTATGTTCCGAAAGTAATTCCTTACCCATCAAAAACTTCGGCTAAAGTGTTGGCGAATTTCTTTATGGGAAGCAAAAAAGACAAAGTAGAATACAGGATAGATGGCGGAAAATGGGAAGCAATGGATTATAATGAAACCATTGACCCGAATTTTGCTCTGTCTGTATTCAAATGGGATTCTACACAAAATCTGTTCCCGGGCAGAAGACCTTCCAACCCTGAAATGTCTAAGCACATCTGGGAAGGAGGATTTGGAAATAAATTAACACTAGGAAAACACAAAGTTGAGGTAAGAGCGACGGATATGTACGGCAATCAGTTCTCAGCGGCGGAGGATTTTGAGGTTCAAAACTCAATTCTTATTCCTTAGTTTTCATTTTTTTTACTATACTTTCAATAGAGCCGACTTCAGATGAAGTCGGTTTTTATTATTTTGAATATGATTTATTATTAACAATGTCATGCTGAGCAAAGTCGAAGCATTTTTTGATTTAAAATTAAATTTAATAATGATTATAGGCTTTTTCATTTATCCGTTTTCGTTGCTTTAAAATCCCTTTCGTAAATTTGAACCACGAATAAAATACTATCAATATGAATATAAACGGAAAAAATGCCATCATTACAGGTGGTGGAAGAGGGCTTGGTAAAGCAGTTGCTTTAGCATTGGCAAATGAAGGAGTAAATATTGGCATTACTGGAAGAAACGAGGAAAACCTTAAAATGACGGTTGATGAAATCCAGAAATTGGGTGTAAATGCAGCTTATGCAGTTTTTTCTATGGATAACGAAATTCAGGTAACGGCTGGTATCAACGCATTGGCAGAAACGTTGGGAGGTGTAGATATTTTAATCAATAATGCAGGAATCGGTGATTTCGGTTCTATCGAAGATATGCCTTCTGAAACTTGGGAGCAGGTAATTAAAACTAATCTTTTTGGAGTATATTATGCAGCTAAAGCCGTTCATCCTTTCATGAAAGCAAAAGGTGAAGGTGATATTGTAAACGTGTCTTCTACAGCAGGTTTGAAAGGCGGACCGAATATGTCTGCGTATGCAGCGTCAAAAGCAGCAGTCGTTTCTTTATCTCAGTCTATGATGGCAGAATGGAGAAAACAAAATATTAGAGTAATTACGTTAACGCCAAGCACCATTGCTTCGGATATGTCGATTCAAGGAGGTTTAACAGATGGAAATCCTGATAAAGTTCTTCAACCTGAAGATTTTGCAGAATGGGTAAGAGATATTTTGAAAATGAACAGAAGAGCTTTAATTGCCAATGGTTCTATTTTTTCTACAAACCCTTAATTCAAGCAAAAACTAGATTGTAGAAATTAGTTTAAATATATAAAGCGGACTTTGGTTCGCTTTTATTTTTATGATTTTTTTTAGGAGCTATTTCCAGCTTTCGCTACTCGCTTTTTTTGCTTCAGTTTCGGCGCGGCAGCGAAGCTGCCGCGCCGAAACTGAAGCAAAAAAGAGCTCAAACATGCCGCTTAATCTGGGCTAGGGAAGTAGCCGTTTTTTCATTTTTGGAAATAATCATAAAATTTTAGTTCAACAAAAAAACTTATGCTAGAAATTCAAAATTCAGGTGTAAGAGATTCACTTCTTTCAATCACAATCCCTATTTTTGTTAAAAATGAATTAATGAAAAAATTAATTTTATTAGCTGTAATTGGTCTGGGAATTGTTTCCTGTACCACACAAAACGCAAGAAAAAACATGACGGATTTACCTAAAGACTGGAAACACAACACAAATATTTACGAAGTAAACGTAAGACAATATACACAGGAAGGAACCTTCAGAGCATTTGAAAAAGAGATGCCAAGACTGAAATCAATGGGCGTAAAAACCCTTTGGTTTATGCCGATCACGCCGATTGCTCAGGAAAATAAAAAAGGTAGCATGGGAAGCCCTTACGCCGCGGCAGATTATACCTCCATCAACCCGGAATTCGGAACTTTAGACGATTTCAAACACATGGTGAACGAAGCCCACAGATTGGGATTCAAAGTTATCATCGACTGGGTGGCGAATCATACAGGCTGGGATCATATCTGGACAAAAACACATCCAGAATTTTACCTAAAAGATGCCGATGGAAGTTTCCATAAAGCTTCAGGAATGGATGATATTATCGAACTGGATTACAAAAATCAGGAAATGCGTCTTGCCATGATCGATGCCATGAAATACTGGGTAAAAGAAACCAATATCGATGGTTTCCGTTGTGACTTGGCTTCGTGGGTTGAAGTTGATTTTTGGGAACAGGCTCGTCCGGAAGTTGAAAAAATAAAGCCTCTTTTTTGGTTAGGCGAATTTGATGAAATTGAAAGCCCGGAATACGGAAAAGTTTTCGATGCAAGTTATTCCTGGAAATGGATGCACAAGTCGGCAGATTATTACAAAAAAAATAAACCGCTTCAAGGGTTAAAAGACTTATTGATACAATATTCGAACATTGGCGACAGCTCAATGAGAGCTTGGTTTACTTCCAACCACGACGAAAATTCTTGGAACGGAACCGAATATGAAAAATATGGAGTGACCACAAAGCCAATGGCTGTTTTTTCTGCAACATGGAATGGAGTTCCGTTATTGTATTCCGGGCAGGAATTACCAAACATGAAACGTCTGGAATTTTTCGAAAAAGATGTTATCAAATGGACGAATACCTATCAAAATGCAGATTTTTATAGAACATTATTAAATTTGAAAGCCTCCAATCCTGCATTGAGAGGTGGAGATAACAATGTCGGAACATATTTGTTAAACACTTCCGCGAATGATAAAATTTTAGCCTATCTCAGAAAAAATGGTAAAGATGAGGTGTTGGTAGTTTTAAATATGTCGAAAGAACCTATCAATTTCAAAATTGAAGACGAAAATGTTTCAGGAACTTTCAGAAATGTATTTGAAAAGGTAAACAGAAATTTTGATAACGGTAAAGATTTTAATTTCAAACCTGGCGATTATGCCGTTTTTGAAAAATAAATATTGACAAAAATTTTTTATTTTTATAAAATATCAATTTGAAAGCGGACTTTTGTCCGCTTTTACATTTAAAACAAAGCAAACAGAAATGAATAAAGAAGACATATTAAATATCATAAAATCAAAAATATCAGATAAAATTCAGAATTTCGAAAATCTTATTGCTGAAACGAGAGCTTCCAATAATGATACAAAAAGTTCGATGGGGGATAAATATGAAACCGGTCGCGAAATGCTTCAGCAGGAAATCAATAATCTTCAAAGGCAACTGAATGAAACGTTAAATCAACAAAATGTAGTTCAGAAAATGACATCAGAAGCTTGTCTGAAAGTTCAGAATGGAGCTTTGGTGAAAACCGATAAAGGTTTATTTTATATTTCTGCTTCTTTGGGTGAAATTATTGTGGAAGGCAAAAAAATAATGACAGTTTCTGCAGAATCTCCTTTGGTGAAAGCGATGTTTGGCAAGAAAATGGGAGAAACATTTACCATTAATAATGTTCCTCAAAAAATTGAGAATATTTGGTAAAACTCTTTTCATGAAAATTAGAAAACTACTTTTAATAGGCTTTATATTGTTCAACTTTCTTCTGAATGCTCAGATTAAAGCTGTTATTTCCAATTCCACATATACTATCGAAACGGTAGATTTAACGATAAATAATGTAACCGTTGTTTTAAGCGGGGAAGGCGAAGTACAGAGATTTTATTCTGATAATTCTAATGGTACCACAGATTATTATGATCAGGATGTTTTTAATAAACACAGAGCAGGTAAAATAAAAAGTCTTGGCGGTGTAAAAGTTGATTATTGGGATGCTCTCAGAGCAGATGATCCAAAATATGGTAAGATTAAGAGTATTGGAGATTTGAAAGTTGATTACTGGGATTCCGTACATTTTGATCCGGAAAAGGCGGGAAAAGTGAGGTCAATCGCAAATATCACAATCGATTATTACCCGAAAGATATTATTGATAACAGCCGATTTGGTAAATTAAAATCGATTGGAAATATTTCAATAGATTATGGTTTAAAAGATATAATTGATCGTAGTAAGTTTAAAAAATTAGTAAAATTTGGATCTGTAAAATTAGATTATTGGAACGATCATATTATTGAAAAAGAGAAATTTGGCAGATTAAAATCTGTTGAAGGAAACTCTAAGGAAGTGAGCGTTTCGTTACTTTAATTATTTAACATTTCAAGTCTATAATTTAAGAAAAATTTATTGCTTTATATAGAAACAATGACGCTTTAAATTCGTAAATTAGAGGTAAATATTTAATAATAAATCTTATAAAATTTTATCAATATGGGAATTTTAGATAATAAAGTAGCTATCGTTACAGGAGGAGGTTCTGGGATTGGTTTAGCTGTTGCTGTAAGTTACGCTAAAGAAGGCGCAAAAGTGGTTGTTTCAGACATTAATGAAGAACATGGAAATCAGGCTGTAGACCAAATCAAAGCAAATGGAGGGGAAGCTTCTTTTATAAAAGCAGATACTTCAAGCCCGACTGAAGTGGAAAATTTGGTAAAAGAAACGGCAAAAATTTATGGCAAATTAGATATTATCTGTAATAATGCAGGAATTGGTGGCGAAGCAGTTCTTACGGGAGATTATAGTCTCGACAGTTGGAGAAAAGTATTGAGTGTAAATTTAGATGGAGTTTTCTATGGTTGTAAATATGCCATCGAGCAAATGGAGCAAAACGATGGTGGAGTAATTGTAAATATTGCTTCCATCCACGGAACAGTGGCCGCACCTATGTCTTCTGCCTACACCACTGCAAAACACGCGGTGGTAGGACTTACTAAAAATATTGGCGCAGAATACGGTCAAAAAGGTATTCGTTGTAATGCCGTTGGTCCGGGTTATATTGATACTCCGCTATTGGAAAGCGCAAGTGGAGATATGAAGGAAGCGCTGATTGCAAAACACCCAATCGGAAGATTAGGAAAATCTGAAGAAGTAGCAGAGTTGGTATTATTTTTAAGTTCTGAAAAATCTTCTTTCATGACAGGCGGTTATTACCTTGTAGACGGTGGCTATACGGCAGTTTAATAGAAATTATAATTTTATAATATTAAAAGCATTCATGAAAATGGATGCTTTTTTGATTTAGAATCTTTAAATTTGAACCTACAAAAATCGCTTTTCAAAATGCAAAATTACTTAGACCTTTTACAACATATTTTAGATAACGGAACAGATAAAACGGATAGAACGGGAACGGGAACAAGAAGTGTTTTCGGATACCAGCTGAGATATGATCTGTCGAAAGGTTTCCCTTTGGTGACGACTAAAAAAGTGCATTTGAAATCTATTATTTATGAATTACTTTGGTTTCTGAAAGGAGATACCAATATTAAATATTTAAAAGATAACGGTGTTTCAATTTGGGACGAATGGGCAGATGAAAATGGAGATTTAGGACCTGTTTATGGAGCTCAATGGAGAAGTTGGAACGGAGCAGACGGGAAAATTGTAGACCAGATCACAGATGTTATCGATCAAATTAAAAAAAATCCGGATTCTCGAAGATTGATCGTTTCTGCATGGAATGTTGCTGAAATTCCGAATATGGCATTAGCGCCTTGTCATGCTTTATTTCAGTTTTATGTTGCGGATGGAAAATTGTCGCTTCAATTATATCAAAGAAGTGCAGATGTTTTCTTGGGCGTTCCGTTTAACATTGCAAGCTATGCGTTGTTATTGATGATGGTAGCTCAGGTTTGTGATTTGGAAGTGGGAGATTATGTTCATAGTTTTGGCGATGTTCATATTTACAACAACCATTTTGAACAGGTAAATAGACAATTGTTAAGAGAAACTCGACCTCTTCCGGCAATGAAACTGAATCCAGAAGTTAAAAATATTTTTGATTTCAATTTTGAAGATTTTACGCTGGAAAATTATAATCCGCATCCGGGAATTAAAGCACCTGTTGCGATCTAATAATTTTGAATTAAAAAATATAAAGTGAAGCCTAAAAACTTCACTTTTTTTGTAACTTTCAAGTCATAAACCCTACTTATTTATTATGAAATCACTTAAAATTACTATCGAAGAAAATATTGATGCTGATAAACTAAAGGAAATATTACTTCAGATAAAAGGTATTGATTCCATAGAAATTATCGACGAAGAAAATCCTGAAAGCGAATTGAAAAAAGCATTTGCTAAAACGAAAGAACAGTTCAAAAAAGGAGACTATGAAACGTTGGTAAACGATATTTTTGATATCTTAACAAAAAAATAATTCTAAATATATTTAATAAATAAATATGAAAAAAGCCATTTTATCGATTGCTATTTTGGGCGGAATTTTCTTTTCTGCAACGATCTCGGCACAAACCGAAACTTCAGGCAGAGAAAAGGTATACAGAGCCACACACACAAAAGTAACGGAACTGAAGCATACCAAGCTGAAAGTAAATTTCGATTATCAGAAGGAACAAATGAATGGGGAAGAATGGTTAACGGCTTCACCTTATTTTTATCCAACCAATGAATTAACGCTGGATGCAAAGGGAATGCTGATTCACGAGGTTGCTTTGGATAGCAATGGTAAAAAATCTCCTTTGAAATACGATTATAAGGATGATGTTTTAAAAATTACTTTAGATAAGACCTATCAGAAAAATCAGGATTATACGGTTTATATCAAATATACTTCCCGTCCGAACGAGGTGAAACAGCAGGGAAGTGCCGCTATTAATGATGCTAAAGGTTTGTATTTCATTAATGCTCAGGGAAAAGATCCGGATATGCCAACTCAGATCTGGACACAGGGAGAAACAGAATCTTCTTCTGCATGGTTTCCAACGATCGACAAGCCAAATCAAAAGACGACTCAGGAAATCTACATGACGGTTCCTGATAAATACGTTACTCTTTCGAATGGTATTATGAAAGATTCTCAAAAAGAATCGAACGGATTGAGAACCGATCATTGGGTAATGGATAAAAGACATTCAACCTACCTTTTCTTTATGGGTGTTGGAGAATATGCCATCGTAAAAGATAAATGGAGAAATATTCCGGTGGATTATTATATCGAGAAAGAATATGAGCCTTATGCAAAACAGATCTACGGAAATACTCCCGAAATGATCGAGTTTTTCTCTAAAAAAATGGGCTACGATTATCCTTGGGCTAAATATGCACAGATTTCCGGAAGAGACTATGTAAGTGGCGCAATGGAAAATACCACGGCAACGCTTCACGGAAGCGATATTTTACAGAAACCTGGACAATTGATCGATGAAAATAAGTGGGAAGATACTATTGCTCACGAATTATTCCACCATTGGTTTGGGGATTTGGTAACGGCAGAAAGCTGGAGCAATCTGACGGTAAACGAATCTTTTGCCAACTATTCAGAATACCTTTGGAACGAATATAAATACGGAAAAGATCAGGCAGATTATCATCAGATGACCGATGTGAATATGTATCTTCATAATCCGTCGGATTTCAAGAAAAATTTGGTGAGATTTGGATACGATTCCCGTGAAGATGTTTTTGATTTAGTAACGTACCAAAAAGGTGGAGGAATTCTTCATATGTTGAGAAATTACTTGGGTGATGATGCCTTCTTTGCCGGAATGCAGGATTATTTAAAGACCAATGAGTTCCAGAATGCAGAAGCACATCAGTTAAGATTATCTTTCGAGAAAGTTTCAGGAAAAGACCTGAATTGGTTTTTTAATCAATGGTATTTCGGAAGCGGAAATCCAAAGATTACTTATTCTTATACTTTTGAGCCGGTGAAAAAACAAATCGCAGTTACGATTAATCAAAGTCAGGAACTGCCATTCGAATTTCCTTTGGCAATCGATGTTTACGATAATGGTAAACCTAAAAGATATAATGTATGGGTAAAAGCAGAAAGCGCGAATACCTTCAATTTTGATGTTTCTAAAAATGCAGATTTGGTGAATATTAATGCAGACGGAGTATTGGTTGCAGAAGTTACAAATACAAAAACTCCTGAGCAATATTTAATGCAGTTTACAGGTTCTAAGGAATTTAAAAGCAGATATAATGCATTGAACGGAATTAAAGATCAGGTTGGAAAAAGTCCGGCTGCGACAAAATTATTGGCTGCGGCATTAAAAGATCCTTATTTCAGAGTGAGAATTAAAGCATTGGAATTAATGGATTTATCAAATCCTGAACAGTTCAAAGCATTAGGTTCAGAGGTGGAAAAAATTGCTTCCAATGATCCTAAAACCTTAGCTCAGGCGGCGGCTATTGCTGCTTTGGCGAAGACAAAAGATAAAAAATACATTCCGCTTTTTGAAAAAGGAGTAAACGCAGTTTCAAATGCGGTAAAAGGAAATTCTGTCGGAGCTATCTTAGCAATTGATCCTTCAAAGGCAGCAACTTTAGGCGATAAAATGGATCTGGAAGGAGCTTCAGATGCTTTAATTGAAAAAATGTTGCCGATTGTCGTTAAAAATAAAGTGACTTCACAGATGGCGAATATCGCTCAGTTTGCGGCATTTTATCCTTTTATCAAATTCCAAAACCCGGAATTAGGAAAAGCTTCTGAAGAAGGATACAACTGGATTATGTCTTCTGATAATTTAAAAGCGACTGAAGCGATTACAAAAATTTTGGTTCAGTCTAAAGGCCAGATGGGTGATAATCCGCAGGTTAAAATAATGATAAGCCAGATTTTAAAAGACGGTTTGAATAAAAAAATGGAACTTTTAAAACAAAATCCTCAAAATGCAGCTAGCATTAATAAGCAAATTGATGCAATTAATAAAGCGATTGCAGATTTTAAATAGTTTTAAAGCAATACATAAAAATATGATAACCACTATTTCTGATAGTGGTTATTTTTTTATGGTTAAACGATGTTTATTAAATTATGTTTAATTTATTTAAAAAAATATTACGTATTTAATTTAATAATTATAAATTTGTTATAGAATTAATATTATTTAATAACTATGAAAACAAATTTATTTGCGATGAATTTGGGTAAACGGCTTTTTTTACCTGCAGTATTAGCTTTTTCACCTTTCGTTTTAGACGCTCAGATTTTCAATTTTCCTTGGACGGAAACTTTTGAAGACGATTCTCCCACAAGGTCCAGCTGGACACAAATTCATGAAGCCAACTCAGTAGATTGGACTTTCGCATCCTCTGCCACAACGGGAAGCACAGGAATTACCGCTTTTTCCGGAACAAAATTCGCTAATTTCCCGGCCAATTCTTCCAGTTCCGACAAAACAAAATTGGTAAGTCCACCTTTTAACACCGCCTCACTCACTTCTCCAAAGCTTAGTTTTTATCTCGTTAATCCACAATTGAATGGAAATGCCAATTGGGTAAGGATTTACTACAGAATGTCTGCTACAGATTCTTGGACTTTGTTGATGGGGTTCCAGCCACCGTTCAGTTCATGGTATTTTTTCGCCAATATCGGAATGCCGCCTAATATTTATCAGGTTGCCATTGAATGTGAAAATAGTCAGGGATATTCTACATTGGTTGATCAAGTTACGATTAGCAACGATGTTTTAAGTACAAGCGAAATTACAAATCATTCAAAATCAAAGATTAATTTCTATCCAAATCCGGTTAAAAATGAACTAAATTATACAGGTAGGGAAAAGATTGATGAAATTTTTATTTATGATTTGAATGGAATAAAAGTGAAAGAGCAAAAGAGTAATTCTCTCAGTGGGAGTATTGATGTTTCGGCTTTGAAAAGCGGACTGTATATCATCTCTGCTAAAATAGAAGAAGAAACAGAAAATTTTAAAATCATTAAAGATTAAAAAATACATCTTTGCCCCTTAGATTGTTAATAATTTAAATAAAAAGGTTTTAATAATAAAATTTTTTTGATTAAATAGAATTAAGACTAAATTTCTAAAAATTTGGTAATAAACATACATGATTAAACGTTTACATTTTTTAAATTCGTATAAAAATTAACTATATGGCGTTCGGAATAGAGGCAGCAAGCTACTTTGTGCCTACTTTATATTTGGAAATAAAAGATTTAGCAGAAAAAAGAGGAATAGAACCTGCAAAACTGGAAAAAGGATTAGGATTACATAAAATGGGATTTCCCGATGTGCATGAAGATGCAGCTACATTTGCAGCGGAAGCTTTGTTGAAGCTAATCAGAGATTATAATATTAATCCAAAAGAAATATCAAGAATTTATCTGGGAACTGAAAGTGCTTTAGATGCTGCAAAACCAACGGCTTCTTACGTGATGCAAATGGTTGAAAAGGTGTTGGAAGCAGAATTTGGTGAAAGAGCTTTCAAGAACTGCGACGTGGTAGATCTTACTTTCGCTTGTATTGGCGCGGTAGATGCGCTTCACAATTCTTTGGATTTTGTAAGGGTAAATCCTGATAAAAAGGCGATCGTCATTGCGAGTGATTATGCTAAATATGAGCTGGCGTCTTCAGGAGAATATACTCAAGGTGGTGGTGCAGTGGCAGTTTTGGTGTCTTCAAAACCAGATCTTATTGAGATTGATAACAATTGGGGTGTTGCTACAGAAAGTGTTTTTGATTTTTTCAAGCCAAGACGTCATTTCAAAAAAGAAGATTTAACGAACGCTCCTGAAAACTTCCCTGAAAAAATTGAAGTTTTTACAGACGAACCTGTTTTTAACGGGCAATATTCTAATCAATGTTATCAGGATAGAATTCGCGAAGCTTATACTCATTACAAAGAAATTGCGGGAAAAAATAAACCTTATGAAGCTTGGAAGTATCTTATTTTCCATCTTCCTTATGCTTTCCACGGAAAAAGAGTTTTCACAGAAATTTACAGTTTAGAAAACGGCTTATCTTACGAAACTCCTGAAGAGCAAAAAGCAGTGGCAAAATCAGAGGATTATATTCAGTTTATTAATGATAAAATTGAAAAATCTCAACGAGCTTCTTCAGAAATCGGAAATATGTACACGGCTTCTATTTTTATGGCTTTGCTTTCTGCATTGCAGACTTCTTTTAATGACAACGAAGAATTAGCAGGTCAGGAAATTGGATTTTTAGGCTATGGAAGTGGTTCTAAGTCTAAAGTTTTTGCGGGAAAAGTTTCAGATAACTGGAAAAATGTGGTGGCAAAATGGGATCTTTTTGAAGGCTTAAAAAACAGAACGGCTATCAATTTTGAAACCTATGAAAAACTGCACAGAAAACAACTGGAAACTTCTGTTAATGAAAATTATACAGGTTTCGGATTGGCATCTGTAGAATTAGAAAATCCTGTTTTGAAAGGAGCAAGATATTACGATTTTAAAGGTTAAGATTTACTACTTAAAATTTACGAAGTTGTCATTTTGAGCGAAACGAAGTGAAGTCGAAAAATCTCAAATATTTCAATTTCAAATAAAATGTAAGTAATCTCTAAAATATAAACCGAAGCTAAATATAGTTTCGGTTTTTTGTTTTATTTTTTCCAGAATCCATTACTTTGAGCCCAGTTTTTAAATAAATTCGGCCAAGAAGAAACAGGACTTCCTTGTTTTCCTAACCCCCAGCCATGGCCTCCGTTTTGAAAAATATGCATTTCAACAGGAACTTTAGCTTTTCTTAAAGCATCTTCCATCAAAAAACTATTGTCCACGGGCGAAATAGGATCATCAAAAGCTTGAGCTAGAAAAGTTGGAGCTGTATCTGTAGTAACCTGTTTTTCCACAGAAAAATTTGTTTGTTGCACCGTTGTGGGATTGTTTCCTAAAATACTTTTGTAAGAATGCGTTTTATTATTTGGCGGAAGCATTGAAATAACGGGATAAATCAGCCCAACAAAATTCGGTTTTGATGATAAAGAATCAATAGCATCCATAGGTTTGTAGAATTTTTTATCGAATAAAGTAGAGGTGATTCCTGCTAAATGTCCTCCGGCAGAAAATCCTAGAATACCAACTTTATTTTGATCAAATCCATATTTATTTGCCATACTTCGAATCAATCTCATGGCTCGCTGTGCGTCTTCAAAAGGAACATTGTTGGTTTTCCAGCCTTCTTGTGGTAAACGGTAAATCAGTTCAAATGCGGTAATACCTTCCGATTGCAGCCAATTTGCGGTAGGGTTACTTTCTTTACCGAGTTCAATATGAGCATATCCACCACCACTAATGACTAAAATAGCGGTTCCGTTAGGATTTTTAGGTTGGTGAACAATCAATCTTGGTGTTGAAACATTCGTTACGGAACCTTTATCATTAATAATTTCTCCATTTTTTGAGCCGCCTTTATCAGGCATATTTCCTCGCCAAAGATCAATTTGTTCTGCATCTTTTGATAAAATGAAATTCTTATTGGTAGTTTGTGCATCCACAAAATTTGATGCAAAGAAAAATGAAAAAGTAAGAATAATAAATAGTTTCATCATATTGTTTTTAATGATGTATTATTCTGCAAAAACAATGCTGGAATTTTGAACGTTTTATTTAATAGAAATAGCTTTATTCTGATAACTTTTCGGAGTAACACCTGCAAACTGTTTAAACACTCTCGTAAAATAATTTACATCAGAAAATCCTGTCTGGTAAGCAGTTTCTTTAATGCTATTCTGACTTGCCAGTAATTCCTTTGCACGATTGATTCTTTCCTGTAAAATGAATTCATTGGGTGACGTTCCCAGCTCATCTTTGAACATTTTAAAGAAGTTTGACTTGCTTACATATGCCAACTTAGCAATACTTTCGATTGATAGTTTCTGATGAAGATTTTTCTTAATATAATCTACCACAAATCCGATTCGTGATTTATTTTTTACAATATTTTTCTCTACCATACTTCGTGCCTGAGTTTGCATCAATCGAATTAAAAGTTCCTTCAATGCAAAATCTGCCATAATATCTTTTTGAGAATTATCATCCATGGCAATTCGCATAATATTGTTGGTGGCGGAAGCTAAAGATTGATTGTTAAAAAGAAAATATTCATCAAGATCGATATTCCAATGTGAAGTTTCGTCGATTTTTGGAAGATTGTAATTTAAATGATTTAAAGAATCTTCAATAAATTCGGGATTCAGACTTAAAGAAATACATTGAGACGGGGTTTCATCTGCTTCAGGAAAATCAATAATCATCGTTTCTCCAGGTGAAACTAGTACACTTTCTCCCGGAAAATAGTCGAAATAGTTGGTTTTATCCAGTTTCATGTATTTTTTACCACGAAGCATTGCGGTAAATGCAATCGTTTCAAAATGCAGTTTTACATCAAAAGCAGCCTTATGCGTCTCATAAATGCTGAATTCACAATTATTCAGATTGAATTTCGTCTGATTTTCAACCAAATGAATGAGCTGGTTTTCCCGCTTTAATTCAGGTGTATTCAATAAAATCTTATTATCATTCATTTCTAAACATTTATGATTACGTCTCTACTCAAATATAGAAATTTCTGCGCTTAGTATTTTGTTAATGAAATTATAAAATTCCGGATATGTACTATTTTGATATTTTTTTGTACGATTTTGCTATTCTAATATCACAGGTAAGTGTAATTTGGTAACAGATAAAAAATTAAAACATACGTATATGAGCACACTTACAGAACAAGAATCAGCGACTACTTTAAAGTGGCCTGAATTCAAAAACAGATATGATAATTATATTAACGGACAATTTACAGCCCCGGTAAACGGGCAATATTTCGATGTAGTTTCGCCTGTGGACGGAAGAAATTTTACGCAGGCAGCTCACTCATCAAAAGAAGATTTGGAATTGGCAGTAAATGCAGCTGAAAAAGCATTCCAAACCTGGAAAGATACTTCAGCAACGGAAAGAAGTATTATTTTAAATAAAATTGCCGACAGAATCGAGCAGAATTTAGAGTACATAGCAACAGTTGAAACTATTGATAACGGAAAAGCGGTAAGAGAAACATTAGCAGCAGATATTCCTTTGGCTGTCGATCATTTCAGATATTTTGCTTCGGTCATCAGATCTGAAGAAGGTTCACACAATGAACTAGATAAAGATACCGTTTCGCTTATCGTTCACGAACCGCTAGGTGTTATCGCTCAGATTATTCCTTGGAATTTCCCAATCTTAATGGCAGTTTGGAAACTGGCTCCGGCTTTGGCTGCAGGAAACTGCGTCGTTTTAAAGCCGGCAGAAAGCACTCCGATTTCCATCATGGTTTTAATGGAATTAATTGGTGATTTACTTCCTCCGGGAGTTGTGAATATTGTTAACGGTTTCGGGGCAGAATTAGGAAGAGCGTTGGTTACCAATCCGAAAGTTAATAAGGCGGCATTCACCGGTTCTACTGCAACAGGTCGTTTGGTGATGCAGTACGCGACAGAAAATATTATTCCGGTAACATTAGAATTGGGAGGAAAATCTCCAAACGTTTTCTTCAGTTCAGTAATGGATGCAGATGACGAGTTTTTGGACAAAGCTATTGAAGGCGCAGTACTTTTCGCTTTAAATCAGGGTGAAATCTGTACCTGTCCGTCAAGATTATTGGTTCAGGAGGACATTGCAGATGCATTTATTGCCAAAGTGGTAGAGAGAGTAAAAGCCATTAAAGTAGGAAATCCTTTAGATAAAACGGTGATGATGGGAGCTCAGGCATCTCAGATTCAAAAAGATAAAATTCTTTCTTACATCAAATTAGGGAAAGAAGAAGGCGCAGAAGTGCTTGTAGGAGGAGATGTTAACAATGTTGGAGAAGGTCTGGAAAACGGATATTATATTCAGCCAACCATTTTCAAAGGAAACAACCGAATGAGAATTTTCCAAGAAGAGATTTTCGGACCTGTGTTGGCATTTACCACATTTAAAGATGAAGAAGAGGCTTTAAAAATCGCAAACGATACAATTTACGGTTTGGGAGCAGGTGTTTGGACGAGAGATGCACATCAGTTATACAATATTCCTCGTCACATTCAGGCGGGAAGAGTTTGGGTCAACCAGTACCATTCTTACCCTGCAGGAGCACCTTTTGGAGGGTACAAACAGTCGGGAATCGGTCGTGAAAACCACAAGATGATGCTGGATCACTACCGTCAGACTAAAAATATGTTGATTTCATACAACAAAAACAAACTAGGTTTCTTTTAATTTAAATATTAGGGCGTGCCCGTTTTCCCCGTCTCGGCAACGGGGAAAAACGGTCGGGCTATCCAGGGCTCCACTTCGTTTCGGTGCTCCGCTTCGCTCCACACTCTCGTTTTTCAAACGAGACCCTTCCTATCCCTCACGCAAACAAAAGTCGCCCTTATCCGAAATTTTTCGGGTAAGTAGGGAATGATACGCCTTTATAAGCCGTGACAAGGCTAAAAAAACGTAGGAAAAATCTTTGTCGTCTTAGCTAAGTGAAACGCCTTTGCGAACTTAAAAATGTGAAGTCTAACAGGCAAAAAAAGTCTTTGTGTCCTTTGCGTTAAAAAACTATTCAAAAGATATAAAACCAAAACTAAAAACTAACTCAAAAAAATCAAAATATGATTCCAAAAACAATGAAAGCCGCAGTCGTTCAAGGCTACGGACAACCTTTAAAAATAGAAGAAGTTCCTGTAAAAGTACCTGGAAGATATGAAGTATTGGTAAAAGTAATTGCCTGTGGAGTTTGTCACACAGATTTACATGCTGTTGACGGCGACTGGCCTGCAAAACCCAAAATGCCTTTAATTCCCGGACATGAAGGGGTAGGAATTGTAGTAGCCTGCGGTCCAGAAGCTCAGGTGAAAGAAGGCGATGCGGTGGGAGTTCCGTGGTTATATTCTGCCTGCGGATGCTGCGATTATTGTATCACAGGTTGGGAAACGCTTTGTGAAGCTCAAAAGAATGGTGGATACAGTGTAGATGGCGGTTTCGCAGAATATGTGATCGCAGATTCAAGATATGTAGGACATTTAAAATCGGATGTCAATTTTTTAGAAATTGCCCCAATTCTTTGCGCTGGAGTAACGGTTTACAAAGGACTAAAAGAAACTGAAACAAAACCTGGAGAATGGGTTGCCATTTCAGGAATCGGTGGATTAGGTCACGTTGCTGTTCAATATGCAAAAGCAATGGGAATGCATGTTGCTGCAATTGATGTAGCAGATGATAAGTTAGATTTAGCAAAAAAATTAGGAGCGGATTTGGTAGTCAATGCAAAAAACACAGACCCTGGGGAGTATCTGCATAAAGAAGTTGGCGGAATGCACGGCGCCCTAATCACAGCAGTTTCTCCAATTGCCTTCAAACAGGGAATTGATGTGTTAAGGAGAAAAGGAACCATTGCATTAAACGGACTTCCGCCGGGATCATTCGAACTTCCGATTTTTGAAACAGTCCTGAAAAGAATTACGGTAAGAGGTTCTATTGTTGGAACCCGAAAAGATCTTCAGGAAGCATTGGATTTTGCGAATGAAGGTTTGGTGAAAGCAACAGTAACCTCAGCTAAATTAGAAGATATTAACGATGTTTTCGATAAAATGAAAGCAGGACAGATTGACGGTAGAATTGTTCTGGATATTGCCGGATCAAATTAAATTATATTGAATGTTATGAGGTTCGGCGAGATTTATTTCGCCGAACTTTTTTAACTTTATAAAAGGAAAAACGACCTAGGAAATGAAGGCGTTAAGAAAATTTAAACTTAATCCGTTAAAAAATTTCCACTGTTCAAAGCGCGACAGAAATATTGAATCAAAGAACAAATATTCAATTCGCGCAGTTTTGGAAATTTTAGGATTAAATTTAAATTTTTAGCCGGAGTTTCCAAGTCTTGAATTTTTGGTTCTTTTGTTTCAAGACAAAAGAACACTAATAAAAAAGAAGTAATTATGCAAACCAAAATAGCAAGACTCTCAGCTACCGAAAAAGCCTTAGAAGTTATTTGGGAGTTAGAAAAAAAATATGGAGATCTCATGTTCTATCAAGCGGGAGGTTGCTGTGAAGGAACGCAGCCTCAATGTTTCGAAAAAGGTGGATTCTACCCAAGAATGAATGATGCGATGATCGGTACCATCAACAATCACGAATTTTGGATAGACCGCGATCTTTTCGAATACTGGAAATATTCACACTTTACATTGGATGTTGTAGACGGTTTTGGACCGGGTGGATTTTCTTTGGAAACGCCATTAGGAAAAACATTTAAAGTCATTTATAGACTTTTTACGCCCGAAGAGCTTGAAAATTTAGAACCTGTAAAACGTAGCGAATAATTGATAGTAAAAGAAATCTGCTCAATCAGCAAAATCTGCGAGATAAAAATATTAATTCGGAAAATCGACGGCGAAAATCTTACGCAGATTTAGCAGATGACGCAGATGTTTGCGTTATAAAAATCATTAGTGAAAAATATTTGTACAATTTGTGTTTAAGCAAATTAAACCTTCACAAACCGACTCACAAACATCGAAGCTATCAATTGCCCAACAGCATTTAAAACCGTTGCCAAAGGATCTACTAAGGTTCCTATAATCATCACGGCAGGAATGGCTTCCTGTGGCAATTTATAAACCGAAATCATCAACATTTCCCCAATATATCCGCCATTTGGAATTCCACCTGCAACGATGCTGACGAAAACGGTAATTCCTAGTGCCAATAGTAAGTTCATAGGATCAAAAAAATCTCTTCCGATAATTAAAAAAGCAACATATATTTTAATAATGGAAGACATCGACGAACCATTTTTATGCAAAGTCGTTCCAATCGGAATCACAATATTCGAGATCTGACTGGGAATCCTAATTTTTGAAGCAGCCTGTAAATTGGCGGGCATGGTCGCAAAACTGCTGCAGGTACTCAATGCCGTCAGCGTAGGAAAGATAGCATTTTTCCAAAAGCTTTTAACTCCGTGTGAGCCTTTTGCCATAAAAGCGTACAATGAAAAAAATACTAAGAAATAGATAATTCCCGCAATATAATAAAGTCCTAAAGGTTTAGCATAAAATCCGAAAAGCTGAGGTCCCAAAGTAGCTACCTGATACGCAAAATAAGCACCTAAACCAATAGGCGCTACTTTCATAATCATTAAAAGTAATTCCTTCATCACTTCATATCCTGAAGCAATAAACGATCTGAAAGCCTGTCCGTTTTCTCCTGCTTTTCTGGCTGAAAATCCTGTCATAAAAGAAAAAATTAACAGAGCAAGCATATTTTGTCTTGAGAAAAGCTGAGTAAATTCTCCAACGGTAAAAAATCCTACGATTCTGTTGCCCCAACTGTCATTATCAGTAGTTGCATCAACGATTTCCTTACTCCCAGAAATACCTGAAACAGGAAATAAATACACTGCAAAAATGGTAAAAACTGCAGCGGTGACAATAAAAAACAGAAAGGTAAAAGCCATGGTGAGCATGATTTTTCCAAACTTCGATTGTTGCTCCAGTGAAGCAATAGAGTTGGAAACCGCGAAAAATACCAACGGAACAACGCTTACGAAAAGTAAATTCAGGAAAATATCTCCTAAAGGTTTTAAGAAATCTACAAGATTTGGTGCAACAATTCCAATGATGCTTCCAACAGTGATTCCTAATAATAAAAGTAATATTCCTGAGTAGTTTTTTAAGACTTCTTTCATGCGTGCTTTTTAATCAAAGATAGCTTTATTTTTAACATTACGTTACATTAATTTTATTCATAAAATCCTTAAATTTGAGTAAACATCGTCTCTATGGCTTATATAGATTACTATAAAATTTTAGGCGTAGACAAAAGCGCAACACAGGAAGATATCAAAAAAGCATATCGAAAATTAGCAAGAAAATTGCATCCCGACCTTAATCCCGATGATAAGGAAGCGGAAAGGAAATTCAAAGAGCTTAATGAAGCCAATGAAGTACTCAGTAACGCAGAAAATCGTTCAAAATACGATAAATACGGCGAAAACTGGAAGCGTGGCGAAGAATACGAAAAAGCTCAGCAGCAGCAAAGACAATATCAACAAAGTCAGGGTGGAAATTACGGAGGCGGATTTTCTGGCGCTGATTTTGGGGAAGGAGAAGATTTTTCAGATTTTTTCCAAAGTATGTTCGGTGGAGCAGGGAGTGGCTTCGGAAGGAGTTCGCGGGGAAGTGCTTCGGGAAAATTTAAAGGTCAAGATGTCAATGCGGAATTGAATTTAAGTTTAAAGGATGCCGCAACAACGCATCCCCAGACTTTTGAAATCAATGGTAAAAAGGTTAGAATTACGATTCCCGCAGGAGTGTATGACGGACAGCAAATCAAATTGAAAGGTCATGGAAATCCTGGTGTAAATGGAGGTCCGAACGGAGATTTATACATCACTTTTAATATTGCAGTTGATCCGAATTTTGAAAGAGTGGGAAATGATTTGAAAACAAAAGTGTCCATTGATTTATACACTGCGGTATTAGGCGGAGATGTAAAAGTAAATACCCTGGATGGTAGTGTAAATCTGAAAGTAAAACCCGAAACCCAAAACGGAAATACAGTACGACTGAAAGGAAAAGGTTTCCCTATATATAAAAAAGAGGGTGAATTTGGTGATTTGTTTGTGACGTATGAAGTGAAATTACCAACGAATCTCACTGAAAATCAGAAAGAACTTTTTGAACAACTTAAAAATTCCTAAGCCATGAGTGAAAGAATATCGCGAGAAGAACTCGTAAAAATATACAATATCGAAATCACTTTTTTTGATGAACTGGTGAATTCTGGGTTAATTACCATTCAGACAGAAAATGAAATCCGTTATCTGATGTATGAAGATTTGCCCAATTTTGAACGGTTTGCAAATTGGCATTATGATTTGGAAATCAATCTTCCCGGATTGGAAGTGATTCATGAAATGTTGAAAAAAATGGATGATCTTCGACAAAGAAACCGTGAACTGATGAATAAGCTTTCGGCAATCGGTGATAATTTTGTTGATGGTTGATGGTTTAGAGTTAATGGGCGGAGGAGTCCTGAAAGGACGACTTATATCAGAATCGGATGCTAATCCGATAGATGATATAGTTTTTAAATTCCCAAAGGAAAAATTGAGATTCAAGTAGTACGTAATTCTCCCGAATATAAATGTAAATTCTAAATTTTTAATTTAGCTTTGCAGACAGAAATTAATAATTATGAGTGAAGAAAAGGTGATTGTTTTAAAACCTAAAAGAAAAGATTTCGAAGACATTTATTTTAGCGGAAATCAGGGAAGTTTATTTTTTTCATCAACGACGAGAGGAAAAATGATTACAACAATTGTTGTCGGACTGATTTTGCTGATTATGTTTTTCTTCAAAGATGATTTTTCGAAGGAGAAATTCGGAATTTTATATTTTGTAAGTTTTCTGTTTCTGCTTTGTGCGGTTTTCCTTTCGGTAAGCATTAATAAAGTTTCGAGATGGAAAAAACAGGTTACGAATTATTTAAATAAACTAGAAAACTGCAAAGTCTACGAAATCAGATTCGATGATAATTTTTTCACCGTAAATATCGATAATGAAAAAGAAACCAGTGAATGGAAAGATTTTAATTATTTCGACAGCAATAACGAATTTATTACCGTTGAAGGAAAATACAGTTATATGTTTCCGAGAAAATCGATGAGTGAGAAAGATTACAGCTTATTGAAGCAGGTTTTGAAGAAAAATATTACAGAATAGCATAAAAAAACTCAGAGCAAAACACTCTGAGTTTTATTTTTATAGAAACAGCTGATTAGTCTAGCCAACCCATTTCCTTCATCCATTCATCGTTGTAGATTTTCCCAACGTATCTTGAACCGTGGTCGTGTAGTAAAACCACAATTACATCATCTTTCGTGAACTGATCTTTCATCTGAACTAAAGCAGCCATCGCACTTCCAGCAGAATATCCACAGAAAATTCCTTCCTCTTTTGCTAGCTTTCTAGCATAAACAGCACCGTCTTTATCTGTCACTTTTTCGAAATGATCGATTACAGACATATCGTAGTTTTCAGGAAGAATATCTTCACCAATACCTTCTGTAATGTAGGTGTAAGCATTTCCTAAATTAATTTCGCCGGTTTCGTGAATTTCCTTTAAAATAGAACCATATGTATCAACACCGATTACTTTAATATCAGCATTTTTCTCTTTGAAGAATGTTCCGCAACCTGTAATAGTACCTCCCGTTCCGGCTCCAACAACGAAATGCGTAAGCTTTCCTTCCGTTTGTTCCCAGATTTCAGGAGCGGTAGATTCATAATGAGCCGCTCTGTTCGACAAATTATCGTATTGATTGACGTACCATCCGTTTTCCGTTTCTCTCGCTAATCTTTTGGATACAGAATAATAAGAACGAGGATCTGTAGGTTTAACGTCTGTCGGACAAACGATTACCTCAGCTCCAACGGCACGAAGGATATCACATTTTTCTTTTGATTGTTTAGAATTGGTTACGAAAATACATTTGTAACCTTTAATGATGGCAGCAAGCGCCAATCCCATTCCCGTATTTCCGGAAGTTCCCTCGATGATCGTTCCACCGGGCTTCAATCTTCCGTCTTTTTCGGCATCTTCAATCATTTTCAGAGCCATTCTGTCTTTCACAGAATTTCCGGGATTAAACGTTTCCACTTTTGCTAAAACCAATGCCGGGAAATCCTCTCCCAACACTTTATTAAGTTGTACCAATGGTGTATTTCCTATCGTTTCAAGAATATTTTTTGCGTATTTCATAAATGTTTTATAAGCCTCACAAAGATACAGTTTTCAAATGAGTTAGCTCAATTGGGTTCTGATAAATTCGGTTAAGATATGTTAAGGTTGTATCAGAAAAAAGACAAAATAATTAACAAATTCATAATTGAGAATTAAGTTTTTTAGAAGCAATTTCCCGCTTTTCGTTGCAATTCCTCATTGCGCGGCTCCGCTTCGCTCCGCCGCTCCATTGCGGGATTTTCACTGCAATCGGGGCTAGGAATTTGGGTTACTAAATAAGAATTTGTCATTCCGAATCGAGAATGAAGTAATCTCATGAAAATATAATGACAAGAAAATATTGTTTGGTAAAAAATTCACAAGCGAAGCAAATTCACCACTCACCATTGACTTTTAATTATATTTAATCGCTTTCACCGGAGAAATTTTACTGATCAGATAGCTCGGAATAATCAAAGCCAGTCCGGAAATGATCAAAATTCCAGCAGAGATCGAAATAATCGCAACAGGATTTAAATCTACAGGAACCGTACTTACGTAATAGTTTTCTGGATTTAATTTAATAACACCAAAAAACTTCTGAATAAGGATTAATCCAAGACCAATCGCATTTCCGTATAAAAGTCCGGGAACCATAATGATAAGCGTATAATTGATAAAAGTTGCTCTGATCTGAGAATTGCTGGCGCCCAATGTTTTTAATAAACCAATAGAATTCGTTCTTTCAATAATCAGAATCAAAAGTACCATGATAATATTGATGACCACAACAATTAGCATAATAATGATAATCAACGCGATATTCGTATCAAAAATACTGATCCAGTCGGTGATTTGAGGAAACTTTTCAGTTGCCTTTTCAGCATAATTCTTATAACCGATCAGTTTTTCGATATCAGGAAAATCTTTATCGATATCATTTACATTTTTAAGAAAAATATCAATTCCGCCCACCTCATCAGGCTTCATATCCTGGATTTTTCTTACATGATTAATATCGCCAATCACGAATTGCTCATCGATCATTTTAATGTCGGTTTTATAAATTCCTAACACTTCAAATTTTCTGTAAATAGGCTTCTGATCAGCTTTTGAAAAAACTGTGACAATGCTGTCTTTTACTTTTAAATGTAGATCATTCGCTATTTTCTGAGAAATCGTAACGCCGTTGTTATATCCTTTTTCAGAAACAACAGGCGTATTTCCTGAAACTAGAAATTTTTTAAATCGTAAGCTGTCGAAATCTTTTCCTATTCCTTTAAAAATAATTCCTGAAAAGTTATGTTCATTACGCATAATTCCTGTAACGGTCGCATATTTCTGAACGCTTTCAACATCAGAAAGCTCTTTAATTTTAGGAATATTCAATCCCTGATTATCAAGAACCGAGGTATTGTAAGACGAATTTGATCGGGTAGAGCGTACTGTAATATGCCCACTGAAATCTGCCAGTCTCTCTTTAATGGCCTTCTTGGAACCGAAACCTGTGGCCACCGTAATTAGAGAAACAATGATTCCCAAAGCCACTGAAAGTCGGCCAATGAAGATGATCACCCTCGAAAGGTTATTTTTGTTATCTTTGGAAAACGCTATTTTTCTAGAGAAATATAAAGGAAATTTCAAGCTTATGAATTTAGATTTCAAAATTAAAAATTTACTTCTTATTTGCCTAATTTTTTTAGGAGTATTCAATCAATATTATTCTCAGACTCAAGATAAAGCCGGATTTAAAACGGGAGCCGATCAACCTGAGGTGTATTTGCCTTTGCTTAAAGGGAAAACAATCGGTGTTGTCACCAATCAAACTGGATTAATGAGCGACAGAACCCACGTGGTGGATTTTCTGGTGAAAAACGGGATTAAAATCAAATCTATCTTTGCGCCTGAACATGGTTTCCGTGGTGATGCTGATGCTGGTGAAAAAGTGAAGAATGGAGTAGATGTGAAAACGGGAATTCCTATTGTTTCTCTTTACGGATCAAATAAAAAACCAAAACCTGAACAGTTGAAAGGAATTGATATTGTAGTTTTTGATATTCAGGATGTTGGAGTTCGCTTTTATACTTATATTTCGACATTAACGTATTTGATGGAAGCAGGAGCTGAAAATAATGTTGAAGTGATGGTTTTAGACAGACCAAACCCGCATGACGGCTATATTGACGGACCTGTTTTAAAGAAAAAATGGACAAGCTTTGTCGGAATGCACGAAGTTCCTGTTGTGTACGGATTGACAATTGGAGAATACGGAAAAATGGTGAACGGAGAAAAGTGGCTGAAAAATAAAGTTCAGACAAAATACACTTTAATTCCGATGAAAAATTATCACAAAAATCAGCGTTATGCTATTTTAGATAAACCTTCGCCGAATTTACCGAATGATAAATCGATCAATCTATATCCAAGTTTATGTTTTTTTGAAGGAACGCAGGTTTCTGTTGGAAGAGGAACGGATTTGCCTTTCCAGATTTACGGTTCGCCTTGGACGGTAAATTTACCTTATCAATTTACTCCGAAGCCTAATTTTGGAGCCAAAGATCCATTTTTAAATGGTAAATTATGTTATGGTGAAAATCTTTCTGATTATAAAAAAGATTTGAGAGAATTGAATCTGGAGTGGGTAATTAAAGCCTATAAAAACTATAAAAATCCGCAGCAGGATTTTTTCTTAAAAAATTTATTTTTTGATACCTTGGCGGGAAGTGATGAGTTGAGAAAACAAATCGTTGCCAGAAAATCTTTTCAGGAAATTAAATCTTCCTGGAAATCTGATTTAGACAAATTTGAAAAAATCAGAAGTAAATATATTGTGTACGAAAAATAGAGAAAAGTGAATGGTCAATTGTCAATTTTGCTTTGCAAGTCAATTTTTAAAATTCACGAGCGTAAGCGAATTCACAATTGACTATTCACTTATATAAATATCAATCAAAATTCTGAGGCGGATTTTTATCATTCTTTCCTTTATTCAAAATAAAAAGTCCGATTGATAGTCCAATCACACCTGCTCCAGCTGTCATTAAGGCTCTTTCTAATTTATCAGGCTGATCATTTCCGAGATAATTCATTAAAAATAAAATCCCGAATGTAATCAGGCTTATGATGATATGGTTTCTTCCGAATAATTTCATTCTATCTTAATTTATAAGAGATCATAATGCCTCCGCGATAAGGCAAAAATTCGCCACTACGATCCCATTCACGTCCCATTCTGTCTTCCAGATTGTCGTAACGATCTCCACTTACTTTATCATATCCTTTGTAAAAACTTTGCATAGATCCAATACCGGCATAGATGTCGATATTCCATCTCTCTTTCCATTTAAACTGATAACCACCTACAACACCAAGAATAAAAGTATAACCTCTTTGGTAAAGGTCTGATTGTACATATGGAGTTACCTCGCCATTTTTATGAACAAAATAACTATCATTCCAGTAGCTCCATTTTTGGATATTGAAAGCTCCTCCGGTGATATTAGCTCCAACATAAAATTTATCAAATGCTTTGCTGAAATAATATCTTCCGTCGAAGCCTAATAAATAAGCCTGAGCATGTTTTCCTGCAAAAGATTTCCACGGAGAAATGAAAATATCACCTTGCACGGTGATGTTTTTGCTTACCTGATGTTCTACACCAACGTTTACAATTCCAATGGGAGCCAGTAAAGCATTTCCTTTTACATATACACCCGTTTCCGATTGCTCAGCTTCCTGAGCATTCATTGTTCCTAACGCAGATACCGTTAAGAAAGCTGCTAAAAATTTGTACCTCAAACCCTGTGTTTTTTAATAGATTATTTTATTTGTTTCAATAACTCTTCAGCCAAATGCGAATCTTTATTGGCTTGTACTGCAAGAGTTTTAGACATTTCAGCGTATGTTTTCGCCATGTCTTTATTACCTGTTAAAAAATAGAGTTTTGCCAGTATATATGTATTTTCAGATGTTTCACCTCTCATAACGGATTTTTCTGCCCATTCTGCAGCCTTTTTTAAGGAAGCTACATTTTTTATGTTGTCAGAAAATACCCATGCGGTTTTTAATAATTCGTTGGTATCAAAAGAATCGGAGTTTTTATAATAATCCAATGCTGCTTTTTCATATTCAGGATAGTTGGCATTTTGCTCGTAATAACTTAATTTAGTTTGATTAAGTCTTACCTCAGCATCATGTTTCCCGACCAAAGGTTCAGCATTTTTCATGAAAAACTCTTCGTTTACTCTTTGGGTTTTATTATCGATCGACTGCTCAACAATTTTTGATAATTTAATCTGAGCATCAAACTGATTGTATGTTTCTTCAGGAAGATGTTTAATAATATCTGCCTTTTTTTCAACAAAGGTTTTATAATTTTTATCTTCAGCAGATTTTAAGAAAAACAATAAAAATCCGATGTCATCTTTTGATAATTCTTCTGTTTTCTTTTTATTTTCAAAATATCTTTCGGAAGCACTTTTAGCAAAATCATAATCCGAAGTTGAATTCAGTTTCATGATATTGATCAAAAATTCCGGATCTTTTTCACCTTTTGCAAAACGCTCTTTTAATGAACCTTTTTTATTATTTGGAGAATTTACATCCTGCGCCATGGCCAAAAACGGACTTTCTTCCATATAGCCGTAATTCTGCGAAACCAGCTCTCCATCACCATTCAAGAAAAGATAGGTTGGATAAGAACGAACTCCGTATTTTGCTGCGATTTCTCTACCTTCACCTTTTTCCATGTCGAATCTTGCATTTACAAAATTGGCATTGTAATAATCTCCGACAGATTTTTGGGTGAAAACGTTTCTCTCCATCATTTTACAAGGCCCGCACCAAGATGCATAAGCATCCATAAACACGATTTTGTTTTCTTTTTTTGCTTTTGCAATCAGTTCTTTAAAAGGTAATTCCTCAAAATGAATCGCTTCCTGAGCAAAAACAGCTGTTGCTGTGAACAAAAATAGGGTAGAGATGATCTTCTTCATTCCTTCAAATAATTAAAAGGCGAATATACTTAATTTCAATGTAAATAGATGTTAAAGAGAACTTAAATGTCACAGAATATAGGAAGTTTGAAGGTTTAGAACATACAGATTGGTGTATGTAAATTTACTTCAGTAAAAAACTAAAACCGCCTTGGGGCAGGCGGTTTTAATATGAAAACTGTGAATTAAAAAAATATTCTCTAAAAGAGATATTATGGTGTTAGTGCTTTAAAATGATACATAAAGACACCAATGATTGTCTAAATAAACTGCCCTGTTACAGACAGTTTAAAGGATAATAAAAATGCTGAAAAGTAATTACTTTTTAATAATTTTTTTAACAACTGTACGTGCATTTTCCTGATCTATTTTCACAAGATAAACACCCTTTGCAAGATCTGATATGTTAATACTTCCCTTATTATTTTCTGATCTTACCACCAATTGCCCCGTTGTGCTGTAAATGCTTACATTAAATTTAGAGTTATTTTTCCCTGATTTAATGTTAATCACATCCGTAGTCGGATTGGGATATACGGTAATGTCATCTTTTGTAATGACAGGTTCTGCTGTACCTAAAGTTGAAAAATTAATAACATCTTTGATTATTCCTAATGAATTTGTCGTTAGATAAACCTCCGCAGTATTTGCATTTATGAAGCGTGCTGCACCGTCCAAAACTGTGGTGTTAAAATACGTGGAAGCATTTTTTTCTTGCCATGTACCGCCACTGTTGTTGCTGTAAATTACTTTTGGAAGAATATCCATATAAGACGAGGTTATTCCTATGATTTGCCCATTTTCTATGGCCGAATGTTCTACTTTATGTACCATTCCGCTGTAAATTTTAGTCCAGGTTGTTCCGGCATCCATTGAAGTATAAATTCCGTTGGAAGCCGCCATGGTGTATTGATTAAGATTTAATGGATTCTGAACTAAGTTTAGCGCAATATTCGGTAGGGTTAAATCTTGTAATCCTGCTGTAATTTCTGTCCATGAAGTTCCGCCATTGGTGGTTTTGAATAATTTATTTCCCACAGTAATCAAAATTTCGTTGGAGTTGTTTTGATTAATTTTTATTCCATAAATAAAATCTTCATTATAAGGTAGCGTGATGATATCGTTTTGAGGACTGCTGATGTTTGTGAAATTTGATTTAATTAAAGTAGCATTTACCCCATCGAATGTTGCCAACCAAGCAATATTGGCATTATTAGGATCTGTTTCCGCAGTGGTAAAATTGCTGTCGAAAGTAGAATAAATTGATTCTGAAGTCCCCCCATAATCATTGCTAACTTTAATATTATTTCCCATGAAAGAAGCATCGAAATTGTAAGATCTTCCCGGAAGTTTTTTATCTACAAGCATTAAAGGTATTTTTCCGCTTATTGGGCTTTCACTTAATGGCATTATGTTTATCGGTGTTTCCTGGTTGGTTTCAAGGTTTTTCACGGTATATCCGTATTGAACTCCATAAATAAGCTTATCAACATTATTGTCTTTCACCACATTTATTCTTCCCATACCTATAAAAAAGGGGGTTTGAAGGATCGTTAATGTGTTTCCTCCATCATTTGAACGTTTCGGGTAGCGATTGTCTCCTAAAAATATTTGATTGGTATTGTTTGGGTTAAAAGCTGCATCCGTTCCGTAGAAATAAGAAGATCCATCTGCAAGCCCGTTGTATTCTGTGCTTGTCCAACTTGTTCCGCCATTGGTTGTAACTGCCACGCGCTGGTCTGCCATTACGATCACGTGATTCGGGTTGTACGGATTTATACTGATCTTCGTAATGTTTTTCATGCCCATTCCTGTTGTCGTCCAGGTAATTCCGGTTTGTTCTGCCCAAGTTGCGCCGCCGTCGATCGATTTATAAACCGCCTGATGCTGATTCGGATAGCTCCAAAGAATTCCTGAACCCGCATAAATAGTTCCTTCATTTACAGGATCAACGGCTAAAGATTGGAGGATTAAACCATTTAAAGATTCCGTCCAAGTGGCTCCTGCATCAGTTGATTTTAAAAATCCGCCATCCACATTTCCGGGACCGCCATTTCTTGCGATATAAAGCGTTTGAGAATTTACAGGATCTATAGCCGCATCTGCCAACTGAACATCTTCGAAATTGCTGCCGTCATATACTTTCGACCATGCAGAACCTCCGTTGGTAGTGTAGAAATATTTGTCATAATTTCCACCGGTAAGCATTGCTGCAATATTCATTGTTCCATTGTCGAATAAAGTGTAATTTTTAATTGTCTGCACATTTTCATTGGGTGGCATGAAAAATTGTTTGATGATACTTAATGATTCTAAATCTAAAACAGCAACCTGATTCAGCGAACTTCCAAGACCGAAATATACGATGAAACTTAAGGCTGTTCCGTTGTTGGTGAGTCTCATTTCCTTAATATTCGGGCCATATTCAGGATAGGGAAGGGTGTATAAAATATTCCAGCTTGTACCATTGTCTGTAGATACCAAAATGTGTTTGTCTACATACGTGGTAGCATATACTTTGTTTTGAATATTTTTGTCGTAAACAAAATTTCTTATCTGCCCATACTGCGGATTACCCACAAAGCTCACTTGAGCGAATGAGAACTGCAAACACAGCAGAAATAATAAAGTTAATATTGATTTCTTCATATCTAAATTTTTTTGTTCATCACAAATATATTTTTTGATAAAAAATTTTGAAGAAAATCAAGCGGTAAATAGTAGGACTTTAATCAGAAAAAACGTGACATTTATATTTAAATATTTGATATGTAGTTGAATAGATCGTTTGAGTTCGACAGGTTCATTCGTTTAGAAATTCGTTCTTTTCTCTTTCTACAAGCCTCAATAGTGATATTAAAAATAGATGAAATTTCTTTTATGGAGAGATTCATATAAATGTAGCAGATAAAGCGAATGTCATTTAAGGTAAGATCAGGATGTTTTTCTTTTAGATTTTCGATGAATTTACTGTTGATTCTTTCAAAGTGAGTAAGAAAATCATCGGTTGAGTCTTCTTTGGTTAAAATTTCTTTAAGCTGATCTAATTGTTTAGAAATTTGATCATTTTTTAAAACTAAAGGATCGCTTTTTAATTTTAATATATACTCTTCAATTTTATCATTTCGCTGAGCGATATGAATGGCGTTGGCTGCCAATTTTCGGTTGCGGCTTTCGAGTTCATTTTTTAATTTTTCCTTTTCCAAAAGGGCTTCGGTTTCTTTTTCCTTTATTTGTTGCTCCAGCAGAAGATTATCGTTTTCCTTATTTTTAAGATCTAACGCAATAATTTGTTCGTTCTTTTCGGCAAGTGTTCGTTTCTGACGATTTTTAACGTATAAAATTCTAAATAACCAGCTCAATAATGCTAAAATTAAAATGCAGAAAGCTCCGATATAGAATTTCAATCTTTTTTCACTTTCCAATTCCTTTTGAGAATCCTGAAGTTTCAGCTTCATTTCGCTGTTTTGATACATTGCCTTGTTTTTAATGGCATTCAGTGAATCTTTAACTATGATAATTGAATCTTTGTAAAGAAAGGCTTTTTCATAATCTTTTGATTCAAAATATAATTCTGAAAACTGATTGTAAATTTTTTTCTTATTAGGATAATCTTCGTTTGCTTTTTGGGCTTCAATGGCATAAGAAAGTGCCTTTTGATAATCATCTTTACCTTGAAATACCTTGGAAAGAACAAGTAATGATGCAATTTTATTATCGTTTTGATCTTTTGTATTAAGTTGATTGATTATGGGTTGTAGAATACTTAATGTTTTATCAAAATCTTTTCTCTGAAGATAATTTTGTGCTTCGCTAATGGCAATATCTATCACACTTCGTTTTTCTTTTGTCGCTAAAGCTATCGGTTTTGCAATTCTGATATAGTCCAATGCTTTATCTAACTGATTGGTTTTGTTGTATAAATTAGCCAAATTATCGGCATAGATTGCAATTCCTACACTGTCTTTATTATCTATAGCGAGCTCGTAAGCTCTTTTTTGGTGCTTTTCAGATTCTTTATATTTTCCCTGCTCAAAGTAAACGAGTGCAATATTGTTTAAAACGGTTTTTTCATTATCCTTTGTGAGATGCTTCATCGCAATGGTGTAGGCTTCCAGATAATAGTCCAGTGCTTCGCTATAATCTGACATTCCGTAATAATTGAGCCCGATGCAGTTGGTGGCAATAAATTGTTGATTATACCAATTGTTTTTTTCTGCCAATGTTTTAAGTTCCGCAAAAATTTCCAAAGAATGACTGTGATCTTTTTTATATAACGCATCGACGCCTTTTTTGATCAATAAATCGGCATACTCAATAGAATTATCTTTTTGGGCAATGATATTGATAGGCGATAAAATAAATAATAGTAATAAAATAATATGTTTCATCGTATCAATATGTATAAATTTCAATGTAATGATATGTAATGATTAAAATTACACAAATTTGAGAATAATCAAAGTTTGGAGTTTGGAGAAGAATATTGTATCGATTTTGTCAAGTTTTGAAATTATTTCCTAAATGTTAATACATGGCTGACTTCCTAGCCTCGATTGCAGCATTTGTTTGAGCTCATTTTTTTTTTTTTTTTTCGGCGGATG
>NZ_JALNUD010000008.1:0-224031 GCF_026540445.1 Chryseobacterium sp. GM_Chr_2
GTACTCACCTGGAAAATGTAGGACATCAAAGACTCATATCCGAGGCTTGATCTATGTGTGTTCGTGGTCTGCAATAAAGCATAACAAGCAGTGCAAAGAATTTTACGAAAGACTTCTTTCTCAAGGAAAGGCAAAGAAATTAGCTTTGATAGCGGTTTGTAACAAACTTTTGAGAATCTGTTTTGGAGTGGTGAAGAATAAGATGAAATATCAACCGGATTATCAAAAAAACTTTAAAATTTTAACCTAAATAATTTGCAATTTAACATAGAACATCTGGGCTAGGGTAGTGGTCATTTCATTGAATGGTTTACATAAATACAATGCTTGTATTTCTACAGAAATAGGAATACCGTTTAATCGTCATTGCGAGAAACGAAGTGACGAAGCAATCTAATTAAAGTATTTGGTATCATAATTTTTTTTGAGATTGCTTCGTCGTTTTACTCCTCGCAATGACCTAAAAAATCCCTTTTACAAAAAAGTAGCATCAAAATAAAAAGGAAGCAAATCTTTAATCGCATTCACTTTCACCACCTCTTCATTCATGCTTGAAAAATAAAGATCTATATTTTCATTCTGCTTCGTTTCATATTCCATCAAACTTTGCCTGCAAGCTCCACATGGGGGAATTGGCGGATTTTTCGCATGAAATTCTTTAGGGCCTCCTACAACGAATATCTTTTTAATTTTTACATTCGGAAAATTGGCAGCAATCCAGAAAAGGGCTGTTCTTTCCGCGCAAAGTCCTGAAGGATAGGCTGCGTTTTCCTGATTGTTTCCGGAGTAAATTTCACCGTTTTCCAACAAAACGGAACATCCCACTAAAAATTGAGAGTAGGGAGCATAGGCATTTTCACGTGCTTCCTTAGCTTTTTCAAACAATTTTTTCTCTATATCGTTTAGCTCTTCGCTATTTTTAAAATACTCGTAACTTATCTGAGTTTCTTTTTTCATATATTTATAGGTAGAATTAAAAAAAGGGGGATAAAATTAGTTCTTTTTACCAACGTGGGCAAGCAGTATTTATCTTCTATAATTTTAACTAAATATTCAATTTAAAATGTTATATACTCCAATTA
This sequence comes from Chryseobacterium sp. GM_Chr_2, assembly GCF_026540445.1. Taxonomy (NCBI): domain Bacteria; kingdom Pseudomonadati; phylum Bacteroidota; class Flavobacteriia; order Flavobacteriales; family Weeksellaceae; genus Chryseobacterium; species Chryseobacterium sp. GM_Chr_2. The sequence continues at coordinate 1,083 of NZ_JALNUD010000008.1, forward strand.
CGTTCAGAAATGTAACGCTTAAAAACCGTTGGGTCATGTCTCCAATGTGTATGTATTCTTGTGAAAATGGTTTGGCAAATGATTTCCATTTCGTGCATTACGGAAGCAGAGCTCAGGGTGGGACTGGTTTATTGATGGTAGAAGCAACAGGCGTAGAACCGCGCGGAAGAATTACCAACCATTGTATGGGAATCTGGAACAATGAGCAAGCCGAAAAATTACAAAAGATCGTAGAATTTGTTCATAAAAACTCAGAAAGTAAAATAGGAATACAGTTGGCTCATGCGGGGCGAAAAGGTTCAACATGGAACAATATTCAAATTCCATTAGAGGAAGGATGGGAAACGGTGGCTCCAAGCCCGATTCCTTATCATCCGACAGAAAGAATTCCGCATGTTTTAACAGTTGAAGAAATCAAAGAACAGGTTCAGAATTTCAAAGCGGCGGCAAAAAGGGCTGTTAAGGCGGGATTTGATGTTATTGAAATCCACGGAGCTCATGGATATTTGGTTCATCAGTTTTTATCGCCGCTTTCAAATATAAGAACCGATGAATATGGCGGAAGTTTTGAAAACAGAATCCGTTTTTTACTGGAAATTGTGGATGCAGTGAACGAAGAATTAAACGAAAATATAGCTTTATTGGTAAGAATTTCAGGAACCGAATATGCTGAAAACGGCTGGGATATCGAAAGCAGCACGGCATTAGCTAAGATTCTGAAAAATCATGGGGTTGATTTGGTGGATGTTTCTAGCGGTGGAAATATTCACGGAGCTAAAATTTCTGTTTTTGATGGTTATCAGGTTCCTTTATCTTCTCAACTAAGAAATGAAGCTGAGGTAAAAACGGGCGCTGTAGGTTTGATAAAAACGGCAGAGCAGGCAGAAGAAATACTTCAGAATGGAGATGCTGATCTTATTTTTGTGGCAAGAGCAATTCTGAGAAATCCGTATCTGGCGGTTCAGGGCTCATTTGAAATGAATGAAGAAGCCTTTTTCCCTCATCAATATCTGAGAGCTAAAATTTCTACATAAATTTTATATATTTGAATCCCCAAACGCTAAACTATGAATATTGAAGACTATATGCTTTCCTGCCCCAGCAAAAAATACTTAGGAATAGAGTGTTTCGGCTGCGGAACTCAAAGAGCCATCGTAATGGTTTTTGAAGGCAGATTTGCAGATGCTTTTCATATGTTTCCGGCAGTGTATACTTTGCTGCTTTTCTTCGCAACAGTCGGATTAAATTTTATAGATAAGAAAAGGAATTACGGAAATTTATTAGTGGGTTTAGCCATTATAAATGCTGTAATTATGGTAACTTCTTATTTTTACAAACATTATTTTAGCCATTAACAAACATTAAAATTATAACTATGAATCAAAAATTGCCAAATGCACAAACTGTGCTTATTTTAGGAATTATTTCTGTAGTAGGAACTTGTTGTTGTACAGGTTTGATCGGTATCATCTGTGGATTAATCGGTCTTAATAAGTACAAATCTGATAAGATACTTTATGATAAAAGCCCTACAGAATATTCTGATTTTGGAAATCTAAACACAGGTAGAATCTTATGTATGATTGGTCTAGGATTAGGATGTTTACAAGTACTTTATTTCATCTTTATCTTGGCAACAGTTGGTTGGGATGGATATATGGAACAAATCAACGAACTTTCTAGAATGGGAAGACAGTAAAATAAAAGAGGCCGCGTAAAGCGGTCTTTTTTATTGCTTCAAAGTGAATCTTTTAAGAGAGATTTAACATAAATAAATATCGTAGGTTGGGATTTAAGGAGTAAATTGAAGGGTAAATTTTCAAAAAAATATTTTATGAAAGCAGTACGTTTTTTCGGGCACAAAGATGTCCGCGTTGTAAATGATATGGAAAAACCAACGCCAAAAGGTGAAGAAGTTTTGCTGAAGATTGGTGGGGCAGGAGTTTGTCACTCAGATTTGCATATCATTGATGAAGGTACCGTGGGAGGAACTGTTTTTACACTCGGACACGAAAATGCGGGTTGGATAGAAGAAGTGGGAGAGAGCGTTACAGGTTACAAAAAAGGAGATGCTGTTTTGGTGTATGGGCCGTGGGGATGCGGGCATTGCAAGCCTTGTCAGCAATCAAAGGAAAATTATTGTGATCATCAGTCGGAAATGGCTTATGGTGGAGGCTTAGGCTTAAACGGGGGCATGGCAGATTATATGCTGGTTCCTTCATCGCGATTGTTGGTTCCTATTTATGATCTCGATCCGGTGATTGCCGCACCTTTAACGGATGCAGCTTTAACTCCATATTCAGCTATAAAACGTTCTTTACATAAATTAATGGCCGATGAATTTGTGGTCGTTATTGGTGTTGGAGGTTTAGGTCACGTTGCGTTGCAGATTTTAAGAGAAATTAGCGGAGCAACCATTATTGCCTGCGATGTTACGGACGATAAATTAGCTTTCGCTAAAGAACTCGGCGCAGCGTTTACAATTAATTCTAAAGATGCCGATGCTGCCGAACAAATCCAGAAAATTACTGGGATTAAAAAAGCAAAAGTAGTTCTTGATTTTGTGGGAGCGACTTCTACAATTGATCTCGGAACTAAAATTGTAAGTTTGGATGGCGATCTAACGATTGTCGGGCTTGGCGGCGGACATTATCAATACAGCATGAACGGGCTTCCTTTCGGAGTGAGCATGACGAATCCTTATTGGGGTTCCAGAACAGAATTGATGGAAGTCGTGGGTTTGGCAAGACAGAAGAAAATTCATATCGAAATTGAAAAACATAGCCTTGATGATGCCAATGAAGTCTATGAAAGAATGCGCCAGGGAAAAATAAAAGGAAGAGCAGTTTTAGTACCTTAATTATAGATTTTATTATATAAATGAAAATCCTTCTCTCAAACGAAAGAAGGATTTTTATCGTATTTGAAATAAAAATAACATCAGGTAAAAAACTTCCAGCCTTGTCATCTCGCTTCCAATTTACTACTTTACAATAAATTTCAACGTAGATTCATCCAATTTCAATAAATAAATTCCCTGAGGAATGTTTTTAATTTTAATTGAATTTCTTGAGTTCTTAAAAGGTTGATCCATGGTTTGCATCACTTTACCCTGAAGGTTATAAATTTCGGCTTTTTGGATATTTGAAGTTTCTCCTTTCACAAAAATCTCCTGATTAGAAATTGGATTTGGATAAATCTGTAAATTTTTAACTTCATTATTGATTTCTCTAGAAAGATTTTTATTTTGTTTTCCTGTCGAAGAATAACAAGTCCAGTTTAGATTATCGATCGCAACTCGGTTACTTGATGAATTATTTACCAAGCTTACCGTCACATTTCCGGAAATATTGATATTGTTAATCGTGGTTGTTGTAGAAGTTGTGCTATAAGGAATTGTTCCCACCGTATTTCCATTCACTTTTACCGTAAAAGTTCCGTTGCTTCCTGAGAATTTCAATTGGGTTGTAACGGTTAACGAACCAATTCCGTTCGCCGAGCTGCTTGATGTTAAAGCACCGCTTCTTACAGTAATTGCTTTGCTGGAGATGGTTTGGTCTGTTCTTGCATCAGTTGCAGTCCATGAAATTCCGCCGTTCGTCCATGTTCTTGTTAAATAAGATGCTGTACTTGCTGTAGGGATGGTTTCGAATGTTTCATTTACACAATTGGTTCCTGAAGGAGTTTCAGGAGTCGTTGTTCCGCCACCGCCTGAACTAGAGCCACCGCCCCAAATTAAATTCACATAATTAGGATTATCAATGAACGGATTTCTGTTTCCCTGATACGTGTAAGACGCATTATTTCTAAGAATTTCAGCCTGAGAAACCGGATCCTGATTATGCCAAGCCAGTAAAACATTTAACTCCCAAGTTTGCAATCCTGGAAATGTAGAACTTCCCAACATATTTCCTGAAGAAAATGACGAAAGTCTGCTTTGGTAACGGGTTACAAAATAAAAGATCATTCTGGCCACATCTCCTTTAAACTCATCAATGGGCTCAAAAACAGTTCCCGAATATCCTGATGAGGTTGAATTTCCAAGCTTTGAACCATTTTTAGAAGTAAATGTTGCTGTTCCCACCTTTCCGAAAGGATAATTAGAGCGCATGCCGTTCACTTTTCCGTCTGTTGCCCGAATGAAATGAATATCCGAAACCATCGGCGAAGACTCATTAAACAAACTTTGCGGAACAATATGTTCACGATTATAGCAGTTTCCTTCCACCGAATAAGTCCCACACTGGTTGGTTCCAGGCGTGTATTTGTAAGGGTCTGCGCCGTTTGGCTTTTCAGAATAAATATCCATGATAGACCCGTCATTTTCGTAGGTCTTATCAATGTCTGTCGTTTTGTAGCCCGTCCAAAGTCCGCCATAGCCTTTGTCTTGGTGTCCGTTGGTGATGATCGAGCTTAAAGCCGTTTTCAAAGAAGCTCCTGAAAGCCCGTTTGCCGAACTGTAATAACCCGCTGGTGCCTGAGCGTGCATTAATCCTGCAAAAGTTACAAATAAGATAATTTTTTTCATATTAATTAAATTTCAGGTAAGATTACTACAATTTTATGAATAAAAAATTACGATTTTGTTAAATCTTAATGCGGTGAATTGTTAATTTGAATTTTAATTGAAGATAACAATTATTATTTCTTCTATTTTGATGAGATTTTAAATCATATTTACTTTTTAATGTATTAATTTCTTTTAAATTGAAAATTAATTTTCATTTAATTGATATAAATCATGAAATTTTGAAATAAAACTAATGAAAAAAAGAATTATTTTCGCTTTATTATTTTTATTTAGAATGATTAAAAATTTATCTTTTAAAATTTGCTTTCCTTTTTTAGGACTTCTTGCCGGAACTTCTTTTGCTAACGCTCAGTGCAGTGTTGTGGATAGTTTTTCAGAGAATTTTGATAGCTACACTGCTCCGGAAAGTATTGTACCCACATGTTGGGATCGCATTGCTTTGAATGGAGCCAATCAAATTATTTCTAGTACTCAACCGGCTTCAGGTACTGGGCAAATTTATCAAAACGGTTATGGCGCGGGTAAGATTACGATTGTTATCATGCCGAAAATATCTAATATCAATGCGGGAACTCATCAGTTTAAATTTAAAGCAAAAGCTAATTCCGGTGGTGGTTTTCTTGATTTTGGATATATTACTGATACTACGGATGCTTCTACTTTTGTTATTTTGAAACAGGTTCCGATTACTAACAGCTCTTATGATGCTACTGCGGAAAGAACAATTGCAGTTTCGACAACGGTGCCTGCGAATGCAAGACTGGCGATTCGTAATGATGGTTCTACTTTCGCCGGATATTATTGGGATGATGCGTCTTGGGAAGCGATTCCAAATTTAGGAACGAATGAATCAAAAGGTTCTAATGATGTGAAAATTTATCCAAATCCGTTTAATGAAAGTATTCATATTTCGGAAATTAAAGATCTGAAAGCTATTACCATTTCAGATGCTGTTGGAAGAGTTGTGCAAACGATTGAAAAACTTTCAACCACTATAGAAACTAATCATTTAGAAAAAGGAATTTATTTTGTGACGTTACATTATAAAAACGGAACAAAGTCATCTTTTAAAACCATAAAACAATAAAAAAGGGGTTTTTTATATTTTAACTGAGAGAAGGCTGCCGAACGTATGTGAGGCAGCTTTTATTTTTAGACACAAAAAAAGTCAACACAAAAACTTGCATTGACTTTCTTAAATATATTTGATTGATTTAAATCTTATTTTCTCTGAGGAGGATAATTTTTCATGATCTCTCCCATAATCTCAGGAATTTGTCTCTGTTTTGCTTTTGGCGAATCTACAGAGACTCCGCTTCCGATACCCTGCCAAACCAATTTATTTGTTTTAGCATCAATCAGATCTACGATTATTGCACCTTCGTTATAATTGCTCGTCCAGGTTCTGTTCATACCAACTCCCCAGCCGAAAGGTCCGCCCCAGCCCCACATTCCGTAAGGTGAACTGCTGTTAATATCGGTTACTTTTTTATGATTGGCTTTTACATTTACAATCAAATCCGGATTTTCTCCCGACTGAAGACCTTTGCTTTGAAGCTGTCTCGACAATTCATTCAAAACTCTGTCTTTATCAATATCATTCAGTTTCAAATCATCAATCCTTAGTTTATAAGTTTTATATGAAGTGAAATTTGCCGTATCAGCATAATCAGAACGTACGTTGAACGGACTACAAGATGTTAATCCCAAAGTAGCCGCGGCTAACAAAATAAAAATATATTTTTTCATTTTATTTAATTTTTTTATCGTTTTTAATGAATGTATCGGTCTTTTTATCGTATCCGTAAGGACAATGCCTACAGCCACTTTTACAGCAATGCCCTCTTTTCAGATGAAATTTTTCTGTAAAAACCTTGTACCCCTGCTCGTTGTAGTAAAAGTCTTCTCCTTCTTTGATGTCAAAAAGTGCCATAGGTTAAATCTCTAAGTCAAAAAACTTTATATTTGTTATTATGATAATTGTATGCCAAAAATCTTTAAAAAAACTAAAAATCAACGGCATTGCTCTTTTTCCCTTTATCTTCATTAGGAAACCCGAAGATAAGGAAAATAATGTTTTGATTAATCATGAAAAAATCCATTTAAGACAACAGTGGGAAATGCTCATCATTTTCTTTTACATTTTTTATGTGATTGAGTATTATTATTGGGTTTTTAAATTAAAGGATAACGATTTGGCGTACCGAAGAATTTCTTTTGAAAGAGAAGCCTATGATAATGAATCTAATTTGAATTATCTTAAAAAGCGAAAGTTCTGGAGTTTTAGAAAGTATTTGTAAATGAATTTGATTTCTAATATTTCAACAGTGGTAAACTGACATAGGAAAATGGAACGTTAAGAAAATTTATTCTGTGAACGTTAAAAAAATTCTACTGTTTGAAGCGCGAGACAAATATCGAATGAAAATATAATTTTTGAATTCGCGCAAGTTTTAGAATTTTTAGAGAACAGAATCAATTTTTAGTAGAAGTTTCCAAGTCTTGAATTTTTGGTTCTTTTGTTTCAAGACAAAACGAACAAAAAATAGTAATTTTGTTTAAATATGATTTAAGCAAATATGCTATTACCACTTCCAGCAGAAAAAATCCCGATTCAGGAAATTTCCATCAATAAAAATGTAAAACTTTTCATCAAGAGAGAAGATGTAATTCATCCTCAAATTTCTGGAAATAAATATTGGAAGCTGTTTTTCAACATTAATAATTATTTAGCAAAAAATCCTAAGAAGCCTTATATTATAACTTTTGGCGGAGCGTTTTCAAATCATATTTCTGCAGTTTCAGCAGTGGGAAATTTAGCTAAAATTTCGACTTTGGGAATTATTCGTGGGGAAGAGTTAAAAAATAAATGGCGAGATAATCCTACTTTACTTTTTTCTAAAAGAAACGGAATGAATTTGCAATTCGTAACCCGTGAAGAATATCGCCATAAAGAAAAACTAACTGAATTTTTACAGAAAGAATTTCCCGATGCCTTGATTGTTCCGGAAGGAGGAACCAATGAAGATGCCATAGAGGGCGTGAAAATGATGTTGAATGACGAAACAAAAGATTTTGATTATCTTTGCACCGCCGTTGGAACCGGAGGAACAATTGCCGGAATTTCAAAATTTTGTGAAGAAAATCAGAAAGTTATAGGATTTAAGGCTGTTGATGACGATTCTCTTGAAAATAAAATATTGGAGTTAACTTCGAAGAAAAACTTTAATCTAATAGATTCAACGTTTGGAGGTTACGGCAAAATAAAAGATGAGAATATCCGTTTTATCAATGATTTTAAAGAAAATTATGGAATTCCGCTTGAACCGATTTATACGGGAAAGATGATGCAGAAGGTTTTCAAACTGATAGATGATGGTTATTTTCCTGAGAACAGCAAAATTTTATGCTTTCATACTGGAGGTTTACAAGGTATTGAAGGAGCCAATTTGCTTTTAGAGAAACAAAATAGAAATTTAATTATATAAGTAAAAATTGAAAACGTGAAACACTAAGTGTTCCATCTTTCATTTTAAAACAATAAAAATTATAAGATGAAAAGACTTTTCATATTCGTAAGCCTTTTAGTTTTATCAAAATTCTCAGCTCAATCTTGGGCAACTGAAGACCAATACATCCAAAAATTTGCAAAATATGCGGTAGAAGAAATGGAAAAGTATAAAATTCCGGCTTCTATCACTCTTGCGCAAGGGCTTTTGGAAACGGGCGGCGGACAAAGCCGATTGGCTCAGGAAGGCAAAAATCATTTCGGAATTAAATGTAAGGAAGACTGGACGGGAAAAACAATGAAACACACAGATGACGCTCCCAATGAGTGTTTTCGTGTGTACGATGACCCCAGACAATCGTACGAAGACCATTCCATATTTTTGGCGACAAGAAAATATTATACAGGGCTTTTTAATCTTGATATGAAAGATTACCGAGCTTGGGCACATGGTCTAAAAAAAGCGGGTTATGCTACCAATCCTCGTTATGCTTCTATTTTGATTGGTAAAATCGAACGTTATAAATTATACGAATTTGATAACACCAATTCTAAGGAAGTTCTGTATGCGGTCTTGAAAATGTATCCGAATTTGAAAGATGATACTGGGTTTATGGCTCAGCTGGAACCTGAAAAATATACGAAAAAAGCAAAAGATCCGGTTACTGTTGAAGTTCCTTACAAACAAACTTCTTACGCTCAGCAACAGAAAAGAGTGGAAAGAATTAAGACAAAGACGGAAATTCTTAATTCAATTTTAATTAAAAGTCATCCAAATGACGGTTTGAAATATATTGTAGTTCCTGAAGATACTAATGTTCAGTTTATTGCTAAAAAATTTAACATCAGCGAAAGCCGATTGATGAAATGGAATGAGTTGGAAAACAGTTTATTAAAGAAAAATGATATTGTTTTTCTTGAATCTAAAAATTCTGAAGGAAATACACCGACTTACAAAGCAGAATATGGTGAAGATATGCACGATATTGCCCAAAAATTCGGGATAAAACTGCACAAATTATATGCGAAAAACAGAATGGATGAAGGACAAAAACCTTCTGCCGGACAGTTGATTTATTTGATTGACAAGAAACCTAGAAATTAATTTTTGTTGATGGTTGATAGATGTTGGCTGATTTTGACCGACAACTATCAACTGTTAACCAACAACTACATATGAAGTATCAAAGAAGTTCAGCTTTATTCGATGAAGCTTACAAATACATTCCGGGAGGCGTAAATTCTCCGGTTCGTGCATTCAAATCTGTGGGAGGAGTGCCGGTTTTTATGAAATCTGCAAAAGGTGCTTACCTTACCGATGCCGATGATAACACGTATATTGATTATATTAATTCTTGGGGACCTGCCATTTTAGGTCACACACATCCAGAAGTGTTGGAAGAATTAAAAATTCAGGCAGAGAAGGGTTTTTCTTTCGGAGCGCCGACAGAATTGGAAACTGAAATCGCGAAATTCATTACAGAAAATGTTCCGAATATCGACCAAATTCGAATGGTTTCTTCAGGAACTGAAGCTTGCATGAGCGCGATCAGATTGGCGAGAGGTTTTACAGGAAGAGATAAATTTATCAAGTTTGAAGGTTGTTATCACGGTCACTCAGATTCATTTTTGATTAAAGCGGGAAGTGGTGCTGCAACTTTCGGAAATCCAAATTCTCCCGGCGTAACCGCAGGAACTGCAAAAGATACTTTGTTGGCAAGATACAATGATTTTGAGCAGGTTGAAGATTTGTTCAGACATAATCAGGGTGAAATTGCAGCGGTAATTATCGAGCCTGTTGCAGGAAATATGGGTTGTGTTCTTCCGGAAAATGAATTCCTTCAGAAATTAAGAAAAATCTGTGATGAAAACGGGACTTTATTGATTTTTGATGAGGTAATGACAGGTTTCAGACTGGCTTTTGGTGGTGCTCAGGAGCTTTACAATGTAAAAGCAGATTTAGTGACTTACGGAAAAGTAATCGGGGGCGGACTTCCAGTGGGTGCCTTTGCCGGAAGAAACGAAATTATGGATCATTTGGCTCCAAAAGGTGGTGTTTACCAAGCCGGAACATTAAGCGGAAATCCTTTGGCAATGAGAGCTGGATTAAAAACCTTACAACTCATTAAAAACGATCCTGAATTTTTCAACAGATTGGCAAAAACAACAGAAACGTTGGATTTTGAAATCGGAAAAATTTTAAATGAAAAAGGAATTGCTCATAAAATCAACAGAAAAGGCTCGATGATGTCTGTGTTCTTCCATATTAATAGAGTGTCTAATTTTGATGAAGCTCAGGAAGCAAATCATTCATTATTTAATAATTTCTTCCATCAGATGCTTACCAACGGAATTTATCTTCCACCAAGTGGCTACGAAACATATTTCATCAGTGATGCCATTAAAGATAAAGAAATTGACATGACTTTAGAAGCTGTAAGAAAATTCGATTTTTCTTAAAATGCCTAAAAATATATTTAAAAGGATGAGGTTTTTACTTCGTCCTTTTTTGTTTTAATTTTAGGACAGAGGAAAATGGAGCGTTAAAAAATTCCCACTGTTTAAAGTGCGACTAAAATATTGAACCGAAGAACAAATATTGAATTCGCACAAGTTTTGGGGATTTTAGGAGTAAAGTTTAATTTTTAGCGGAAGTTTCCAAGTCTTGAACTTTTGTTTCTTTTGCTTCAAGGCAAAAGAAATAATGAATCATACAAACAATACAATAATCCATACACCTCGCTTCAGCCCTAATCTTCCTACATTTGTTGGAAAGATTTTGGAAATGAAGACTTCAAACAATATATCACGAAAAGATTTTCTTAAAAGTTTGGCATTGGCGATGGCTGGTCTTACGCTGAGTTCGAGTATGATGGGGGCAACTTCGATTTTTAGCGATACCAATTTTTTAGCGAAAGATAAATTAGCCTTAAAAAATGTTCGTCTTGAAACCGGGTTTGAATATGAAGAAGGTGAGGTTATTGCCACGAAAACCGATTTGTTTTATATTGAAATTGAAAACGGAAAAATCACCAAAATATCTCCCAATCAGCCGAATGCAAAAGTGATTGATGCGAAAGGATTTTTGATGCTTCCAGCTTTTAAAGACATGCATATTCATTTGGATAAAACCTTTTATGGAGACAAATGGCAGGCGGTAAGAAAAAGAACCGGCGGAGTAAAAGGAATGATTGCTTTGGAGCAGAAAATGATGCCTGAATTGCTGAAAAACTCAACATTTAAGGCAGAAAAAATGATTGAATTATTACAATCAAAAGGAACATCTTTCGCCAGAAGTCACGTGAATATTGAGCCGACTTCGAAGTTACAGTCTCTGAAAAATTTGCAGAAAGCATTAGAAAATAAAAAGAAAACTTTCGGGGCAGAATTGGTTGCTTTTCCGCAGCATGGCGTTTATTATACAGATTCGGTTCCGTATTTGAAAGAAGCGGCGAAAATGGATATCGATTTCATCGGTGGAGTAGATCCGTTTACGATTGACGGAGCGATAGAAAAAACGATAGATTTTACTGTTCAGTTGGCTTTAGATAACAACAAAGGAATTGATATTCACTTGCACGAATCAGGCGATTCCGGTTTGAAAACGGTGGAATATTTAATTCAAAAAGTGAATGAAAATCCTTCTCTAAAAGGAAAAACATATTTAAGCCATTGTTTTGTTTTAGGAAAATTAGACAAGACTAAACAAGAAGAAATGGCTGAGAAATTAGGTAATGCAGAGGTCGGAATTGTTTCTACAATCCCTTTTGGAAGCCTAATTATGCCGATTCCTACTTTGTACAAACATAATGTGAAAGTTCTTACCGGAAACGACAGCATTGTTGATCATTGGAATACTTTCGGAACAGGAAGTGTACTGCAAAAAGCGAATTTAATGGCGCAGTTGTACGGACAATCCACAGAATTTTTATTGTCAAGAAGCTTAAAACTGGCTACAGCAAACGTTTTACCACTTGATGATAAAGGAAATCAGCAATGGCCGAAAGTAGGAGACAGTGCCGATTTGGCTTTCTTGAATGCAAGCTGTTCTGCAGAAGCTGTTTCCCGAATTTCAAATGTAGAATCATTAATTCACCAAGGAAACGTAGTTTATTAATTAGCATTCATTTTCATAAAATTTACGTATTTTGGTGTAAATTATTGTGGAATGAGCCAGCCATCAGATTATTTTCCCATTTTAGGAATTCATGAATTTGCAGAAAAACAATCGCAAGGTTGTGATTTGTTATTCAATGAGTTGAGCGGAGCGAGATCTATCGATGAACCTCATAAACACGATTTTTTTATCATCAATCTTTTCGAAAAAGGAAAGGGAAATCATATCATTGATTTTGTTGAATATCAGGTGGGTGACCATCAGATTCATTTGGTTTTTCCGGATCAGGTTCATCAATGGACGATTGAAAAAGAAACGGTTGCCTATCAATTAATGATCAGCCGGGAATGGTATGAAAACTTTCTTCCCGCATTGAGATTTTCGTCTTCTTATTATTTTCAGCATCCCGCTTTTACGGTTTCTGCGGAAATTTATCAACTCCTTTTGCATGAATTTCAAGCGATCAAAAAAGAATTGCACGAAGAAAAAACTTTTTGGGAAGTCATTAAAAAAAGAAGTGAATTGATTGGTTTACTCATCAGTAAATCGGTGGAAGGAGCTTTTAAAGATTTTGAGGTTTATAATTCGAATCCAATTATTTCTAAATTTTTAAATTTGATTGATGAATATTTCAAAACGGAACGTTCGGTTTCTTTTTACGCTGATAAATTGAGCATTTCTGCGAATTATTTAAATATAGTTTGTAAGAAAAATCTGAATTCATCGGCTTCATCATTGATTCAGGACAGAATTTTACTGGAAGCAAAACGTTTATTAAAAGTTTCTGAAATGACGGTGAAAGATATTGTTTACGATTTGGGATTTTATGATCATGCGAGTTTTTCAAAATTCTTCAAGGCGCAAACAGGAATGACACCTTCGCAATTCAAAGAATAATTTATACAAAACAAGACATAATTGGTACACCTTTCTGAAGTTTGGTGAATGTAACTTTGTATCATTAAATTAACAAAATGCAATCACCCTATCAACTTGTGGCAAAAGGTCATTTTTTGCTGAAAAATGTTCGTCTTGAAACGGGTTTTGAATACGATAATCAAGATGTCATTCATACCAAAACAGATTTATTCTGTATCGAAATAGAAAACGGAAAAATAAAATCTATACAGCCAAATGATGCGAAAGCAAAAGCTTTTGATGCGGAAGGAAAACTGATGCTTCCGGCGTTTAAAGATATGCATATTCATTTGGATAAAACGTTGTACGGACTTCCGTGGCAGGCGCTTTCGCCCAAAAGAAGATCTGTAAAAGATATGATTGCTTATGAGCAGGAAATCATTCCGGAATTGCTGAAAACTTCGGTGAAAAGGGCAGAAGAGCTAATCGATCTTATTCAAAGTTACGGAACAAATTATGCAAGAACACATTTTAATATTGATCCGACTTCGGGGGTACAATCTCTTGAAAATTTAGAAAAAGCTTTAGAAAACAAAAAAGATTCTTTCAAAGCTGAATTGGTGGCTTTTCCGCAACACGGAGTTTATTATACAGATTCTGCACCTTTGATGAAAGAAGCGGCACAGTTAAAAAGTGTTGGTTTTATCGGAGGTTTAGATCCTTTGAGTATTGACGGAAGCATTGAAAAGGTAATGGATTTTACCGTTCAGTTGGCTTTGGATCATCATAAAGGAATTGATATTCATTTGCATGAAGCGGGAGAATCGGGAATTAAAACCATTCAGTATTTGATTGATAAGGCGAATGAAAATCCTCAACTTCAAGGGAAAACTTTTGTAAGTCATGCGTTTGCTTTGGCATATTTAAATCAAAAAGAAGCAGATGAAATTTCAGAAAAACTGGCTGCGGCAAAAGTGGGAATTGCTTCCTCTGTTCCGTTCCGAGGAAAAGTAATGCCGATTCCTACGCTGAAAAAACATGGCGTGAATGTGTTGATCGGAAATGATAATGTTCAGGATTACTGGAGTACATTCGGCTCTGGAAATATGTTGCAAAAGGCTAATTTAATTGCTGAACTGTACGGTTATGCCACAGAGTTTGATCTTTCGAGAACATTACAGTTTGCCACTCAGAATATTCTTCCGTTAAATAATAAAGGCGAACAGCAATGGCCAAAATCGGGAGATGCAGCGAATATTGTTTTGGTGGATGCAAGCTGTTCTGCGGAAGCGGTATCCAGAATATCAAATGTTGAAGCGTTGATGAATGAAGGAAATCTTTTCTGGAAAAGTTAAAAAAGGTTGGAAGATGGAAGAATTGGGGAGGGAAGTTATTAAACTCCAAACTTCCTGCTTTCATCTTCAAACCTATTCAACATATATTTTTTTTAATTCTTGTTTTTATCAATGAAAATCCCTCGAAATATACTTCCGAGGGATTTTCTTAATTTGATATGAAGAAACTAATTACTATTGATTATAAGTTGTAGTTCGTCCAACCAGCATACCAAGTATCATTAGCGTCTTTTACAGCACCTCTGTAAGTAACCGGAGTAAACCAGCTAGATAGTTTTGTGTGCGTAAATACACCACCTGTTAACAACGGAGAACCAGAAGCAGGAGAGAAGTTAGGCGTAGTACCTGCAGGAGCCCAAGCACCTGTTAACTTCACATCAGCTGTGTACTGAAGAATTGTGTTTCCGTTTGTGTTGTACCAGTTGGTAAGATCTGCCAATGTGTAAGACGTTGGAGAAGTTGTAGAGGGTCCGAATTTTATAGGCGTTGTATTTCCTGCTAAAATATTGTTTTGGAAAGCCAAGTTAGAGTTTACGATGTTGTTGTCTGTTGGCGTTCCTTTAGTTGCATCAATGAATAAACCAATCGGGAATCCTGTGAATACAGAGTTGAATACAGAGATTGAAGAGTTTCTTCTGATCTGTAAAGCATGTTGGAATAATGAATTGATTGATCCCGCGTTTGTGCTTGAACTTGTAGAGTTGATTGGCCCGATGATCGTCATGTTCGAGAATGTAGCCGATGTTTGTGGTGTAAGAGCAGAGCCGTTAGCATCGTTATCAGATTCGAAAGCGTTTGAGCCAGAAACGTCAGCAACCTGAGCATCTCTTACGGCAATACCGAACTGAATTTTTCCTGAGAAACCGTTATCAGTATCAAAATCATCATCAAGACCTTTGTAAGAAATAAGGTGAGAACAGTTTACTGTACCCCCGAACCACTCGAAGCTATCATCATTAGCATAAGCAACTTCTACATAATCTACTGTAGTTCCTCTACCTACACCTCCGAAAGTAATACCGTTAACCTCCTTGTCTGGTAAAAATGCATATCCTGCATATTCTACTCTTACATATTTAAGAATACCGCTGTTATCGTCAGCATTTGTACCTCCATAAAGACCTAAACCTTCACTGTTGTTGATACCTCCTTCGATTTCTCCAACACCAGCCTGGTTGTTGAAAGAAGCGTTAGTAGGAGCAGCTCCCAAGATTACCAAACCTGCCCAGTCACCTCGTTTCGGACTTGGTTTTTCAGAGGTAAAGATAATCGGGTTGGTAGCAGTACCTTCTGCCATGATTTTACTTCCTCTAGTGATAATTAAAGAACCGTTTTTGTCAGCCTCACCAACGATTTTAGTTCCTGGCTCGATGGTTAAAGTTGCTCCGTTTGTTACATATACCAATCCTCTTAGCTTATAAATATTATTAGCTTTAAGTGTAAGATTTGAAGTGATTTTTCCTGAAAGAATCAAGTTTTCAGTACTTCCATTTCCTGAACCACCATTTTCTATAATAGTTTGTCCATCTTCTTCTATATTTCTACATGCGGTAACTGTTGTTACTAAAGTACCTAGCATTAAAGAGTATAAAACAAATTTTTTCATGTTATAAAGACTTATTTTTTTTATTAGATTTTGATTTATTTTTAATTAAAAGCTATATCCAAGCGTTAAACTGATGTTTGTTCCCGTTAATCTGTCTATAGCAAGCGCATCTGAACTGTCATATTTTTTGTTGTTGTTCAGGTCATGGTAAAACTTAGCGCGACGGTTTAGGATATCTGAAACGTTAAGTTTAATTTCTCCTTTATTCTGCCAGATTTTTTTAGCCACCTGGAAATCAAGAAGTGGTCTTGGGTTTTCCCAGATTGGCGGAACCTGATCGTTTCCTACATAAAGAATTCTTCTTCCGATCATGTTGAAAAGTACCGTAGAGCTCCATCCAGATTTTTCAGTATCATACTGAAGACTTAGGTTAATTGTGTAAGGAGACTGCCCCTGCATTGGTCTGTCGATATTCGTTTCTTTATCAGACACTTTATTTTTAATTAAAGCGAAGTTACCTCCCAATGTGAAGTTCTTAAGCGCGCTCATGAAATCAAGTTTCTTTCTGAATTCAAGCTCCAAACCGTAAGCATCAGCTTTATCAACATTCAGATAGTTGAATGTGTTACTTGTTCCTACCCCAGATTGGTTGAAGTATAATTCGATCGGGTTTTTGAAGTTTTTATAGAAACCAGCCACGGAAAGGATTTCTCCGTTTCTAGGATACCACTCCCAACGTAAATCTGCGTTTGTGATCTTTGTTCTTTCGATAAATTTATTACCGATAACAGTAGCTCCTAAATCGAAATCGTAATATGCTAAAGGCGAAACTTCTCTAAATTCTGGTCTTACCACAGTTTGCGAACCGGCAACACGTAAGTTCATGTTATTGGTAAGCTTAAATGTCATGTTCAACGCTGGTAAAAAGTCGGTTACACGAGTGTTTACAAAACGGTCGTCGCTTCTTCTTACGCTTCCTACCAATTGGTCGAAGTTTTCAACTCTTAATCCCCAAACTGCTCTGAACCAAGGTGTAAAGTTGTTGTCGAACTGTAAATATCCTGCGTTTAGAATAGTGTTGGCAATATATCTGTACTGGTTTCCTCCAATTTCGTCGAACGTAAATTTAGTTCCGTCTGTTCCAAAGTTTTCAGCATTAAAGATGGATTCAAAAGGCTGAGAAAGTAATCCCTGGTTATATCCTGCTAATCTTACAGAGAAGGGTCTTGAGTTATAAATTCTGTCTTTCACCTGGAATAAATATCCACCTTTTACGGTCTGCTTTTGACCAAACATTTCGAAAGTTTTAGAAACATCTCCACCTGCGTTGTATAGATAATCGCTAAGAGTAGAGTAGAATATACTTCCTGATTTTTGAGAAAGACCGTTAGAAATTAGTGCTAAATAAGGGCTTCCCGGTAAGTTCGGATATTCGTTATACTGTAAGCGCTGCAATAATGGAATGTACTGATCCAGGATACCGAAACTTCCGTACCAGTTAACCGTAAGACCTCCAAGAGCGTCTATTTTATGTGTTCCGTTTAGCGTAGAATTGTAGAAAGTTGTTTCTTTAAATCCAATTTCTCTCGCCATGATATTTGTCCCGTTAATTGGATCAAATTCAAAATCTTTTCCTGTTCTGAAAGACATGTGGTTTACCGTATTGTTGGTAATGATGTTTTTCAGGGAAATTTTATTGTTGTTATTTAGTTTTAACGTAAGATTTAATAAACCTCCTAAAATAACATCGTTTTGATATTTTTCAGTAAAATAATCAAAGTTGGTATCTGCCTGTTCTCCATTGATGGTGAAAAAGCTGTTTTTAGATTCTGTTCTTCTTTTGTTGTTGGAATAGTTTAAAACAGCGATTACGCCTAAATCTTTTCCAAAAACCTTTGTATTGAAACCTCCGTCTAATTGTAAGCTTAAATTTTCAGGGAATCCTATCGTATTGTAGCCTAAATTTTTCACATATTTCTGCCCGATTGCTGTTTTAGCAGCATCATCCAAAAGTGTGAAATCATTTTTTGCAGGCATACCTGTAGGAAGTTTTCTGTATCCGTCATCAATTCCTAAGAAATCCCATTTTCCGCCTTTCTGCATGCGGAACTCCTGTCCCATTGTGATAGAGTTTCCACCAACGCCTACCTGAAGATTGAAAAAGTTTTTATTAGGAATATCTTTTGTATTTACCTGGATCAATCCACCTCCCCATTCTCCACTGTACTCGGGAATAAAAGTTTTGTTGATAACAAGCGTTTCAATTACGTTTGCAGGGAAAAGATCGAAAGAGAACGTTTTTCTATCCGGCTCTGTACTCGATAGCTGAATACCGTTCAACATAGCCTGATTGTAACGGTCTGATAAACCTCTTACCACAATATATTTTCCGTCGAATAAACTCACCCCCGAAACTCTTTTCAGAACTTCTCCCGTGTTTCTATCCGGACTTCTTTTGATGGCTTCAACACCGATAACCTGCGAAACTACACCTGCATTTCTCTGCAAACCGATGGTAGATGCGATGGTTTCTTTTCTTGCATTAGATCTGATAACAACCCCCTCGATTTGTTTTTCCTTCGTAGATGGCTTGTCTAAAACGATATCAAGATGAGTATTAGCATCACTTTTTACCACAACCTCGCTGATCTCTTTTCTGTTGTATCCGTTGGAAGTTACTGTGATAATATAGTTGGTGCCGGGAGGAAGGCTGAGAGAGTAGTTTCCGGAAATGTCAGTCGTTACTTCCTGATCATTTACCTTTACTTTTACCCCTTCGATAGGAGTATTATCCTTCTCATCCAATACCCTACCTTCTAAAACCTGGCTTTGCGCGAATGCGTAGCTGGCAGAAAACAAGGCAAGTAGCATAATGCTCTTGTGGAGTTGTTTTTTCATTTTACTTTATCTTACTAGATTCTTTCGGTGCAAAGGAATAAAAGATTGACGGGGTAAATGGTTTAGTAAATTTTAATTTTTTTTTAACTAAATATTAAGAAAGGGATATTATTGTTAACTTTATGTGAACGATAATGCTTTTGTTAAACTGTGATTAAAATATTATTAACTTTGACCTAGTAAAAATTAAAAATGAACCAAAAGAAAATCCTCTTAATAGACGATGAACTGGATATTTTAGAGATTCTGTCTTACAATTTAGAAAAAGAAGGCTACGACATTTATACAGCCACAAACGGTAACGAAGGTATAGATAAAGCCAAAGAAATTGTCCCTGATCTTATTTTATTAGATGTCATGATGCCGGAAAAAGACGGTATCGAAACATGCCAGGAACTCCGTAAGATTAAAGAACTTCAGAAAACATTAATCGTTTTCCTTTCTGCAAGAAGCGAAGAATTTTCACAATTGGCAGGTTTCCAGGCAGGTGCGAATGACTATATCGTAAAACTGATCAAACCAAAAATTCTTATTTCTAAAGTTAATGCGTTGTTACAATTAACCTCTCAGGTTTCTGATAATGCTAAATTAATAGAGATCGGCGATTTAGTGATTGACAAAGACAACTTTAGAGTATCAAAGGCGGGGCAGCAGTTTTTACTTCCCAAAAAAGAATTTGATCTGTTGTATCTTTTAGCTTCAAACACTGAAAAAGTTTTCAAAAGAGAAGAAATTCTGGAAAAAGTTTGGGGGAACGATGTTATCGTGGGAGAAAGAACCATAGATGTTCACATCAGAAGATTAAGAGAAAAGCTTGGTATCAATACCATTCAGACATTAAAAGGAATTGGGTATAAACTTATTGTTTAATACTCAATTTCGTTAAATTTACATCAACCAATAAAAAACGTTGTAAAATTGAAATTTTACAGACTCACCCTCATCGCCTCTTGTCTTCTGACATTGGTGATGTTTCTTTTAGTGATTATTTTTGATTCACTAAAAGATATCTATTACAGTACCCCATTCTTTAAAATAGGCTTGTTTATCTGCCTTCTTGTGATTTTCGTGATCAATTACGTTGTTCTGGAATTATTGTTTAATTATTACGGTAAAAAGCAGGTTCGCGGTCTTTCGCAGCTTTTACCTCAGGAAATCGTAAACGATAATCACGAAAATATTACCATTAAAGAATTGGGAGAAAGATTTTCCGATCTAAATCAGCAAAAAGTCACCGAAATTGACATGATGAAGGAAATGGAAAGCTACCGAAAAGAATACATCGGAAACGTTTCTCATGAGTTGAAAACACCTTTATTTTCTATTCAAGGATATGTTGAAACGTTGAGAGATGGCGGAGTTGATAATCTTACGATTCGCGACAAATATCTTGAGAGAATTGATAAATCTGTGGAAAGATTAATTGCTATCGTTACAGATTTAGATATGATCAACAGGCTTGAAGCGGGCGAAATTAATCTTACCGTTTCCAGATTTGATGTTAATCTGTTAATCAAAGAAATCTTCGACCTTCTCGATTTGGAAGCAGAGAAGCACAATGCAACGTTGCAGATACAGACCTTGCAGCCGCAAATATTTGTAGATGCCGATAAACAAAAAATGTCGCAGGTTTTTATTAATTTAATTTCGAACGCTATTCATTACGCCAACCGTCAGGAAGCTAAAGTAGTGGTAAAAACAAGCGTTCTGAAAAATAAAGTGTTGATAGAGGTCATAGACAACGGAATGGGAATAAAATCCGAAAGTTTACCAAGAATTTTCGAAAGATTTTACCGAGTGGAAACCAGCCGAAGCAGAAGAGAAGGCGGTTCTGGACTAGGATTGGCGATCGTAAAGCATATTCTTGAGGCTCACAACGAAAACATTACCGTAGAGAGTGTTTACCTTGAAGGAACCAAGTTTAGTTTCATGCTGGAAAAAAGTAAATAATTTTTGCAAAATGTAAGAAAAAAAAATATTTTAAAAAATCCTGAAATATTTTTTTGTCACATGTCATTTATTTTATATTTGCAATAGAGATTTATCATAATAATAAAGGCAAAAAAAGTAATTTAAAAACTGATATGGTTTACAAAATCCGCGTAATATTAGATGCGAAAGAAGATATTTTCCGTGATATCGAAGTTAAAGGAAAACAGACGCTATGGAACTTACATTTAGGTATTAAAAGTGCATTCAGCTTGCAGGGAGACGAGCTTTCTACTTTTAACTTACTGGAAGAAGATGGAACAATAGTAAAAAGTGTTCCGTTGGAAGATATGAGTGACGATGGTGATGGCGAGATTATGTCGGATGTTTACATAGATGAGGCTTTTGAGAATGCGGGAGATAAGGCTCAGTTCCAGTACGGGCTTCTTGACCTTTGGGAATTTTTCTGTGAATTGGTGGAGGTTATTGACGAAACAAAAGGTGTTAATTATCCGATCACAGTTTACAGATTTGGAAACGTTCCGTTGAAAGCGCCAAGTAAAAACGGAAGCGCAGGAGGATCTAAAAAGAAATCTGCAATGCCTTTGATGGATGATGATTTCAGCTTCGAAGACGATTTCGGAGGAAGCAACAATTTCTCGGATGAAGATGATGATAATTTCGATGACGATGATGACGATGATTACAACGACGATGCTTTCGATGATGAAGACGACAACGATGATGAAAGATAATCGCAAAAGCATTTAAAAAAAATATTCCAGCCCTGAATTTTAATTCGGGGCTTTTTTGTGGTTGAAAAAAAATTAATTAAAAAAATAACTTTCAATGCTGTCCTCCTGAGCCTGCCGAAGGATTATCCGTCATTTTTTTAGGAGCTATTTCCAGCTTTCGCTACTCGCTTTTTTCCATTCGGTTTCGGCGCGGCAGCGAAGCTGCCGCGCCGAAACCGAATCTAAAAAGAGCTCAAACATGCCGCTCAATCTGGGCTAGGGAAGTGGTGAGTTTATCTAAGACAGCCCATTTTTTAGACTGATCCTACGATCAATCATCTTCAATTAAGATAAGATTCTGAGGTTATTTCTTTATTTTTGCAACAAATTATTCACATGCAAAATTATTTAGAATTCAATTTCAAGATTTCTCCGCTTCAGCCGTGGAACGAAATATTAATGGCAGAACTTATCGAAATAGGTTTCGACAGTTTTACAGAAGAAATTGATGGTATTTTAGGATATATTCAGACCCAATTATTTAATGAAGAAGCGTTGAAAGCATTGCCCCTTTTTAAGAATGAAGAAGTAAAAATCGAATATACTTTCGAAGAAATGCCAAATATCAACTGGAACGAAGAATGGGAAAAGAATTTCGAACCTATTAATATTGATGATAAAGTTCTTATTCGTGCAGAATTCCATGAATCTGTTCCCGGAATGCATGAAATTATCATTCAGCCAAAAATGTCTTTCGGAACCGGGCATCACCCGACAACACATTTAATGATCCAACAAATGATGGATATTGATTTCAATGGCAAAAAAGTATTGGATATGGGTTGCGGAACGTCGGTATTGGCGATTTATGCAAAACAAATCGGAGCCGGAGATACAAAAGCGATCGATATTGACGAATGGTCGGTTGAAAACTCAAAAGAAAATGCAGTAAGAAACAATGTAGAATTAGACATCGAACAAGGAACTGCAGATAATTTAGGCAAAGAAAATTACGATATTATTTTAGCGAACATCAATAGAAATATTTTAATTTCAGATATTCCGACGTATGTTTCCGTATTAAATGATGGCGGAAAATTATTACTTTCAGGATTGTGCTTCTTTGATGTTGATGATATTTTGGAAGTTTGTAAAGAGAATAATTTAACGCTTACCAAAAAACTTCAACGTGAAGAATGGGTAAGTTTATTACTTGAAAAATAAAAAAACACTGCAAAATATTAATATGAAAACTTTATTTACGGTTTTATTTTTATTCATTGTCCAGATTTTTTCTGCACAGGAAGAAGAAATAGAATATGCAAACGGTATTTTTAACTTTCAAGAAAATAAAACGCAGAAAATATTCACCGACTGGACGAGAATTCGACAATTTCCCAACATAAATGCTCAGATTTTAGATTCGCTGCAAACCAATCAGCAGGTTTTAATTCTTAAACAAGATGAAACGATTCTGAAATTGGGTGAAAGAAGAGCCAATTGGTATAAAATCTCTTACCAAAAAGACGATAAAACTTCTGAAGGATACGTTTGGGGCGGAAATCTTTGTGTAGGCTACCGAAATAAAAATGGCTATGATTTTCTGTTTGGTTTAACGAAAACAATCAACAAAAAAGATAAAGAATATCCGCAAATCATTAATGCGCAAAATATCGCTGCCATAAAAGTGGTAGAAGGAAATACGTTGATCGATGAGGTCGCTTTTGATACTGGTTCTGCGGAAAGTTTGAGTTATGGAACGTTTAATATCGAAAGTAATCATAAACTGCAAAATGTAGAATTGACTTTAAAAGCGATGGTTTCCGGCGAAGCATGCGGAATTGCAAGCTATGATCAATATGTTTTATTTAAGGATGAAAAACTGATCGCTCTGCCGCAACTGATGAACGTTGGAGATGCCGATGTATACTATCACTCCGAAGAATTCGTTTTTCCGAACGATAAAGGCGGAATTCCGAACGCATTCATCTTTAAAATGGAAGAAATAGAAAAAGATGATAAAGACCGAGAAAAGAAGAAAAAAGCCTCGAAAATCTATCTTTGGGACGGAAATTCATATAAGCTGAAATAATATTTACTTTAAATCTGAAAACCACTGTATATTTACGGTGGTTTTTTTATAGTTTTTTGGAGCTATTTCCCGCTTTCCATTACAATTCCTCATTGCGCGGCTCCACTTCTTTCCGCCGCTCCATTGCGGGATTTTCATTGCAATCGGGGCTAGGGTTGAGGTCACTTATTTAAGTAGTTGGAAAGAACCATCAATTTTGTCATCCTGTAAAGATCTAAACAAGAATCTTTCTTTTCTATTCTCTAATATTATGCTTAGATGTCTACCGCGATGACAAATAAAATTAAAATGTTCCCGCGTTTGAAAGTGAACCGATAAAATTTTAAAGCCTCAGTCTCAAAACTTAAAATAGATCAGCTTTTATTATCTTTTATAAGTGGAACGGCTTTGCCTAAATTATAAAATTGATTTAATCTGAATCGGCGAAACTTCGTTTTGTGAAACTTAAAACTTATCATAACCATAAAACTTTGTGGGCTTTGTGTTCAGAGTGTAAGGCTTTTAATTTTTATAGTTAAACCAGCTAAATATTGCTATCATTTGCTGAGTAGAACGCCATTGCGACCGAAAATAGGTGTAACGGGATGTAAAGTCTTAGCGATCGATAGCGTTAAAGAGAAAATTAACAATTGCTTTAGTTTTGTTTTCTTATACTATGCTTAGATCCCTACGGGGATGACAAACTTTGTGGATAGTCCCTAACTTTTGTAACTCATCATCCATTTTAAACATCTTTTGAAATAGAAATTCAAAGTGAAAAAACAAAAAACTCACAACAGAAGTTGTGAGTTTAAGTGAGCGCGAAAGGATTCGAACCTTTGACCGTCCCGATTAATAAATCGGGATGCTCTATTTGTCAGCTTCGCGAATAAGTTTTTGAATTCTTATTTTGCTTTTCCATCCTTTGATCTCAAGTTCTCTTTTGTATGCTTCGGATTTTGAGTTGAAGCTTTCAAAGTAAATAATAAACCAGTCTTTGGTTTTTGAAGTAAATCCGGTATGGTTTGAAAGATGTTTTCTTAATCTCTCTTGTAGACTTTCAGAAGAATGACCAATATAATATTTGTCTAACTGATTGGAATAAAGAATATAGCAATAGCACATCTTGCTAATATAAAACAAAAAAACTCACAATAAAAATTGTGAGTTTTATGTGAGCGCGAAAGGATTCGAACCTTTGACCGTCTGCTTAGAAGGCAGATGCTCTATCCAGCTGAGCTACGCACCCTAAAATTGTCGGGGCGGCAGGATTCGAACCTGCGACCTCCTGGTCCCAAACCAGGCGCGATGACCGGACTACGCTACGCCCCGATTGAGGTCATCTTTTTAACAAGAATTACCTTGTTTTTTGTGGTTGCAAATGTATAACGTTTTTTTGAATTATGAAAATAAAATTGTAATAAATTTTGATTAATTTTTTCGACGTACTTTTTTATTACCTTTACCTGATTAATAACCATTATTTTAGATGAAATTTAAATGAAAAAGAAAATTTTTCTTTTGTTGTTATTGCTGCTAATGATTTCATTTATCTCTAATTTTTACATGAACAAAGCTCTGTGAAAATTTTCCGAAAACAAAAACAGAAAACATCAAAACTTAGATCATCATTCAAATAATAATTTCAATAAAAATGGAATTGAAAATATTGGAGAAAATCTTCAAAAAGAATTAGTAAAATTGAATGGTAATCACAGCGTAATTAAAATAAGAAATGATGTATTTTACTTCTTCCTGAATAAAGTTGTATATAGAGAGAATAAGGGGGCTTAGAAATAGAATGCTAGATTAATTCTTTTCAATAAAACTAAAGTTCAAAGATTTGAAATTTTTATTGAATCTTAATACTTCTTTTAATTCGTAGAATTGTTAGATTTGAATGCCGAATTTGATATGTAATCAATAGTCGGTTAAGAAGAAATATAAGAATAAAAAATTGTAAAATGGCTGACGTATTTGAAAATTTCCTGTTCTCAAAAGGTTTACCGGCTGAGGAAATCGATTTTTCTATGCAATTCTTCCAACAGATTAGTTTAAAAAAAGGTGATTTTTTTATTCAGGAGGATAAACTCTGTTTTCATGGGTTTATTGCTAGCGGCGCTGTAAAAGCGTATGCTTTGGATAAAGATGGAAAAGAAAATATAACTTGCTTCAAGTTTGAAAACGAATTTGCTACTTCATTTCCAGAGTTTGTAAAACAGGAAAAATCTAAAAGGAGCATCAAAGCTATAGAAGATTGTGTAATTTACAGTATAAACCATTCGGATTATCAGCTTCTCCTAAGTAAGATGCCCGCTTGGAATGTAATTATAAAGTCAATAATGGAATGGGAATATAGTCAAAAGGAGCTCTATCTGCTGAATTACAATAATAAATCAACTTTGGATAAATACCTCCATATTCTGTCTAATGAACCGATGTTGATTCAGCGTATAACGACTCAGGATTTGGCATCATACCTTGGTGTTGCTCAACGATCGCTTACAAGAATAAAGAGCCAAATACATAAACCTAAAGTTTTATAGGACAAATGTCCTTATGTGATACAGATTAGTAAGGTAGATTTGCATAAAAAAATAATGCTACATCAAGTTGCTCCCGAAGTATTCCAAATCCCACTTATGCCACGAAACAGTATCAACTGTTATATTATCGAAGGTGTATTGGTAGATTCTGGAATACGCAGTTCATATACCAAGGTGAAGAAAGTACTTCAGAAAATTCCTGTTTATCAACATATACTTACGCATGCACATGCAGATCACCAGGGCTGTAGCGATCAGATATGTGGTGAATTTGCGATCCCTTTGCTTTGTCATCCAGATGAAGTTTTTAGAACTGAAACTGGTATGGTCACTAAGGACTATCCAACTCCAGAACATTGGGTAGCAAAGTTTCAACAGAAGTATTGGGCAGGTCAGGGACATAAAGTTAAACATACAATCGTTGAAAATGATATGATAGGTAACTTTCAGGTAATAGAAACTCCTGGACATTCAACTGGTCATATTTCTTTGTTCCGCGAGCGAGATGGTGTGCTGATCATTGGTGATGTGGCAACAAATATGAACTTGCTCACAACGGCAACCGGTTTGAGGCTTCCTCCAAAAATATTCACCTCGGATCAGCAGGAAAATGTCAAATCACTCCAAAAATTAGCAAAGCTTAGCCCTTCTATTATTTGTTTCGGACACGGACCAATTATGAAAAATACAAATCGAAAGTTTGAGCAATTTGTGGCTAAATGCAGCGCAGTTATTCTTTGATCATAGAATTAAGAAAATAACTCCATCTTTTTGGACAAAAACTTAATAGTCCTCAAATTTTGTACTTAATACGTTATTTCGAAATTTCTTTAGAAGAAAAATTTTAATCTAAAAACAAAAAAAACTCACAATAAAAATTGTGAGTTTTATGTGAGCGCGAAAGGATTCGAACCTTTGACCGTCTGCTTAGAAGGCAGATGCTCTATCCAGCTGAGCTACGCACCCATTTTGGGTTTTGATTCTCGCTTGTTATTATAATAAATAAAAGCTATTGTGTCGGGGCGGCAGGATTCGAACCTGCGACCTCCTGGTCCCAAACCAGGCGCGATGACCGGACTACGCTACGCCCCGAAAGATATATAGAAAAAGCGGAGGGTAAGGGATTCGAACCCTTGCGACACTTTCGCGTCGACAGTTTAGCAAACTGCTCCGTTAACCACTCCGGCAACCCTCCTGTTTATCTTATTTTTTAATGATCGTTGTTCCGTTATTGCGAGTGCAAATATAGAACAGATTTCTTTATTTACCAAATATTTTTCAAGAAAATTTTGCGTATTTTTGATGGGATAAATGATTAAAAAAATAGATCAATGCGTAAGACATTATATATCATCGGATTAAGTACTTTTGTTTTTTCATGTACTTCTCAACAAAATGTAAAAAAAAGTTCATACAAGCCGAAGACCCCAGTATCACAGGCAAAAACTCCGGTAAAACCTCAGACTCCTGAAAAACCAAAACCTCAAATTACATCTGACCACGGAGTAGAATTTTTTACTACCAATATCGCAGATCCAACTAAAAATGATAATACCGCAAGTTACGGTTCCATCGTTTCGGCAAAACCTGCAGGATATAAGGTGGTGAAAACCTATTTTCCGGCAATTGCACAGAATTTCAGACAAAAATATCTGATTCTTCATTATACCGCTTTACCGGATGATAAATCGATCACAGTTCTTACTCAGCAAAATGTAAGTGCCCATTATCTTGTAAATAATACGGGAGATAACGAAATCTATCAATTAGTAGACGAAAACAAGCGCTCTTATCATGCAGGAGTAAGCACTTGGAGAACTGATAAAAATCTTAACGATACATCGATTGGGATTGAAATTGTAAATGCAGGTTATACTTCGGATGCGACGGGTAAAAAAGTTTTTGCAACTTTTGATGATGCTCAGGTAAAAAAAGTAGCGGCTTTAGCTAAAGATATTATTACGAGATATCAAATTCCGGCGACCAATGTATTGGCACATTCGGATATTGCTCCAACGAGAAAACAGGATCCTGGACCAATGTTTCCTTGGAAAAAATTGTATGATGAATATCAAATTGGGATGTGGTACGATCAGGCTGCTAAACAGAATTATTATGATTTAGCTACTTCCACAGATTTTCAGACGAAATATATCGACCCAACATTTATCTATAGTGTGCAGACCCAATTGCAGAAATTTGGGTACGGACTTGATTTAAGCGGAAAATGGGATGATGCGACCAAGAAGACCATTGAAGCCTTCCAATATCATTTCCGTCCGCAAAACTATGACGGAATTATGGATGCTGAAACATGGTCTATATTACAAGCTTTGAATCTAAAATATTCTACAAAATAAATAATTTTAAAGCGCATCGATAAGATGCGTTTTTGCTATCTTTAAGCCACAAAAAAATTAACATTATCTGTAATGGAAAATTTCAGAAAAGAGAGTGACTTGCTGGGGGAATTAGAAGTTCCTTTAAATGCATATTATGGAGTTCAGACACAAAGAGCAATCAATAATTTCAAGATTTCGGGGCAGCTTTTGTCTTCGTATCCGGATTTTATCAAAGGATTGGCTTTTGTGAAAAAAGCAGCAGCGAAAACCAATTATGAATTAGGTTTGCTTGATGAAAATTTGTATTTCAAAATTGCTGAAGCTTGTAATGAAATTATCGAAGGTAAATTTCATGAAGAATTTCCTGTTGATATGATTCAGGGAGGAGCGGGAACTTCAATCAATATGAATGCAAATGAGGTAATCGCTAACATTGTTTTAGAAAAATTAGGTAAAAATAAAGGGGAGTACGAATTCTGCTCGCCAAACGATCATATCAATCTTTCACAGTCGACCAACGATGCGTATCCTACCGCGATTAAGATGGGATTATTGCACATGAATGTTGGTTTGGCTCAAAGATTAGAAAGTATTGTAGATGCTTTCCGTGCAAAAGGAAGAGAGTTTCATGATGTTATAAAAATGGGAAGAACGCAGCTTCAGGATGCAGTTCCAATGACTTTAGGTCAGGAATTTGAAGCGTATGCGGCGACTTTGGAAGAAGATATTTCTAAATTAAATAATAACGCCAATCTTTTTGTTGAGGTAAATATGGGCGCAACTGCCATCGGGACAGGATTAAACGCTCCGATCGGTTATGCTGCGCTTTGTGCTAAAAATTTGGCGGAACTGACTGGTTTTCCTGTAGTTTCTGCACCCGATTTGGTGGAAGCAACTCCAGATACAGGTTCTTACGTTATTTATTCTTCTGCGATGAAGCGTCTTGCCGTGAAATTATCAAAGATTTGTAATGATCTGAGATTGCTTTCGTCAGGACCTAGAGCAGGCCTTTTTGAAATCAATTTACCTCCGATGCAGCCGGGATCTTCAATTATGCCCGGGAAAGTAAATCCTGTGATTCCGGAAGTGGTGAATCAGGTATGTTTTAAAGTGATAGGAAATGATTTAACGGTAACTTTCGCTGCCGAAGCCGGACAATTACAGCTTAACGTGATGGAGCCGGTACTTTCTCACGCTATCATGGAAAATATCAATTTCCTTTGTAACGCCTTGGATACCCTTCGCGATAAATGCGTGGTTGGAATTACGGCTAACAAAGAGGTTTGTTTAAATATGGTAAAACACAGCATCGGGATCGTTACGGCGCTTAATCCGTACATCGGTTATAAACAGTCGACTGCTATTGCTAAAGAGGCTTTGGCAACGGGAACAAGTGTTTATAATTTAGTGTTGGAAAAAGGAATTCTTTCTCAGGAAAAGCTGGATGAGATCCTTGATCCGAAAAATATGTTGAAACCACATAGTAAATAATATTCTGTGAGTAAAATCAAAAAAACAGTTCAGGCACTTCAAAATATAGCACAAGAACCTAGTCTGCTGAATTTAGTACTGAACGACAAAGAAGTCAGAAAAAAAGAATTTCTTAAAAAATATCCGCATTTAGAAACGCTTCCTCAAATTAGTCTATTAGATTTGAGCGAAGATTTTGATGAATCTATTGACATTTGCTTTTTGGATGGAGCTTCTCTGCCGACAGATTTGGCACTGCTGAAAACCTTGGCAAAAGGGAAGAAAAGTTATTTCGAAATCGGAACCTGGCGAGGAGAAAGTGTGTGGAATGTCGCAAAAGTGATTGATGACTGTACAACGCTTAATCTTTCAAAAGAAGAGATCATTGCTTTAGGAATTGATAAAAAATATGCCGAACTTCACGGCATTGTTTCTAGAAAAAATCCTAGTATTCTTCATTTAGAAGGAAATTCAAAGGCTTTTGATTTTAAAGGTTTAGATAAAAAATACGATCTTATTTTCATCGATGGCGATCATTCTTACGAAATGGTAAAAAATGATACCAAAAAGGTTTTTGGCAATTTAATTCATGAAAATTCTATCGTTGTATGGCATGATTACGCTTTTAATCCTGAAAAAATACGATATGAAGTTTTTCAGGGAATTTTAGATGGAATGCCGAACAATTTTCATAAAAATTTGTATCACGTTCAAAATTCTTTGTGTGCAGTTTTCATGAAAGGAGATTTTAAAACGAAAAAATTTCAGAGTTTAAATGAACCTGAATTTTTATTTGAAGTTAATTTGAAAATTAAAAAGTGAGATTTTTAATCATAATTCCGGCTCATAATGAGGAGGATAATCTGCCGTTTACTTTAGAATCTTTAGAACGTCAAAATTTTAAAGATTTTAAAGTCGTGGTGGTAAATGACGGTTCTACAGACAAAACGGCGGAGGTTATTAAAGGTTTCACCGACAGAGATTCTCGTTTTGAAACCATTAACCTTCAAAAATCAGCGCACCAGCCTGGTTCAAAAGTGGTAAATGCTTTTAAAAATGGCTTAAAAACTCAAAATATAAATGATTTTGACATCATTTGTAAGTTTGATGCTGACATTATTCTTTCCGAAAATTATCTTCAGTCTGTACAAAATGCTTTTCAAAATAATCCAACTTACGGTTTGGTTGGCGGATTGTTATATATTGAAAAAAATGGCGAATGGGTGTATGAAGGAAATTCCAACAAACATCATGTGAGAGGTCCGATGAAGGCATATCGAAAGGAATGTTTTGAAGCGATTAGCGGTTTACGGGAAACTTTGGGCTGGGATAATATCGATTCTATTTTGCTTGAAAATTTAGGCTGGAAAGAAGTTGTTTTACCTGAATTACACGTGAAGTTAATTAAAGTAAAAGGTGCCGATTACACGGTAAAAGCTTCGGATTATTACGGAAGATATTTCTACTTTCTAGGATTAAGAAGATTCTTAGCGTATGTTGCTTCCGCAAAAGAGGCAATGAAAAGTAAATCAGTTTCTTTTTTCTTCCAAATCATAAAATCGTACGAGAATTGTTGCTCTCAAAAATTAGAATTAAAAATTTCTGAACAGGAAAGAAAAGTCATCAACGATCAACGCTGGAAAATGCTGAAAAAGAAATGGCTGAAAATGTAATTGTTTATTTCATTTGTGAAAATATCCTATAAGTCCCGAAGGGACGATTTAGAGTAGGATAGGATGATAATCCTATCATTACAACAACCAACGATGAAAGATGCGAGAAAATAAATGGCTGAAAATATAATGATTCGTGCCATTTGTGAAAATATTTGTGTAATTAGTGCTTAAAAATAGAATTGAAAAAAATAGCCTACATAGAAATTGATACCCATGCTGAAATTGCCCAGAGTTTCTTAGAAATTATGAAAGATTCAACGGAATTTTCGGTAGATTATTATTTTTCAAAAAAGATAAAAAATCAGATTAATGATTACGATGAATCTGTATTTTTATCGGATAGTTCTATGATTTTAGAACAGTTAAAGATGAAAAAATATGATCTTATTATTGTAGGAACTGTTCATCGCTATTTTAATACTTTTCAGACTATTGCCGAAAAATATAATACTACTTTTATTGTTCATAATATTAATTTTACTAAAATTTCAAAGCTAGATTTAATTAAAAATATTTTCAAAGAAGATCTTATTTATCGTTTAAAATTATGGTGGAAAGAAGGACTTTTTAATACTTCCAAAGCTTATGAGAAGGCTAAAAATCTCTTAGTTTTAGATGAAGAATTGTCATCTGATTCATATCGATTTCTACCTATTTTTTATTCAAAAAACAATGCTTTCTCAGAAAGTAATATTCTGACAATTGTTATTCCTGGAGGGGTTTCACAAAAAAGAAGGGATTATTATTCTGTTTTTAATAAGATTAAAGAATTAGAAAAGAATATCAAAGAAGGAGAATCAAAAATTAAATTACTTCAATTTATTTTTTTAGGAAAAGCTGTCGGAAATAAACTTACGGAACTTATTAATTTGGAACGTAGCGTAGAATATATTTCTATTCAATATTTTTCCGAGCGTGTTTCGCCTGAAGACTTTGACAGTTGGATGCAAAATGCAGATGTTTTATGGTGTCCGATTCAAGAGGAGACAATGTTTTTTAGCCAGAAGGAAATTTACGGAAAAACGAAAATGACGGGTAATCTGGGAGACACGATTAAATATGGAAAACCGGCTGTTTTTCCTGCTAATTATTCTTCAAAATTAGATTTTATTATTCCTGAAAAACAGGACATTCTTGAGCAATTCCAAACGCTGAAGCAAACTCGTTTTGATTTTCAAACGGATTATAATAAAAATACGGTTCAACAAAAATTAGAAAATGTTCTGAATCAGCTAATTTCTACTTAAATTTCAATACACTTTTAATGAATTTCATATTCAGATAATCCTCAATTGGGAATACTTTTGTGAAATAATTTCCAATGTAAATAAGGATTAAAACAACCGATGGCTTGTAAAGCAGGTTAATAAAATTGTTGTTAAATGTCGGAAGTACAATCGCCACCGTGATCGCCAAAGTACAGATAATCGACACGAAAATCATCTCAATCGTCAACGGTGAAACTTTAAATATAAAGTAATTGAAAGCAATTTTAATGACGTTATAAGTGGTTAATGAAATCGCTGTAGACAAGGCAATTCCAATCAATTTAAGGTCGGTATTTTTAATGAAATAGTAGTTAAGGCCAATCGTTAATCCTGCCAATAAAAGCATGACCAGAATATTGAATCGGTAATATTTTGAAAGCGAGATAATATTTCCGTTGAATCCTGTCGCAAGATCGATCAATACGGCAGATCCCCAAATCCAAACCACAGGTTCGTATTCTCTCAGCATAACACCATTTTTAGGCATAAACTGCGTCAGAAAAGGAAATCCTACCATGATGCATGAAAAAAGAACTGCTCCTAAAAAATATAAAGTTAAAGACGTTTTTTTATGAAATCTATCCAGTTCTTCCATATCGCCGTCGGCTAGCGTTTTGCTAATAATTGGTGCTGAAATATTGAATAATCCTAATTGTGGAATTGAGATTAAAGAGATCAAAGCGTATAAAACAGCATAAATTCCGTTTTCCTCCATTCCTAAGAATTCACCAATCATAAAGCTATTGATGGCTAAATAATTTCCAAATGTTCCTAAAAACCCAAAGAAACTATAATTGAAAAATTCTTTCCAGAAACCATCTTTTTTAAAATAATCTGTACTGAAATCTAACTGAATTTTTTCAAGCTTATTCGTATAATAAATGTATCCAAAAAGCATTAATGAAAACATTCCGAAGAAAAAAGTAAATGCCAGCTGTTGCGACAAGGCAAAGTAAAAGAATAAACAAAATGCTCCAAGATTGGCAATTTTCGGAAAAAGATTATCGAAAATATTAGAAACAACGATTCTTTTATAGTTGGATGTGTATTTATTAAAAATAGCACAGAAGGATAAAATTAAAATTAAAGGTAGAATCAGTTCTTTGATTTTCCAGGCTTCCAAATTTTTAAATTTTGGAAAGAAAAAAGGAAGAACGAAAAATACCAATGTAAAAACAATGAAATTAATTAAAATAGCCATTAAAGAAAGGGAGAGCATATTCTGCTTTTTACCATCCTGATCTACTTTATGAAAAAATTTCACATTAGAATAAGAAACACCTAGCACCACAAATGGAACCAACATTTCTGCGGTAGGCAAAATATAACGTAGTTTTCCGTAAAATTCAAAGTCATTCGGGAAAATAAAAATCGCCGAAATGGTACCTAACAAAAAACCAATATAACCGATGATGGAATATTTGAATCCTTGTCTTGCAACTACGCTCATATTTTAGTTTTAATTGTTATTTAGGTATAAAAATAATGTTGTTTATGTACTCGGTTTTATTTTTTTCGTCGTTTGTGTTTTTTATAAGAATTTCTTCTGTTAGCTTTTCAAGCCCAAAAGTGTGCCTGTTGAGATATTTTGCATCATATCCCCAGGATTCTACTTCGGAAATCTCATTCCAGATCGGAGTTTCATGGTGTCTTTGTTCCATTTCTACCATTAAGGTCGGTAGAAATTGTTGAATGATCTTTTTTGCGCCGTTCAATGTTTTCATTTCGTTGCCTTCAACATCTATTTTGATGAAATCCAGTCTTGTGAAATGCTCAATCGCTGCCCATTCATCCAGTTTTATCACTTTTACCTTTTCGGTGTAGCTTTTTTCTTCGCCTTTTTCCTTGTAGGTGGTGTTTAGCGTACCTCTTGAAGCGATCATTTTCCCGTTGATGACGGGAACTTTAAACTCAGCGGTCGTATTTTCGTCAGAAAGTGCCAAAGGCAAAACCCTCATCGTCGGAAAAAGCCTTTTTAATCTTCGGTACAGCTTTTTATTAGGCTCAAAAGCGTAAATATTGTCACTGACCAATTTATTTTCCAGCTGATACAAAAATGTTCCCACGTTTGCACCGATGTCAAAAATTACTGCATTTTTTGGCAGAAATTCCTTTATCCATACCAATTCAGGTTCTACATTACGTTTAGAAAAATTGTCCTTTGTAAGATTATTTAAGCTTTTAAAATATCTTTTTTTGTAAAAACTAGGACTGATGTACTGTAGCTTTTCTGCAATTTTTTGGTATAAAGACATCCCTGGATTTTTTAACGATCAGCAAAGATAATCAAAAATGTTAAACTAATGTTAAAAGAAGCGAAATCTAATGGGTTGATTTTCAGTTTAAAAACTTAATCGTTGAATTTTTTTTAAAATTGATTTTTACCGTATTAATAGTTGTTATAAGAATGGAGTGTTAAGAAAATCATTAAATGGTTTCATTAATTTAAAGAGTTTAGTTAAATTTTTAATTGAACTTTCATTTAAAATTTCTTCATCTTTCAGATTGTAAACAACAATAAAGTTTTTCAGTTTTAAATATTCTGCCATTGTATCTTCTTTTTCAAATCCCTGAGGAACTTTTTTTAATTTATCTGCCTGATCTAATTCTGGAAAATGTTTTTTGAACTCTTTATTGTTTAAAATTTTAATAAAATCGTCTCCGTATAAAGAAATTTCTTTTCTCAATTCTTTTAATACAGAAGATTCCGGCATGTAAATTCCTCCTGCGATAAATGATTTTCCAGGTTCTAAATGAAGGTAATATCCGCCTTTCTGGCTTCCTTTTCCCATTCCCAAAGAAGCTCCGAAATTGGTTTTGTAAGGAATTTTATCTTTAGAGAATCTTGTGTCACGATAAATTCTGAACAAAGATTTCTTGGCATCTATTTTTCTTAAATCTTCATCGAAATCAGCCATTTCATTAATTAAATCTTCCAGAAAAGAGATTACATTTTGCTGAGATTCCAGATAAAGGTTTTTATTTTCGTTGAACCATTCTCTGTTATTATTTTTGGTAAGTTTCTTTAGGAAATCAAAAGTTTTTGGTGATAGGGTAGCGGACATATTTTATTATTTAACATCAAAATTAAATAAAAGTCTGTATACTTTAAGCGATAATATTTTTAATTATTTCTAATAATAGATGTGAAAATTGATGAAATCAATAACAATTTGATGTTTCAACTTTTATTAAAATAAAAATAAAAAAAATATCGTTTTTCTGCGGAAATTATAAAAGGCTTGTGGGTTTTGAATATTAAATTATTGTTTCTGTAATAATAGTTAAAAAGAAATCCAAATAATAATTGTATCTTTGCAAAAATTTTAAAATATTTAATGAATTTATTTACGGAAACCAATTTAAGTCCTGACATTCTAAAGGCAATTGGCGAACTGGGTTACGAAAGCCCGACAGAAATCCAAAAACAGACTATCCCTTTTATTCTTTCAGATATTCGCGATCTAATCGCACTTGCGCAAACAGGGACAGGCAAAACAGCAGCGTTTTCGCTTCCGATTTTGGATATGATTGACGAGACGAGTCGCAAAATCCAATTATTGGTGCTTTGTCCGACACGAGAATTATGTCTTCAGATTACAAAAGACATTAAAAATTACTCTAAATACATGAAAG
This sequence comes from Chryseobacterium sp. GM_Chr_2, assembly GCF_026540445.1. NCBI lineage: Bacteria > Pseudomonadati > Bacteroidota > Flavobacteriia > Flavobacteriales > Weeksellaceae > Chryseobacterium > Chryseobacterium sp. GM_Chr_2. The sequence continues at coordinate 37,568 of NZ_JALNUD010000008.1, forward strand.
ACATCAAAACGACAGCAGTTTATGGTGGAAGCAGTATTATGGAGCAAATCAGATCTTTGAAGGATAAGCCGCAAATTATTGTGGGAACTCCGGGTAGAGTGATTGATTTAATTAACAGAAAAGCGCTAGACTTTTCGGCAATTCATTGGTTGGTTTTAGACGAAGCTGATGAAATGCTTTCAATGGGTTTCAAAGACGAATTGGAAACAATTTTGAGCGAAACTCCTGAAACGAAACAAACTTTCTTATTCTCGGCTACGATGAGTAAAGAGGTGGAAAGAATTTCTAAGAATTATTTGACAAAACCACACAGAATTTCTGTAGGTTCTATTAACGAGGTTAAAAAGAACATTAAGCATGAATATTATGTGGCAGGATACCGTCAGAAAAAAGAAGCTTTGAAGAGATTGATCGATTCTAACCCGAATCAATATTCAATCATTTTCTGTAGAACAAGAATGGAAACTCAGGAAGTTGCTGATTTCTTGATGCAGAATGGTTATGCAGCAGATGCACTTCATGGTGATCTTTCTCAGGCTCAGAGAGATACGGTAATGAAGAAGTTCAGGTTGAAAAACATCGATATTTTGGTAGCAACAGACGTTGCAGCAAGAGGATTGGATGTAAACTCTCTGACTCACGTTATTCACTATTCTTTACCTGATGATCCGGAAGTATTCGTTCACAGAAGTGGTAGAACGGGTAGAGCAGGAAAAGACGGTGTTTCAATTGCTTTAATTAAGCCTGAAGAAAGCAGAAAATTAAAACAAATAAAATCAGTTACCAAAATTGAGATCAATGAAGCTAAAATCCCAACAGGAGAAGAGGTTATCAAAGCTCAGGTAGGTGGTGTTTTTGATAGCTTATTTGAAGAGCATGAAGATTTCTTTGCATTTGATGATGCTTTAATTCCTGATCTTTCAGCGTTTACAAAAGAAGAATTGGTTCACAAGTTACTTCAGTTCCAATTGAAGGATTTGGCAGCTTATTATAAAGACAGGCATGATCTTGTAGAACAGAAGCTAAGCAGCAGAGATGATGATGGCGGAAGAAGAGACAGAAGAGATCGTGACAGAGGTAGAGACCGCGATAGAGGTGAGAGAGGCGAGAGAGGAGACAGAAGAGAGCGTGGTGGAAAACCAAGAAGAAAAAATGAAAACATGGTAAGATTCTTCTTTAATCTTGGTAAAAAAGATCAATTGAAGAAGCTGGATGTTTTAGATATAATCAATAAAGCTACATCAAACGGTAAGACGAAGAAAAGAGCTGAAATCGGAGATATCGAAATTTTAGAGAAATTCTCTTTCTTCGAGGTTGAAAAATCGTTCAAAGGAGATCTTTTGAGCAACATTCAATCAATGAAATTCAGAGGTAAAGATATGAGGGCTGAAGAGGCTAACTAAACTCATTTTCAAATATATAAACCGGCTTTAATGCCGGTTTTTTTGTATACTAATGAAGTGTGAATCCAATGTTAACAAAACTTAATGTTATATAGTTTCAGGTAAGATGGTTTTTTAGGAAATTTGCAGTCAAAATTATAAAAACTTTACAATGGGAATTGGTAATATTTTCCACGCTTTTCAACCGAAAGATAAAATCTTCTTTGTGCTTTTCGAAAAAGTAACAGAAAACCTGGTAGCAATGTCTGAGGAATTCAATCACGGAATTAAAGATTTCGATCTTAATGATGATTCTATGTTGAAAAAGATGAGCGATTATGAGCATAAAAATGATGAGCTCACTCACGAGATCTTCGTAGAATTGGGGAAAAACTTCATCACTCCTTTCGATAGAGAAGACATCCACACGTTGGCAACAGGTTTAGATGATATCGCAGATTATATCTACGCATCTACAAAATATATCTTCCTTTACAAGTCGCCTGAAATGAAGGCGTATTCAGATTTCTCTTTACTAATCCACAAAGCATGTCTTGAAATTCAGAATGCAATGAAAAATCTTAAAGGTTTTAAAAACATGGAGCAGGTAAAAGAAGCTTGTATTAAAGTAAATTCTATTGAAAACATTGCAGACGACCTTCTTTCAAATTCTATGGTAGAATTGTTCGAAACAAACGATGCGATCAACATTATTAAAATTTCATCTGTACTTAATTATCTTGAAGTAGTAACCGACAAGGCTGAAGATGTTGCCAATACAATTGAGAACATCATGATTAAATACGCTTAATTTAATAATTATAATTAAACAATGGAATTTCCGATTTTACTTATAGTTATTATTGCTTTGGCTTTGATCTTTGATTACATTAATGGTTTTCACGATGCAGCCAACTCAATTGCGACTATTGTTTCTACAAAAGTTTTAACTCCGTTCCAGGCCGTTCTTTGGGCAGCACTTTGGAATTTTGCAGCTTTCTTTATCGCTGCGTATATTATTGGAGAGTTTAAAATTGGTAATACGATTGCCAAGACAGTTAATGAAAATTTTATCAACCTTGAAGTAATATTTTCTGGTTTGGTTGCGGCCATCGCATGGAATTTATTGACTTGGTGGTTTGGTATTCCTTCATCTTCATCTCACACTTTGATTGGTGGATTTTTAGGAGCAGCGCTTATGCACGCTTTTATGATGGATTATCATGATGTAGCTGCGGCGCAACCTGCGTTAGGAACTTGGGCTACGTTGAAAGAAGCTGCTCATCAGGTAACCACGCAAAGTGTTGTGAAGTTTGATAAAGTAATTCCTATTTTCCTGTTCATTTTCATGGCGCCGATCATAGGGATGATTATTTCAATTATCATTACATTAATCATTGTTCATCTTTATAAAAGATCAAACCCACACAAGGCAGATCAGTCATTCAAGAGATTGCAGTTGGCTTCTTCGGCGTTGTTCAGTTTAGGTCACGGTTTGAACGATGCTCAGAAAGTAATGGGTATTATTGGGGCAGCAGTGATTTATTATCATGTTAGCATTCTTCAGGATGCAGAATATTTGAACGTAGCTTCTGCTGATCGTTTCGATTATTTTGCACAGCATTATATCTGGGTTCCTTTGGTATCGTTCTTAGCGATTGGTTTAGGAACAATGAGTGGGGGTTGGAAGATCATCAAAACAATGGGTACTAAAATTACAAAAGTAACTTCATTAGAAGGGGTAAGTGCTGAAACTGCGGGAGCGATCACGCTATTCATTACCGATCATTTTGGTATCCCAGTTTCTACAACACACACCATTACAGGTTCTATCATCGGGGTAGGTCTTACGAAAAGAATTTCTGCCGTAAGATGGGGAATCACAGTAAGTCTTCTTTGGGCTTGGGTTCTTACCATTCCTATTTCGGCTATTGTTGCAGGAATTACTTACCTCTTGGTGACATTTTTCTCTTAAAACATAAATTTTAAATAATATAAAAGCTTTGCTCATTTTGGGTGAAGCTTTTTTGTTTCGAAAAATGAATATTAGATTATTTGACATTGTCGAATTGTTTTTAGGAGCAATTTCCCGCTTTTCACTGTATCTTTTTGGTTACGGCTCCGCTTCGCTTCGCCGCAACCAAAAAGGATGTCGTTGCAATCGGGGCTATGATGATTTCAGTTATGACTTGAATATTGTGGGATAAATTAAAAGTAATGAATTGTCAATGACAAAATTCAATTCGTTGTTTTATAAAACGGTGATGATTTTTATTTTATTAAGACTTTAAAAATTGTATTTTTGTTAAAACTATTAGAATTTATGGAATTTTTAGACAGATACCAACAGATTGTTGCTGACGCCATTAATAAATATACTTTTAAAGACAAACCGACGGAGCTTTATGATCCGATGAACTACATTATTTCCCATGGTGGAAAGCGTCTTCGTCCGATTATGGTTTTAATGGCTTGCGATCTTTTTGGTGGCGATTTGAAACAGGCAATCAAACCTGCTTTGGCGATTGAATTTTTCCATAACTTCACACTGATCCATGATGATATTATGGATGAAGCGCCTTTAAGAAGAAATAAGCCAACGATTCATACATTACATGGCATCAATGTAGGTATTCTTTCAGGAGACGGATTAATGTTGAAAGCTTACAAATTTTTCGAAGATCTTGAACCTGAAATTTTCAAAGCATGTATCAGAATTTTCACGCATACAGGGTTACTTCTGTGTGAAGGTCAGCAATATGATATCAATTTTGAAACTCAGGATAACGTAACTTTTGATGATTATATCAGAATGATTACTTATAAAACTGGTGTTTTAAGTGCTTCGTCATTTGAAATCGGGGCAATGATTGCAAAAGCAGATTTCAAAGATGCTAAAGCTATTTTCAACTTTGGAAAACACATCGGGATTGCATTCCAGATTATGGATGATTATTTGGATGTATTCGGAGATCAGTCGCAGTTTGGTAAAAAGCACGCTGGAGATATTTATGAAAATAAAAAGACGGTTCTTTACCTTTTGGCAAGAGAATATGCAACAGAAGAAGAATTAAAAGAGCTGGATTATTGGTATTCTAAAAAAACCGATAATATCGATAAAGTATATAACGTTGAAAAGATCTTCAGAAGAACAAAAGTTGACGAGAAAGCATTGCGTTTGATCGAAAAACACAACGAGATCGGACAAAGCTATCTTCAGAAAATTGATATTCCGGAAGAAAAGAAAAAACCGTTTGCAGAATTGGCAAACTATTTATTGAGAAGAGAAAGCTAAATTAGGTCGCAGTTTATAGGTCGCAGATCGCAGTTTACCTGCAACCTATAAACTGCAATCTCATACCTATACAATGAAATTCAGGACAGAAGTTGATATAAAAGAATCGAAGAAGAAGATAGATGTTGAGGATAAAATATTTTCAATAGGTTCCTGTTTTGCGTCAGAAATGTCAGATTTGTTCTTGCAGGGACAGCTTCAGTCGGTAAACAATCCATTTGGGACTATTTTTAACCCGTTTTCGATCAATAATTCCATTAAAAGGCTTCATGATTCAGAGTTTTATGAAGAAGAAGAACTAATTACTTTTAATGATGAATTTATTTCTTTGGATCATCATACCAGTTTTGATACCCGATACCTTCACCAGACTTTAGAAAAGATTAATACTAAAATTGTTGAAGGAAATCAGTTTCTTCAGGAAACCAATTGGGTAATTATCACATACGGGAGTTCATTTATTTACGAATTTGTTCCGAAACAAAAATTGGTGGCCAATTGTCACAAGATTCCGCAAAAATTTTTCGAAAAAAGACTGCTGAGCTATCAGGAAATATCTGAAGCTATCTATAATACGATTCTGAATTTGAAGGATATTTGTGTTGATGATGTTCAGATTTTATTTACAGTTTCGCCAGTTCGTCATACAAAAGACGGAATGGTTGAAAATCAGTTGAGTAAGTCTAAATTAATTACTTCTATCCACGAAATGATTGATGGTTTAGATTACTGCCATTACCTTCCGATTTATGAAATATTAATGGATGATCTTCGCGATTATCGTTTTTATAAAGAAGATATGATTCATCCTAATAATCAGGCGGTTAATTATATATTTGATAAATTCGGGGAAGCTTATTTTTCAGATGAAACAAAAGAGTTTATTAAGGAAAATTTTAAAATTCATACAGCTTTAGAACACCGAACTGACGACGAAAAAGATCCTAAATATATTGAGTTTAGAGAAAAATTAAGTCAAAGAATTGAAGTTCAGCAAAAGAAAGTAAAGCATTCGATATTTAAGGTTTAAAGTTCAATGTTTAATGTTATGAGTTGGAATGATTGATTTTACAAAACTTGATTATTTAAAAGTAGGAAATGACAGACAAAGAAGAGCTTATTCACTTCTGAATAAACATCGGTTATTTGAGAAGTTAAAGTTTTATTCTCCAATCTTGGCAGGAACAATTCCTATTGAAATTGATGTTGAAGGAAGCGATCTGGATATTATTTTTGAAGTTGATTTCAGATTTGAAGAAGATTTTTTGGATGATTTAATGTTCAGCAAATTTATTCCCAATGATGCAGACGTTAAAGTTGAATATCCAATTATCAACGGTGAAAAATGCATTACAATAAATTTTATATTGGAGGATTTTCCCATCGAGATTTTCGGACAAAATAAACCGACTATTGAGCAAAATGCTTATCGCCACATGATTGCCGAGCACAAAATATTACAAGAAAAAGGAGAAGATTTTAAACAAAAAATAATAGAATTAAAGAAAAAAGGAATCAAAACAGAACCTGCTTTTGGAATATTGCTGGGTTTGGAAAATCCTTACGAAGATCTATTAAAAATGTAAAAAAAAATGATTGATACACATACTCATTTATACGCAGAAGAATTTAATGAAGACAGGAAAGAAGCAATTCAAAGGGCTTTAGATAAAGGAATTACAGAGTTTTATCTCCCTGCTATTGATTCAGAATCTCACGAAAAAATGTTGCAGTTAGAAGCAGAATATCCGAACCAAATTTTTTCAATGATGGGTTTACATCCTTGTTATGTAAAACCTGAAAGCTGGGAAAAAGAACTGGAAATCGTTAAAAATTATTTGGATCAAAGAGCTTTCCCCGCGATTGGAGAAATCGGGATCGATTTGTATTGGGATAAAACAACGTTGGATATTCAGGTAAAAGCTTTTGAACAGCAGATCGATTGGGCAATTGAAATGGATTTACCCATCGTGATCCACACGAGAGAAAGTTTTGATGAAACTTTTGAAGTATTGGAAAGAAAAAAATATCCAAAATTAAGAGGGATTTTCCATTGCTTTTCAGGGAATTTAGAACAGGCTAAGCGCGCCATTGATCTTAATTTCATTTTAGGAATCGGTGGAGTAGTGACGTTTAAAAATGGTAAGATCGATCAGTTTTTGAATGAAATTCCTTTAGATAAAATCGTCTTGGAAACAGATTCACCTTATTTGGCGCCAGTTCCACACAGAGGAAAAAGAAACGAAAGTTCATATCTTGATTTGGTTGCCGGAAAGTTGGTTGATATTTACCAAGTTGATTTCTCTGAAATTGATAGAATCACCACGGAAAATGCGAAGAAAATGTTCGTTAAAATTTAAAATAAAAGCCTTCCCAATCGGAAGGCTTTCTTTATTTCTTTCTCGTGAAATTTTTATTCTTAGGCTTTTTAAAACCAACCGAAGCTCCTGCCGAAGTGGGCTTTTTATTTCCTCCTCTTGAAGAAGAACCCGGTCTTTGTGATTTTGGTCTTTCAGAACCTGCAGAAACAGGTTTATTATTAGAGTCCCTTTTCTGAGCCACAAGATTATCTGTATGGAAAGGATGATCTTTCACAATAGGAATTTTCATTCCGATCAGTTTTTCTGTATTTTTTAGGTTTAATAAATCTAAACCATCCACAAAAGAGATTGAGTTTCCTTCTGCGCCCGCTCTTCCCGTTCTTCCGATTCGGTGAACATAGGTTTCAGAAACGTCTGAAAGCTCAAAATTGATAACGAATTTCAATTCATCAATATCAATTCCTCTTGCTGCAATATCAGTCGCTACAAGAACTCTTGTTTTGCCTGATTTAAAATTGTTTAAAGCATTCTGACGGGCATTTTGAGATTTATTTCCGTGAATGGCTTCTGTAGAAATTCCGTCTTTCTGAAGTTTTTTTGCAATTTTATCGGCGCCGTGTTTCGTTCTTGAAAATACCAAAACAGATTCCGCAATATCATTTTTTAAAATATGAGCCAAAAGGTTCAGTTTGTCTTCTCTCTGTACAAAATAAACGGATTGATTGATCGTTTCTGCGGTCGAAGACACTGGCGTAACTTCTACTTTTACAGGATTATTTAAGATAGAATTCGCTAATTTTTGAATTTCAGCAGGCATTGTTGCAGAGAAAAACAAAGTCTGTCTTCTTTGAGGTAAAAGTTTGATAATTCTTTTCACATCATGTACAAAACCCATATCAAGCATTCTGTCGGCTTCATCTAAAACGAAAATTTCAAGATTTTTTAAGCTGATGATCCCTTGTGAAATAAAATCTAATAACCTTCCTGGCGTTGCTACCAAAATATCAACTCCTTTTCTCAAAGCAGCTTCCTGATTTCCGGGTTTTACACCACCAAAAATCACCAAATGTTTTAAAGGTAAATATTTTCCGTAAGCCTGAATGTTTTCTTCAATTTGTATCGCCAATTCTCTTGTTGGAGTTAATATTAATGCCTTAATATTTCTGTTTGACGTTTTATTTTTAGAAAGGTTCTGTAGAATAGGAATGGCAAAAGCCGCCGTTTTTCCTGTTCCTGTTTGGGCGCATCCCAAAAAGTCTTTACCCTGTACAATTTCAGGGATCGATTTTTCCTGAATGGGCGTTGGGTTGGTATATCCTTGTTCCTGAATTGCTTTTGCAATAGGCTCTATTAAGTTTAAATCTGTAAAATTCAAATGAATTGTTTTTATAATTAAAGTAAAAATTCCTTCAAAATGAAGGAATTATGTTTGCAAAGGTAGCGTAAATATTTTTAAGCGAATTAATTCACTTTTGTCCATTGTTGATTTTTTCTCAATTCTTCGAAAAATTTGTAAACTGCTGAAAGTTTTTCACTTCCGCGTTTCCCATAATCTTCTACATTTTTAGAACCTCCATCTGCAAAATTTACTCTTAAATAAGATGTCGGAAGATCAGTAATATTCTTTTCACCATATTTATCATTTAAATTTTTTACATCTAAACCATCCAATAAAGCGATTAATTTATTATAATCTGCTTCTTTAATGGTTCCTTTAAAAGTTCCTTCTCTAGGTTTAGAAAATTCGTCTTTTGAGGGTTTATCATTAAAATTAAAATGTTCTGCTTCGAAAACGGCTGTTCTGTCTGGATTAATAGTCATTTTAAAAACTGGACAAAATCCGAAACACGGTGTTGCTTCATATTCTATTTTAGAATATTTTGATTTCATATTCTGAGAATTACATGAAAATAAAAAAATAAAAGCGCAAAGACCTAGTAAATATTTCATAGTTTAAATTTGAATCTTGTCTTTCAATAATTGTTCCAAATCCTTTGTTAATAAAAGTTTCAGAATAAATTTAATATTGGAAAAGACATTTAGGATAAATTTTTGTTATTTTGAAGATTGTAATTCTACACATCTAATATGTACAATTTTTTAAAATCTGTCGCTAAAAATATCATTCCTCAAAAAGCGCTTATTGAAAATGAAGAAAGATTCAGAAAGCTTTTAATTCCTTTTTATAAAGGGAAAGATCATCAATGTAATATTTGTGAGACGAATTTGAAAAGTTTTGCCCAATTAGAAAATGGCGATTTAATTTGTCCTATTTGCGGAAGTATTTCCAGAGCTCGCCGATTGTATAAATTGCTGAACGAAGAGTTTATAAAAAAAGATACTATTTTTTTAGATTTTTCTCCTTTCCGAATGCTGTATAAAAAGTGGAAAAAGAAAAATGATCTTCGTTATTTCGCAACCGATTTTGGAAGTGATTTTATTGCTGATTATCGATATGACATTACCAATATTGATGCTGAACAAGAAACTTTTGACTTGATTGTTTGTTATCACATTTTAGAACATATTATTGATGATAAAAAAGCAATGAGTGAATTGCACAGAGTGCTAAAAACTGGTGGAAAGGCTCTTATTCAGACTCCTTTTAAAGATGGTGAAATTTACGAAGATTATTCAATCACAACGGAAGAGGAAAGACTGAAACATTTCGGACAGGAAGATCATGTGAGAATTTATTCTGTGAAAGGTTTGGAATCCCGTTTAAAAGAAGTTGGTTTTAATGTGGTTGTAAGAACGTTTTCGAAAGATGATTACTATGGTTTTTCTCAGAATGAAAAAGTTTTAATTTGTACAAAATAATTTAAATAAAAAATCCGTCTCAAATAATGAGACGGATTTATATTTTGAAAAAATTGTTCTAAATTTTATCCGTGAAGCTGTTTCCAGATGGCATCTTTCAATTCCATTGTTCCTTCCCCTGTAACACCTGAGAAAAACAAAGGCTGTTTATTTTCAGGGAATTCTGCGGAGATTTCTTTCTTTAATTCATCATCCAATAAATCAGATTTTGAAACGGAAACGATGAAATCTTTATCCAACAATTCAGGATTATATTCTTTCAATTCATTTTCCAAAATTTTAAACTCTTGGAAATGATCTTCAGAATCTGCCGGAATTAAAAATAATAAAATTGAATTTCTTTCAATATGTCTTAAAAATCTGTGACCAAGACCTTTACCTTCCGCTGCACCTTCAATAATTCCCGGAATATCTGCCATTACAAAAGACTTATAATTTCTGTAATCAACAATTCCTAAGTTTGGAGTTAAAGTGGTAAATGCGTAGTTGGCAATTTTTGGTTTTGCCGCAGAAACAGATGCTAAAAGCGTAGATTTTCCGGCATTAGGGAAGCCCACCAAACCGACATCAGCCAAAATTTTAAGCTCGAAAACAACGTAACCTTCTTGACCTTCACCTCCAGGTTGTGCAAAACGTGGAGTCTGGTTGGTGGAAGATTTAAAGAATTCATTTCCTTTTCCGCCCATTCCTCCTTCCATCAGGATGATTTCCTGACCGTCTTCCATGATTTCGCCGATGATTTCTCCATCTTCATTTTTAGCGATAGTCCCGATCGGAACTTCAATATAAACATCAGCTCCGTAAGCTCCGGTCAACTGGTTTTTTCCTCCGTTTTCACCACGTTCCGCTTTTACGTGACGGGTGTAACGAAGAGGAAGTAAAGTCCATTCATTAGCATTTCCTTTCATGATAATATGACCGCCTCGACCTCCGTCTCCACCATCAGGACCACCTTTAGGAATATACTTTTCGCGGCGAAGATGGGCAGAACCTGCACCTCCGTGACCGCTTTTACAATGAATCTTTACGTAATCTACAAAATTTGACATATAGTTTAGTTGTCAGTTAATGGTTGTCAGTTGATTGTGATTGCTGACAACTATCAACTGTCAACTATCAACTGTAATCTATTTTACTTTTTCTACTTCAGCGAAAAGTTTTTCAGAGATTTCGTTGATGTCTCCAACACCGTTGATCTCTACGTATTTACCTTGTTGCTTATACAATTCGGCAACTTCTGCTGTTTTTGCGTAGTATTCTTTTATTCTGTTTTCAATGATTTCTACATTGCTGTCATCAGATCTTCCGCTGATTTCTCCTCTTTTTAATAGTCTTTCAACCAAAATAGTATCTTCCACTACCAAAGAAAGGCAAACGTCGATCTCATCGTTTAATTCTTCTTTTACGATTTTCTCCAAAGCCTCTGTCTGAACAGCCGTTCTTGGATAACCGTCGAAAATGAATCCTGCCGCATCGGTCGGTTTTCTGATTTCGTCAATCAGCATATCTGTCGTTACCTGATCCGGAACCAATTCTCCTTTATCGATGTAAGATTTAGCCAATTTCCCAAGCTCAGTATCATTTTTCATGTTGAATCTGAAAAGGTCACCTGTTGAGATTTGCTTTAAATTAAATTTCTCGATTAAGTTTTGCGCTTGAGTTCCTTTTCCACTTCCTGGAGGGCCGAACAGAACAATGTTTATCATAATGTTGTTTTGCTTCTGGCAATTGGCAACTGGCTTTTGGCTTTTTACCTTTATCCGATCTGCTTTTTTAGCCTTTAGCGTTTTTAAGTTATTATTAAATTTATTTCTTTATTTTACTTTTTGGGCTAAAAGCTATCAGCTAATAGCCAACAGCGTTTAATGGTTGATTTGTCCGTCTTCTAATTGATAAAGATTTGGTAGGTTTCTTCCTAACTCATCGTAATCCAATCCGTATCCTAGAACAAATTTGTTTGGAATTTCTTTTCCGATATAATCCAACTGGAAATCTTTTTTATACACTTCAGGTTTCAATAAGAATGAAGCTATTTTTACAGATTTCGGACGTTGCGTTTCGTTAAAATATTTGAAAAGACTTTCAACAGTATTTCCTGTATCCACGATATCTTCTACCAAGATAATGTGACGGTCTTTTACGTCTTTCGTCAGTTCCATTTTTTGGTAAACAATCCCCGTAGATTCGGTTCCTGCGTAAGAGCTCATTTGAATGAAAGCAATCTCACATTCTCCAGGATAATGCTTCAAAAGGTCTGAGAAGAACATGATCACTCCGTTCAAAACCCCAATGAAAACAGGCACTTCATCCTTATAATCTTCATAAATTTTTAAAGCCGTAGCTTTTACAATCTCCTGAATTTCGGCGTCCTCCAAATAAGGAACAAAAGTTTTGTCGTGAACTTTAATACTCTCCATAAAAATTTTTAGTAGGCTGCAAAGTTAAGGATTTTTGATGAAAGTTTTTTATGAGTTTGATTGGGTTTGTATTTTAGGTTTTTAGAGTATTAGTATCTGAGAGTTTTAGTATTGGAAAGTTTTTTCTGTATGTCATTCAGAACGAAGCGTAGCACAGTGAAGAATCTATTTTTAACACAAAGACCATAAAGTTTTGTTAAAAATTATTGTGTATATTTTTCGTTCGCAAAGGCGTTTCACTCAGCAAAGATATTACAGCTTGAAGAATTCCCCTCCTTTGGAGGTGTGGCGAAAATTTCAAAGAAATTTTTGACGGGGTGGTTAAAGTGTGAATAGTGAATAGCCAAATGTGAATTTTAATATTATTCTGGAAAAATTTATAATTCAAGTATTGACAATCATCATTTAAGACGTTTCGCTTTCCTAGCCCCGATTGCAGTGAAAATCCTTTTTGAAAAGAAAGCGGGAAAAGCTCCAAAAAAATATTTAAAATCACTATCTTTGCAATTCACAAAACCCAAAATATCAGGATGTAGGATACAATTTCTTTCAGATTTTATAGACAATAACGAGCGAAGTTATTGCAGTTTTAACTTTAACTATAGAAAGAAATTATGTTTTTTTTACACAATATATCCTTTGGGTTTCCTGCGGGGAATCTGCTTTTTAATTCTATCAACTTAACGATACCTTCACACTCAAAATCGGCTTTGGTCGGAAGCAACGGCATGGGAAAATCTACCTTGCTGAAAATCATGGCGAATGAAATTGAACCTTTGGAAGGTAGCATCAATATTCAGGGTGATTTGTTTTATGTTCCTCAGATGTTTGGAAATTTTAATGATCTGACGGTCGCAGAATGTTTAAAAATCGAAAAAAAACTGGATGCCCTCCAAAAAATTACGAGTGGGGAGGTGGATGAAATCTATTTTGAAATTTTAAATGACGATTGGGATATTGAAGAACGTTGTCAAAATGCTTTACAATATTGGAAACTCGAAAATTTAGATTTAAATCAAAAATTGGAAAGCCTGAGTGGCGGACAAAAAACAAAGGTTTTTCTGGCCGGAATTCAAATTAACCAGCCTGAAATTATTTTACTGGACGAGCCGACAAATCATCTCGATCTGGAAGGTCGGAATCTGTTGTATGATTTTATTGAAAAAACGAATTCAACTGTTGTGATCGTCAGTCACGATCGAACTTTACTGAATTTGGTCGATACGATTTTTGAATTGAGCAATCAAGGAATTTCAACCTATGGCGGAAATTATGACTTTTATGCCGAACAAAAAGAAACTGAAAATGAAGCCTTACAAAACGATATTCATTCCAAAGAACGGGCGCTGAAAAAGGCAAAAGAAAAGGAAAGAGAGACGATCGAACGAAAACAAAAACTCGATGCACGGGGAAAAGGAAAACAGGAAAAATCAGGTGTGGCGAGAATTATGATGAATACCCTGCGGAATAATGCAGAGAAAAATTCTTCAAAATTAAAATCTGTTCATGCCGAGAAAATTAATGATATTTCTGGTGATTTGCGGGATTTGCGTTCGTCGGTGAGAAATGCGGATCAGATGAAAGTGAATTTTAATGATTCGAATCTGCATTCGGGGAAAATTTTGATTTCGGCAGAGAAAATTAATTTTAAATATGATGAAGAAAATCTTTGGAAAGAAAACCTCAATCTTGAAATCCGAAGTGGTGATAGAATTTCGATTAAAGGTTCGAACGGTTCGGGAAAAACGACTTTGATTAAGCTTTTGTTGGGAGATTTGCAGCCTTCTGTTGGAACTATTTCGAGATCGGATTTTCAGACGATTTATATTGATCAGGAATATTCTTTGATTGATAAAAATGTGACGGTTTATGATTTTGCCCAACAATTCAACGATAACGCGTTGCTGGAATCTGAAGTGAAAACCTTATTGTCAAGATTTTTATTCGGAAAGGAAGCCTGGAACAAAAAGTGTGATGTTCTAAGTGGCGGAGAACGCCTGCGACTTCTTCTGTGCGGACTTTCCATCAGCAACAAAGCGCCCGATATGATTATTCTCGATGAACCGACAAATAATTTAGACCTCCAAAACGTGGAAATTCTGACGAATTCTATTAAGGATTATCATGGAACTTTGGTGGTGATTTCGCATGATGAGGTGTTTTTGGAGGAGATTAAGGTTATGAGTGAGGTTTTATTGAAATAAGAATAATAAAAATATCCATACTGTTTGTCATTCCGCAGGAATCTAAGTTGTCGAAAGGTTTCTGCGGAATGATAATTATTTAGCTTCTGATAATGTCCAATCAAGATACATATCTTTATTAATAATGTCCACAAGAAGATCTTCTAAATTCTCGCAAAAAGGTCTTTTTAATATTAATGGAGATTTTATTAAAGTTTCCTTTAATTCTTCTTCAGTATAGTAATAGGCGTTTGGATTATCACTATCATATTGATTAGCTTTCCAGATTTTGTGTTTTAGTAAAACACTGACTAAGTTTTCAATAATTACATCTTCCAATCCACATGCTTCATCTTCCACTTTATTAATTATTAAATCATATTTTCCGTCCCACACATCATAATTATTATAGTAGACCCTTATTAATCTTTCCTTATTCAATTGATTAATTATATAAATAAGAGCCGGCTTTCTTCCGGTTGCACTTCCATAGGAAATTATTTTTTTACTTCTTTTTAAAATGAATAAAGGACCTTGCCCAACGAATTGGTCTTCAAATCTTAATGTTTCAAAAAACTTTTTAGATTGATACTGGAAGCAAAATGTATCATCGGTTTCATGGATATCGTCTATTTCAAAAATATCTCCGATTTTATTTAAAAGATATTCTTTGGCTATTTTTAGATATTCATCTTTTGAGTTTTCTTGCATTTTATTTTAAGTGTTTTTTTTTGTGAAGGTCGTTAAGAAAGTTACATCAATCCTAACTTAACTTTTTTTCTATAGTAATTGTTGCTGATTTAATAGTTACTACAACAAGGTATTTATATAATATTAATAATAATTTTTTCTTTAAAGAATATGTCAAATTTTCAGGATAGACTGTAATTTCACCATTATGAACAAAATTATTTCTTATTGAATATGCTATAGTTAATATGTCAATATGAGAAAGATCTGGAATGTTTTCGTCAACTATTATTTTGTCTAATATATTATTTAATCTTGTTTTTTGTCCTCCTTTAGCTAATGTCTCGCAATATTGTAAATAATCTTTTAATGATGTTCTTGTATCAATATTATAAAACTCATTCTTTAATTCTCGATTTGTGATACTTAATGAATTGGTTATTTCTTCAGTTTCTGAATAATCAGAATTGGTAGAATCATTTAACCATATAATTTTTCGAGTGGATAAATCCAACATTAGTGCTTTTTGATGAAAGATAAAAAAAGCTTCATATGCAAACCAAATATCTGAAAATTTATAAAGAAGTAGATGACATTGTTTTAAATCTCCCTGTTTTTCATCAACAAATGTTTTAGTTAACTTTATTTCGTTAATTGCAAGTCCTAAACGTAGTTTTGCATCAAACTTTATAAAATCATCATAGAATTGTAAAAGATTTGTTCTTTCATTTTCATCTTCTTCATCAAAAGCTTTTGGTAAAATGTTTTTGTTTAAATTTTCATAATCAGAATAAATTCTGTTAAAGCCAATAATCGAGTTTTCTATCATGCTATTGTTTTTCAATTCAAATATAAATATTATTTAAGAGTTTTCTTACGAATTGTTAATCTCCAACCACATAATTTCCACCCACCCAAAAAATAAAATCCACCACAAATTTGCCCACCCAATTTTTTAAAAGTAATTTTGCATGAATCTAAAATAAAAGTAAAATATGTCAACTTACGTAGTTGTAGGTCTTCAGTATGGAGATGAAGGTAAAGGAAAAATCACGGATGTTTTATCGGCAAAATCGGATTACGTTGTACGTTTCCAGGGTGGGGACAACGCTGGTCACACGGTTTATGTAGGTGAAGAGAAATTCGTTTTGCACCTTCTTCCATCGGGAGTTCTTCAGTGCAAAGGGAAGTGTATCATTGCCAACGGAGTAGTGGTAAATCCTAAATCTTTCATTAAGGAGGTGAATCAGATCGAAAGCAAAGGCTTGAAGACAGATCACATTTTCATCAGCAGAAGAGCGCATGTTATCATGCCTTACCACATTCTTTTGGATACTTACCGTGAAGAAGAACACGGAGGAACGCAGATCGGAACGACGAAAAAAGGGATCGGACCTTGCTATGAAGATAAAATTGCAAGAGTTGGTATCAGAATGATCGACCTTCTGAATCCTGAAATCTTAAGAGACAAAATCGAGAAAAACTTAAAAATCAAGAATTCTCTTTTTGAAAAATATTACGGAAAGCCGACATTAGACGTTGAAGAAATTTACAACGAATATTTAGAAATCGGAAAACAGCTTCAGGACAGAATCGTTGATACGGAACTGGAATTAAACGAAGCCATCAGAGACGGTAAGAACGTTTTATTCGAAGGAGCACAGGCTTTAATGCTTGATATCGACTTCGGAACTTATCCATACGTAACTTCATCTTCTCCATCTACAGGAGGTGTTTGTTCAGGAGCAGGAGTTCCTCCAACATCACTTCAAAACTTGATCGGTGTGGCAAAAGCATACTGTACAAGAGTTGGAAACGGACCTTTCCCATCAGAATTAGACAACGAATTAGGAGAAAGCATCAGACAAATCGGTGGTGAATTCGGAGCTACGACAGGGAGACCAAGAAGAACAGGTTGGTTAGACCTTGTTTCTTTGAAGCATGCTTGTATGATTAACGGAATCAATAACTTAGTAATTACGAAATTAGACGTTCTTACAGGAATTGAAAACTTAAAAGTAGTTACACATTACAAAACTGAAGACGGAAAAATCATCGATTATTTCACTTCTTCAACAGAGAAATTGTACAACTACGAACCAATCTATCAAGATCTACCAGGTTGGAAAGAAGACATCACAAAAGCAAGAAGCTACGATGAACTTCCTGATACCGCTCAGAAATACATCGAGTTTATCGAGAAGTATTTAGGAATCAACGTTTACTTAGTATCTGTTGGTCCTGAAAGAAGCCAAAATATTATCAGAAAAGAATTATTCTAAGGAATATTTTTAAATAATTAAAAAGAGACTGTCAGTTTTGATGGTCTCTTTTTTTGTGATTGCGAGGAATGATAGTAACCTGTACTGAGCTTGTAGAAGTAAAGCAATCTCAAATTATCCATAAAGTTTGTCATTCAGAACGAAGCGATAGCGCAGTGAAGAATCTCCCTTACTCAGACACTCAAACTTTCAGACCCTCAAACTATAAGTAAGAAGCTATTTCCCGCTTTCCGCACTCGCTATTTTCTTTTGTTTCGGCGCGGCAGCGAAGCTGCCGCGCCGAAACAAAAGAAAATGAGCTCAAACAAATGCTTCAATCAGGGCTAGGGTGGCAGTCATCCATTTAAAAGCGTAAATAATCTCAACGTTTGTCATTCCAGTTTCTAGGATAAATTCAATGTTCCTCTTTTTGAGTGAAACGCTTTTTCGAATGAAAAATATTCACAAGAATTTCAAATAAAAACTTTAGGATCTTGGAGTTTAAAAAAATTACTGAAAATCAAATTTGAAAATTTTTTATATGCCAGACCAAAAGATTTAATCTTTTAAAAACTCCCATTATGATAAATTTAAAAAATTACCTCTCAACCTACCCATAAATTTATAAATTCAGTTGTTAATGTGCTTTAAATTGAGTTTTTAACAAAATATTGGCAATAATTTTGAACTTACAACATCGAATATCGATGATTATTATCAGAGTTAATAGTCAATTTTTTTTTAACAGTTTAAATATTTATAGTGATGAAACAACTAGAAACAAACCAGGAATTTCGTTTTAATGA
This sequence comes from Chryseobacterium sp. GM_Chr_2, assembly GCF_026540445.1. NCBI lineage: Bacteria > Pseudomonadati > Bacteroidota > Flavobacteriia > Flavobacteriales > Weeksellaceae > Chryseobacterium > Chryseobacterium sp. GM_Chr_2. The sequence goes on from NZ_JALNUD010000008.1 coordinate 55,743, forward strand.
AATCTTATTTGAGCACAGAAATAAAGAATATGGTGCCTATGTTTTAAGAAACGAATCAGACAAAATTTTAACCAAAGCACTTTTTATCGGAGTAAGTTTATTGGCAGCGATTTCAATTTCACCATTCGTAATTTCAGCTTTTGAACAAGAGGAAGCGAGAGTAACCGTAGAACCTGTTTATCGTCCCGTAATTATTGATGATACTCCTTTGGAAAAAGATCCTCCAAAAGAAATAGTAAAGCCGGTTCAGCCTGTTGCTCCTCCAAATGTGAAGCAGTTTGATAGTTCTGTTCCTGAGCCTACTAAAGATGCGATTGAAAAACCTGTGGAAAAAATCCCTGAAGATGCGGTGGCTGGTTTAACGAATAATTTCAAAGGAGAGCCTGTAAAAGATATTTACATTCCGCCAGCACCAACTATTGGAACAGGACCAGCGGTTCCTCAAATTCCGGTAGCGCAGCCTCCTAAAATTGATAAAAACGCAATTGTTGGCGGAAGCGAATTGGCCGTTGAAGCTTCTTTTGAAGGCGGTATTAATTCATTCAGAACTAAAGTAATGAACAATTTTGATGGTTCAGGAATTGAAGGAAACGGCGATGTATTGAAAACTACAGTAACATTTATTGTAGAAATCGACGGAACGATTTCAGGAATCAAAGCCAATGGTGCGGATGCAGATTTCAACAGTGAAGCGATGAGAACGATTAAATCGATCTCGAACAAAGGAAAATGGAAGCCAGGGAAAAATAAACAAGGCGAATCGGTAAGAAGCTATTTTAAATTTCCGATCTCTATGCAGTTTGAATAATTAATGTGAAATAAATTTTGATAGTTATCCACAAAGAATTTTTTTTGTGGATAATTTTTTTTATTCTTAAATTGCTTGTTAACAATATTTTAACTCAAATTTCGATTTATCCGTTCATAAAGAGCACGGAAAAATGTGTATTTTTGAGCCTTAAAGTTCGAATCATGGCAAAAATTATAGGTATCGCTAATCAAAAAGGAGGAGTAGGTAAAACTACAACGGCTGTAAACCTTGCAGCGGCGTTAGGAGTATTGGAGAAAAAAATACTAATTATAGATGCTGATCCTCAGGCAAATGCAACGTCTGGGCTAGGCGTAGATAATGTTCAGTATTCCACTTATAATTTGTTGGAACACAGCGCAGAAACCAGAAACTGCATCAAGCAGACGGCAACTCCGAATTTGGATATTGTACCTTCTCATATTGATTTGGTAGCAGCTGAGATCGAGCTTGTAGATAAGGATAACCGTGAATATATGCTTAAAAAAGCATTAGAAAGCGTTAGAGATGATTATGACTATATCATTATCGACTGTGCACCGAGTTTAGGTTTGATTACTGTAAATGCGCTTACGGCGGCAGATTCTGTGATTATTCCTATCCAATGTGAATATTTTGCTTTGGAAGGTCTTGGGAAATTGCTGAATACGATTAAAAACGTTCAGAAGATTCACAATAAAGATTTAGATATTGAAGGTTTGCTTTTGACGATGTACGACAGCAGATTAAGATTGTCTAACCAAGTGGTAGAAGAAGTAAACTCTCACTTCCCGGAAATGGTTTTCGAAACTATTATCAGCAGAAATGTAAGATTAAGCGAAGCGCCAAGTTTTGGAGAAAGTATTTTGAACTATGATGCAGAAAGTAAAGGGGCTGTGCAGTATATCCAATTGGCAGAAGAAGTGCTGTTGAAGAACGAGAAATTAGTTAAGAATTAAAAATTAGAATTTAGAAAGAGGTATCATGAAAAATGATTTTAAGTCATTTACAGTGTATCACTTATCAATTATATTATGAAGGACAAAAAAAGAGCTATGGGGCGTGGTTTGGGTGCCATTTTAAGTGCTGAATCCAAAGCATCTGTCAACTCAGCGACTGATGAGGGGGCAGATAAATTTGTGGGAAATATCGTAGAGGTTGCACTTGAAGATATTTATCCGAATCCGGCTCAGCCAAGAACTTATTTTGACGAAAAAGCATTAAACGAACTTGCTAAATCTATCGGAAGTTTAGGGGTTATTCAGCCTATTACTTTAAGAAAAGATGGAGAAAGATTCGAAATTATATCTGGGGAAAGACGTTTCAGAGCAACAAAAATTGCAGGTTTAACTTCTATTCCGGCATACATTCGTTTGGTAAACGATCAGGAGCTGCTGGAAATGGCTCTTGTTGAAAATATTCAGAGAGAGGATCTTGATGCGATAGAAATTGCATTAACGTACCAAAGACTGATGGATGAAGTAGGTTTAACTCAGGAAAATCTTAGCCAGAGAGTAGGAAAAGACAGAAGTACCATTACGAATTCTATTCGATTGTTGAGGTTAAGTCCGGATATTCAGAATGCCATCCGTAGCGGAGAAATTTCTGCTGGACACGGAAGAGCGATTATCAGCCTTGAAAGCGAAGAACATCAGCAGGTTTTATTTGATATTATCATTAAAGAAAAACTGAATGTGCGCCAGGCTGAGCAGGCGGCAACTGCATTGAAAAATCCAAAATCACCGGCTGCAAAAAGAGCAAAAGCTGAGCTTTCAAACAATTATAAGAGAGCACAGAAGACGATTGCAGATATCTTAGATGTAAAAGTTGAAATCAAAACGGCCGGAAACGGTAAAAAAGGTAAAATTGTTCTGGACTTCAAAAATGAAGATGAGCTGGAATATATTTTATCTCATATTAAATAAATGAAGAAATTACTTTTCACTTTTTTCTTGTGTATTTTTGCGTTGGCATACTCACAAGTCAATCCCAACGATACTATTCGGGTAGAAAACCATCCGAAAGACAGTATCTCTGCGGAAAAGCCTACAAAATCTGAAGCGTCTATCGTTCAGGATATTGAAAAGGTGAATTCAAAAACCCTGAAAAAAGCTAAAATCACAAAGCTTAATCCTACAAGAGCAGGTTTATATTCTGCTGTATTGCCGGGATTAGGACAATATTATAATAAAAAATACTGGAAAATTCCGATTGTTTGGGGTGCTGTAGGTGTCGGAGCAGGAATTGCCATCTGGAATGATAATCAGTATAAAAAATATCGTGGATATTACGTTGCCAAGCTTAACGGTACACCCAATGAATTTGTGGACAGTAACCCGAATCTTGATAAAGTAGCATTGGGAAATGCACAGGACAGAGCAAAAAGACAAAGAGATTATGCCATTGCGATTACAGGATTGATCTATATCCTGAATATTGTGGATGCTGTGGTAGATGCTCATCTTTATGAAGGTCGTCATGATCCGGATCTTGCGCTAACGCCTGCTGTAATTCAGGATAATTTTGGGATTAACCCTCCTAAAACGGGTTTAAGTTTAAGTTATAGATTCTAGACAATTAATAAATAATAATTAATAATGAATTCTGTTCTCCCAATCATCGCGACCTTTGCGTTAAAATAGAATAGAATTTTAAATAAATAAGCTGTTTAAAAAGCAGATAAATAAAATATGAAAATAGCATTAGTAGGATACGGGAAAATGGGCAAAATTATTGATGAAATTGCCACAAAGAGAGGTCATGAAGTGGTTGCCCGACTAAAAGAAACTCCTACTGCTGAAAATTTGAACGGTGCAGATGTTGCCATCGAATTTTCTTTGCCGGAAGTAGCTTACGAAAATGTAAAAGCTTGTCTTGAAAATAAAGTTCCTGTGATCTGTGGAACAACAGGTTGGCTTGAAAGAAAAGCTGAAGTAGAACAAATCGTAGTGGATAACGGAACTGCATTTTTATATGGATCGAATTTTAGTTTAGGTGTTAATTTATTTTTCGCTTTAAACGAAAAACTGGCTGATCTAATGAAAAATGTGGATGAATATTCTTGTCAGTTGGAAGAAATTCACCACATCCATAAACTGGATGCTCCAAGCGGAACCGCAATTTCTATCGCAGAAGGAATTTTTAAACATAATCCGAAATTTGAAGCTTGGAAACTAGACGAAACTCAAGGTAATCAATTGGGAATCTTTGCCATTCGTGAAGATGAAGTTCCTGGTACACATAGTGTTTATTACAGAAGTGAAGTAGATGAAATCGAGATCAAGCACACGGCCTACAACAGAAACGGTTTTGCACTTGGTGCTGTGGTTGCTGCAGAATGGATCATCGGAAAGAAAGGAAATTTCGGAATGAAAGACGTTTTGGGACTTTAATTTGTAACAAAATCGCTACATTGCAAACTAATTGGTAACAATGGGAAGCAGTAAAAATTACTCATTGCTTATTACCAATTATTCATATTATAGATTAGGCACAAAAATTTATGAACTATTTTTTAACTTATACAGTCTACGTCCTCATTTTATCTGTATTAATGGGGGCTTCAACTTGGAAGCTGTTCAAGAAATTAGGATATAATCCGCTTTTTGCTTTTATACCTTTTTACAATTATTTCATTATTTTAAAAGAGACGAAACATCCGAAATGGTGGGCAATTTTATCGTATTTGCCAATCGTGGGACCCATTATGATGTCTGTTTTTCATTTATATTTAATGAAAAAATTCGGGAAGACTCTCTTTAAAGATCAGCTTCTTACGGTAATTCTTCCGTTCATTTATATGGCAACGGTAAATTATGGTAAAGACGTAGAGTTAGAAGATGAAAATGCAAACGATCTTTTCTTAACAGATGAAGAGAAGAATTCAAAAAAGAAAGATACTTTCGTTGGGTCTATTACTTTCGCGGTAGTTTTTGCAACCATTATCCACGTTTTTGTAACGCAGCCTTTCGGGATTCCGACGGGATCTATGGAAAGAACGTTGCTTGTTGGTGACTTCCTTTTCGTAAATAAATGGAGCTACGGTTACAGATTGCCAATGCGTCCTGTTGCAATTCCTTTCTTACAGGGAACAATCATGGATACAGGTGAAAAAGGAAATCCTAAAGATGATCCTAAATCTTATGTGGACGGAATCAAACTTCCTTACGAAAGAATTTTCCAGTTTAGCAAGCCTCAGAAAAATGATGTTGTTGTTTTCAATTACCCTCGTGATTCTGTGCATACAGCTATTGACAGAAAAGATCCTTATGTAAAGAGATTAGTAGCTGTAGCAGGTGATACTTTCGAAATGAGAAACGGAAGACTTTTCGTAAACGGAAAACCTGAAACTGTTTTGGGAGATCAGGAAGTTCAGCACGCTTATACAGTGAATACGGGAACTCAATTAGATATTCCAGCTTTATATAATACTTACGGGTTTTTACCGGTAAGAGAAATGCAGACGGATAAAGGGTTTTTATATGCTTTCCAGGGATTAACAGATAAAACGGCTGCTGAAATCAAAACTTTACCAAACGTGGTAAGTATGGAAGAAAGTATTTTTCCGAAAGATTCAGCAACAGTTTCATATAAATTGAATGCTGACAGATCTGCTTACACAAAAAGTATTGATACTACTCAGTCTATTTTCCCAATCAACAAACCTTGGAATCAGGATTGGTACGGACCTTTAAAGATTCCTAAAAAAGGAGATGTGGTTACGATTAATCAGGAAACTTTACCAGAATATCAGTGGATTATTTCTGAATACGAGCATAACAAACTAGAAAATAAAAACGGAAAAATTTTCATCAACGGAAAAGAAACCAACCAATATACTATTCAACAAGATTATTATATGATGGTTGGGGATAACAGAGATGCTTCTTTAGATGCCAGATTTTTTGGTTTCGTTCCTGAAGAGAATATCGTTGGAAAACCAATGTTTACTTGGATGAGTATTCAAGGGGCGTTCAAGGATGCCAGTTCTTCTTATCAAGCACCTTGGAAGATCCGTTGGGAAAGAATGTTTAAAGCAACAAATACCGGAGAAGCTAATAAAACTTCATACTGGTGGATTGCAGCAATGATTTTGATTTTATTCTTCGGATGGGATTACTTCATGAAAGTTTTCAGAAAGAAGAAATCAGAAGACGATTAAGAGCTAAAATAAATTTAAAAATAGAATGAAGTATTTGAAAAAATACTTCATTTTTGTATGATGAATATGCAGAATATATTATTACCGGTATTTTATTTACCGCCAATTTCATGGTTTTCAGAGTTTTTAAATCCTGAAAATGAAGTTGTTTTTGAGCAGTTTGAAAATTTTCCAAAGCAGACGTACAGAAACAGAGCCAATATTTATGGCGCAAATGGGAAGCTTTCATTAATTATTCCCATCCAGCATAACGGGAAAAGAGAATTCAAAGATATTGAGATCTCTCATCGTGAAGATTGGCAGACTCTCCATTGGAAATCGATCAAAACAGCATATCAAAGTTCTCCTTATTTTGAATATTATGAAGATAAATTCAGAAAAATATTCGATTTGAAGGAGAAATTCCTGTTAGATTTTAATCTTAAAGGGTTAGAAATCATTCAGCAGATTTTAAAAACAGAAAAGGCACACTCTTTGAATGTAGAATATATCAAAAATCCTGACGAGATTAATTTTCGTGAGAAATTTTCTGCGAAATTACCTTCAGAATATGAAATGGATGAATATTATCAGACATTTACGGATAAATTAGGATTTTTAAAAGATTTATCGATTTTAGACTTGGTTTGTAACAAAGGTCCGGAATCTTTGACTTATATTAAAAATATTAAATAATTATACTCACATGAAAAAGGTATTATTAGCTGCTGTTTTTTTGACGGGATTAAACCTTGCATTCGCTCAGGATGCTCAGGGTAAAACTGCTGACACGAAAGAGGATAAAGACCTGATGACTTGGTATCATAAGGATTTTTCAACTTCTAAAGTATATGGTGTAAATACAGAAAATGCCTATAAATATTTAGAATCTAAAGGTCTTAAAGCAACTCCGGTTGTGGTCGGCGTTTTAGACAGTGGAGTGCAGGTAGATCACCCCGGATTGGTGAAGAATATCTGGTCAAACCCTAACGAAATTCCCGGAAACGGTAAAGATGATGATGGAAACGGATATATTGATGATGTTCACGGATGGAATTTCATTGGTGGAAAAACAGCCGATATTGATGTAGATAATATGGAGGTAACTCGTGTTGTTGCTAAATATAAACCTATTTTCGAGGGTGACGATTCTACAAAAAATAAAGCAAATCAAGCTAAAATGCCTGAAGAGTTTGCAATGTACATGAAGTCTAAAGACAAGTTTACTAAAAACAGTGTTGAAGGCAGACAAGGATTGCAGACGTTTACCATGATAAAGGAATCTATTCCGAACATGATGAGATTGTTAGGTGGGAAACCTCTAACTTCTGAAACAATTGCTACATTGAAGCCGACTGAGCAGAAAGATGCAATTGCTTTACAAGTTCTTAGTCAACTTACTCAAGATCCTGGTTTTAGAGGAAAGTCAGGTGCTGATTTCGAGGCTAAAATTACAAAAGATATGAATGATGCTTTGGAAGAGTATACTCCTAAGGCTCAGCAATATGACCTTAATTTTGATCCTAGAAAAGAAATCGTAGGTGATAACTATGATGATTATTCTGAAAGAATTTATGGAAACAATCATTATGAAGGTCCAGATGCAAGACACGGAACTCACGTTGCAGGTATTATCGCGGGGCTTCCGCAAGGAAAAGAAGTTCAGTATGGTGTCGCTTCTAAAGTGGCAAAAATCATGTCTGTAAGAACAGTTCCTAATGGTGACGAAAGAGATAAAGATGTTGCTAACGCCATTCGCTATGCTGTTGATAATGGTGCTAAAGTTTTAAATATGAGCTTTGGTAAACCTGTTTCTCCAGGAAAAAATGTCGTTTGGGATGCATTCAAATATGCTGAAGATAAAGGAGTTCTTTTGGTAAAAGCAGCAGGTAACGAAAACGAAGATGTTGCAGAACATTTAGCATATCCTACCAATTTCAAAAATATTACCGATGATAAGCCTTTTGTAAGCAATGTTTTGGTTGTGGGTGCAAGTACGAATAGAAATAATGAACTAAGAGCAAGTTTCTCCAATTTCAATAAGAAAATGGTAAATGTTTTTGCTCCGGGTGAAGAAATTTATTCTACAGTTCCACATGATAAGTATGAATATTTACAAGGAACTTCAATGGCTTCTCCCGTAGTAGCTGGTGCAGCGGCTGTATTATTGGCTTATATGCCGGGACTTACTCCGGCGCAGGTAATTGAGTCTTTAGAGAAATCTAGTAATAAAAGTAAAGAAAACGGTTTTGGAGATCTTTCACAAGCTGGCGGTGTTATTGATGTGAAAAAAGCAGCAGAATATGCTTTCACAAACTTCTATAAAGGAAAATCGACACCCGTGAAGAAGCCTGCAAAATCCGTAAAAAAGACTGTTAAAAAATAATATATCTGCCTGTATTTAAGGTTGAAACATAGAAAGTCCGAATTTTTCGGGCTTTTTTTATTTTTATTTTTCAATTTTGGCACGCTTTTTTATAACTTTATGGTATATAAAATAATAAACAACAATTATGAAAAAGTTACTACTTGCAGGAATGTTGGGAACATCACTTTTTGCAGTGTCTTGTTCCGCCGTTAATAATGCAAAAACAGCCCAGAGTCAGAGATCAGAATTTCTAAAAATGAAAGGAGACTGGCAGATCGTAAGTATTAATTACGATAAAAAGTTTAAGATTAAGCCTTTTGACGAAGGAATAGATGCTCAGTGTTTTGTAGGAAGCCATTGGAGATTAATCCCTAATAACTGGACTGGAGCTTTTACAGTAACTGGTGGTGGAAATTGTGGCGCAGGATTTACTCAGCCAATAAAAATTGATTCTAAAAACGGAAGTACTTTCGAATTTAAGAAAATCGCTGATGGAACCAAAGCTAAACAAAATACAGCTGGATATGTTTTAACTTTAACAAATCAGACAACAGATCAGTTCACACTTGAACAAAATGTTCCTTTTGACGGAGAAAATGTAAGAGTTGTTTACAACTTTGAAAGAACAGGAATGAAATAATTAACATAAAAGATTAAAAAAATGAAATTTACAAAAACATATATAGGAGCTCTTTTCTTATCATCAGCTTTATTGCTTACAAGTTGTGAGGCAGTGCAAAATTCTAATCACCAACAAAGAGGTACGGCAGTAGGTGTTGCATCTGGAGCGGTACTTGGTGGTATTTTAGGAAATAACGTAGGTAAAGGTAAAAATGCAGCCTTAGGAGCAGTTCTAGGAGGTATTATCGGTGGTGTTGCAGGTAACGTTATCGGTAATAAAATGGATAAGCAGGCAAGAGAAATTAAAGAAACTTTGCCGGGTGCTGAAGTAGAAAGAGTTGGGGATGGTATTAAAATTACGTTGAATGAAAGTATCGTAAACTTCGATTTTGATTCCTCTGCGCTTACAAGTACAGCAAAAACAAACTTAGATAAATTAGGTCAGGTTTTGATTAACAATCCTGATACAAACATTAATATCTATGGACATACAGATAGCAAAGGTGCTGACGACTACAACATGAAGCTTTCTGAAAGAAGAGCAAATTCTGTAAAGGCTTATTTAGCTGGAAAAGGTATTGCTTCAAGCAGATTATTCGCTTTAGGTGAAGGGGAAAGCAAGCCCGTAGCTTCTAATGATACAGATGCTGGTAGAGCGAAAAATAGAAGAGTAGAGTTCGCAATTACTGCAAATGAAAAAATGATTAACGATGCTCAACAAGGGCAGTAATTAATTTAATATATAAATATTTTCGTAAACAACCGCTTCGGCGGTTTTTTTTGTATTTTTATGCAATAATTTTGAATTTATTACCTTTGTAACTGATTTCACATAAATGAAGAAATACCTAAAACTGCTGCGTGTAGAGCAATGGGTAAAAAACCTGTTTGTATTTGTCCCTCTATTTTTTTCCGGCAGTATTCAGAACATAGACTTATTAAGTAAAAGTATTTTTGCTTTTATCATTTTCTCTTTAGCTGCAAGTGTCGTTTACATTCTAAATGATTATAATGATATTGAAGCTGATCGACAACATCCCGAAAAACGACGAAGACCGTTGGCAAGTGGTGCTATTTCAAAATCAAAAGCGATTGGAATCCTTATAGGAATCATCGTTGTTGATATTGCCTTAGTATTCCTGGCTCAAAACTATTTTGAAGAAGATCTTTGGAAGTTTGCCGCAATCATTGTCACTTATTTTGTGATGAATTTGGCTTATACATTCAGGTTAAAGCATGTTCCGATTATTGATATTTGTATCATTGCGATCGGCTTCGTCCTGAGGGTTTTAGCTGGAGGTTATATTACGGGAATTAACATTTCTCAATGGGCTATTTTGCTGACTTTTGTCTTAGCATTAGTTCTAGCGATCGGGAAAAGAAGAGGTGAATTAATTAACGCGCAGGTTTCAGGAAAAACAAGAAAGGCGCTGGATGGTTACAATGTTCAGTTTGCAGATATTGCTCTTTCTATTTCTGTGACGTTGGCTATCATCTGTTATTTGATGTTTACGTTATCACCGGAAGTGCAGGCGAGATTTCACGAAAGAGTTTTTTATACTGTAATTTTTGTTGTTTTTGCCTTCTTAAGGTATTTACAGCAAACATTGGTGTACAACCGAACAGAATCGCCAACCAAAATTGTGTACAGAGACAGATACATCCAGATTACCCTGATACTGTGGGTAGCTGCATTTTTAATCCAAATCTATTTTAAAAAATAATGAAGCCGAATTTTGTACAGAAGGTTACCAACTGGGGTAATTTTCCCGTTGTGGAAAAAGAAATGAAGTCTGAAGACAGCTTCAAAAATATACGAGAATTTGTTCTGAATCATAATGAAGTAATCGCCCGCGGAAACGGCAGATGTTACGGAGACTCTTCATTAGGCGAACATATATTTTCAACAAAAAGATTAAATAAATTTATCAGTTTTGATCGTCTGAACGGAATTATTGAATGCGAATCTGGGGTTTTGCTTTCTGAGGTATTGGAAATTTCCGTTCCACAAGGATATTTTTTATATGTAACTCCGGGAACTAAATTTGTTTCCGTCGGAGGTGCAATTGCTTCTGATGTACATGGTAAAAATCATCATGCTGAAGGTTGTTTTTCAGAATATGTAATCGACTTTAAGTTGATGATTGAAAACGGCGATATCATCACATGTTCAAGAGACGAAAATTCAGATAAATTCTGGGCTACCATTGGTGGAATGGGATTGACGGGAATTATTCTTTCAGCAAAATTCAAGCTTAAAAATATAGAATCGGCATATATTCGTCAGGAAAGCATTAAAGCAGAAAATCTTGATGAAATTTTCAGATTATTTGAAGAAAGTGAAAGTTGGACGTACACCGTGGCGTGGATCGACTGTCTTCAAAAAGGAAATAATATCGGAAGAAGTATTTTGATGCGAGGCGAACATGCTTTTCAACATGAGCTTCCAGAAAGTTTCAAGAAAAATCCATTACGATTAAAGAAAAAATTTGAACCAACGGTTCCTTTTTATTTTCCGGGTTTTGTTTTGAATGCTTTAACGGTGAAAATTTTTAATTTTCTATATTATAAAAAACAGTCTAAAAAGGAGGTGAAAAGCTTTACCGATTTTGAAACCTTTTTTTATCCTCTTGATTTCGTGAATGACTGGAATAAGATCTATGGAAAGTCAGGATTCATCCAATATCAGATGATGATTCCAAAAGAAACGGGAAAAGAAGGAATGAAAAAAATTCTGGAAACGATTGCCAATAGTGGAAACGGCTCTTTCTTAGCAGTTTTGAAACTTTACGGAAAAGAAAATCCTCAGGCTTACAACTCTTTCCCTTTTGAAGGATATTCTCTCGCATTGGATTTTAAAGTGAATTCAAAATTGAAAAAATTAATCGAAAAATTAGACGATATTGTTCAGGAGTACAACGGTAAAATTTACCTTACGAAAGACAGCATGAGCAGATCGTCTCTTACCAATTATCTTAAAAATGTTCAAAGCTCAAAATTTGTGTCTTTGCAGCACAAAAGAATCATAAATAACAGCTAATGATAGTTCTAGGAAGTACGTCTGAAGTGGCGCAGGCTTTTGTTGAAAAAGCACTACAGGAAGGCGAAAAATTTGAAAAAATTTATCTATTTACCTCAAATAAAGAAACCACAGAAAGGTTTGCAAGACATATTGATGTAAAATTTCTGCAACAATCTGAAGTTGTTGAATTAGACTTAATGAAACCCATTGATTACAATCAGTTGGAATACATTAATTCCAATTTACTGTTTTGTGCTACAGGATATTTGGGTGAAGGCACGGAAGAAGGCTTGTATGATAATAAAAATACAGAGAGAATCATCGATATTAATTACTCGAAACTGGTTCCTGTAATGAATTATTTTGCTCAAAAATTTGAAAGTAGAAGATCTGGAACGATCATCGGTTTATCATCGGTAGCGGGTGAAAGAGGAAGACAGAGTAATTTTATTTATGGAAGTGCTAAAGCTGCTTTTACTGCTTATTTAAGTGGTTTGAGGAATTATCTTTTCGATAAAAAAGTGCATGTTCTTACCATAAAACCTGGATTTATGGCTACTAAAATGACGGAAGGTTTACCTTTAAATCCAAAATTAACAGCAACTCCGAAACAGGCGGCTGACTGTATTTTTAAGGCATACAAAAAACAAAAAAATGTAGCTTATGTTTTACCTATTTGGGCAATTATCATGATGATTATTAGAAATATTCCTGAATTTATATTTAAAAAATTAAAGCTTTAATTTTATTTTGAAAGATAAAATTTTATTTAAATCTAACCTTCTTTCAATTAATTTTTTTGTTTTTTCTTTGGGATTTATTTTCTTCAGTTTAATAACAGGGTATATTTATCACTCGCTGGAAATACATCCGGATGACGATTCGAAAATTGTAGTTTATATTCTCATTTCAATATTTTTGATAGGTGCATTAGGCTCTTTGTTTTATTTTCTAAAAACGGAGATTATGAAGGCAACTCAGGATAATTTTATTATTTCCTGTCAGTTTTTACCTTTTTCAAAAAAGATTTTGATTGAAGATATCAAGGAATTTAAACAATTACCGAAACCTGTAAAGTATTCGGATGGTTTTGATAAACCGAAAACCGTTTCTACGATTTTTGAAACATCAATTATTCTGAAAAATGGGAAAGAAATCAAAACTTATGCTTTAAATGATTCTGAGTTTATTGAAGTGAAAAAATTAATGAGAAAATAAAACGAAGCCCATCTACGTTTGATATAAATACATAAATTATTGCCGAATTTGCTTTTCAAAATTTATCTGTAATTATTCTTAATAAATTGCTTATTTTTGATTGCTCGGTGAGCAAATGCTTTAATTAACAACTCGTAACATTTATCCTAAGCCATAACTCTATGAAAAAATTGTATTGCTTCGACTTTGACGGAACCCTTACTTACAAAGATACCATGTTTATGTATCTTAAGTTCTACGATTCTGCTAAGTTTCGTGTACAATTTTTGAGACACGTGCCACTTTTTATTTTGTTGAAATTAAAATTAGCTGAGACAGAAAAGGTGAAAAAGAGCTTTATCGGTTCTATTCTTAAAGGTCAGTCTCAGGAAAAAATTGAGAAAAAAGCCAAACAGTTTTTTGAGGAACATTATCCTAAAATCGTAAGAGAGAACGCATTAGATTTTATAAATAATATCGATAGAAACAATACACAAAGCTTACTGGTAACGGCTTCACTTGATATTTGGACCAAACCTTTCGCTGAGGCATTCCAAATGCAGCTGGTTTCTACGCGTGCCGAGTTTAAAGACGGGGTTTTTACAGGAAATTTTATTGGTAGAAACTGCAACGGAAAGGAAAAACTGGTAAGGATAAAAAGTGAAATAAACGACCATAAATACGATAAAATCATAGCATTTGGGGATACTTCCGGCGACAAGCCAATGCTGAAATGGGCAAATGAAGGTCATTATCAATTTTTTCACTAATTTTGGGTGGTAAAAATGTAAAAATGAAAAAACTGCTTATTTTGTGCTTTGCAGCCGTAATGAGTTGCACAAGTACAAGCACACCATCCCAAAAGTCATCAGACATGCAGACAAAAACTGAAATCATCGCTTCCGAATCACAAGGTGGTGCGGATGAGGCTGGTTTTAAAATTATTAAAAATGATGCTGAATTTCAGAAAGCATTGAAAGGAAACTCTTCTCAGCTAATTGTTGAAGGAAGTGAACCCGCGCCTGAAAAAACAATAAAATTTCCTACGGATAAGAAAGTGGTTTTGTATAATTCAGGTATGTTCAGATCCGGAGATCACAGAATTACTGAGATCAAAAGTGTTTCTGTAAAAGATAATGTGCTGTATGTTGAGGTTCCCTATGTGGAACATGGCGGGATGGAAATACAGGTAATTTCTAATCCGTACGTGATTTTTACAGTTCCATCAAATTACAATTTCACCTCTGTAGAATTAAAATCTTCAAAATAAAAATGAATAAGATCTATTTAGATAACGCTGCAACTACGCCACTTTCAGAAGAAGTTATCGATGCCATGGTAGCAACCATGAAGATGAACTTCGGAAATCCTTCTTCCACCCACAGCTTTGGGCAGGAAGCGAAGATTCTTATTGAAAATGTGAGAAGGCAGGTTGCTGATTATCTTCATGTAACTCCCGCAGAGATTATTTTTACGTCTTGCGGAACAGAGTCGAACAACATGATTATAAAATCAAGCGTTGAACACCTTGGAGTAGAAAGAATTATCAGTTCGCCTTTAGAGCACAAATGTGTTTCTGAAAGTATTTTGGATATGAAGGCGAGAAAAGGAGTAGAGGTAAACTACATCCGTCCTAATGAAAAAGGAGATATTGATTTAAATAAGCTTGAAGAATTACTGAAAGCTTCGGATAAAAAAACATTGGTGAGCTTAATGCATGCCAATAACGAGATTGGAAATATTGTTGATATTAAGAAGATCGCAGAATTGTGTAAGGCTAATAATGCTCTTTTCCACTCAGATACGGTGCAGACTATGGCTCACATGAATTTAGATTTATCTGATATTCAGGTTGATTTTGCTTCTTGCAGTGCGCATAAATTCCACGGTCCAAAAGGAGTTGGTTTTGCTTTTATCAGAAAATCCAGCGGTTTGAAAGGAATTATTACCGGAGGTCCTCAGGAAAGAAGCTTAAGAGCAGGAACAGAAAATGTGGCAGGAATTGTAGGATTGGGTAAAGCATTGGAACTTTCATTAAATAATATGGAAGTATATACCAACCACATGCAGGAAATCAAAAACTATACAGCTGAAAGACTTTCTGCCGAGATTCCGGGTATTAAATTCAACGGAAGAAGTGCTGAGCAGGAAAATAGTCTTTACACGGTTTTAAGCGCTTTATTGCCTTATAAAAACCCTTTAATCGGGCTTCAATTAGATATGAAGGGAATTGCAATTTCTCAAGGAAGTGCATGTTCTTCGGGAGCTTCTAAGCCATCAATGGTTATGATGATGGTTTTATCAGAAGATGAGATGGATCATTGTACGCCGCTTCGTATTTCATTTAGTCATTTAACAACTAAAGAAGATATCGATACTTTTGTAAACGCTCTGAAAGAGATCTCTAAAGATTTCGTTATAGAAAATACAAATGTTGAGCATAGATAGTCTTATTAGTCAAAAATCGTAATTTTGAATATCCAATTAAGGATTACAAACAGAATATAATATTAATTTAAATAAAAGAAACAAAATGGCTTTAGAAATTACAGATAGCTCATTTCAGGAAACGGTTTTAAAATCAGAAGTACCGGTATTAGTAGACTTTTGGGCTGTATGGTGCGGACCGTGCAGAACATTGGGACCAATTATCGAAGAAGTTGCAAACGATTTCGAAGGAAAAGCAGTAGTTGGGAAAGTAGATGTAGACAACAATCAGGATATTTCTATGCAATATGGTATCAGAAATATTCCTACAGTTCTAATTTTTAAGGGCGGAGAAGTTGTTGAAAAATTAGTGGGTGTAACTCCAAAAGAGGTGATCGCAGAAAAATTAAGCGCTCACTTGTAAAAATAATAAATTTGATAATGAATGCTTTCCGCTTTTGGAAGGCATTTTTTTTGAAATAAATTTGCAAGTAAGGAAAAAAGTTGTACTTTTGCAATCACAAAAAAGAAACGAAGTTCTTACAACAAAACGAAAATGATCCGGTAGTTCAGCTGGTTAGAATGCCGCCCTGTCACGGCGGAGGTCGCGGGTTCGAGTCCCGTCCGGATCGCAAAAGTTTATCAATTTACTTTTAAAACAAAATTAGATCCGGTAGTTCAGCTGGTTAGAATGCCGCCCTGTCACGGCGGAGGTCGCGGGTTCGAGTCCCGTCCGGATCGCAAAAGTTTTCTCAATTTACTTTTAAAATAAAATTGATCCGGTAGTTCAGCTGGTTAGAATGCCGCCCTGTCACGGCGGAGGTCGCGGGTTCGAGTCCCGTCCGGATCGCAGAAAGTTTTCTCAATTTACTTTTAAAATAAAATTGATCCGGTAGTTCAGCTGGTTAGAATGCCGCCCTGTCACGGCGGAGGTCGCGGGTTCGAGTCCCGTCCGGATCGCAACTACAATATTAAAGTAGTATAAAAAGCTTTAAAACATATGTTTTAAAGCTTTTTTTCTTTTTATCTTTAGTCATTTTGAAAGGATCCCTATCTTTCGTTAACCGATCACGCTCAGGAAATTTGGACAGTTTTGAATACCTTGATTGATTTTGGTTTGTCAAATCGCCAGCAGATTATAAAATCTCTTTATCCCGATAAGACAAATTGATTTCTAAATTTTTCTCAAATTATGAGATGATCGTTGAAGTCAGGCTGGCCTTTCGCTTTATTTGGGTGAAAATATTCAACCTTTGGAAGGATTTATAATTTGAATTTAATTTAAACCAAAAAAGCTGAGGTTCTCACTTCAGCTTTAATTAATTCTATCAGTTAAAATACTAACCGGTTATTTTCAATGACTGGATATATCCTTCAGACAACTGAAAATAATACTTTAAAACAATCGGGCTTCCCGGAAAATTTCCTGAAGTTTCCGCCGATAAGATGTTTTCGGTTTCGTTATAGTCTAAAGGCTTCATTGTAGCTTCATATTCTTTGTTGGCTTTGTCAATCCATTTTTCAATTTCAATTTTTCCGTTGTGGGTCTTGCCTTCGTCAAATACTTCTGCATTTTCGGTAAAACAATTGGCATACGCTGTACTGTCAAATTCGTTTTGCGCTTTCACTAATTCTGAGATAACATTTGGTAATTTCATTTTATTAAATTTTTAAGGATTACTATTAATTTCTTTGAATACTAAATTGTCGGAACTGTACCGCCATCGATTACAAATTCAGTTCCTGTTAAATAATTGGCTCTTGGCGAAACAAGAAATCCAACCAATTCAGCAACTTCTTGCGGTTCAGCAGGTCTTCCAAAAGGAATTCCGCCCAATGCATCCACAACGCCTTGTTGAGCTTCTTCTATAGAAATATTTGAATTTTGAGCAATGGTTTCCAGCCATACTTTGACATTTTCTGTTCTAATCCATCCTGGTGAAACAGTCAGAACACGAACACCTTTTGGTGTCACTTCATTAGATAAGCTTTTGCTGTAGTTTCTCAATCCCGCTTTTGCAGCTGCATACGGCAAAGTAGAATCATACAAAGGCAATTTACCCTGAATGGAAGCAATGTGAATAATAACGCCAGTTTTGCGCTCAATCATTTGTGGTAAAAATCCTCTATCCAATCGAACAGGAGCCAACAAATTAGCTTGTAATGTTGATTCCCAGTCTTCATCACTTAGTACATTAAAACCGCCTGCTGGTGTTGATGAAGAACCAAGGTTGTTCACAAGAATATCAAGTCTTCCGTAAGTTGACAATACTTCACTGATGACTTTCTGAGTTCCTTCAGTTTTACTCAAATCAGCTGAAATAAAATGCAGATTATCGTTTTCTTTTTCAGGAGCGTTTCTGGCGGTAATGATAACTGTTGCTCCACCTTGCAACAACCTTTCTGCAATTGCTTTTCCGGTTCCTTTTGTCCCGCCGGTTACCAAGGCAATTTTACCTTGAAGTTCATTGTTGTAATTAAATTGATTTTCCATTGTCGATTTCTTTGATACAAATTTCGGAAGTATCACTTTCCCAAGCAATAACGGAAAATCGAATTGCATAGGGATAATTTTTTCCCCTATTGTACAATTTGGTACATTGAATTAAATTTGTGTATGCACGAACGAAAAATACCTTTAAATTTAAACTGTGGTCTTGACCTTATTGGTGAAGTCCTTTATGGCAAATGGAAAATCCGCCTGTTATGGTTTATCAATCAAGGACATCTGCGTCCTAGTGAATTGCAGCGTAAAATTCCGGATGCTTCAAGGAGGGTTTTAAATATTCAATTAAAAGAACTTGAAGAGCACGAGCTTGTTACGAAGAAGATCTACGCAGTTGTTCCCCCAAAAGTTGAATATTCTCTTACGGATTTTGGAAAGACCTTAATTCCGATAATTTCTGCATTGGGGTATTGGGGAGATGAAAATGAAGAGAGGCTGAGAAGAGTGATTTTAAATAGAATGGAGGACAAATATAAAAATGGATAACCCCTAAATCTAAGTATATAGTTGCCTAAAATTTTACAAGTTGCAAACTATAAGCTAGATTAAAACAAAAGTGATTCAAATAAGAACAAGTCCCGTCCGGATCGCAAAAAGTCTTCTAGAAATTGGAGGCTTTTTTTATGTCTAAATTTTTCCTATATTTAATAGAATAAAGCACACCAAATAATGACCAAACGAAAATTTATTTTATTCTCTATTCTTAAAACTTTTTTATTTTCAGTAATAATTTCCTGGATTTTCTTTTTTCTTTTAATTTATGTTACCAGAAAACCGATCACTGAAGAATATCATCCGAAGTGTGATATGAGCGGGCTCGCTTACGGTATTTCTCTGGGAATTTACATAGCATTGAGTTTATCTTCCTTTACGGCTTTATTGTCGATTTTAAAGCCTTTTCAAGATAGATTGAAGTCTTGGCTTTGTTGGTTTCTTTTGCCTGTTTTAATCACTTTATGGAGTGTTTTCTCCATGTCGGACGGAAAGCTGGATCCAGAGGTATCAATAAGCTTTTTGATTATTTATTTGCCTTGGTTCCTTTTTTGGGGAATTTATTACTATCGATATAAAAACACAAAATTGCTATATCTTAAAAATGAAAATACCGTCTGAAATGACGGCATTATTGATTAGTTTATAAGGGTTTTCATGGTTTGTGTTTTCTGAACTAACTTTTAGAATTAGTTTTTTACCTAAAATTTGTGTTTATACCTCTTTGGTTTTATGGTTAAAAATTTCCACCCATATTTGAAATATTGACAAAAATACAATTGCTTGTATTGCAAGGAACTACACTTTTGTGTAGATTTGTTTAGTAATGGCAAAAACTACCCTTTCAGGTAGTCGTCATATTTTAACTTAATGGAAGAAATAAACAGGTTTTTTAACGAAAAAAATGAAATAGAATCTGATGCTAAGATTGACTATTCGCAGAGAAATGATTATCTGGAAGCCGTAAAGGCGTTCTCAAGAATGTCGTATCAAAGTCTATATATTATTGATTATTTTGATAAAGCATTCGAATATGTGTCGGATAATCCTTTGTTTTTATGTGGAATGACTTCGGAAGAAGTGAAAAATTTAGGCTACGAGTTTTATTTTAAAAATGTAAAACCTGCAGACCTGGAATTATTGGTGAAAATTAATAAGGCCGGATTTGATTTTTATGAAAAGCTCTCGATTGAGGATAGAAAAAAATATACTATTTCTTATGATTTTTGTTTAATTAATGAAAGGAAAAATGAAGTTTTAATTAATCATAAACTAACGCCGTTTTTTCTTACCGAAGACGGGAAAATTTGGAAGGCAATCTGTATGGTTTCCCTTTCGAATGCACAATCTTCAGGAAATGTTGTCATTAGTAAAGAGAGAAGTGATGATCTTTGGAATTATGATGTTGATGCCGATAAATGGTTCATAGAAGAAAAGAAAAAACTTTCTCAAAGAGAACATGAAATATTGAGTCTTTCGGCAAGTGGCTTGAAAATAACTGAAATTGCAGATAAGATATTTGTGACGGCTGATACCGTAAAATTCCACAGAAAAAAACTGTTCGAAAAAATAGGAGTTAATAATATTGCGGAAGCTTTAGCTTATGCTAAAAATAATAAGTTATTGTAAATCAGTTTCTATTGATTTAATCAAGATTTAAAAAATTACCGTTTTTTTACGGTATTTGCTTGGATAATTTTCAGGATTAAAAATTAGGTCTGATATTTGTATTGAGTAGCAAAACTAATTGACTCATTATTTTTATGAAAAACATTCTTGTGAAAAAATTATTTCTATGTACGCTTATTGTTGCGTTTTTTGTAGTTTCCTGTAAAAAGGAAATCGAAAAAGTAAGCGATGCAATTACAGATACAGCAACCTCAATCTCCGATACTCCAGAAGAAGTTGAAAAAGATACCATAAAGCAGGATTCTCCTGTGGTAGAAAAAGAATCTATGCCGCCGGCAATGCAGGAAACCGGATTCTACAACGCTTTTGTTCTTCCGAAAGACAAAAAACTGAGAGATTCTGCCTACGCAATTTTCAGTAAAAAATATAATGAAAGAGAGCGTTATGCAATTTTAGCTTTAAACCGATTAGATTCTAAAAATAAATGGAACTCTGATACATTGGTAGTTCCTGCAAAAATAGATACAACTCTAATGTCTTATTCGCCTTTCCCAATGCAGCTTGATGTGTTGAGTGGTGTGAAAAAGTTTGTTGTTTTTTCATATCCTCTTCAAGCTTACGGAGTTTATACAGACGGAACTTTGGTAAAATGGGGCCCGACAAGTATGGGTAAAAAAACGGCTAAAACAAAAACAGGTTTAACATTTGCCAATTGGAAAAAGCAACTCGCCATTTCTACCGTAAGCAGCGAATGGAAACTTCCTTATAACTTCAATATCTTTAATCTTGATGGTATCGGATGGCATCAGTACGATCTTCCGGGGTATCCTGCATCACACTCGTGTTTAAGATTATTGATGAAAGATGCTAAATGGTTGTACGGCTATGCAGATACTTGGGTTTTGAATCCTGGAGGAGCGACTACAAAGGCAAAAGGAACAGCAGTTTTGGTGTACGGAGACTACAAATGGGGGAAAAGAAAACCTTGGAGAAATTTATTGGAAGATCCTAATGCCAATAATGTTTCCGTGGAAGAAATGACCAAAATGATCGAACCTAATGTTGATAAAATTATAAGAGAACAGGATAACAGGATAAAAGTGGTAGATTCCATTAAAGCGGCAAAAGCGATGATTCAGCAGATGCCGGAAAATCCTAAAACACAGTCTCCTTAATCTTCATTTTTCTTTTCAAACTGTAAGGTAGATTCTTCGGCAAACTGTCTTAGCTTCAGCATTTCTTCTTTGCCTTTATGTTGTCCAAATCGTGCTGCTGCATAGGTTAAAGCAATAAAAATTAGCATAAGAAAAGAAGCATGTATCGCCCAAGGATATTCGTGACTGTTAATCTGTTTTTCCACATAATACATCGTGAAAAACGTCATCCACAGAATTGAAAACGAAAAATAAAGAAACATAAAAAATGTCCAAACCGCAGAAGTAGGTCCGAAAACACCTCTTATTGCGGTTTGTTCGTCTTCAATCTCCACTCTTAAAGCAAGTTGAGGTTTCCAGTAATTATCTTCTTTCGTTTCTACGCAAATCGTTGCCACTTCTTTATTAATGTTTCCTGAAAATTCATCTTTATGTTCCAGCAAATATTTTTTTAGATTTTCGGCATATTCTTCTTTGCTTAAATGCGTAAACATTTTAAACCTCGGTCGGGTACGGATTTTATCTAATGTTGTTTCTTCTGTATTCATATTATTCTTGATAAGGTATTGGGTCTTCTAGCGTAAAGCTTACGGTTAATTTATCTAATTTTCTCTGAACAACCATATTAATGGTTCTGCCTTCATAGGATTTCATGAGTTCCAGAATTTTTTCCATAGTCATGTCGGCCGTATTATTTCCATTAATGCTAATCAGTTTATCATCTTTTTTTAATCCAGCCTTATCGGCAGGAGAATCTTTTCTTACTCCGGCAATGGAGAAAACTGGTTTTAAAGTAAATTTATACTGTAAACTATTGCTGTTATAGGCTTCTATACCATTTGACGGTTTCGTTTCCACCTTTACAATATCACTAGCCCATTCCATGCCATCTTGTTTAAAATCGAGTCCGCTCATGTTAAAATGAAAAGGATCATCAAAATTTTTATTTTTTCGTAAATAAACTTTTTGATTCGGATAATCGAAAACAACGGTGAAACGTCGCATAATTTCCCCACCAATGGAGCCTTTTCTGTTTTCAACCAAATGAACGTGCTGAATGGAGAATTCATCCGGCATTGCAGTCAACGGTTTTTCAAATTTAAAATTACCTAAATAAAAATTGTGAATTCTGCTTCTCTTTCCAAAAATATCGCCATTAAAGCCTCTTCCAAGAAAATCATCAATATTCGGACGGTTATAAACAAAATTTTTAATCAGAGTAGGGAAGAGCCAGATAGGATCGCTGTTTCCAAGATCAATCAATAATTTTGAAGGATTCTTTTCATTCGTCATTTCAACATCAGCCAAAATATAAGGCTTACTTTTTTCGATGGTAATTGGAAGTTCGATAAATCTTTTCGTTTTCTTCTTAAAGAAAGTATCATCATTATAAATAGTAATTTTTTTACCCGAATAATCAATGGAAATTTTATGATTTTTAAAGAAATGATAACCGATAACGCCATTCACCGGAATTCCGACGTGGGAAGAGATATTAAACTCCTGATCTACGATAATAAAAACGGTCATGGAATAATTCACAAAATTATCTCCGATTTTAGCAATATTTCGATCAGAACGGTATCCGTCTATACTTAAATCGCCACCCAACCCAGAAAACTTTATTTTTTCAATATTATCAAGCTGAATTTGTGTGTTTTCAAGACTGAATAATAAAGTTTCAGCCACTCCGGTATCTAGGAGAAAGGTAAGTTCAACACCATTAATATTGATGGGAATAAAAATTAGATTATTGATAAGTTTAAACGGAATTGTCGTTTTTTTACCTTCTTTTACCTCAAAACTATTTTGAGCATTAAAAAAAATGCTGAAAAATAGAGCTATCACTGAGATAAAATACCGAAGTTTCATCTATTGAATTTACTGAAATTATCTCTAATAAAAATAAAAAACATCCTCGAGGGTGAGAATGTTTATATAAATGTTAATAATTTGTTTCAAATGATAGGTATTTGCTAATTATTTAGAAAAGAATTCCATCAAATCCATATAATTCTTTTGATTCACACCATGGCCGCTCATATATTCTCTAAAAGTGAAATAACAACTAAGATCATATAAAAGATCAGCAGCTTTTCTTCCCCAATCCATAGGGATTACCGCATCATCCGTTCCGTGAGAAACGAAGAATCTTAAACGCTCCAACTTCTTTTTATCTTTCACAATATCATCCAGCAATTTTTCTTCCGGATAAGAGCTCAAACAAGCTACATAGTTGAACATTTCAGGATATTTTAACGCCAAAGCATAGCATAAGATTCCTCCCTGGCTGAAGCCACAAAGGTGAGTTTTACCTTCTGTAATCCCGTAATGATTTACAATTTTTAAAATATTTTCCAACACAGAATTCAAAGATTCTTTTGCCTGCGGAACATCAATAAAGTTTTCTGGAGCATTAAAATCTATGTCAAACCAAGAAAATCCTTCAAATTGCGTTTCTCTCGGCGCTCTGAAGCTTACGATAATCCAGTCTTCAGGAAGTGTTTCTCTGAAGCTGAAAAGATCCTGCTCATTGCTGCCATAGCCGTGAAGCATAAAAAGAATAGTGGTATTGGGGGTGATATTTTCGGGTTCGCGAACGATGTAATCTAAATTCATAGCGCAAAGATAATTAATAATGATTTATCTTGATATTGTAAAAATGAGACCATTTCTAATGTTATGACAATCTGGCTAATTCTTGGGTTTGATCTTTCCAAGAGATAAGCAGAAATTACATGATAAACATTTATTGATTTGATATTGTTTAGAAATCTTTGTTGGAAAATTTTCAAAAAAGTTATTTTTATATTGATAAAAAACTTATATTTGAAACATTAAAAATCTAATTGGAAAAAATGAAGCAATTTTACAACTCTAAAAGTTTACGAAGACTTTCCTTTTTATTTGTCGCATTATTCTCAATGACTACTGTTATGAATTCTTGTAAAAAAGATGATGACGATGAAGATAAACAGCATATTGTACAATTTGAAACAAAAATAGTGACAGGTGGTCCTACACCTGCGCCAACACCTCCGGTTACGGGTAAATTCAATGCTATTGCAACACAAGTTGGTACTGGTGCTGAAACAAATTATACAGCTACAGGAATTTCTTGGAAAAGCGATGAGTTTTTTGTAAATGAGAGCCAGTCTCAGTTAAGAGTTGCTGCAAGTGCAGATCTTCCTTATGCAGATTCTAAGCTGATCGTCCTTATGTGGATCGACAGCGAAATTGCTAAAGCAGATACTGTTGTTGGAAAAGGAACAAACAAAGTAGCTAGCGTTACACACAGTTTCTTAGAATTATAAAATTTAAAGACTTAAAAATTTAAATAGTAAAAGCCGATTCATTTTGAGTCGGCTTTTTAATTTATTCTTCAATTAAATTTTGCTGTAATGCTAAGGTAATAAGCTCTGTAGAATTTTTTGCCCGGAATTTTTGAAGTAAATTTTTTCGGTGTGTGTCTACAGTAAGCGGACTTAAAAATAACTCTTCTGCAATAACAGCGCTGGTTTTTCCTTGGGCAACCATTTTAAGAATTTCTTTTTCCCTTTTGGTAAGACGTGGAATAATGAATTCATTTTGAGAAGGTTTACTGATGATTTCTTTCGTTTCATTACAGAAAACAATATTCCCCGAAAGCGCGCCTTTAATGCAATCAATCAATTCATCGATAGAAGTATTCTTTAACAAATAGCCACTTGCACCATTCTGAATACATTGCATAATAATGCTCCTTTCTGAACGGTTACTGAACATAATCACGGAAGTATTAGGCGAAATCATTTTAATTTTTTTACATAATTCGATTCCGTTTGAATCGGGCAAAGTGATGTCTAGTAAAATAATATCAACTTCATTTGATTGTACAAAATTGATAATTTCTAACCCTGAAGTAAAGGTTTCAACCACATTAAAAATTGACTGATTATTCAGCATTATTTTCAATCCTTCTATAACGATCGGGTGGTCGTCTACAATCGCTATATTTATTTTATGAGATGGCATGGGTATTCAGTTCGATATTAATATTGGTTCCTTCGCTGTCAGAATTGATTTCCATTTTTCCTTTCAAATAATCAACGCGATTTTTCAGATTTCGGATTCCCATACTTTTGGATGTTTTGTAAATATTTTCATCAAAACCTTTTCCGTTGTCTTCAATGGTAATCATAAAGTTTTCGTCAGATTGTGAACATTGAAGCAAAATATTTGTCGCTTCCGAATGTTTTACAGCATTGGCTAATAATTCCTGGATGATTCTGTAAATATTTTTCTGAATAGATAACGGAAGATCTTTATTTATATTTAACGATTGAAATTCTATTTCTAAATCTTTTCTGGTATAAAATTCACAAAGATCATTCAAAGCAGTTTCCAGTCCGAAATTTAATAATGATTCAGGCATCAGATTTCTTGCAACATGCCTTAATTCATTCACGGAATTATCTAATTGATGTAAGATTTTATTAAAACCTTCGTGCTGATCTGTTTCAAGATGAGTAGAAGACCATGCTGAAAAGTTGATTTTAATTCCGGCGAGCATTCCGCCAAGCCCGTCGTGAAGGTCTCTGGCGATGCGCTCTCTTTCTCTTTCTTCACTTTCAAGAATAGCTTTTGTAATATTTAATTCTTCTCTTTGTTGAATCTCTTTCAGGTTTTGCTGATGATTGATTTCTCTTTGCTTAGCCAATTTTTTATTATACAGATAAATGGAAATGATTAAAATAATTAAGAATAAAGAAGCTAAGCCTAATATCCATAAATATTGATTCTTTTTATTGATTTCCAGTTCTTTTTGGGCAATTTTTCTTTCTTTTTCTGCCGTGTTAAACTTCGTTTCAAGCTTATTGATTTCCAGTTTTACATTTTCAGAATTTAAGCTGTCGCTCAGTTTTGAATAATTTTTTTCCCAAGTTAAAGCTTCAGTAGGATTTCCCATTTCTTCACTCAAGCTCGAAAGCTGTTTATACACAGATTTTTTGTTATTGGCGTCGGCCATCAGTGTTTTTTCTTTCAGAATATTTTCAAGCACAGCCTTCGCATCACCGAATTTTTTTTGCTTTCTTAAAATATCATATTTGTTAAAATAAAACATCTGAGCCAAAAGACTTAGATTAAATTTTTTAGCATAAATCAAACCTTTATCAATAGAAATTAATGCTTCGTCATGTTTTTGCTTGGTAATAAAATACAATGTTTTACCATAATAAAAGGAAGCATTTAATGAAGAATCTGGATATTGATTAATGATTTTCTCGGCTTTATCAAGGTTTTTTTTTGCTTCATCTCCTTTAGCCTGATAACAGAAGTTACTGGCTGTATTTAAATACGCAAAAAATAGTTCTGATGAATTGGGAGCTACTTTTTCAAGAATGTCTAATGCTTTTTTATTGTAATTTCCGGCTTTTTCAAATTCTGCATTATAGGTAAGAATAATAGCTAACTGAGAATATAAAAAGCCTAATTTTTTACTTTCAGGATATTTTTCAAGTAAGGGAATTGCTTTTTCTAAGATTGTTTTCACCAAAAAAGGATAACCTTCTTTATTTTTTTCGGCAACTCCATAGTTATACCAAGATAACGCCTGAAAATAATCTGATTCTTCAGATTTTATTTTTGATAACTCTTGAATTGCCTTTTGATAAGCATTTGCAGCTTTTTCTTTATCTTTTTCAAGAAGATATTGTCCTTTATAATAATAATATTTTGCAGCTAAAAAAGGAGAATTTTTAGTTAAATCTTTGCCTAATTCTAAATATTTTTTACTTGTTAAAGTATCTGTATTTCGATAATAGTTGGAAAGAAGAAAATAGGCTGTTGCCTTAGAGTTTCCGTTACTTTGGGTTTCAATAACAGTCTGTAAACTATCCGTATATTTTTTTTCGTTGAGCGGAACAATTTGTTGTGATTGTAAACTAAATGAAAATAAAACAAATATTAAAAGAGAAAAATGCCTCATTATAACCATCAAATTCAATTATTTATCAAATAATTTACAAGATAGATAAAATTTTCTTCAGATAAAAATCTACCAGAAATTAGGTAGAAAAAATTACTGTTTTTTGAGGATTGAAAGCCATTAGCTGTAGTTCTAAATTTGCAGAACCAAATCACTTATTATAGACTTAAGTAGTAGTAAAAATTTAAACCAAAAAAGGAAATTTATGAAAAAAATGAAACTAAATCATTTGTTGAGGGGGACGTTTGTTGTATTGTTAGCAGCAATGTTTATCGGGTTTGTATCTTCTTGCAGCAGCGATGACGACGACAATCCTGTAAACGGAGCAGGAAAGCAACACAAAGTTGTTTTCAAGGCAATTGCTTCTTCAGGAAGTAACATTGATGTTGCAGTATACGGAATCGACGGAAATCCAACCACTGCAAGCAGCTTAAGCGGCGAAACATGGTCAAGTCCTGAAATTACATCTGAAAAAGGGGCTTATGGAGCTAATGTAGCAGTAAATGCAATAGGGGCAAGTGCTTCATCTACATTAAAAGTTCAGATCTGGGTAGACGGAGAATTGAAGAAAGAAGGAACTTCAAGTGGACAATACCTTTCTGCGTCTGCATCTTACACATTCTAAAATTAATAACTTTCGAAATAGTTGTATTAATAAAATCGCTGCAGGATTTCTCTTGCAGCGATTTATTTTTTATTTTTAGGTTTCGGCGGTTTTGTCTTTGACAAAACCGCCGAAACTATTTTCACTAAATTACTTTTACGATAAAATAACTCTTTTTACCTTTTTGTAATAATAGGAACTTTCCGTCAATCAGGTCAGCTTCGTTAGCCGTATAAACCTCATTGATTTTATTTTTGTTGACAGAAATTGAGTTTCCTTTCAATTCTCTTGTCGCTTCACTTTTCGATTTCAAAAATCCTGACTTTTCAGAAAGCAGATCAACGATATTTACTCCCAACACATCAGCTTTCGCGACTTCCTTTTGAGGAACACCATCAAAAATTTCAAGGAAAATTTCTTCGTCAAGACTTACTAAATCTTCAGCAGTTGAACGTCCGAAAAGAATTTCAGAAGCTTTAAGAGCTTTTTCATATTCTTCTCTTCCATGAACCCAAACAGTCACTTCTTCTGCTAATTTCTTCTGAAGTTTTCTTTCGTGAGGAGCTGTTCCATGTTCTTCAATTAAAGCTTCAATTTCCTCTTTTCCTAAGAAAGTGTAGAATTTAATGAATCTTTCAGTATCAACATCCGTTGCATTCAGCCAAAATTGATAGAATTTATAAGGTGACGTTTTCTTTTTGTCAAGCCAATAGTTTTCTCCGCTTTCAGACTTTCCGAATTTTGAACCGTCAGCTTTGGTAATCAAAGGAACCGTTAAAGCAAATGCCTCTCCCTGAGCTTTTCTTCGGATCAATTCTGTACCCGTCGTGATATTTCCCCATTGGTCAGAACCTCCCATCTGAAGCTTTACGCCCTCGTTTTGATATAAATGTAGGAAATCGTAACCCTGAATCAACTGATAAGTAAATTCCGTAAAACTCATTCCGTCTGCACCAGATTCTCCAGAAAATCTTTTCTTCACAGAATCTTTCGCCATCATGTAGTTTACAGTAATATTTTTTCCAACATTTTTCGCAAAGTCAAGGAAAGAAATATTTTTCATCCAATCGTAATTGTTTACCAATTCTGCTTTATTGGTTTCATTTCCGTCAAAATTTAAGAATCTTGCCAGCTGACTTTTCAAACACTCAACATAATGAAGCAGCGTTTCTTCATCCAGAAGATTTCTCTCTGCAGATTTCCCTGAAGGATCACCAATCATTCCTGTAGCACCACCAACCAGCGCAATCGGCTTGTGACCGTGCTGCTGAAAATGAGCCAAAATTTTAATCTGAATAAGACTTCCGATATGTAAAGAATCTGCGGTTGGATCAAAACCGATATAGGCTGAGGTCATTTCCTTGTTCAGTTGTTCATCCGTTCCCGGCATCATGTCGGCAAAAAGCCCACGCCATTTCAGTTCTTCAATAAAAGAGTTCATTATTTTCTGCTTTAAAATTTTAATGTGCAAAGATAAGAAATTCGATATTAAGTAAATGCTAAAAAGCTAAGAAAGGAATAGATGTAAATTAAAGATAAACGTTCTAAAAACTATCAACTAGTAACTATCAACTGTAAACTATCTTTAGAAGCTATTTCCAGCTCTCCGCACTCGCTATTTTGGTTGTTTTTTGGCGCGGCAGCGAAGCTGCCGCGCCAAAAAACAACCAAAATGAGCTCAAACAAATGCTGCGATCTGGGCTAGGGAGCAGTTCATCCAAACAAAAGTTAGTAAAAAATTCATAGAAATAATTCCATTGTATTTTTATCCAAAATCAATTATATTTGTTATTAATGAACGACGAACAATTATTCCAGCTCATCGGTAAGGCAAAGGAAAAAGACCAGAAAGCTCAGACTAAGCTCATCAACATCTTTTGGGTGGATGTTTTTTCTTTTGTGATGAAAAAAGTAAGGGATGAAAATGATGCAGATGAAATCACGGTGAATGTCTTTTCAAAAGTTCTTTCAAAACTGGAGATGTACGATCCGCATTTTCAGTTTAAAACTTGGGTATTAACGATTGCTCAAAATACCATCATCGATTTTTGGCGGAAAAAATCAAGAGAAAACCAAGATCCGACGGAAAATTTAGATGAAGTAAAGAATCAATATGCCAAATCTCCTGAAGAGTTGATGATTTCGGATGAAGAACAAAAAAAAATCATCAAGACCATCGAATCTCTGGATGCCAATTATCAGGATATTATCAAACTGAGGTTTTTTGAAGAAAAAAGCATCAAAGAAATTGCTGATGAATTGGGGATTTCTGTTGCCAATACGAAAGTTCGGGTTATGCGAGCGAAAAAAGTCTTAGCCGAATTGCTGAAGAATAACGAGTTTGAGGATAATTAATTTTATGAACTAATATTCATGGCTATAAATAATTTAAAATAAATTATCATTTTCATCAATTCATATCGTAGATGAAGTCGATAAAAAATTCACTAACTTTGAACCTCAATTTGAGAAATAAATGGAAAATTTAGTTCAAGATACTACCGTTCAAAAACCAAAATGGATTCGTGTAAAATTGCCTACTGGTAAGAATTACAGAGAATTAAGATCTTTGGTTGATAAATATAAATTAAATACAATTTGCCAAAGCGGAAGCTGTCCGAATATGGGCGAATGTTGGGGAGAAGGAACAGCCACTTTTATGATTCTTGGAAATATCTGTACAAGAAGCTGCGGATTTTGTGGGGTAAAAACCGGAAAGCCGCTTGATGTAAACTGGGATGAACCTGAAAAAGTAGCACGTTCGATCAAATTAATGAAGATTAAGCACGCCGTCTTAACGTCTGTTGACCGTGATGATTTGAAAGATATGGGTTCTATTCTATGGGGGGAAACCGTAAATGCGGTAAGAAGAATTTCTCCGGGAACCACGATGGAAACGCTAATTCCAGATTTTCAGGGTTTAACAAAACACCTTGACAGATTGGTAGATGTGGCTCCGGAAGTGATCTCTCATAACATGGAAACCGTAAAACGTTTGACAAGAGAGGTGAGAATTCAGGCAAAATATGAAAGAAGCCTTGAGGTTCTACGATATTTAAAAGAAGCTGGACAAAGAAGAACGAAAACTGGCGTAATGCTTGGTTTGGGTGAAGAAAAACATGAGGTTTTCCAAACAATCGAGGACATCAGAAATGCAAATGTTGACGTGATTACTTTAGGTCAGTATTTGCAGCCAACGAAAAAACATCTTCCGGTAAAGAAATTTATTACTCCTGAAGAGTTTGATGAATTCGGAGATTTTGCAAGAAGTTTAGGCTTCAGACACGTGGAAAGTTCGCCTTTGGTGAGAAGTTCTTATCACGCAGAGAAACATATTCACTAGAAAATATTCATCGCTTCAATTTTTGGAGCGATTTTTTTGTCATTGCGAGGAGCGAAGCGACAAAGCAATCTCTAACAGATTTAGCAGACGTTTGTGTTTATTTGTGCAAATAGTAGTGCTTTTCGTGTTTAAGTTCAAAAATAATTAGACAACCTTGCTCAAATGCTTTTTCTTAAACTCACTTGGCGTTTCATTCATTAATTTTTTAAACAGTTTATTGAAATAAGAGAGGCTTTCAAAGCCTACCTGAAAACAGACTTCGGTTATTCCTTCATTTTGAAGAAGCAGTAATTTCGCCTGATTAATTCTGTAATTATTCACAAAATCGGTGAAGGTCATATTCGTTTGTTTTTTAAAATACCGACAAAAAGCGGGCGTACTTAGATTCACATTTTCAGCAATAATATTCACGTTCGGATTTTTATCATAATTCTCGTGAATATAATCGTAGATCGTTCCCATTCTGATTTTATCATTCAGAAACCATTTGATTCGGGTATCTTCATTGTTTAATTCTTTCACTTCGGTGGAATGGGCGAGAATGTGTAAAATATCAATCAAACCTATCAAAGACTCAAAAGAATTTTTATCCTTCATCAGATGAAGTTTTTCAACCACAATTCTTTTGGTTTCTCCTGAAAAAGATAAACCTAAATAAGACCGATCCAGTAATTTTTTAATAGCATCAAATTCAGGAACGGGAATAATAATATTCTGAAGAAAATCTTCACGCATCTGAAGAACCAACTGTTTACATTCGGTCTGTATTTTATAATCGAAATTAAGATGCGGGATATTAGAGCCAATTAATAGAAGATCACTTCCTTCAAAATCCGAGATATTTTTTCCGACATGACGGATGCCGTTACATGCTTCAACGTACACAAGCTCGATTTCCGGATGGTAATGCCAGAAAAAGCAATTCTTCAGTGATGGAGAAAATAATTTAAAAGACTTACTTTCTTCAAACTCAATGATTTCTTTCTGAATTTTCATTATGTTCTCTTTTGATTAATATTTAATTCAAATTTAATTAAAAAGGTTAATACGGAGCAAATTTAGGTTAGCTGAGTTAAAGTTTAAATCATAATTTCTGACGATTTTTGCACTTTCAAAATAGAGTTAATTATCATGATTAGCTCTTTCTACAATAGTTTCAAAAAAAGGGTTACATAAAAAATGAAGATAGATAAAAGAATTATACCGCTGGCCATCGGTGGTTTAGGTATTGGAACGACAGAATTTACCGTAATGGGTCTGCTTCCGGATATTGCAAAAACCTTACAGATTACGATTCCCGAAGCAGGACATTTAATTTCTGCATATGCATTGGGAGTGGTGATCGGAGCTCCTATTTTGATTGGTTATTCCGTAAAATTTCCACCCAAAAAAGTATTGCTTTCATTGATGGTAATTTTCACACTTTTCAATGCATTATCGGCAGTAGCTCCTGATTATACAACGATGCTTATCATAAGATTTCTTTCCGGATTGCCGCATGGTGCATTTTTCGGAGTAGGAACGGTGGTTGCTGCAAGAATGGCGGCGAAAGGAAAAGAAGCATTTTATATATCGCTGATGTTCACAGGTCTCACCATAGCGAATCTCGCGATGGTTCCTTTGGTAACCTATATCGGGCATGCTTTCCATTGGAGATGGTATTTTGCAATCGTTGCCGTGATCGGATTGATTGCCCTATTATTCCTGAAACTTTGGCTTCCGGTAATTGAAACCAATGAAGACACGCATTTTAAAGAAGAAATTAAATTCCTTAAAAGAAAACAGGCTTGGTTTGTATTGATGATTACAGCCATTGGTTTTGGCGGGCTTTTCACTTGGTTCAGTTATATCACGCCTTTAATGACGGTAATGTCAGGTATCAAAGAAAGCCAGATGGCGTACGTCATGATTCTTGCCGGCGGCGGAATGGTAGTTGGTAATTTAGTTGGGGGTTATTTATCCGACAGATTAAGTCCTGAAAAAACCTGCGTTTTGCTGCTTACATTAATGATGGTTTCTTTGGCAGGCGTATTTTTCCTTTCAGAACATACTTATTTATCATTGGCATTAACCTTTATTTGTGGGGCTTTATCGATGTCGGTAGCAGCACCTATCAACATTATGATGATGAAAGCCGCACCCAAAAGCGAAATGATGGCCGCAGCATTTATGCAGGCTGCTTTCAACTGTGCGAATGCGATGGGAGCTTTCTTGGGAGGTTTACCTTTAGAAAAAGGATATTCTTATAATTATCCGTCTCTGGTAGGGGTTGGGATGACTTTAATAGGATTGATTATCGCTTTCAGATATAAACAATTGTACGGATCGCAGGTTCTTCATCAGGAGGAAATTCCTGTGGAAGCTGTTACATGTGACAAATAAAAAAAGGGAAGCAAATTGCTTCCCTTCCTCTTTAATAAATAATGCTTATGCCTCTACTTCATTGCCGTTTTTACACCAATACAAGGCATTGTATAAATTTTCTTTCGGAAAAGATTTAAATTCTCCGGGCATCACAACACTGAAAATATCAGTGAATTTTTGTACGCCTTCTTTATCCGTTACGATAGCCGCTCTGTTCCAATTTGCTAAATTTTTTAGACCCAGCAGAGCATCTTTAATCCACGCGCCCATTGTAAAATTATCCAGATCGGTATCCAAATACAGCAAGTAATTCAACTCTCCAAACTCGTCGACCTTCTTTTTTACACGCGGAATTACTAAATTATCAAAATCTTCTTTCGTTATCTCGCCCGTCGCATTGAATGCCGCAACATTCTCCGGAGCTTCTGGAATAATCGTTATCATAGTATATATTTTAATGTGGTTTGATTTTTAAGTCATAACAATAATTAAACCATTATCTAATTATGAATTCATAAAAGGCAAGGTTATTGAATGTTTTTGTGGAAAATATTCTATGAATCTTAAATCTAATGAACCTTTTTGGCTGTTAAAAAACGGATTGGTTTCTTCATATCCGTCCTTAAAATCTAATGAAGAATGTGATGTTTTGATTATCGGCGGCGGAATTACCGGAAGCTTAATTGCCCATCAAATGATTGCCGACGGTCATAAAACAATTTTGATTGATAAACGTGAAATTTGTAACGGCAGCACATCCGCAAAAACATCTATGCTTCAGTATGAAATTGATGTTCCTCTTTTTGAATTGATTGAAAAGATTGGTGAAAAAGGAGCTGTGGAAAGCTATAAAGCGTGTTCAGATTCTATTGATCAGCTGGAAAAACTTTCATTAAAAATTAAATCAAAAGCAGGTTTTAAAAGAAAACAGTCTTTATATTTTGCCTCAAAAAAGAAAGATGTGAATTGGCTGAAGGAGGAATATAAATCTCGAAAAAAGGCAGGATTTAAAGTGAAATGGCTGGAATCTGATGAAGTATTTAAAAAATTCGGATTTGAAAATACATTTGGCGGAATTGTTTCTGAGCAGGGAGCAAGCATCGATGCTTTTAAATTTTCTCATGAATTATTTGAATTGAATACGAAAAAAGGATTAAAAATATTCGATAAAACAGAAATGAGAAAAGTTGAATATTTTAAAGGTTATAATTTGATAACTGTTGATTCCGGATATCAGATTAAAGCAAAAAAGATTATTTACTGTATTGGCTATGAAAGTAAAAATTTAATCAAAGAACATTTTGTTGATTTAAAAAGTACTTATGCCATTGTTTCTGAGATTGATCATGATAAATTCAAAAATATCACTGATACTTTAGTCTGGAATACCGACGAGCCTTATATTTATATGAGAACCACAGACGATGCAAGACTGCTTATTGGTGGAGGTGATGAAGATTTTTATGATGCTAAAAAGCGCGATGCCCTTCTTGATAAAAAAGAAAAAGAAATTTTGAAAGTCCTCAAAAAGATAAAACCTGATTATCATTTTTACACCGATTTTGTCTGGGCAGGAACTTTCGGGGAAACAAAAGACGGACTGCCTTATATCGGGGAGCACAAAAACTTTAAAAACTCCTATTTTGTCCTGGGCTTTGGAGGAAATGGTATTACTTTTTCGGTTGCAGGGATGGAAATGGCTTCCCAATTCATGAAAGGGAAAAAGCATCCGCTTTCAAAATATTTTAAATTTGGAAGATAATTTTAGCAAAATAAAATAAACAGTTCAGAAAGAACTGTTTATTGATTGGTTAAAATAATAGATTTACCATTTCGGGTGACAAATTTTCTGGCTTCGGAAAACAATTGGGTGCTGATGGTAATTTCATTTTCATCTTCCGAAATTTTATACATATTTGAACTGAAAAGCGATTTATCAATGGAATGTTCAAACAGTTTTGTAGAATCAGATTGGTGAATAGAGTAGAAATCCACCTTGTAGTTGTCATTTCCGGTCTGGTAATACTTATAAATGATCTTTTCGTTCAGATCACTCGAAATAATTTTTGTTTCGATAAAATTACTTTGCTCAAGGAAAGAGCAGCTTTGCAGAAACAATGCGGGAAAGAGTAAAAAGTAAAAATGTTTTTTCATAGCTATGTTGTTTTACCAAAGATAATCAATGCTAAATCATTGACTGTTAACAGAATTTGAATTGATGTTAAGCTTTTGTCTTCTGAAACAACGTCAAACGTTCTACGTTTAAAAAATCAGGCATTATTTTTGAACCTTTTTTTAATAATCACACAAAATATTCTAATTATGACAACCTTTCAAAAAATAGCAATTCCAGTATCGCTCGGTGTTTTAGGATTATTAATATTCAATTCCTGCTCAGTCGGAATTCCAAAGGGAGCAACTGCCATTCAAAATTTTAACGCTGAAAAATATCTTGGAAAATGGTATGAAATTGCTCGTTTCGATTATAAATTCGAGAAAAATATGGATAATGTAACCGCAACGTATTCCAAAAATGAGAAGGGAACCATTCGCGTTGACAATAAAGGTTATGACTATATAAAAAAAGAATGGAAAGAATCTATTGGCGAAGCAAAATTTGTGAATAAAGAAACCGAGGCGCGATTGAAAGTTTCATTCTTCAAGCCAATTTGGGCAGGTTATAATGTGATTGATATCGATGAAAATTATCAATATGCATTAGTTGTCGGAAACAGTACAAAATATATTTGGATTTTATCCCGAACAAAAGAAATTCCCGAAAGTATCAAACAAAGATTTTTAGAAAAAGCTAAAAATATCGGCTATAATGTAGATGATCTTATCTGGGTGAAGCATGATTAAATTATGGCAATGAGTCTGCCGAAATAAAGCAAACTCATTAAAGAAATATACATTTAATTTGTCATACTGAAAGCATCTCAACCTTTAATTTAAGTGTTGTTTAGATGCTTTCAGCATGACAAACATGATTCAAAATTAATATGAAAATAAACTACGACTTTTTCAGAAAAACAAAAGAAATTTAGCTCAATTTTCTATATTCCTTCCATTCCTCATACCGATGATCAATCACTAATTTCATCAAATCATAATTATCATAGCTATCTTCGATGTGGTAAAATGTTTCATATTCATAGTCGTTTTCTTCGGCTTTCGCATCAAAAATATTCACATAATCATCCGCAAACGAACTGAAACGATTGCCAAAATCTGTATCATCTTTATAATAATCCTGCGCAAAGGCATTTCCCAATTCATTAAGATCATATTCGGAAAATTTACCATCCATAGAATCCATGATAAACTCGGCTCCGGTGATTTCTCTTCTTTTTAATTTTTCAATTTCTTCTTCACCATCCTCTTTAAGTTCATCAGAAATTAAATCTTTTTCAATACACCAATTCAAAAACATTCCGGTGTGTGTAGCTCCATTTTTTTCGGGAAGACCTTCCGGAAAATCACCGCCATAATGCCAGGAAGCATCATCATATTTAGACATAATCTTTAATTATAGTTTTAAACAATTTCTGTCAAAAATAGAAAAAATCAATTTATATTGTCCGTGATGCAGAATTTTCCGTCATTTGTAAAAAGATTTTTTTCGAAAATAAATATGGAAAATGCTGTTCTGATCACTATTGGTGACGAAATCCTGTCCGGAAATACAATTGATACCAACTCTAACTTCATTGCTACCGAACTTAAAAATATAGGAATAAAAGTTTCACAGATTTTTACGATTTCTGATGAAATTGAAACCATTAAAAATACCATTCAATCTGCTTTTGAAATTGGTGATTTAATTATTACAACAGGCGGTTTAGGTCCTACAAGAGACGATAAAACCAAGAAAGCCATTGCCGAATTTTTTAATGATGAAATTGCTTTGGATGAGGTTACTTTTAATCATCTTAAAAATTATATGGAAAAACGCGGTCGTCTGGAAATTCTGGAAAGAAACCGCGAACAGGCTTTTGTGCCTACGAAATCTACGGTTTTTCAGAATCATTTCGGGACAGCACCTTGTATGATGATGGAGCAGGACGGAAAGTTATTGTTCAGTCTTCCCGGCGTTCCTTATGAGGCAAAACCATTGATAAAAGACCAGATTGTTCCTTATTTGCAGGAAAAATTTAGCTTAAATTATATTTCCACAAGAATTGTTTCTGTGGTTGGAACTCCTGAAAGTATTTTGGCTGATACCATTGAGGATTGGGAATTGGCGTTGCCAGAAAACATGGCTTTATCTTACCTTCCGGTGGGAACCCGTGTAAAGTTGAGAATCACGGCGAGTGGTGAGAATGAAGCGTTTTTACAACAGCAATTGGAAGAAGAAATTCAAAAATTGTTGCCTTTAATTAAAGAGAATGTAATCGCAACGTCTGAAGATAAGATTGAAAAAATTCTGGGTGAACTTTTAAATGAAAGAAAACTGACGATCTCAACAGCAGAAAGCTGTACAGGCGGAGAATTGGCAAGATTAATTACCTCTAATTCCGGAAGCTCGAAATATTTTCTTGGCGGAGTTATTCCGTATGCTACAGAAAAGAAAATTCAGATTTTAAATGTAAAAAAAGAAACCGTTGATGAGTTTACCGTAGTAAGCGAACAGGTTGCTGCTGAAATGGCGAAAGGTTGTCAGAAATTGTTTGATACGAATATTTCTTTATCAACTACAGGCGTTGCCGGCCCCGGAAAAGGAGAGGACGGAAAAGATATCGGAACGGTTTTCTATGCGATTAAAGTGAATGATAAAGTGGTGACTTCAAAATTATATATGCCGCATCTCGATCGTGGGGATTTCATGAATTTTGTTTCGCAGAAAATTATTCAGGATGTGGTAGGAATTTTAATTTCTGAGTAAAATTTAGATTCATAAATTAAAGAAAATCAGGTGTTAATGGTGATTTTTAAAAAATGAAAATTTCCAGTAACAAATTGTAGAAAAATTAGACATATTGTAAAAATTGTTATTATAATGAAAAAATTAACGCTTTCCTTATTTTTGTTGGCAGGAGTTTGCTCACAAAATGTGAATGCTCAGGCAACTGCAACAAAAACGGCGGTAGCTGGAACGGATAAAGGTCTTGACCTTAGCTTGATGGACAAATCTGTACGTCCGCAAGATGATTTTTATAACTACGTAAGTGGTACTTGGATGAAGACTGCTAAAATCCCTTCTGATAAACCGACTTGGGGAAGTTTCAACAAATTGGCTGAGGATACAGACAATAATTCCATGACGATTCTAAACTCTCTTTTAAAGGATAAATTTGCTGACGGAACGGAAGGTAAAAAAATTCAGGATCTGTATGCAACTTACATGAACATGCAGAAGAGAAACGCTGATGGAATCAAACCTATTCAGGAGAATATCAACAAAATCGATGCGATTAAAACAGTTGCTGATCTTCAGAATTATTTAACTTCTGTAACGAAAGAAGGTGAGAACAATTTCTACGGATGGGGTGTAGATGCAGATCTAAAAGATTCTAA
This sequence comes from Chryseobacterium sp. GM_Chr_2, assembly GCF_026540445.1. Taxonomy (NCBI): domain Bacteria; kingdom Pseudomonadati; phylum Bacteroidota; class Flavobacteriia; order Flavobacteriales; family Weeksellaceae; genus Chryseobacterium; species Chryseobacterium sp. GM_Chr_2. The sequence continues at coordinate 94,882 of NZ_JALNUD010000008.1, forward strand.
AATGAACGCGGTTTATTTAGGAAATGCATCGCTTGGTTTAGGAAGAGATTATTACCAGAAAGTAAACGAAAAAAATACAGAAGCTATCGCAGAATACACAAAGTATGTAGCCTCTATGTTGAAAGAATTAGGATATAAAAATGCTGATGCAGCTGCAAAAGGAATCGTAGATTACGAAAAAAGCATTGCTAAAACGTATTTAACGAATGAGCAAAGCCGTGACAACACGCTTCAGTACAATCCTAAAACGATGGCTGAACTTTCAGCTTTGGTTAAAAATGTGAATCTTCCGGCTTTCCTTAAGGCTGTAGGAGTAAATACAGATAAAGTAATCATTGGGGAATTAGGATACTACAAAAACCTAGATACATTCATCAATGCTAAAAATCTTCCTGTAATCAAGGATTATCTTAAATTCCACATGATCCACGGAAGTGCTTCTTACCTAAGCGAAAAATTGGGTGATATGAAGTTTGCTTTCTACGGTAAATATTTAAGAGGTCAGCAGGAGCAAAGAGCGCTTAACAAAAGAGGTTACGAGATCATCAACGGTACTTTGGGTGAAGCTTTCGGAAAGTTATATGTTGAAAAATATTTCCCTGCAGAAGCTAAAGCGCAGATGGTTGAATTAATTGATTATTTGAAGAAAAGTTTTGCCGTTCACATCAATAACCTGGCGTGGATGTCTGCTACCACAAAAGTGAAAGCAACGGAGAAATTAAACAAATTCACGGTAAAAGTTGCTTACCCTGATAAATGGAAAGATTATTCTAAATTAAATATCGTTTCTGAGGCAAAAGGTGGAAATTTATATTCAAACCTACAGAATATTACAGAATGGCAATACAACAAAGATTTAGCAAAAATAGGAAAACCGGTTGATAAATCTGAGTGGGGAATGACTCCACAAACGGTAAATGCCTACTACAACCCGGTAAACAACGAAATCGTATTCCCTGCTGCAATTCTTCAGCCGCCATTCTTCAATCCGCAAGCTGATGCTGCCGTTAATTTCGGTGGAATTGGTGCCGTAATCGGTCACGAAATGAGCCACGGATTTGATGATTCCGGTGCTCAGTTTGATGCAGATGGTAACTTGGTAGACTGGTGGACTCCAGAAGATAAAGCTAACTTCGAAAAAGCGACAAAAGCACTTGCTGCTCAGTATGATAAATATGAGCCTGTAAAAGGAACTTTCGTAAACGGAACATTCACAAACGGCGAAAATATCGCTGACCTTGGTGGTGTAAATATCGCTTATGATGCATTACAAATGTATTTGAAAGATAAAGGAAATCCTGGATCAATCAGTGGATTTACACAAGACCAAAGATTCTTCTTAAGCTGGGCAACCGTTTGGAGAACTTTATCTAGCGAAAAATACATGGTAAACCAGGTAAAAACAGATCCACACTCTCCTGGATATTTCAGAAGTTTCGGACCTATCATCAATGTTGATGCTTTCTACAAAGCATTCGACGTGAAGCAAGGAGATAAATTATACAAAGCTCCTGCAGACAGAATTAAAATCTGGTAATCATCAGATTAATAATATTGAAAACCGTTCAGCAATGAGCGGTTTTTTTGTTGGAAGATGTTCTAATTTTTTTTAGAAGCTTTTTCCCGCTTTCTACTTTATCTTTTTGGTTACGGGCTCCGCTTCGCTGCGCCCGCAACCAAAAAGGATGTCGTGTCAATCGGGGCTAGGGAGGTTGTCATTATAAAAACAGTTGCCTATTGAAGCATGGAAAGCATAAACTTATTTCATTAATTTTAAACCATATAAAGAATTAGACTTTATCCTTTTCATCAATTACTATTTATCCCTTATCATTTATAAACTAATTCGTATATTTGGTAAGTTTGTGTAAAATCAAAAATTATCTTTAATGAAAAAGCTAAATATTGGAATACTTGCCTTTTCGGGTTTGGTATTTTTAAATTCATGTGGTACTACCAAAACCGCAGATGCAGCTCAAAAAACTGAATCAACAATATCTGTAGAACCGGTGAGACAAGAAGAAGTAAAAGAGGAGGGGATCAATTTATCTTATATGGATAAAAGCGTGCGTCCGCAAGATGACTTTTTTAGCTACGTAAACGGAAATTGGGTAAAAACTACTCAAATTCCTTCTGATAAAGCGAGCTGGGGATCTTTCAATGCGTTGAGAGAAAATGTAGACGATGCTTCATTGGAAATTTTAAGCGGAATTTTATCCGAATCTTATCCTGCTGGTTCTGAAGGTCAGAAAATTCAGAATTTATACGCTTCTTTTATGGATACTAATAAAAGAAATGCAGACGGATTATCACCTATCAAAGCTGATTTAGCAAAAATCGATGCCATTAAAAATCTTAACGATTTACAGAAATATCTTTTAGATGCTACAAAATTAGGTGACAATTCTTTCTACGGATGGAGAGTTGGTGCAGATTTGAAAGATTCTAAAATGAATGCCGTATATCTTGGCGGTCCAGATTTGGGATTGGGAAGAGATTATTACCAAAAAGTAAATGAAGCCAACACCAAAACTTTAGCAGAATATCAATCGTATGTAGGAAAGCTATTTGGTGTTTTAGGATATAAAAATGCTGAAGCTTCTGCAAAAAATGTAGTTGATTTCGAAAAGCAATTAGGGAATTATTTATTGACGCTTGAGCAAAACAGAGATGCCAATTTAAGATATAATCCTAAAAATGTATCTGAGTTGGGAGGTTTGGTGAAAAATGTAAACCTTGCCAAATATCTTAAAGATGCGGGTGTAGACACCAACAGAGTAATTATTGGTGAACTGAAATATTACCAGAATATGGATCAGTTCATTACTCAAAAGAATCTTCCGTTGTTGAAAGATTATCTTAAATATCATCTGATTAACGGAAACGCAAGCAATTTGGACGAAAAATTAGAGCAAATACGATTTGATTTCTATTCTAAATATCTTCAGGGACAAAAAGAGCAGCGCCCGATGAACAAAAGAGGTCTTTCTTTAGTGAATGGCGTTTTGGGTGAGGCTTTCGGTAAATTATATGTTGAAAAATATTTCACACCTGAAGCAAAAGCGCAGATGGAGATGTATATTCAGTATATTTTAAAATCATTCAAAACACATATCAATGATATGGATTGGATGTCTCCTGAAACCAAAGTTAAAGCTCAGGAAAAATTATCAAAATTCACAGTGAAGATCGCTTATCCGGATAAGTGGAAAGATTATACTCAATTGAAAGTGGATGCGCCAAAAGAAGGAGCTACATTATATTCTAATCTTCAAAATGTTGCTGCATGGCAGTATCAGAGAAGTTTAGACAAAGTTGGAAAGCCTGTTGACAAAACAGAATGGGGAATGACTCCGCAAACGGTAAATGCTTATTATAGCGGTTCAAACAACGAAATTGTATTCCCTGCGGCTATTCTTCAGCCTCCTTTCTACAATCCAAAAGCAGATGCGGCAGTTAATTTCGGAGGAATAGGTGCAGTTATCGGTCACGAAATTTCTCACGGATTTGACGACAGCGGTTCAAGATTCGATGGAGACGGTAACCTGAATAACTGGTGGACGGATGCAGACCGTAAAAACTTTGATGCTAAAGTTGGTCAGCTCGCTGCTCAATACAGCGCTTACGAACCGGTAAAAGGAAGTTTTGTAAACGGTAAATTTACAAGTGGAGAAAATATCGGAGACCTTGGTGGTGTAGCAGTTGCTTACGATGCCCTTCAAATGTATCTTAAAGATAAAGGAAATCCAGGATTAATCAGTGGTTTCACACAAGATCAGAGATTTTTCATGAGCTGGGCAACGGTTTGGAGAACAAAAGCTACCGATCAGTATATGACGAATCAGGTGAAGACAGATCCGCACTCGCCGGGAATTTACAGAGCATTCGGCCCGCTGGTGAATCAGGATGCCTTCATCAAAGCATTTGATATCAAGCCTGGGGATAAAATGTATAAAGCTCCGGCAGACAGAATAAAAATTTGGTAAGACAAGCCAAAAATTGTTAGAAAAGAAAAACGCATCAGAAATGGTGCGTTTTTTTATTTATTTTTCCTTAGCTTAGTAATCCATAAAAATATTAATTTTAAACCGATATTTAGTTAATTATATTAAATATTTCAAGAAAAATCTTAACAATATTTTGTATGTTACAGTTTTTTTTTAAATTTAAACATTGGATTGGTCAGTTATTTGATGCAGATAAAACCAATTCATACCAAAACAGCAAATCTCAAAATAACAATAATATGGCAATGTTTAATTATGGCGTTGGCGGAAACGAAGTAAAAGTAGACGCTAATGAAGCTATCCAGGAAATCCAGGAAAATAAGTCGCTGATTGTGAGCCAGCTTACAACAGACGAGACATACGTTCCTGAAATTGTAACAGGATTAAAAACTGTGGACGACGTCTTCAAACATTTCCAACCTTCTGTAAGCGTACAACACGAAACGGAGGACGGTAATGTGGTGGAAGAGGAGTTCCGTTTTCAAAATCTTGCGGACTTCACCCCAAAAAATCTTACGCAAAAATCTGACTATTTACAGCAACTCAGCATGGAGCAGGAGCAATACAACAAAATTGTTCGCCAGCTGAAAACGAATAAAATTCTGCGTAATATGCTGGAAAACGATCAGACAAGAGCTGCGTTTGTGGAAGTATTGAAAGAAGTGGCACAAGAACTTGAAAAATAATCTAAAGACTTTACATTAATCATGGATAGTAAATTACAGGCAGCTGAGAACCAACAACAAGGACAACAGCAGCAACATGCGGGGCAACCGAAAGGTAATCCGCTTGCCGAACTCAATAAAATAGGAGGATTTGGTTTTGTGGAATCTGTTGTAGACGGAATCGCCAATATGAACCCTACGAGAAAGGCGAGGAAAGAAATCTTCCTTAACGATAATAATAAATCAGACGAAAGAAAAGAATTGCTTCAAAAAATTAACCTTTGGATAGATCTTTTGGAAAAAAATGAATCGGCTGATAAAATGGCAGATACCTGCAAATCTAAAGCACAGGCTGCAGATCAGAATTTAAAATCAAACTTAAAAAACGCTTTAGATGCCGTACGTCTGTTGGAAACCAACTACAGAACGGTAGCGCAATTCTACAAAAATACCGAGCTTGATAAGGTTGATAACGTAAGTATTGTGAATGCAAGTCTAGAGCAGGTTTCAGATTTAGACAATCCTTTGTTTATCGATGCGATTTCCGAAGAATTTAAAAATTATTATGACCGTCTAGATCTTCGAGATAACTATTCTATCTTGGCAATTCCAGGGTATTTAGGATCGAATAAAGTCATTGAAAAATGGGCTAAAATCTGTAACGAAAACAAAGTAATGATGGTTACGGATTTTGCTAATCTTGATAAGCCGGATGACGTGGTAGATTTATTCCATTCTGCTAATTTGACTGGTGGTGAGTTGCATAGAAGTAATGTCATCATGACGTGTAACTGGCTTGTAGGTCGTGGAAAAGCTGAAGAAGTAGGAGAAGAGGAAAATGTAGAGCTTCCGCCTTCAACTTCATTGGCTGGAAAGATTCATAAAACATTGATGTCTCAGGTTGCGGCAGGTAAAAAGCATGGTAATATCAATGAAGTAGATGCCGTGAAATTTGAATTGAAGAAAAGTGAAATTTCTCAGTTGGAAAAAATGGGACTGGTTCCTATGGTCAACGAATATGGGAAGATCATGGCTTTCTCGGCAAAAACATTGTTTACAGGAGACAATATCGGGCTTCAGACCTATTCCGTGGTTCGTGTATTCGATTACGTAACCAAAGTTTTGCTTGATTTCCTGAACAGAAGAGCTTTCGAAAACTGGAATGCGAGAAACGAGGACGATTTGAGAAGACAAATTGTTACTTTCTTAGACGGTATCAAAGGTGCTGATAAATTGATTGAAAAATTCAAAATTGTTCGTTTCGAGCAGGATAAAGTGAACAAAGACAGAGTTTGGCTGGATATTCGTTTAACGCCTTATTTCCCTACAAAAAGTTTCGTTATTAAATTAGACGGACATAAAGGAGATGATGGTAACGAATGGGACGCTGAATACATTCAGGATTAAATATAACCGAATTATAAATACTAAACCGATGCTTTCAAACATCGGTTTTTTTCTACCAAACCTTATGAAATTGAATATGAAATTAAGGCTGAATCATTTTTTGCCTGTACTTTTTATGGGTTTTTTATTCAGCTGTGAAAAAAAATATCAAAGACCTGACGAATATAAGGTTGATCTTTTTAAAGACGAAAGATCCGAAAATCAAGCTTATGTTATGAGTGAAGATGAAGCTTATGACAAAAGTGACATGGTGCTTTCCAGCTCAAATACTCAACTCATCGACAGCTCTGCAGGACGCGGAAAATCTTTTTTCATTTATAAAATTAATGCTGGAAGCGTAAAGAAAACCACACGCGATTCTATAGTGACTTTTCCGATTGAAATTCTTTCGACGCAAAAATTAAAGTTTAAAAAAGATTCTTCTTATATTTTCCTTCAAAAATTAAAAGGCTTTAAATTTATTGCGGAAGAGAAGAAAATAAAATATCAATGGGTTACGGGCGCTCCTGTTTATCCTGTGAAAAATAATTAAATTATCTTTGCATTAATAAATAGATGCTTCGACAGGCTTCAGCATGACATTTTGAATACTAGCTGTTTTATAGCAGCAAATTTGTAGCGTGGTCATGCTGAGCTTGTCGAAGCATCTAAAATGAAGAAGACAAAAACTTTTGGAAAAGATAGAAAACGCAGACTTCAAACATATCGGAAATCAACTTCTGATATGGTACAAAAAAAATGGCCGTGATTTACCATTCAGACAGACTAAAGATCCCTATAAAATCTGGATTTGTGAGATTGTTTTTCAGCAGACGAGAATCCAACAAGGGCTGAATCATTATAATAATTTCATCAAAAGATTTCCCGATGCAAAAACGTTGGCAGAAGCCGATGAAAATGAAGTTTTATTGTATTGGAAAGGTTTGGGTTATTATTCAAGAGCGATCAATGTTCATAAAGCGGCTCAGCAGATTATGAACGAATTTGGAGGTGTTTTTCCTGATGAATATGATGAAATTTTAAAATTGAAAGGAGTAGGGAAATATACGGCTGCTGCGGTTTCCAGTATTTGTTTTGATGAAAAGATTCCTGCGGTTGACGGTAATTTTTATCGTGTTTTAAGTCGATTGTTTGCTGATGATTTTGATATTTCCAATTCCAGAGCATTCAATTATTTTTCTGAGCTTGCCCATTTAATTTTGCCTGAAAATGTTGGCGATTTTAATCAGGCAATGATGGATTTAGGTTCGGAAGTCTGCAAGCCTAAAAATCCTCTTTGCGGAGAATGCCCTTTAAATAATGATTGTTTAGCTTTTTCATTACATAAAATTTCAGAATTTCCTGTTAAGAAGAAAAAAGTAAAAGCAGAAGATTTAGATCTGAAATATTATTTCGTTCATAGAAACGGACAGTTTTTAATTCAACAGAGAAAAGATGATTTTATCTGGAAGAAACTGTTTGAATTTCCGCCGACGATTTCGGATGATTTAATTCCTTTTATTAAAAGCATAAAAACGGTTAATCATAAACTTACACACAAGAATTTAAGCATAGAAATCTTTAATGTTGAGGTAGATTCAGAAGAAGCTTGGAATAAATTTGTAATTGAAAATGAATATAAAATAACCAATGTTGAAGGCTCTCACGAAATGTCTTTTCCAAAACCGTTGGAAAATTATATCCAGAGTTATGATAAGGCGTACAGGATTCTTTAGGAGGCTGGAAGTGGGGTGATGGATGCTGAAGGTTTATCTTATTGGGAATAAATTTTTCACTTCGTCTTCGCTCCGTTCAGTCGGGTTATTTATAGAAAATAGATGCTTTAAGATCTTCGCTGAGTGAAACGCCTTTGCGAACTTAGAAACGAATAGTAGTCAAAAAATCTTAGTGTCCTTTGCGTTAAAAACAAAGCCATCCTAATAAAATTCAATTTTCAAATTCAAAACGCATTGAAATGCTGAAATTTGTCTCCCAAAATCTGAAATCTAATTTGTACTTTTGCAAAATGATTAAAAAAGTCATTTTTATTTTCGCGTCGTTACTGCTGCTGTCTTGTGTAAAAGATCCTATTCCCAAGCCGTACGGAGAACTTCGTTTAGAATATCCGGCTCCGAAATATCAGAAATTTGAAAACAACTGTGCTTATACTTTTGAATATTCAGATTTTGCCAAGATTGCGGATGCCAAAAGACCTTGCTGGTATTATCTGAACTATCCGAAAATGAAGGCGAAGGTTTTTGTGACGTATTATCCTATACAAAATGATTTTGATGCACACATCAAAGAAGCTGAAAAAATGGTGTACGAACATACCATTAAAGCAAGTGCAATCGATACGAAATCTTTCGAATATCCTGAAAAAAAGGTCTACGGAAATTTTTATGAATTGAAAGGGCAAACGGCTTCTAATCTTCAATTTTACATTACAGACAGTACGAAACATTTCGTAACTGCTTATCTATACTTTAACACGAGACCGAAACCGGATTCTCTCGCGCCGGCAGTAGATTATATCAAAAAAGATATGAAACATCTGCTCGATACATTTGAATGGAAAAAATAATTTAGTCTTTAAAATATACTTTGAAAAAAATATGAAACTTTTAGTTGTAGGAAGTGTTGCATTTGACGCAATCGAAACGCCATTTGGGAAAACAGATAAAATTTTAGGAGGTGCCGCTACTTATATTGGTATTACTTCGTCTATTTTAGGCGTAAAATCCGGAATCGTTTCTGTAGTAGGAGGAGATTTCCCACAAGCACACCTTGATATGTTTACCGACAGAGACGTAAACATCGAAGGTATTGAGATCGTAAAAGAAGGTAAAACTTTCTTCTGGGCTGGTAAATACCACAACGATTTGAATACGAGAGATACGTTGGCTACAGAAGTAAATGTTTTAGAGAACTTCGACCCGAAAATCCCAGATTCTATGCAGGATGCAGAGATCTTATTATTAGGAAACCTTCACCCAGGAGTACAACTTTCAGTTCTTGAAAAGATGAATACCCGTCCGAAGCTGGTTATTCTTGATACTATGAATTTCTGGATGGATTCTGCTTTGGATATCTTAATGGATATGATTGCTAAAACAGATGTGATCACAATCAATGACGAAGAAGCAAGACAACTTTCAGGAGAATATTCTTTGGTAAAAGCGGCGAAGAAAATCCATACAATGGGACCTGAATATGTGATCATTAAAAAAGGAGAGCACGGAGCTTTACTTTTCCATGATAACAAAGTATTTGCGATTCCTGCGTTGCCGTTAGAAGATGTATTCGATCCAACCGGAGCGGGAGATACTTTCGCGGGAGGTTTTGCAGCGTATTTAGCTAAAAAAGAAAAGATTGATTTCGAAACCATGAAGTCTGCTTTAATCGTAGGTTCTGCAATGGCTTCTTTCACGGTTGAAAAATTCGGAACAGAAAGAATTCAGGAAGTAAACGAAGCAGATATGTTCAGCAGATTGAGACAATTTAAAGAATTGACGACTTTTGATGTAGAACTGCAATAAATAAATCTTTTTAAGAAATATTTATAATAAAAAATTTAGTGTAATTCATTAAGAATTCTAAATTTGCAACTTGTTTAAAATAGTAAAATGATAAATAAACTAAAAATCACTTTTCTTTTTGGAGTTTTCATCATGTTATTTGCTACAAATACCATGAAAGCTCAGTTAAAACAAGGAGAATTAGTGGATGGTATTGCTGCTGTAATTGGTGATGAAATTGTTTTGGAGTCTGATATCAACGAGCAGATAAATTACGCAAAACAACAGGGGGCATCCAGTAATGTTGATAAGTGTGATTTCCTTGAAAATCTTCTTAACAATAAGCTTTTGGTATATGAAGCTAAAAAAGATACCTTAATTGAAAACCGTTCTGCGGCTATCAAAGATCAGGCAAATGCTAAGTATCAGCAGATGCTTTCTCAGTTTCCGGACGAGAAAACAATGTTGGCAGCGTATAAATTCAGAAATGGCTATGAAATGAAAAATGCCATTGAAAAAATTGATACCGACCAATATTACGGACAGGCTAAATACCAGAGAGTTACTGAAAAGGCAGACGTTACACCAAACGAGGTAACAGATTTCTATAACTTATATAAAAGCCAGCTTCCTGAGATTAAGGATGAGGTTTCTTTAGCTCAGATCGAGATGGCTCCGAAGCTTACCGAAGCTCACAAACAGGAGATTATCAACAGACTGAAGAAAGTAAAAGCAGATATTCAGGGAGGTGAAACTTTTGAAAGCCAGGCAAGAATTTATTCTGAAGATACAGGATCTGCGTCTAACGGTGGTTTGTATAAAAACATCAACAAAGGGCAGATGGTAAAAGCGTTTGAAGCAACTGCTTTGAACCTTCAGGAAGGAGAAATCTCTGATCCTGTAGAATCTGAATTTGGTTATCATTTAATTCAGTTGATAAAAAAATCAGGAAAGCAGTATGATGCAAGACATATTCTTTTAAAAGCGACTCCTACAGACGAGGAAATTACAACGGCTAAAAAGAAACTTGATAGTATCAGAACGTTAATTCTTGACGGTAAAATTACCTTTAAAGATGCCGCGTTTAAATTCTCGGATGATAAAAGAACGAAGTTCAACGGAGGGGTAATTCCAGGATCTGACGGTTCAAACAAACTGGAAAGAGAAAGTATTCCGGGAACAATCAGCTACGAATTAGCTGGTCTTAACAAAGATGATATTACAACAGCTTTTGATGACGTTGATGACAGAGAAAGAAAAGTGGTAAAGATCATTAAAGTGGAAGACGTAATTCCTGCGCACCAGATTAAGCTTGAAACTGACTATGACAGAATAAAGCAAATGGCGCTTAATAAAAAGAAAAGTGAAATGGTTGAAAAGTTTGTGAATTCAAAACTGCCCACTACCTTTATTTCCATCGACAAGCGTTACGATACTTGTCAGCTGAAAGGCAACTGGAATAAAGACGCCATCAAAAAATAAACAAAAAACCTTCAGAAGTTCTGGAGGTTTTTTTATGCAAAAAAGTGCTGAAACACTTTGTGGAAGCGTGGTTTTTATTATTTTTACAATATGAGCCAATTTATAGATTTCAATTCAGCTAAAAAACTTCACGATATGCATCAGAATCAAAATAGAATTACACAATTGTTTAATATTCAATATCCTATCATTCAGGCTGGGATGATTTGGCATTCAGGCTGGAGACTGGCTTCGGCGGTTTCCAATTGTGGTGGTTTGGGATTGATTGGCTCAGCAAGTATGTATCCTGATATTTTGCGTGAAAATATTCAAAAATGTAAGAAAGCTACAGATAAGCCTTTCGGGGTGAATGTCGCTTTGCTTTACCCGAATTTAGAAGAAATCATTAATATTATTTTGGAAGAAGGAGTGAAAATCGTTTTCACATCTGCCGGAAGCCCGAAAGCGTATACTGAAACACTTCAGAAGGAAGGTGTAAAAGTAGCTCACGTAGTTTCTTCGACGAAATTTGCAGTGAAATGTGAAGATGCAGGAGTTGATGCTATTGTTGCGGAAGGTTTCGAAGCAGGCGGTCACAACGGAAGAGACGAAACAACAACTTTTTGTTTGATTCCAAACGTCAGAAAACATATTTCAAAACCCCTGATAGCAGCTGGTGGAATTGCTTTAGGTTCCCAAATGAAAGCAGCAATGATTCTTGGAGCAGACGGCGTTCAGATCGGTTCCCGTTTTGCAGCAACAGTAGAAGCCAGTGCTCATGAAAATTGGAAACAAAAAATTACAGAACTTCAGGAAGGCGATACGCATTTAACTTTGAAAGAATTGGCGCCTGTAAGAATGGTCAAGAATAATTTCTTTAACGAGCTTGAAGAAATTTATAACGTTGGAAGAAATAAAGAATCTCTGATCGCTTCTTTAGGTCGTGCAAGAGCCAAGAAAGGAATGTTCGAAGGGGATATGGAAGATGGTGAATTAGAAATAGGGCAGGTTTCTGCTTTGATTGATGATGTTCTCCCTGTGGAAACTGTTTTCCAAAATTTATTGAAAGAATTTAACGAAACAAACAATCCGAGTTTATAATTAAATTTTAAAGTAATGGAAGGAAGGATTATCGATGTAAATGGTAAAAAACTTTATACAGAATATAATAATTCATTTAAAAATAAACCAACAATTGTCTTTTTACATGATTCTTTAGGTTCAACTCAGCTTTGGAGAGATTTTCCTGCAAAATTGGCAGAAGCTACGCAATGTAATACTTTGGTTTATGATCGTATAGGCTACGGAAAATCTTCCCCGATGCCAACTCATGAACGAGAAAATAATTACATGGAATCAGAAGCCGATTTACTGAATGATCTTTTGGAGGAATTAAATATAAATGATGTCATTCTCTTCGGTCACAGCGACGGTGGAACGATCGCATTAATTACAGCTTCAAAATACCCTGAAAAAATAAAAGCAACTATCTGCGAAGCCGGACATATTTTCGTGGAAGATGTAACGGTAAAAGGCGTAAAAGATGCGTTGGAAGCTTACAAAACAACTAATCTTCCTGAGCGTTTACAAAAATACCATGGTGATAAAGTGGAAATGATTGTCAAAGCTTGGACTGAAATCTGGTTAAGCGATCGATTCAGAACCTGGAATATTGAATATTTGCTGAAAAACATAACGTCTCCTTTATTATTCATTCAAGGCGAAGATGACGAATACGGCACTTTGGATCAGGTTGAAAAAACAATTTCTCAAGTAAGTGGAAACGCAGAAAAATTTATCATTCCAAACATCGGGCATACACCGCACAAGGAAAAGCCGGAGGTAGTTTTAGAAAGGTCAAAAGAATTTATCACTACAGTTTTGAATTCTTAAAGCATCAATAGGAGCGGACTTTAGTCCGCTTTACTTTTTTAAAACAGATAGTAATTGGCTTTAGCCAAAGCTTAAAATTCATCTATAAAGTCTCAATTTCAAATAAAATATTCTCTCTTGCCCTATTTTCATATTTTTCTTTAAAAACATCCGTTTTAAAAATATTCTCCAGTTCTGAAAAATGTTTCAAAACTTTTTTTCTTCCAGGTTTGTATAATAAATCAGGATAGATAGAATATTCTTTTCGAATCTTTTTGGTGTAATCTAAATAGGTTTCCCAATCTTTTCCAAGAATCGAAAGATCTGCATCCAAAAGATAATTCGTGTCTTTGTTTTCCGATTTCTGATGAGATTTTGTGGCTAAGATTTGAAAATGGATTTCAGAAATATCAGCCGTGTTTACGTTTAATTGCTGAAGCCTTTTTCTTGTAAAATCGGCACTTTTCTCTTCATTGGTTTTGGATGAAGCATCATAAATAACATCATGATAAAATACAGAAAATGAAATATTGATGAAGTTTGAAATTTGATCTTTTGCTGTATCAAGCTCAGCAAACATATTTTCCAGATGCTCCAAATTATGATAATGTCTGCTTTTCCCAGAATATTTCTTTTCGATTTCCTGCCATAAAGAGTCAATCAAATTTTGATCTTGTGTAAATGGAAAGCAGGTTTGTGTAAATCTTTCTTTCAGTTCCATCATTGAGTATTTTAGATAAAAAAAGGAACTTTTAAAAAGTTCCTTGATTTGCTTCCAGATTCGCTTTAAGTTCAGCCCAGCCACCGCCGTTATAGCCATCTTTTAAACCTTGCGAATTAAGATATTCCAATGCTTTTCCGCTTCTGTTTCCGCTTCTGCAGAACAAAATAACAGGTTTTTCGATAGATAAAATTTCTTCCTGTCTGTCTTCTACTTCACCTAGCGGGATATTTTTAGCCCCTTCAATATTTCCGTCCATTTCCAATTCCATTGGCTCACGAACATCAATTAATTCATAATTTCCTGATTTTATTACTTCTGCTAAAGACATAATTGTTACTATTTAGAGTTAAAAAAAATATTAAATGGAGTATTCCAAAGATGCATACCTTTGTTTAATATTCCAAAGTCTAAACAAATTTATAAAATAATCTTAGTTTTGCAAGGCGAATTATGAATTCAAGTGCCGAAAAATATTCACAGCTTATTAAAACCAAAGCGAAAAGTTTTGGGTTTCAGAACTGCGGCATTTCAAAAGCTGATTTTTTGGAAGAAGAAGCTCCTAAACTCGAACAATGGCTGAAGAATAATTTTCATGGAGAAATGAAATACATGGAAAATCATTTCGATAAAAGATTAGATCCCAGATTATTGGTAGAAGGTTCAAAATCTGTTATTTCGCTTTCTTATAATTACTTTCCCGAGGAGAAAATTTCCACTTTAGAGAATTTTAAGATCTCAAAATACGCTTATGCTGAAGATTATCATGAAGTGATAAAGGATATTCTCCGCGAAATGGTTTCCGAACTGCAGAATGAAATCGGCGAATTTGGATTTCGGGTTTTTGTAGATTCGGCGCCCATTCTCGAAAGAAGTTGGGCTAAAAAATCAGGAATCGGATGGGTGGGCAAAAATGCAAACCTGATTACCAAACAGAGCGGATCGTTTTATTTTTTGGCAGAAATTATTTGTGATTTAGAACTTATTCCCGATCATCCAACAACAGATCATTGCGGTTCCTGCCGGAAATGTATTGACGCTTGCCCGACGAATGCCATTATTTCTGAAAAAATTGTAGACGGAAGCAAATGTATTTCTTACGCAACGATTGAGCTAAAAAATGAAATTCCGGATTATTTTCACGATAAAATGGATGACTGGATGTTTGGATGTGATGTTTGCCAAGATGTATGCCCGTGGAATCGATTTTCAGCGCCTAATAAACAAAGTAAATTTCAGCCCAACGAATCATTGAAAAATTTCAAAAAGGGAGAATGGAAGGAACTTACGCAGGAACTTTTCTCAGAGATTTTCAGAAAATCTCCAGTTAAAAGAACCAAATTTGCAGGTTTGAAAAGAAATATTGAGTTCCTGGAAAAATCTTCATTTAAAAAATAGTTCAAATTTTTGGTGATAAATCCTCGTTTGGAATTTTGTCTTTCCAAAGTTAAAGAGGATAATCGACCATTCCTTACATTTTTCGTTGTAAGGAGGTTAAGATTTAACTAAATAAATTTCTGTAAAAGCCTTTCCTAAAAAGAAAAATTGACTTTCATGAGAGTATTTCTCCTGAAAATCAACGTCTTTTTTGTACTCTTTTTGGAGCTACTTTTACTCTTACTTTAAATCTTTTCTGGGATTTGGTATTTTTACGCATATTTGTGAATATTTCGTAACTAAATGTAGTGATTTTTTCGATTAAAACAAATACTTTTACTAAAAATTACAAATTAAGTTTTATTAATCTTAAATTAAATCTCACGGTGAGAAAAATGTTCATCCTTTTAATAAAAACAATAGGAATTATTTTAGGAATTGTTGTTCTGTATGTTGCTCTGGGCTACCTTTTACCTTTCATTGAAGTTTCGGCAAAAGATGATGGACAGAAAAAAGAAATTCCGATTTATATTTATACCAACGGGGTTCATACGGATATTGTGATGCCCGTGAAAAATGATCTGGAAGACTGGAGTACGAAAATTCCTTTTACTAATACACTTTCTAAAAGAACAGATTACAATTATGTCGGCGTCGGTTGGGGCGATAAAGGTTTTTATCTTGATACACCAACTTGGGCAGATCTGAAATTTTCAACAGCATTTAAAGCGGCATTCTGGTTAAGCGAATCTGCGATGCATTGTACCTATTATAAAGTTATGAAGGAAGGTGATGATTGCAAGAAGATTATGATCAGCCGTGATGAGTACAAAAAATTGGTAACGTTTGTGGATGATAAATTCGATAAAGATCAAAACGGAAATTTTATTTTGATTCCTACCAATGCGGTTTACAGCGATAACGACGCATTTTATGATGCCAAAGGAAAATATAGCTTTCTCAATACTTGTAATACCTGGGCTAATGATGCTCTGAAAGCTGCCGGACAAAAAGCAGCATTTTGGACACCAACTGATTCTGGGATATTTTTACATTATAAATAATTTAAATTTTAAAATCTTTCATGAAAATTTAATACTCTCTAAATTTATAGGTTTGTGAGAGTTACGATTTTTGTTATTTCTTTATAATCTTAAATGTTTAAATATTGTTATTTAAATACTACTTTTGCGACCCTTAAATCTTTTGTAAATACTATGAATAAAGGATTTTTGTGGTATGTGTCTCAAAAAAAATATTTAAATATACTTTATGAACAAGCATTTTTATTTGCTAATTTTAGGATTATTATTAAACTTTAATTTTTCTATTGCACAAACTCTTTCGGTAAGTAATAACGACCTGGGTCAGCCGGCAGTGTATACTTTTACGTATACAACATCTCAGGCGATCGGAACAGGAACCAATACGCCAAATGTATTCTTTTTAGGGCTTCCTTCTGGCTATCCGTCAATATCGCAAATCGTTTCCGGAGGAGCAAACCTAAATCCGTATGTCACTTTTAAGGTAAATGGGGTGACATATCCTTGTAATACTTCATTTGGAAGTGTAGGAGGAGCGTGGGCTTCCGGTATCCAGCTTTCGACAAGCGGTGGAACTTCAGGAGTAGCAATTCCTGCAGGAGCACAAATTCAGATCATTGTTTCAGGGTTAATCAAAAATCCTTCTACGATCGGAACATATAATTTTTCTTGGAGAACAGCACAGGGAAGCGGAGCTGCTATACAGAATTTCAGTGCTCCAATTACTTTTACCTCTACACTTTCTACGGGAGAAACTCGTAAAGCAGCAAAAAAAATCTCATTATATACTAATCCTTCACAAGATTTTATAAAACTTTCAGGACTTTCTACAAAAGAAAAATTTGAAATTTATAATGTTGAAGGCAGGAATGTGTTGTCAGGAAATATTTCTCAAAATGAGGTTATTAATATTGAAAAATTAAATAACGGTGGTTATATTTTAAAACTGAGTAACGGCAAAACGTTTAAATTCATTAAAAAATAATAATTTTAAAAACCGTTTCGTGAGAAGCGGTTTTATTTTTGTTGTTAAAGAAAAATAATATTTTATCAATGAAGCATCAACTGTATCGCGAGCAGCAATTAAATTGCGACATCCAAACGGCCTGGAAATTTTTTTCTTCTGCCAATAATCTTTCAGAAATTACTCCAAAAGATATGAAATTCATCGTTTTAACGAAGTTTGAAAACGATAAGATTTATGAAGGAATGATTATCGATTATTTTGTTTCGCCTTTGTTTGGAATTAAAATGAAATGGCAGACGGAGATTCTCAAAGTTGATTTTCAGAAAAGTTTTATTGATTTCCAGAAAAAAGGACCTTATAAGCTTTGGCATCATCATCATGAATTTATTGAAAATGAAAATGGCGTTTTAATGAAAGATACGGTTGATTATGAACTCCCTTTAGGCTTTTTAGGAGAAATTGCGCATACTATTTTGGTGAAAAAGAAACTGGAAGATATTTTTAATTATCGGTACAAAATCCTAGAAGAACGTTTTAATCATTAATATGGAAAAAATTGTTATTTTTTGGTTTCGCAGAGATGTAAGATTGAATGATAATGCAGGTTTGCATCATGCGTTGAAATCCGGACTGAAAGTGTTGCCAATTTTTATATTTGATACAGAAATTTTAGATCAGCTTGAAAATAAATCGGATAGGAGAGTTGATTATTTTCACCAGGCTTTGGAGAAAATCCATCATGAGTTAAAATCTCACAAAAGCGGACTTTCAACTTTTAAAGGAAAACCTTTAGATGTTTTTAAAAAATTGATGAAAGAGTATGATGTGGAAGCTGTTTTCTGTAACCGAGATTATGAACCACAAGCAATAAATCGAGATCAGGAGATCAAAGATTTGTTGATTAAAAATAATATTGAGTTTAATGATTGTAAAGATCAGGTAATCTTTGAAAAAGAAGAGGTGGTAAAAAATAACGGAAATCCTTATACCGTCTTTACACCTTATTCTAAAAAATGGCTTGAAAATTTTCACCAAAATAAAATTGAAACCTTTACAATAGATTTTTCTCAATTTCTACAGTATTCTGCACCAAAATTACTCTCACTTAAAAATATTGGCTTTGAAAAAACTGAAATTGAATTCAAAAAGCCAACATTAGAAAAGAAAATTATTAATGATTATGATCAATACAGAGATTTTCCTGCATTGGATCACACGACGCATTTAGGAGTTGCGCTGCGATTCGGAACAATTTCCATTCGTGAATGTGTGGAATTTGCAGCTCAGCATAATCAAACATGGCTGAAAGAATTGATTTGGAGAGAGTTTTTCATACAGATTTTATATCACTTCCCGAAAGTGGTTTATCATTCTTTTAAAGAAAAATATGAAAATATCGCCTGGCGAAATGATGAAAAGGAATTCAAACGCTGGTGTGAAGGAAAAACGGGATATCCCATTGTAGATGCCGGAATGCGTCAACTGAACGAAACCGGATTTATGCACAACAGAGTACGAATGGTTGTCGCCAGTTTTTTAACCAAGCATCTTTTGATCGACTGGCGTTGGGGTGAAGCTTATTTTGCCGAAAAATTACTCGATTACGAATTGTCATCAAACAACGGAAACTGGCAATGGGCGGCAGGTTGTGGATGTGATGCTGCTCCTTATTTCAGGGTTTTTAATCCTTCAGAGCAAACTAAAAAATTTGATAAAGATTTAAAATACATCAAAACTTGGCTCTCTCAGGATGAAATTAATAATCCTAATCCAATCGTTGAACATACTTTCGCAAGAAAAAGGGCGCTGAAAGTATATGGAAAAGCTGTAAAGGAAAATTAAGCTAAATTATAGTTGATGGTTTTTAGTTGATAGATTGCAAAACGAAATTATATCCATTAACTAGAAACTATCAACCAATAATATATACCAAGTTTAAGTTTTTTTAACATAAATCTTTCTCCCTTCTCCTCAAAAAATCCCTATTTTTGCCCTATTCACAGTTTTTATTCGAAAAAAACGAAATGTTCTGATTTGGCATGGCAAGTCTGAGGTCGTATATATTTTTTTATTTTATGTTGGTTTTCACCCTTTTCAACTCGAGATGGGCAGAAAAATCATTAAATAAACTTCCTTGCATACCGCCGATCACCAATATTTGCGTTCTTGATGTCTACGAACAGGCAGATATGAATGCCAAGGCAGTGCCTGCCACTTCAAAAGTTGTAAAATATCTAGCACAAAAAAGAGAAGAATATTACACAGAAGCTACTTTCAAAACGATTAAAGTTGTTCAGAAGATTACGCTTCCTGTTATTTCCGTGACTATCGTTTGTGGGGTTAAATCTTTTCTGCATCTCCTCCAGCTCTATTAGTTAAGTTATTAAAAATCAGTTTATTTCAACCAAATTTTATAACTTAATATACCTAAGATGTATTTAAAAAATATAATAATTTGCTGTACGGCAATATTATTCGCTGTGTCATGCAGTAAAGCGAAAAAAACAAATGATAAGCAAATAAAGGATGTTCCTGTCCTTAAAGTAAAAGTGAAAGATACGCTGGTGAGCAATCAGTTTGTAACTGATATTCAGGCAAAGAAAAATGTAGAGATCCGTTCCCGAATTGCGGGAATTATTCAAAAAATGTATGTGAATGAAGGTCAGTTTGTGAAGAAAGGACAGCCTTTATTTAAAATCAATGATTCTGAACTTCAAATGGATCTTTTAAAGGCAAATGCAGCTCTAAAACAGGCCGATGCCGATGTTCGAATTGCAGAAGTAGAATTGAAACAGATCGAAAGTTTACACGCGAAAAAATTTGTTGCCAATAACGAGCTTGAGATGGTGAAAGCAAGACTTTCTTCAGCAAAAGCAAAGCGCGCTTATGCAGATGCTGAGAAGAAAACGGTTTTACAAAAGATCAGTTTTACCAATCTAGTAGCCCCTTTTGACGGAGTAATCGATGTTATACCTTTTAAAGATGGAAGTCTGGTGGAAAACGGTTCGCTTTTAACTACGCTTTCTCAATTGGATGAAGTGTATGCTTACTTTTCAATTCCTGAAAACTTATATTTCGAAATGTTGGCGAATGACAAATTAGGAAAACAGCAGAGTATCACACTTACTCTTCCGAACGGCGCCCACTACCAGTACAACGGAACGTTGAAAACTGCTGACGGAGATATCGACAGAGCCACCGGTTCCATTCAATATAAAGTAGCTTTTCCGAATCCGAAACATTTAATAAAGCACGGAACGTCCGGAAAATTGATTATTTCTGAAAATCAACCGGATGCTATTTTAATTCCACAAAAATCTACGTTCTCCATTCAGGATAAAACGTATGTTTTTACCGTGGATGGTAAAAATAAAGTAAAAATGACCAATATTCAGATTGCGAGCACTTTAAGAGATTCTTATTTGGTGGATGGCGGTCTGAAAAATGGCGATTTGATCATTTATGAAGGAACACAGTCTTTGAAAGACGGTGATATGGTTAACATTAAAAAGAAGCTTTAATCTTTCATACAATTTAAATCAAATAGCGATGGTAGAAATGTTTATAAGGCGAAAGGTTCTTTCGCTGGTTATTTCCATATTTTTTGTTTTGATGGGAATTATGGCATTGATGAAGATGCCGATTACCCAATTTCCCGATATTGTGCCGCCTTCCGTAACGGTAACAGCAAAATATACGGGAGCCAATGCTGAGGTTTCGGCGAATGCAGTGGCGCTTCCTTTGGAGAGAGCAATTAACGGGGTTCCCGGAATGACGTATATGTCAACGGTAACTTCCAATGATGGATTAACATTAATTCAGGTTTTCTTTGAAGTGGGGGTTGATCCCGATGTTGCTGCGGTAAACGTTCAGAACAGGGTGACAACCATTTTGGATGAATTGCCGGAAGAGGTAATCCGGGCGGGTGTTACCACGGAAAAAGAGGTGAACAGTATGTTGATGTATTTGAATATCACCAGTACAGACCCAAGCCAGGATGAGCAGTTTATTTACAACTTTACAGATATTAATGTTCTTCAGGAATTGAAACGTATTGATGGAGTAGGACGCGCAGAAATTATGGGGCAGAAAGAATATTCGATGAGAGTATGGCTTGATCCTCAGAAGATGGCAGCCTACCGTATTTCGGCAGATGAAGTCATTGCTTCTTTGCAAAAACAGAATATTTCTGCAGCTCCCGGAAAAGTAGGGGAGACGTCCGGGAAAACTTCAAGTCAGCTGCAATATGTAATTAAATATAAAGGTAAATTTTATGAGCCTAAACAGTATGAAGAAGTTCCGATTCGAGCAGATGAAAACGGAACTATTTTAAAGCTTAAAGATATTGCGAAAGTAGAATTTGGCGCTATGAACTACGGAATGGTTTCCAAAACCGACGGAAGGCCTTCTGCATCGATTATGATGAAGCAGCGTCCCGGTTCCAATGCATCTGAAGTAATCGAAAGTGTGAAGGCAAAAATGGAAGAATTGAAGGTATCTTCTTTTCCTCCCGGCATGGAATACAATATGGCGTATGATGTCTCCCGTTTTTTGGATGCCTCGATCAGTGCGGTACTAACAACGCTTGTTGAAGCCTTTATTCTGGTGGGAATTGTGGTGTTTATTTTTCTTCAGGATTGGCGTTCCACCTTAATTCCGGTTCTAGCCGTTCCGGTGGCATTGGTGGGAACTTTTGCTTTCATGAATATGTTGGATTTCTCCGTCAACCTACTGACTTTATTTGCTTTAGTGTTGGCCATCGGTATTGTAGTCGATAATGCCATTGTCGTCGTCGAGGCTGTTCACGTAAAGATGGAAGAAGGTATGCAGCCATTGGAAGCAACAATTAGTGCTACAAAAGAAATTGCAGGAGCCGTTGTGGCGATTACGATTGTAATGTCTGCCGTATTTATTCCGGTGGCGTTTCTGGATGGTCCGGTTGGAGTTTTTTACCGACAATTTTCTTTAACATTGGCGATCAGTATTGTGATTTCGGGGGTGAATGCGTTAACGCTGACTCCTGCACTTTGCGCTATTATTTTAAAACCTCACAATCATCATAAAAAGAAAAATATTGTTGATAAATTCTTCGAAAGTTTCAATAGAGGGTTTGATAAATTAGCCAACCGATATGTAAGCATTTTGTCCAAATTTGCGACAAGAACTGTGGTTACTTTTGGATTATTATTCCTGTTTATTGTATTAACAGCGCTTACCAGTAGATTTTTACCAACAGGATTTATCCCGATGGAAGATCAGGGAATGGCTTATGTAAGTGTTACCACTCCTCAGGGAGCAACGGTGGAAAGAACCGAAAAGGTGTTGGATGAGGTGACTACAATTGCCAAGAAGATCAAAGGGGTAGAAAACGTGACCACTTTGGCTGGATACAGCATTGTGACGGAAATTGCAGGTTCTTCCTACGGAATGGCGATGATTAATCTTAAAGACTGGAAACAAAGAGATATTTCCGTTAATGATTTTATTGCGGAGCTTTCAGAAAAAACAAAAGGAATTTCGGATGCTCAGATTGAGATTTTTGCACCACCAACGGTTCCCGGTTTTGGTAATACCAGTGGTTTTGAACTAAGATTATTGGACAGAACCGGCGGAACAGTAGAAAATACAGATAAGATCACAAAAGATTTTGTTAAAAAGCTGAATGAATCGCCTGAGCTTAAAAACAACTTTACCAGTTTTGATGCTACTTTCCCCCAATACATGATTAATATTGATTATGATATGGCGGCCAAGAAAGGGGTTTCCGTAGATAATGCGATGTCGACCCTTCAAACCATGTTGGGTTCTTATTATGCGACCAATTTTATCAGGTTCAGCCAGATGTACAAAGTGATGGTTCAGGCAAGTCCGGAGCATCGTGATACACCCCAGAGTATTCTGAATTTATATCTGAAAAACGATAAAGGTGAAATGGTTCCCTTCTCAACATTTATTACGATTGAAAAAGTGTATGGGCCTGAAGTTTTAACGCGATATAATATGTATTTGTCAGCGATGATTAATGGTGAAGCTGCTGAAGGATACAGTTCAGGAGATGCCATCGCAGCGGTGGAAAGAATTGCGAAAGAAACCCTTCCTAAAGGTTTTGATATTGAATGGTCTGGAATGACTAGAGAAGAAATTTTATCAGGAAATCAGACGATCTATATTTTCATGATCTGTCTTCTTTTCGTGTATCTTCTTTTAGCAGCTCAATATGAGAGTTTCCTTCTTCCGATGCCTGTTTTATTAAGTCTGCCAACCGGAATTTTCGGTTCATATATCGCGTTGGTTTTAGCAGGTTTAGATAATAACATTTATGCGCAGGTGGCTTTGGTAATGTTGATCGGACTTTTAGCTAAAAATGCCATCCTGATTGTAGAGTTTGCCGTTGCCCGAAATAAAGAAGGCTTTGATATTATTCCTGCTGCCATTGAGGGAGCAAAACAGCGTCTTCGCCCGATTTTAATGACTTCTTTTGCTTTTGTCGCGGGATTAATTCCTTTATGTATCGCTTCTGGAGCCGGAGCGGTGGGGAACCGTTCCATTGGTACGGCTGCCGCGGGAGGAATGTTGATCGGAACCGTTTTCGGATTGGTCATCATTCCGGGATTGTATATATTTTTTGCAAAACTTGAAAATAAAAAGAAAGATGAAAAAATTAAATCATAGAAATATAATGTTGGGAATCGCAGCTTTCAGTTTAGTTTCATGTGCGGTTCCAAAAGTGACGGAATTAAAAAAATCAAAAGAATTACCTGAACATATTGTTAATAAACAAAATACTGTCGAAAATTCCGAATTTCAGCAGATTAATTTAAAGGAATATTTTAAAGATGAACATTTGTTGGCACTTTTTGATAAAGTAGTTCGTGAGAATCAGGATTTTCAAATCGCTCAGCAGCGTGTTGATATTGCCAATAGTTTTCTGCAGCGTTCTAAAATGGATCTCTTGCCGTCTCTGGAAATCGGAGCTACAGCTTCAGGCGACCGCTACGGAAAATATACGATGGATGGAGTAGGAAATTACGATACCAATCTTTCACAAAACATCACAGAAGATCAGAAAATCAACCGTGATTTTACCCCAAATTACTGGTTGGGAGCAAGAAGCAGTTGGGAAGTCGATGCTTGGGGAAAACTGAAAAATAAAAAGCTGGCCGCTCAGAAGAAATATCTGGCTTCGGCAGAAGGTTTACGGCTTTTACAGGTTGAATTATTCACTGATATTGCCAATTTGTATTATCAATTGGTGACTTTAGATAACCGATTGGCGATCTATCAGAAAAACTATAATCTTCAGCAGAGAGCGTTCGAGATTGTTTTAGCTCAAAGGGAAGTCGGAAAAGCGACAGAATTGGCGGTTCAGCAATTTAAAGCTCAGAATAACAACTGGCTCGCAGAAATTGAACATATTAAGGTTGAAATTGTTACGGTAGAGCAGGCGATCACGACCTTAACGGGAAGTTATGGCGGCGAGATCAAACGCGGAAACGTGCTGATGCCCACCAATATGGAAATTTTAAATAAAAACATCAATGTTGAAAAGGTCATTCATTCCAGACCTGATGTGGCATCCAATTATTATGTGTTGGAAGCTTCTCAGGCTGATGCTAAAGCGGCAAGAGCGGCATTCTATCCAAAGATTGATCTGGGCGCAAGTTTTGGTCTGAATTCTTTTTCAGCAGGTACATTTTTTAATCCGAGTTCGCTTGCCGGGCAATTATTGGGAGGTTTAATGGTTCCGGTTTTTAATAAAGGCCAGTTGAAATATGAATTCAATGTGGCAAGTAAAGAGCAGGAAATTGCTTTTTTAACCTATCAGAAAAGTGTAACTACAGCATTCAATGAACTTCAATCAATTTTAAAGCAAACGAAAATTTACGAAAGAGTTTTACAGCTAAAATCTGAAGAAGTTGGCTTTCTCGACCGTGGTGTTGAGGTTTCCAATGATTTGTATGTCACGGGTTATGCTAATTATTTTGAATTAATTAATTCCCAAAAAAGCAAATTGCAAGCAGAGTTGGATCTCTTGCAGTTCAGACATCAGAACACGAGAAATAATGTTCTGTTGTTTAAAGCTTTGGGAGGGAAGTTAGATTAATATTTTTGTCAAATTTTTTTTTAAGTCACCATTTATGGTGGCTTTTTTTGTTGATTATGACTCCGCTCATAAAACCTTGTCTTTTTGATTTTTAAATTTGATTGAAAGCATCTTTAATTCAATAATTTAAAATTTTAAACTAATGAAAGCGAAGAAAATTTCTGGAGTTCCTGAGCAAAAAAAAGGTGGATTTCATGATACCGAAAGTAGAAAAACATTTGCTGATAAAGCAGTTGGTGAGAAGCAATTTGAAGTTTTAAAGGAAAGATTATTTTCTGTAAATCAATGGAAAAGCTATTGTAATAAAGATTTTGCCGATTTTAAATTATTTGATGCGTATGGAGATGAGGTTAATCGATTTTGCGAAATAGGAGATTTTATCAGAATTGATATTCCCGGACCAGGTGAATTGGAAGCAAAAGGCTACGATTGGGTTCAGGTAATCAGTATTTTTAGTGACGATGATGAGATTATAATTACATGTAAACCAACGATGAAACCAGAAAAAAGAAAAAGTTTTAAAATTGCTCATTTTTATTCATCAAGAGCCAGTTCGACATTTAGAATCGTTAAGAAAAATGATTTTATCGAAGCTGGAATTTATGGAAGAAATGAAACTCCAAATTTTAACGCGTCATTTTTAGACATGCTTCGAAACATCATAATCTCAATCGGCGGCATGATGGGATTTGCCAAAATTCAATGGAAATGTTTGACAGATGGATTGCTGAATTTTTAGCGTGGTTGTAAAGCCTTTTTCAGAAATACTTTAATATCTTTGGTTAAAATCGAATAAAGTATGATGAAAGTAAAACCCGTGATAGGATTGTTATTTCCGGGAGATATGGGATCGGCAGTTGCTGATGTATTGATAAAAAATAATTTTGAAGTCATTACGGCGGGTGAAGGTCGGTCTGCGCAGACATTCGAAAATATCGAAAAATCTCAGATAAAGGATGTGGGAGCTTTACAAAATGTGGTGGAGCAAAGCGATATCATATTATCGGTGAACAGTCCTAAAAGTAGCATTCAGATTGCCGAACAGGTTTCTCATTATATGTCGGATTCAGAAAGAAATCAAATCTTTGTAGATCTCAATTCCAATACTCCGCAATCAGCAAAAGAAATTGAAGCACTCATAACTTCTAAGAATGGAATTTTTATTAATGGAGCTATTATGGGAGTTGCGAAAAGTGTGGAAAATGATGCGGTGATAGTCGTTAGCGGTAAGGAAAGAGGTTTGCTGCTGGCTTTATTTGATGGAATATTTAAATTAAAAGATGCGGGCGAAAAAATAGAATCTGCCTCTGCTTACAAATTGTTATTTTCGATGGTGAATAAAGGAATTAATGCTGTTTTCTTTGAAGCCATGATGGGTGCTTCTCATTATGGCATTGTTGATGAAATGATCGAAAGTCTTAAAGATTTTTTACCGGGAACGTATGGAGATTTGCAAAAAACAACTCCAACATATCCTGATCATATCTTGAGACGAATTGATGAAATGCAAGGTCTGTCTGAAATGCAGCAGTTTGATGGTCTTTCTAACAGTATTTCTTCCGCTTCAGCAAAAACTTTTAAAATTATTAATGACAAAGGAATTTTGAAGAATGAAACTCCGAAAGATGTAAAAGAAACTTTTTTACTTTTTAAAAATAATGATTTTAGCATTGATAATTAAAGTGGAGGTAATGAATGATTAGTGTTGTTTTAATTTATTATTGTGAATATTTTAAATTGTAATACTTAAAATTAGAATAAAAATACCACAAAAAATAAATTTTAAGTAAAATGTAATTTTATGGCACAGCAATTGAATAAGAATAAATACCAAATCACATACACAATATTAAATGAAATTAAAATCCTCGCAGTTTTGTGAGGATTTTACATTGAAAAAACACACCAATATATTTTTACGATTAGTCCTCAGTTTTTTGCTGAGGATTTTCTTTTTGTTAATTATTTCCCGAATTTTAGAATTGTATTAAATTAATTAGTAACTTGTTACAGCGTTTTTAACGTAATTAATCACAAAAATTAATAACCATGAAAAATTTAAGAAAACTTTCCAGAAAAAGATTAATCTCTATTAATGGAGGAATCGAAGTTTGTGTTCAGAATTGTTTTGTAGGATACAGAAAATGCTGTACGCGAGGAGTACCTTATTATTGTGCCCCTGTGGGCGAAGTTTGTAAATCAATAGGTGATCCTGGTGGTGATCCAATTTAAAATTTATTATAGAGACTATCTTTTGGTAGTCTCTTTTTTTTTGCTTAAGATTTGAAATGTGCCTTAATTTTTGATTAAAAGAATTTGTTTATCAATGAATTTATGCATTGAAGAGAAAATATGTTTTTACACGATATTTTACACGTTTGAATTTTTTGGTATAAAAATATAAAAAGCAAAAACCTCTGAAATGATCTATTTCAGAGGTTTTTTGTACCCAGGACCGGGATCGAACCGGTACTCCTAAGAACTGGTGTTTGAGACCAGCGCGTCTACCAATTCCGCCACCTGGGCTGGTGTGTTACCTTGTTTCTAATTGGTGTGCAAATATAGGAACTTTTCTTTATACTCCAAATGTTTTTGCAAACTTTTTTCTAGAAATTTATTTCCAAACCATCGTAGGCAAGGTGTATTCCGGGTGGAAGTTGTTTATCTTCAATATTATGCAATCCTAAATGATGACTGATGTGTGTTAAAAATAATTTTTTAGGTTTTAGCTCTTCAAACAAATTAATAACATCGGGAAGGATAAAATGTGCCGGATGCGGATCAAATTTTCGGATACAGTTTAAAATTAAAACATCAAGATTTCTTAATTTTTCTTTTTCCGTGTCTGAAATAAAGCCTGCATCGGTAATATAAGCCGAGTTTTTAAATTTATACCCGAACGCCGTAATTTTATAATGAATCACTTCAATCGGAGTAATTTCGGTATCTAAAACTGTGAACGGTTTATTTTCAATTTCATGTAAATCAAAAGCAGGCGCTCCGGGATATCTTACATCTGCAAAAGCATAGGGAAAACGATTTTTTACCTCTTGTCCGACTCTTTGAGAACAATAAAGGGGCATATTTTTTCCACTTTTAAAGATCAGCGGGCGCATGTCATCCAAACCAATGACATGGTCGTTATGTTCATGAGTAAGAAGTGCGATATCTACATTACTTTCTTGATTAATAAGCATTTGTTGCCTAAAATCAGGGCCGCAATCAATCAATATTTTTCTGTTTTCGTCCGTAGTTACAATTACGGACGAACGGAATCTTTTATCTTTTGGATTTTCGGAAGTACACACCTCACAAGTGCAGCCAATAACGGGTACACCCTGTGAAGTTCCAGTTCCTAAAAATTTCAACTTCATTTTCTTTTGAGGTTGGTTTAATTTTGGTAAATTTACGAAAAATTTAATGTCCTAATGTATCAGAAACTAACTCCTAAACAAAAAGCATTAACAATTAATCTAGATCCTACTATTTATGGTACTTTCGCAGAAATTGGAGCAGGGCAGGAGACAGTCCGACACTTTTTTAGAGCTGGTGGAGCTTCAGGTACAATTGCTAAGGCAATGTCTGCTTACGACAAAGATTTTAGTGATGCGATCTACGGAAAAGAAGTAAAAAACAGGTATGTTACCCAAAACAGACTTCGCAAAATGCTTCGCTATGAAGTGGCTTTAATTGAGGAAAGAATTTCCAGAGAAAACAACCCAAACAGAAAGTTTTTTTCTTATGCCAATACGGTGACTACCATCAATTTTGATAAGACGGTAAGAGGTCATGGTTGGGTAGGAATTCGTTTTCAGGTAAAAGAAAATGAGGATTATAATGAGATTGTAATTCACGTAAAATTCAAAGAAAACGATGCGACTTTGCAGCAGGAAACTTTAGGAAATCTTGGAGTGAATCTTATTTTCGGTGCTTTCACTTATTTTGACAATCCACGAAGATTAATCGAATCTCTTTACGATGATGTAGCAAAAGATAATCTTGAAATTGATATGATCGATTTCAGTGGTCCTGCATTTTCTTATGTTGATAACCGATTGATGTCGTTGCAGTTAGTGAAAAACGGAATGACGGATGCCGTAATTTTCAATTCTGAAGGGAACAATATGCTTCCGGCGGATGTTTTGTACAAGAAAAATATTTTCGCGGTAAGGGGAAGTTTCAGACCGGTAACAAAGGTAAATATCGATATGCTGAAAAACGGTATGGATATGTTCCTGAAAGATGCGGTTTGTACCCATGAAGAAACGGAAGTTTTGATTGAAATTACGATTTCAAACCTTCGTGCAGACGGAGATATTGATGAAAGAGATTTCCTTGATAGGGTAGATGTCCTCGGTAGATTAGGCTATACAGTTATTATTTCGAATTACTCAGAATATTATCGATTGATTGATTATTTTGCGTCTTATACAAGTGGAAATATTGGCGTGGCAATGGGTGTAAATAACCTATTGATGGTATTTGACGAGAAGTACTATAAAAATCTTTCAGGTGGAATTTTGGAAGCTTTTGGTAAATTCTTCAGAAACGGAATGAGAGTGTATCTCTATCCTTACAAAGATCCTGAGACACATGAATTGTTAGATTCTGAAACGCTTAAAGTGGAAGAAAATCTTAAAGAATTGTATAAATATTTCAAGCTGAATAATCGTATTGTTGATATTAAGAATCATAATCCCGATTTCCTGGAAATTTATTCAAGAGATATATTAAAGAAAATTGCTTGTAACATGAAAGGTTGGGAAACTCAACTTCCTGATGGTGTTGCAGAAATGATAAAAGAGCGAGGAATGTTCGGATATAAAGAAGAACTTTCATTAAAACAATTCTCTTAAAAAATTTAATTAAAATGTCAGAATTAAAGAAAAGACTTTCATCTATTCTTGAAAGTCCTAAACATAATACAGAAGAAAAATTAGAAAAAGTTTGTCATCTTTTGGATCAGGAGATTTCTTATTTCAACTGGACGGGTTTTTATTTCAAAAACGGAGATAAAGACGAATTGAAATTAGGTCCTTATGTTGGAGCCCCTACAGATCACGATATTATTCCTTACGGAAAAGGAATTTGCGGTCAGGTTGCGGTTTCCAATGAAACTTTTGTAGTGCCTGATGTTCACGAACAAAGCAATTATCTAAGCTGCTCAATTGATACAAAAGCTGAAATTGTAGTTCCGATCTTTAAGGACGGACAAAATATCGGACAAATCGATATTGATTCTCATACAATTGACCCGTTTACAGACGAAGACAGAGAGTTGTTGGAATGGCTTTGTAATGAAGTTTCTAAGATTCTATAATTAAGAATTTCTAACCACAAAAGTTGCAAAAGTAAGTATAGTTTATTAAGAGTGTTTATTGAAGAGTATTTTCTTCTTCAGCTTTTGAGACTTTTGTGGTTTAAAAATATAAACTCCGATTATCAAAACGATAATCGGAGTTTTTTATAAAAATATTATATTTAAAATTATCTTAAAATAATATTATTCGTCATTGTTGTGTGATTGATTAGTTTTCCTTTTTCATCACTAATTTCAATTTCAGAAACGTGCATCGATTTTCCTTTTCTGATGAATCTTGCCACAGCCGTCACAATTCCATCTTTTTTACTTCTTAAATGGTTTGAATTGATGTTCGTACCAACACCATAATATTTAGAACCATCAATGAAGATATTAGACAGGCTAGAACCCATTGTTTCTGCCAAAACACAACTTGCGCCACCGTGCAAAATACCAAAAGGCTGATGAACTTTAGGCTGAACAGGCATCGTGGCAGTCAGGGTTTCGTTTTCAAGATCAATATCTATGAATTTTATTTCCAGCGTTTTCGCTAAAGTTACCTCGCCGCCCCAACTGTTTAGAAATGCTAATATTTCTTCCTTCGTTTTATCTTTCGTATAATACATAAATCTGTTGGTTGATAGTTATTAGTTGCTGGTTTCAGTTCCCATGATATTTGGATTCCAGTTTTCAGGAATTTTCGGAACAATATCATTTTTGATATAATAATTCTGAATTTCTTCCATAATTTCTGAAAAAGAAGTAGAAGCAATTCTTTCATAAGGAATTGTATATCCTAAATAAACAATTTTTCTTTTAAAATCTCCGGCTGCCAAAACGATAGGAACTTTTGCCGCCAAAGCCATGTGATAAAAACCTTTTCTCCATTTCGGAACCCAGCTTCTTGTTCCTTCCGGAGTAATTACTAAACTAAAGTCTTCTTTTGCAAACTGATTGGCAACGAAGTTTACCAAGTCGTTTTTCTGACTTCTGTCGATCCCGATTCCTCCCAAACCTCTTACCACACTTCCATACCAAGCTTTGGTGTGAGCATCTTTAATGATGATTTTGATGGGTTTCTCCAAAGACCAATAGGCAAGGTTTCCTAAAATATATTCCATATTATGGGTGTGGGGTGCCACAACAAGGATACATCTGTTAAGGCTGCTTGCATCGCCCTGTAGAACGACCTTCCAGCCCAATAATTTTAGCATTGCTTTGCCAATTAGTTTTTTCATAGATCTTGTATTAAAAACAGAAAAGTATAACCAAACTTTGGTTATACTTTACAAATATATTGAAATATTATTGCTCTTTAAAACAAACCGCTGATTAAATCTACGATTTTCATTACTATTTCTAAGGCTACTTGTACCATTTGTTTATGTTTTTGATTTGGGTTATTAATTTTGTACGAAGATAGTATAATTTTCTGATATACAGTGTTTAAAATTAAATTATTTTCGATAGTTTTGAGAGAAGAAGAATGTGAATTTCAAGCTTTTGACCATTCATTCACATCTTCTGCCACTCTCTAAAGTTTATTATTTGGTTTTAATGGAAATTTCATCTTTACCATCCTTGATCTTGATGTCTACATTTCCTTTCATTTTTTTGATGCTGGATTTCATAGAATCAATCACGTTATCAGCTTGTGAAGCAGGAACTTTTTTACCATTGATGATAATACTGTCCTTATCGTCTGAGCTGTATTCAATCGTAGAACCGTTTACAGAGATTTTGTTTTTCTCAATTTTGATTCCGTTGTTGCTGTGGTCGTCATCCTGATCATTATCGTTGATTCCGTCTCCGTCTAAATCTCCGTCAAAATAAATTTTGTCTTTATTTACCGGAATAATCACCATTCTTTGCGGAACCACAAGCTCATAGCTGATTCTGTAATCTCTGAATCTGTGCTCGTAAGGATACTTCATGTAGTTTGGAAGAAGCACTTTATTGTTTTCAACCTCTACAGGAACCGTAATTTGTACCGGAACATTGTATCCGTTTCCTTCTTTTTTAATGATTAGATAAGGTGTTTTTACATCAGATTTTCTTACAACATCTACATCTGGATAATCTTCTTCGAAAACTGTTTTCTTATCAGAATAAATATCGCTGTCATATCCTTTGAAGTTTTGTGGAATAACTACTTGCTTTACATCTACATACAATGTGTCTGAAGTTGTATTGATGGCTACATTTTCAACATCTTCTTTGCTGCCTCTGTAGATTAAATCTTTTTTCGCCATGCTGATTCCAAAGTAAGTACCCAATCCGATTAATAAAAGGAATAAACCTCCTAATACCCACCCGATATTTCTCAATTTAGTTTTCGGAGAGAAAATTTTGATACTTAATAAGCTGAAGATAATTGCCGGGATCAAAGCTCCAACCACCATGATAGCAGTTAATACTTTGTCTAAACCATTATCATCCATATAGAATTTCATTTCAGAAGCTCCTGGGAAATCTGCATTTACTCCGAAAATCCCGATGATTGCGAAGATTCCTGCAATGCTTCCTACCGCCATTAAAACGAAAAGTGAACCAATGATATATTTAAAAACATTCCATATTCCGCTGCTTGCATTGCTGATGTAAGGTTTGTTTTCGATATATATTTCTCCGACCCTCTGAGTAGATTCATTAGCGAATTGCACCAATTTATTAGACTCATTCTTAAGATTGTCGAAGTTCATAGGCTTTCCCTGCATTTTCAGGAAATCTGCCGCAGATTCTGCTTTTGGTAAAACGGCCCAAAGAATAATATATAATAAGAAAACCAATGTTGAAGAAACTGCCGCTGTGAAAGCTCCCAGGATGAAAATTCCCAGCCAGATTGCTCTCATTGCTGTAATATCCATTCCAACATATTGAGCTAAACCTGCGCATACTCCGGCAATTTTCTGCTTTTCAGGATCACGGAACAATTGTTTTTTATCACTGTATTCAGTTCTAGCGTTTCCTTTTTTCGAAGTATTTTTTTCAGAATAATAAGCTTCTTCCTGCTCTTCTATTTTTTCAGGGGTTCCAATTTGTGCAATTACCTTCTCTACATCAGAATCGTTGATGACTTCGCGTTTTCCTAAAGAATCTTTGAAGATTTCCACCATTCTGATTTCTATGTCGTGCATTACCTCATCTGCTTCCGAAGCATCCAAAGCGCTTCTAAGAGCATTCAGATAATCGCTAAGCTTTATGTATGCATGTTCTTCTATCGTAAAAGAAAAACCTGCAAGTCCTATTGAGAGTGTTTTGTTCATAGCTTTGTTTTTTTAATTTTTTTGAGTGATTTGGTTTACAGAATCTGTCAATTCATTCCAGGTATTTTGAAGTTCATTTAAAAACAGTTTACCTTTTTCTGTGATCTGATAATATTTTCTAGGCGGCCCTCCGGTAGATTCTTCCCATCTGTACGATAAAAATTCTCCGTTTTTCAATCTTGTTAAAAGAGGGTAGAGGGTTCCTTCCACTACATCCAGTTTTCCTTTTTTTAGTTCATCTATAAGGTCGGAAACATACATTTCACGATGATTGATGAGACTTAAAATACAGAATTCCAGAATGCCTTTTCGCATTTGCGCTTTGGTATTTTCAGTATTCATCTTTAATAAGTTTTGTTAATTAGTTATATCTAAAATCTATTTCAGTTCCTAGCTAGATGAACCTATTTGGATTTTACATTACAAAGATATGTAAATAAAATGGTATTATGCAATACAAAGTAGTGTAATTTTTTTAATATAATATTTAAATTATTGATTTTCAATTAAATAAATTTTAATTAAGATTTTGCATATTTTGATTTTCAACTTAAAAAAAGTGTAAAAGACTTCAAAATTTTGTATTTTTGGCAGGAAATTGGGTTATTAATCTAGCCAGAATTTAAATTTTATTTAAACACAATTATGATATATTCTAAATTTTTATTGCCATTTATTTTAGTTGGAACAAGTTGCTTTGCTCAATATAAGTTTGAAATGAAAGATGCTTCAGCTTATTATGATGCAAAAATTACGATGGAAGACTGTTCGGGGGACGAATGTCGAGGTAAAGCGGTTATTGATTTATTCAAAAAAAATGGTTCGAAAGTCGAACAAACGTTAACTTCTGAGAATTTAGTTTTTTATTTAAATCAGAATAATAAAATATCACAGGGAGAAACCGTTCGATTGGATAAAAATGTGGTTTCAGATGGCCCTTTAATTTTTGATGATTTTAATTTCGACGGAACTGAAGATGTTGCCGTAAGAAACGGAAATTTGGGAAATTACGGAGCAGCTTCTTATGATGTATATGTTTACAATGTTACCAAGAAAAAGTTTGTGCCTAGTGAAGAGCTTACCGATCTTGCCAGCAACTCTTTTGGTATGTTTGAAGTAGATCATGAAAGGAAGCGATTGATTACCTATGCGAAATCGGGAGCGGCAATGCATTATATTACAGAATTTACTGTTATTCCCAACCGAGGTTTGGTGAAAGTATATGAAGTGGAAGAAGATGCGAGTGGCGGTGAGCGAGTGATTGTAACAACCAAGGAATTTAAAGATGATAAATGGATAAAAACGGTTAAAAATTATCCAATTGATGAATATTATAAGTAACAGATAATGAAGATACAGAAGGAGATCGATTTTATTTTGGCAGTTGATGCCTTAAAAAACGTACAACGAAGAAATTACAATGCAGATGATTCCAGAAGAGAAAATACAGCGGAACATTCTTGGCAGATTATTATTTTGGCTCAAATTCTTTTCCCGTATGCAAAAAACAGAGCGGATATTGATTTGTTGAGAGTGATCAGAATGCTTTCTATTCACGATTTGGTAGAAATTGAAGCGGGTGATACTTTTCTTTTTGATGAAGCGGGAATGGTTGGTAAGTTTGAAAGAGAGAAAGTTTCTGCTCAAAACATTTTCGGAATTCTAGATGAGCCTTTAAGAACTGAGTTTTTCAATCTTTGGCTTGAATTTGAAGAGGAAAAAACTCCGGATGCTATTTTTGCCTGTGCAATTGACCGAATTATGCCTTTTATTTTGAATTCGCATACTTCTGGAAAAAGCTGGACGGAAGCCGGAGTTACTGAAAAACAAATCCGAAATATGTTGGAAAACGCCATCAGCAGAGCTTCTGATGAAATGGGAGAGGCTTTCCAAACATTATTGAATTTGAGTTTGGAAACTGAAAAGGTGTTGAGATAATTTTTTAACGGAATATCTTATTTTCCCACGGATTGCGCAGATTTTTACAGATGATTATATTTAATTTTCAATTACATAAAAAATATACACCATCATTCGTGAAATTCGTGATAAATAAAAAATATAAAAGTTTCGGCGAGCCTTTGGCTCGCCGAAACTGCTTTAAAAAACATTTGAAAATATTGGGTTCGGGCGGCCGAAGGCCGCCCGAGCCTTTTCTTTATAGTATTTGAATTGGTTTTTTGAATTCGTCGATCGCTACAAAAGTAAAATCACCAACAATCGCTTTTTCCTTTTCATAAGAATACATTTGTTCGGTGTAGATTTCAACATTTACCTTCATACTCGTTTTTCCTACATGAGAAACTTTTCCTACCAATTCTACGATAGTACCTGCAGGGATAGGCTTTTTAAAATCAATTTTATCGCTGCTTACCGTTACCACGCGTTTTCTGGCAAATCGGGTCGCGGTGATAAAAGCCACTTCGTCCATCAACTGCATGGCAGTACCTCCGAAAAGCGTATCGTAATGATTGGTTGTATTAGGGAAAACCGCTTTAAAAATTCTGGTTACGGATGCTTCAATTCTTTCTTCTGTAGTCATATTTCATTATAAATTAAGGCGAAATGAAATAGTATCAAACAACAGAACAATCACAGGAACCTTAGAAATTCCTGAAACATCTATTAGATCAATAAAACTTCAAATCGCGAAAGTTTTTTATTTAAAAAATAGGCAGGTCTCCTGACTCGTAACATCATTTATCTCCTTCCCATCTCGCCTGATAACGAAACAGTGGACTTTTGATAAAGACTTTAGTTACTTACAGTTGCGCGACAGTTCGTGATTTTCACACGATTCTCTTTTAATCTGCAATTAAGCAGAACCGATTTCTGAAAAAGCGATTGGCTTTTCCGGGTGCAAAAATAAGGATAAAACAGTAGAAAATAAGATTTATTCCGGATTATTATAAATTATTTGATTAATGGCTCTCCCTTTATTGATGCTCCAAAGGGTGGTATAACGATTTTCACCGGAACCATTAATCATATAAAGGAAAATATGATCGTCATCAAGAGCGGTTACTCCGATATTTTCAAAATCCATAGAAGGCTGGAACAAATTTTTAATCGCATCTCTCACAAATACAGAACCTCTTCCGGGTTGTTGTACTCGGATAGATTTTATTTCCGTCATTCCTTCAGGGATTTCATTGCCAATTCCCCAAGGTTTTACTTTATCAACCGTCAAAATTTTCCCGCTGGCATCTTTTTCCTGTCTTTTAAGATGAGCATACGAAGGGTAAACATCAATGATAACCTTCGTTCTCTGGTTAGTCGGAATTTTCTGATTAGTCTCGTCTGTAAAAATTAATGATTTTCCGTTTTTAGATTTTGAAGGCGTAAATTTCGGAAGCTGATCAATAAATGCAACACGCTCTTTATTTACCATTCCTTCTTTATTCAGGCTATCGTATCTTACGAAAGGCTTTTCAGAATCTTGTTTTTCAGGATATTTTATCCAGATCCATTCTGTTTCTCCCGGTGCAGGTTTTACGTAAACAAAAACATCTCCTGTTTTCATGCGAATTTTATCGATAATTTTTCTGTAATCATCTTTATGAACGCGTACCATCGCATAACCTTCCTGAGCTTTTACCACTCCAAAAGGAACTTTATTTTGCCCTTTTACAGAAGCTAAAGAAAACAGACTGAAAACAGATAAATACAATGCCTTTTTTACGGAAATCATCATGAAATTTTTTTGACTGTTCAAATATATAAATTAAATACTTTTCGGAAGATAATTAAACTGTTGCAATTCTTTTAAATCTTTAATTTGTTTTAAATAATTATCAAAAATCGGGTAAATCACAATAGTCAATTATTTTTCATTAAGAATTTGCTGCAATATTAATGCTGTTGCTTTTGCATCA
The DNA here is from genome assembly GCF_026540445.1 of Chryseobacterium sp. GM_Chr_2. Lineage (NCBI taxonomy): Bacteria > Pseudomonadati > Bacteroidota > Flavobacteriia > Flavobacteriales > Weeksellaceae > Chryseobacterium > Chryseobacterium sp. GM_Chr_2. Next base: position 132,446 of record NZ_JALNUD010000008.1, read on the forward strand.
TCTAATGCTCGGTGAAATTTAAAATCTTCTTTTATATTCATTTTTTCTAGCACTCTTTCAAGTGAAATTCCAGATGTAGAATCAAAATAGAAAATTCACTTTTTATTTCAAAAGTTTTCTTGTCTAGCTTTACAGCACCAATTTCTATTATATTAGTTTCGTTTATTTCATTTTTTCCAAAAGTTTTGCAACTTCCTTCTAAATCATAAATTACGAGATCGCTTGAAAATTTCATATATTAGTTTTAGTTTTTTAAGTTTGTTTGCTATTCAATTTCAATTTTGTGGTAAGACATCCAACGCTTTAAATTCCCAACCATCCTTTTTAAATGATCTTCATTCAGGAAAATATTCGTCCAATATTCAAATCTATCGCATTGCACACTTATATAATAGGTCATAATTGCTAAACATCCGAAAGGAAGAAGCTTTTTTTCTTCATCGCTAATTTCAATCACAGATTCATACCCTTTCAAAAAATTGTTTGCTTTTATTTGAAATTCTTCTTCGTTTAAATGAGTTGAAAATAACTGAAATAAGAAGTAAGAAATATCAAAACATAAATAGCCATTTCCACAAAAATCAAAATCAAAAAAAGTGATTTCTTTTTCGTTGTTAATATGCAGATTATCAAACCAAACATCAAGATGAACTGCTCCAAATCTGATTTTATTATTGTCAAGACTTTCCATTTTTAGCTTTAAAAAAGTTGAAAGTGATTCTAAAAATTGAACTTCGCTGATGTTTGTATTATAAAATTCTTTTGTTTTTAAAATAGGATTTGTAAGTAAATTTTCAACAGTATAAGGCATTCTTTTCAGTTCGATATTTTCAGTCGATTGATGAACTTTGGCTAATGCCTGTCCGATTAGAAAACTTGCCTGAGGTGAAAATTTTGCCGTTTTCACACCTTTCGCATATGAAAATAGAACCCCAAATCTTTTTCCTTCCGATGCTTCAATTTCCTAAATTAATTGTTTCGATTCATCAGCTATTGGAAAAGCAACTTGTCGCCCCGCATCTTTTAGTAATGTTAAAAGCCTTAATTCTTCTTCAATTTCCAGCCTTGTTCGCCAATTATGAGTGTACACTCTAAAGACATATTTGTTTTCACCATCAAAAACAATGTATAAATGATTCATCGCAAGTCGGAATATCTTGCATTCCGTTTTATCGCTTAGACCATATTTTTGTTGAATAAGTTTACCAAGTTCGTTGGGGCAAAGTGTACTGTTTATTGTTGGAAATTTCGTTGTCATTAATTCTCAATTGGAGCTGGTTATTTAAGATTGTAAAATTATACTTTATCTGAATTAATAGCTAAAATATTCTTTATATAAACAAGAACTGCTCTAAAAAAGCTTTTATTTTAAAATTAAAACTTTAGATACCACACCTGCCTTTTATGGCAAAAAGTGGTCTTATAGTTGTATATTCTTGATCATGAAATTTTACGATACAGTATTGTAAAATGTATAACACACCAAAAAATTTAATATGAACAACGACAAAACAGTATCAGTATTGAATGATCTGCTGAACATTACCAACGACAGAATTGAAGGATTTTCTAAAGTAGAAGACAAAGTTTGGGATACCCATTCGGGGCTTAAAAGCGATTACGATCAAATGGTTTCACAGTCTCAGACCATGAAAAATGATTTGATTCGTTTAATTAACCAAAAAGGAGGAGAAGCAGATAATACGACAAGTACAGCTGGGGCAATTCACAGAGCATGGATTGATGTGAAGAATTCATTTTCGGGAGACAAAGATGATTCTACTCTTGGAAACGTAGTTTTCGGAGAAAATGCTGCGATTGATGCCTACCAAAGTGCACTTGATAGCGGAGATCTTTGCCCTGAAAGCACGAGATTGGTTTCTGATCAGCTGCATCACCTAAAATCTTCTTATGCTAAATTTGAAAATTTAGAAGATAGAAATTAAGCTCAGAAATTATAAATAGTCAGAAGGTTGTCTTTATAGGCAGCCTTTTTTATTTTGAAAATAGTCTGTAAACATAATTACAGTCAATTTTTTTCTTTAGAACTAAAAATGAAAATTTTTTTAATAAAGTGGAAATGTAAAATGCTGATAAATGTATGAAATGTAAATTTATATGGCAAAAATGTAATAAAATTTTGAAATTTTTACGTTATTTTTAAGTGAATTTTTAAAACCATGAAAAATATGACAAAAAATCTACTTTATTTATTCCTGTTTTTATCCGGAATTTCATTGTTTCAAAGCAAAATTAAACTTACAGAAGAATCGGAATCTGCTTTTTTCTGTGATACCAACGTACCACTGAATGTTCAGGTATCCAATGTAACGCTCACAACTGGAACCGTAACCTGGACTTCCGATCCCAATACTCCTGAAAACATAGTAAGATTTCGAATGGTAGGATCAGCAACGTGGTCTGTAGTTACTTCTATAACGGGGCTGTCTTCTTTTACAATGACGGGATTAACACCTTGCACAGCGTATGAAGTGCAAGTAGCTAAAATCTGTTCTGTGGTAGGAACTTGGTCGGAACCTATTATTTTCACAACCTCATTAAATTACTGCGCAAGCAATTCCACTAATAATAATGTGGTGCATATTTCTAATATTACCTTCAATGCGACAGGTTTTCCGGCTATGGTAAGCAATTCCGGAGCTTCATTCTATACAGATTACCGCCTAGATCCAGCGCGCCACATCACTGCTAATGTAGGAACTACCGGGAATACATTGGCCGTTAGCAGAACATGGAATGGCACGCCAACTCCTTTTAGAGTACAGGCTTGGATAGACTTTAATGCGAATGGAATTTTTGATAATTCAGAAATGGTATTGAATATGAATTCCGGAACAGCGCCTATTGTAACGAGCTCATTTAACATTCCGGTACTTGCATTTACAGGAACGAATAGCCCAATGTGCGGAACGACTATGAGGGTTATTGTGTCGCCGGAAATTGTCAGTAACGGATGCGGAACTTTCGCAGAGGGCGAAGTTGAAGATTACGGAATTACATTCTCAAGCAGTTTCTTATCTACAAATGAAGCCAGCAAGAAAAATGAAGTGACGATTTATCCCAATCCAGCCTCGGACATTCTTCATGTTTCAGGAATTACCACCAATGCAAATTTTGAAATTTATAATGTTTTGGGACAAAAAGTAGAGGAAGGAACGGCCTTAAATAATAAAATTAATCTGCACAATATGACAAGAGGAAATTATTTTCTTCATGTAAAAGATAAAGATCAGTCAGTTCAATTAAAATTCATTAAAAAGTAAATATAACAAAAGAGAGTGCCCATAAACACTCTCTTTTTATTTTTAAATTAATCGTTTCTTAATTTTGACCGTATTTTATTATTTTTCACAATATTTCGGAATTCTAAAATCTGATCTTTCGTGAAAAACTTTTTCGGAACCATATTCATAATCTGAGCCGTTTGGTAGATCAGAAACCAGTCTTTCTTTTCTTTCACTTTATAGACCGTATTCCAAGCAAATTCTGAATCAAAGGTTTCTCCTTTGGATTGAATATTTTCATTTGTAAACGTATAAGAAATATTTTCCTGAATCATTTGGTTTGAATAAAAAATTTTCCTCACACTAAAATACGTTCGAATGATAATAAATACAAAAAAGATCAACAGCCAGACAGAAGCAGATTCCATAAATTCCCGGTTATCATTATCTGTATTATAATAATTGATTCCAAAGAATATCAATGCAATTATTGGAAATATAATGATTCGTATTAATGAATTTTTTAGGTTGAATAGTAAAAAATCCTTAAAAACGATTCGTGTTTCTACCGTCATTGTTGAAATTTAAATTCTTTCCAGTTCATCTGCATCAATCGTGGTTTTGAACGTTCCGTAATTCACGATCACTTTATTCCTCGAAATTTTTTCAATCGTTCCGACACTCGTACTTCCTGAAATTCTCACACGTTGTCCCACTTTCATCCAAAGCGCGCGGTCGGTTTTACGTTTTTCTTCCAGTTTTTCATTGGTTTCTGTGATTTTTTCAATCACTTCTTCTTTCTTCAGCTGTTGCGTGATTTTTCTTTTCACAACCTGAAGTCTTTTGGATTCATCTTTATCAGCTCCAATTTTTCTGAATTTTTCCTGTTCCAGAATTTTCACAAAATCTTTTACCACATCTTTCCTCGATTTGCCTTTCACGTAACTGTCGATAAAAGATTCAATTTTGGTTCCGAACTGAAGTTTACGATGTTCTTCTTCATACAGTTTCTGGAAATTGAATAACTTTTGTTGAAGCTGTTCATTCAGTTTTTGAAGATTATCACGTTTGTCTTCCACAGATTCTTTTCTTTCGGCAAGATCGGTTTTCAGTTTTTCAACTTCATATTTTTCCTGCTGAAGCTTTACAATCGTTTTATCCAGATTTACAATATCATGTTCCACTTTTTTCTTCGCAGAATGAATGATAAATCTCGGGATTTTATTCTTCTCGGCAACCTCAAAAGTAAATGAACTTCCCGCTTGTCCGACTTCCAATTTATACATCGGTTCAAGCGTTTCTTCATTAAAAAGCATCGCCGCATTCTGAGCATGCGGAAGTTGTTCTACCGCCAATTTAATGTTGGTGTAGTGGGTTGTAATGATCGCAAAACTCTTTTTATCGTAGAAAAATTCAAAGAAACTCTCTGCCAAAGCGCCACCCAGTTCAGGATCAGATCCTGTTCCAAATTCATCAATGAGTAAAAGCGTATTAGCATCGGCTTCACGAATGATTCCGCCCATTTTCTTCAATCTTGAGGAATAAGTTGAAAGGTGATTTTCAATCGATTGATTGTCACCAATATCGGTCATGATTTTATCAAAGAAAAACATCTCGGATTTCGGATGAGTTGGAACCAAAATTCCACTCTGAATCATCAATTGAAGCAATCCTACTGTTTTCAATGTGATTGATTTTCCTCCCGCATTCGGTCCGGAAATACAGATAATTCTGTTTTGATCCGTTAAACTCAGCGTTTGTGAGAAAATGGTTTTGTTTTCCGCTTTATTTCTTAAAAATAATAAAGGATGGAACGCTTCTCTTAATTTTAAGGTCTTATGACGATTGATTTTTGGTAAAACTCCGTTAATCAATTCTGCAAATTTTGCTTTCGCTCTCGTAAGATCAAGGTCAAAAATATATTTCTGATATCTCCAAAGTTGAGGTTGAAATTCTGCCAATTCTGAGGTTAACTTTCTCAGAATTTTGTCGATTTCCTTTTTCTCTTCTTCTTCGCTTTCTTTTAATTTAAAGTAATGTTTTACTACAGAATCCGGTTGCATGTAAGTGATAGAACCCGTTTTTGAAAGGCCTAAAACTCGCCCAGCCACTCTTTTCTTGTAGGCAGATTTTACCGCCAACACTCTTTGATCGTCAATGATCGTTTCGCGAATATCATCCAAGAAATCACTTTGCCCATAATTGAATAAAGCGCGGTTGAAATTTTCGGTAATTGCTTTTTTAGCAATCTGAATTTCTGCTCTTAACGCTTTTAAAACTGGAGAAGCCTCACTTTTTACTTCACCAAAACGGTTAAAAACTTTATCAACTTTATCAATAATTTCTTTTTTGAATTCCAACCCAGAAACATCCTGAATTAAGGTAGGAAAAGTTTCAGGCATCGTTGGGAAAAATTTCTGCAGTTTCCCAATTTGCTCCGTGATGGTTTTGATTCTGATGAAAGCGCTGTTCTCAAGACGGTAATTCTCGATCAGCATTAGCTTAAGCTCACTTTCAATATCTTCATATTCATCAAACGGAATCGCATTTGAACTTTCAAAACTCGACAAATATTCGGACGTTTTTTTCAATGAAAGTTCTGCCTCGTCAATTTCCATCGGACGAAGTTGAAGAATTTTCTCTCTTGTTTTCGGAGAATACGCAAATGGAGAAATTTCCGCGAGCAATTGCGGAAACTCTAATTCGTTTAAATCTTCTTTATTTATATACACATTGCAAATTTAGTGAGAAAATGTGAATGTTAATTTGAAAATGAGTGAATTTGATGATTTGAAAATATCTATTGATCAGGATTTTTTATATTTGAGCATGAAACTTGAAACCGAAAGATTAGAACTAAAAGGAATCAACGAAAGTTATGTCGATGATATTCTGAAAATCCGAAGTAATGAAATCATCAATCAATTCGTGCGAAGAAACTCTCCGAAGAATAATTACGATGCGCTGCAATTTATTTTAACCATTAAAGAAAGAACTCAAAATAATCAAACCTATTATTGGGGAATTTCTTTAAAAGATCAACCGAATCTGATCGGAACAATTTGTCTTTGGAATTTCTCTGAAGATCGAAAAGAAGCAGAAGTAGGATATGAATTATTACCCGATTATCACAGAAAAGGTATCATGTCGGAAGCATTAAAAGCGGTTTTAGATTTTGGTTTTAATGATTTACATTTGCAGGAAATTGTAGCAATGACCAATAAATTCAACGAAAACTCAAAAGATCTTCTTTTAAAACATGATTTTGTGTTGGAAGAGGGAAGGGAAGATGAAGGTTTTCCGGATAATTTGGTTTTTAGTTTGAAGAAATAGAGTTTCATTTGTCATTTCGACGAAGGAGAAATCTAATTTTTTATTCCTTAAATTTGTCGTTTAATAGAGATTCTTCACTGTGCTTCATTAAGAATGATAGTCTGGCGTTAAAATTGAATTCTCAAATTAAATCATTCTCAAATTTTCAAATTAAAAAATGACCTGGACAGAAATATTAGCCCCTATAAAAAGCACTCCTTATTTTACCAACCTTTGGGAAAAAGTAAAGCAAGAATACGCAACCACAAAAGTTTTTCCACCGAAAAATCAGATTTTCAGAGCATTGGAAATTACACCTTTTGATGATATTGAGGTGGTGATTATCGGACAAGATCCTTACCATAATGATTATCAGGCGAATGGTTTATGTTTTTCTGTTTCCGAGCAGGTTGCTGCACCTCCTTCGTTAAAAAATATTTTTACAGAATTGAAAGATGATATTGGAGTTGAAAGAACTTCAAAAGAATTAGACGATTGGGGAAAACAAGGCGTTTTATTATTAAATGCCACATTAACAGTTCGTGCGCATACACCAAACTCCCATAAAGATCTGGGGTGGGAAACATTTACCAATTTTATCATTAAAGAAATTTCAGACAAAAAAGAGAATGTAGTTTTTGTTCTTTGGGGAGCTTTTGCGCAAAAAAAAGCCGAATTTATAGATCCGACTAAGCATTTTATTTTGAAGTCGGCGCATCCTTCACCGTTTTCTGTGTATAGAGGATTTTTTGGGAGCAAGCCGTTTTCAAAAATCAACGAATATTTAATCTCAAAAGGAAAGAAGCCTATCTCGTGGTAGGTTTTTCTCCTGTTTTTTTTATGGTAATTCCGATTTTATAATTTCCGGCTAATGCTCTTGTGCCGTCTTTTGAATTAGGGTAAGGTGTAACTTCAGCCAAGGAAATGGTATAACCGTTAAATGCTGCAGATTTAGAATAATTTCTTCCCGTATTATCCATTGTGGCAAGACTTAAATTCATAGGTCGGGTAGTGGTTCCCATTACCTGAACGCTCGCAACGGCGACTCCGGCCCAAATGCAATTTACATCTCTAGGGCATCGACTGTCTTCTGTAATGCCTGAGAAAGTGACATTCATTTGAAATTCTTTCAGAAATTTATTCTCACCTTCTTTGAAATAGATGATTTCTCCATCGGCATTCATAGGTTTCGATTCTTTATCTCTAGTCTGTGAAACTGAAGTTTTTGTTGAGGTTTTCGCTTCCTTTTGAGCACTGCAGCTAGCTAATGTTAAAAGTCCTACACTGAATATAATGGTTTTATGTAACATGATTTTTCGTTTATAAAATACTAAGCATATTCAATATTACTACCAAAAACATTGCCACGCCTACCACAAAGCTGAAACCTGTTCCATAGATGAATCCTATAAAAGCTCCTTTGGTAGATTTCCAGGCTTTTGTAATGTCTTTGCTGTCGTGTAGCAATTCTCCGATAAAAACTCCCGCGAACATTCCTACCAAAAATCCTAATGGAATTGGTAAAAATAATCCTACGATCGTTCCTACAACTGAACCAATACTTCCCCAACGTGTTCCACCGTATTTTCTGTTGGTTTTTGCCGGAATTACGTAGCTTAAAACAACAGAAGCAATCGTCAATATTCCGAAAGCCCAAACGTATATCATGGGAAGATCTGCATCCGTTCCGAATTTGTAAATTAATAATCCACAAATACTTAGCAATAATCCCGGTAAAACGGGTAAAAATGTACCGAGTATTCCCACGAACAGTAATACGAGACAGAGAATATTGATTAATGTGGTATCCATGTTGAAAATTTATAATGCAAGATATAAAATAAAGAAGAATTTTGTGTATGGTTAAAAATTTTTGGGATGATAATTGATGCAGAATATTTGAATCTATTTACTTTAAGATCGATCGTAAATTTTTTAAATTTGCTGTAATGAATGACCAAATAAAAGAAACCAAAAGTTTTTTACAGGAACTTACCGAACCGCTTTACGGCTACATAAGTAAAATATCACCCACAGGATTGGATTGGGTTTTACATATTATCGTGAAGTTATTTTTACTGTGTGCCATATTTTTAATCTTAGACTTTGTCTATAAGTTTATCATCAATTTTGTATTCAGATTTTTTCGCAATCAGGAAAAGTTTCCTATTATACAATCTATTTATCAGTCGAAAATATCAAATTCTTTAGCTCATATCGGGGCTTTGGTTTTTATAGGAAGTATTCATGAGTCCATTTTTTACGGCGCTTTACCGGCAACAACAATATTTATCAACAGATGTATAAATTTAGCATTAGTAATGATTATTGCAGGAATGCTTTATCGTGCTTTAACAGCCTTTAGACATTATTTTACTATTAAGCAAGATTTCTACAAAATCATGGCATTGAATGCAATTTCTGAAACAGTGAAAATCCTCGGAATTTTTATCTTTTCTGTATTAGGAATTTGTGTGATATTTGGTATAAAAGGAAGTACGATTGTCGGTAGTTTAGGGGCGATTACTGCAGTTTTAGTATTGGTTTTCAGAGATACCATCTTAGGTTTTGTAACAGGAATTCATGTTGCTACATCTAAAAATTTAAAAGTTGGAGATTGGGTAAGTATTCCAAAATATACGATTGAGGGAAACATTACAGAAATTAATCTTTTAACAACAAAAATTACCAATTTTGATAAAACGGTTTCTACAATTCCGACGTATGATCTGTTGACAACAGAGATCAAAAATATGCAAATCATGTCTGAATCGAATACGCGAAGAATTAAAAAGTCAATTTATTTTAATATCAATTCATTTAAATTTTTAACAGATGAAGATATTGAACGTTTAAAACAAATTAATTTGATTGCCGATTATTTGGAAGGAAAAACCGCTGAATTAAGAAAAGAGAAGGAAAATATTAAGCATAAAGATAAAGTTGTTAACGGAAATCAATTGACAAATATTGGTGTTTTCCGTTATTATGCTCAGAAATACATTGAAAATGATCCTGATGTAAATCAGGAAGCGGCTATGATGGTTCGCCAGCTGGATATTACAACGCAAGGCCTACCAATGGAAATTTATTGTTTTGCGAATGATTCGAAATGGGAACATTTTGAACAGATTCAAGCTGATATTTTTGATCATTTAATGGTAGCTTCTAAGGAATTTGATCTTCAGATCATGCAGATTGGTTTGCCAAAATAATAATCTGCTAATTTAAAGACATTTAAAATGTTTATAGGAAAAAGCCCAATTTTTAAGTTGGGTTTTTTTATTTTTGTAGCATGACAAAATTAAGTGTAAACATTAATAAAATTGCAACACTTAGAAACGCCAGAGGTGGCGAAACACCAAGCGTTACAGAAGCTGCAATTAAAATTCAGGAGTTTGGCGGACAGGGAATTACGATTCACCCAAGACCTGATGAAAGACATATTATGAGAAAAGATGTTTATGATCTGAAACCGCTGGTTACCACGGAATTTAATATCGAAGGAAATCCTCACAGACCTTTTATTGATATGGTTTTGGAAGTAAAACCTGAGCAGGTGACTTTAGTTCCGGATGCTGATGATGCAATTACATCAAACGCGGGTTGGGATACAAAAAAACACTTAGATTTTCTTACTGAGATTATTGCAGAGTTTAAAAATGCAGGAATCAGAACGTCAATTTTCCTTGATCCTACTCCTGAATTGGTAGAATATGCTGCTAAAACAGGAGCCGACAGGATTGAATTATACACGGAAGCTTACGCAAAAGATTATTTAATCAATAAAGAACAGGCGATCAAACCTTATTATGATACTGCAGTTATTGCTTCTGAATTTGGATTAGGAATTAATGCAGGACACGATTTAAGCTTAGATAATTTAAAATATTTTGCTGATAATATCCCAAATTTACTGGAAGTTTCCATTGGGCATGCTTTGGTTTCTGAAGCTTTGTATATGGGATTAGAAAATACAGTTCAGGCTTATCTGAAGAGATTGGCACAATGGTAGGCTGAAGGCTGGAAGCCGGAAATCAGATGCTGGAAGTTTTATGCAGTCTTGATATTAACTTCTTGCTTCCATCATTCATCTTCTATCCTTAATAAACAAAAACTTATGGAAATTTTACATTCAAAAATATTTGGCGAAACGCTTTCGTCGACACCGCTTTTAGTATTTCACGGATTGTTTGGAATGCTTGATAACTGGGGAGGTTTTGGTAAAGATCTTGGAGAATTTTTACCGACTCACCTTATTGATCTGAGAAATCATGGAAGGAGTTTTCATTCCGAAGATATGTCTCATAATGATTTGGCTGATGATATCATGCGTTATATGAATCATTACGGAATTGAAAAAGCACACATTTTAGGACATTCTCTCGGCGGAAAAGCGGTGATGCAGTTTGCGATAAAATATCCTCAAATGGTTGATAAACTGATTGTTGTCGATATTTCTCCAAAAGCATATCCTCCACATCATCAGGGAATTATTAAAGCATTGCAAAGCGTTGATTTCGATACAGTAAATTCCAGAAATGAGGTGGAAGCTGTGTTAACACAGTATATTCCTGAAAAATCGACGATTCAGTTTTTAACAAAGAACCTGTATTGGGATGATGATAAAAAGTTAAACTGGAGATTCAATCTTAAAACATTAGCTGAAAAATACACAGAATTTGTTTCAAATGCTATAAAATTTGGAGTTTTTGAAGGTGAAACTTTATTTATCGCAGGCGAGAAATCAAATTATATTCTTCCTCAGGATGAATTCTCGATTAAGCAGCAGTTTCCAAAAGCAAAAATTGTAACCGTGAAAAATGCCGGACATTGGGTTCAGGCTGAAAATCCTGTAGATTTTGCTAAAGTTGTAAAGGGATTTTTGAATTTAGATTAATAATATTTTGAATTTTGTTGTAATTTGTTAAAATTTTCTTAAAAATAATTTTATTCTTCTCCCTGTGAATTTTTTTTGATACTTTAGGCTCTCTAAATCACTAAATATTAATACCATGGAAAAGAAAAATTCTAAAAAGCCTTTCTTTGCTACTTTCTTAGAAAAACAAATTAAAGATCCTGAAACTATTCAGGGTGGTTCATCGCCTATCCTTACAGCTGCTCTTGAAGACAGTCCGATAACTACAAATCCGTTGAAAGATTCTGTTACTTCTGTCGTAATGGATACCGTTACGCGTCCCGGAGGCGATCACGTGACTTTGAAGTTTCCTTCTGACGGAGACGATGATACGCAAACTGTATAATTAATTATCCAAATTACGATATTATGAAAAAGAAAAACTCAAAAAAGCCGTTTTTCGCTTCATTTCTTGAAAAGCAAATTCAGGATCCAGAAGCTATTCAGGGAGGTACAACTTCCATCACTACTGCTCCGTTAATTGATGCCAGCACGGCTCCTGTAATGGATACAGTTACACGTCCTGGTGGCGATCATGTAACATTGAAGTATCCTTCAGATAGCGATGAAGATACAATTTTGGTATAAAAACTATCAAAATCTAAACTAAAATCAATCAAAATAAAATATTATGAATAATAAGAATTCAAAAAAACAGCCTTTTTTTGCTAAATTTTTAGAAAAGCAATTGAAAGATCCTGAAACAGTAAAAGGAGGTACAGATATTACAATTCCTGAAAGAGATTCTGTAATGACTAACAAATTTAATGATACGGCAACATTGCCTGAAAAAGATCTAGCTCAGACTCAGAAGTATCCGTCAGACGGTGATGATGATGTGCAATATCTTGACTAATTATCTTTATAGTTTAAAATCGTACTTACAACTATATTAAAATGAAAGGAAACTTAAAAAGTTAAGTTTCCTTTTTTAATAAAACTTACCCCAATGATTCTTTGTATCACTCACTCACAGGATTTTTACAATATAGATCTCTTTTTTGATTATCTAAAAGAGAAAAATATTCCGTATTTCAGACTCAACTCAGATCATCTGAATCATCTTCAGAAAATTGATGTGAATGAAAATTCTTTTGAATTAACAGATGAATCAGGGAACAAAATTCACTCAAACGATATAAAGGCAGTTTGGCACAGAAAATCTTGGCGAATTAATATTCCGGAGGAATTGGATGAAAATTATGAAAGAATTTTTCTTAAAGAATATGCTGCCCTTCGTGAAAATTTGATGAGCACATTAGAGCATATTCCGTGGATCAATCCTTTTGAAAGTGAAAAAAAAATAGACCGCAATAAAATGCTTCAGCTGAAAATTGCCAAAAAGCATAATTTAATAATACCTAAAACGCTTTTTTCTAATGATAAAGAGAAGATTACGACATTTTTCCATCAACATTGTAACGGAAAAGCAGTGGCAAAACTTCATGGCGTAATCACCAAGTCGATGAACGGAGAAAATTTTCTTTCAACAACAGTTATTGACGAAAATAATTTGGAATTTATTGCTGATATCGCGTATTGCCCAATGATTTTTCAGCCTTATATAGATAAAGAATATGAACTGAGAATCGTTTATATCGATGGTGAATTTTTTACAGGAAAAATCAATAACAGCGAAAATCCTGACTGGCGAATTGCTCAGGGAAATTTTTTTTGGTCAGAATATGATTTACCTGAATATATTAAAGCCAGTTTAACCGCCATGATGAAAGAAATGGATCTTTACCTCGGAGCCATAGACATGATTAAAGGCAGAGACGGAAAATACTATTTTTTAGAGGTAAATCCTCAGGGAGAGTGGGGAATGCTCCAGAAAGAATTAAATTTTCCCATTGCACAGAGAATTGCAGACAATCTTATAAAAAGAATACATACCCATGAACAAAATCTTAATTATAACGCATACAAAAGATAATTTTTCAATCGAAAAAGTAACGGAATATATTGAAAAAAACGGATGTGAAGTGATCCGTTTTGATGTAGATTTATATCCTTTAAAAAATAAATTAACCACTTCATTTCAGGATGGAAAATGGAATACGATCTTAGAAACACCTGAAGCAAAATATCGTTTGGACGATATTGCAGCCATTTGGTACAGAAGAGCCTATAATATTGGCGAAGGTTTACGCGAAGAATTAGATCCTAAATTTTTTGGCGCCGCGATGGGCGAAATCCGTAATACACTTTTCGGGTTTATAGAATCGGTTGATGCTTATTCGCTGGGGAAACCAAGCGTTTACAGAAGGCTCGACAGTAAAGAAGAACAGCTGAAAATTGCTGATAAAATTGGATTGAAAATTCCGGAATCATGCCTTACAAATAACGCGGATGAAGCCAAAGAATTTATTTTAAAACATAAAAATGTAATCGCCAAAATGCAGACTGGTTTTGCGATCTATGAAGATGGCGTTGAAAATGTGGTGTTTACCAATGTGGTTTCTGAAGATAAGTTAGAAGAATTAGATTCGCTTTTGTATTGTCCGATGCAGTTTCAGAAGATGATTGAAAAGAAAAAAGAACTTCGTGTAACGGTTGTCGGTCGTGATGTCTATGCTTTTGAAATTGATTCCCAACAGTCTGAAGATGCTAAAATCGACTGGCGAAAAGACGGCGTGAATTTAATCGATAAATGGATACAGACCGAGCTTCCGAAAGATATTGAAGACAAAGTGTTGGAGTTATTGGATGTGTACCATGTTGATTACGGCGCGCTGGATATCATCGTTTCGCCGGAGGATGAATATTATTTTATCGAAATCAACGCAGCCGGTGAGTTTTTCTGGCTGGATAATCTTACCGAAGGAAACCAGATTTCTAAAAGTATTGCCGATGTTTTATGTGACAAAGCCCCAAGGCGAGACAATGCCGTTTTGATGGAAACAAAAATCTAAACAGTAACAATTTATATCAATAGAAACGGGCTTTAGTCCGTTTTTTCCATTTTGTACAAAGAAGTAGAGGTATCCAAAAGCTTCTTGAATTTAAAATTTTACGACTTTTATCCATATTTCGTCTTAAAATCTCCTTTAAAAATCGCAAATTTGCAGTTGCCTATTTCGGCTGTTTTTTCGAATTGCCGATTAGGAAATATTGTCATAAATTTAGTCCACAACCAAGTAAAAATAATGAATGGTTTTTGTAACAGGTGCCACTGGAATTTTGGGTAGGGTCGTCGCTCTGGAACTTCTGAAGAGAGGGAAAAGTGTGCGTGCCTCGAAGCGCCCAACAAGTAATCTGGATGATGTGAAGCATTCTTATCAGTTTTATACTGAAAATCCGGATGAATTTTTTAATAAAATTGAGTGGATTGATGTTGATTTTGATGATATTCACGCCCTTCAGGATGCCTTAAAGGGTGTGGATGAGGTCTACCATTGCGCAGCAAAAGTAGGATTTAACCCGAAAGATGATAAAGAAATTTATCATACCAATATCAAAGGAACTGAAAATTTACTATTTGCCTGCGAAGGTTCTGAAGTTAAAAAATTTCTTCACGTAAGTTCGATTGCGGTGCTTGATCTTTTTAATGAAAAAGGAGAATTAGACGAAAGTTCAGATTTCAATCCTAAAGATGAGCATTCTGCTTATGCACTTTCCAAACATCTTTCAGAAATGGAGGTATGGAGAGCTTCTGCCGAAGGACTGAATACCGTTATCGTAAATCCGGGAATGATTGTCGGAAGCGGAAACTGGGGCAACAGCAGCGGAGATATTTTCCCGACTTTTGAAAAGAATAGTTTTACATTTTCCGGCGGCACAAGCTATGCCGATGTAAGAGACGTAGCGAAGATCTGTATTGAACTGATGGAGAAAAATATGTTTGCAGAACGTTTCATTATTATTTCTGAAAATAAAAAATATGCTGATCTGGGAAAACAAATCAGAAAAGCTTTAGGTTTAAAAGAAGCAAAAATACTTTCCGATTTTCAGCTGAATGTTGGAGTTTGGGCCAATACGCTTTTCGGATGGCTGATTCCCGTATTAAGAATGGCCACAAGAACCAATGTGAAAGCAATTTCTTCATTGAATATTGTTTCCAACCAAAAAGTGAAAGATCGATTAAATTACCAGTTCATTCCCTTAGAAGAATCGGTAGATTTTCATCTTAAAAATTATATAAACGACAAAAAGCTGAAGAAATGAATCTTGCAGAGGCGATTATCATAAAAAATGTAGAAAAACATCCTATAAAAGCTGCCATTGGCTTTAAAAAGAAAGAAGGCGGTTGGAAGGAACTGAGCTGGAAAAAATTCAGTGAAGTGGTGTATAAAACTGCCAATGCACTAAAAAATGCCGGAATTGGAGAAAATGATAAAGTGGCAATTTATGCAGATAATTCCGGAGAGTGGATGATTTTCGATTTGGCGATTATGTCTGTAGGTGCCATTACCGTACCTATTTATTCCACCAATAATGCAGAGCAGGCAGAGCATATTATTACTGACTCTCAGGCTAAGATGATCATGGTAGGAAATCAGGCACAATATGATGCATGCCTTGATCTTTTCCAGAAAGGAAGCAGCTTGGAAACGATCATCGTTTCTAAAAAAGCGGTCTGGATTAAAAAAGAATTCAGCAGTTTTTATCTTGAGGATTTTATTGCGAAATCATCTCCGAAATTTGAAATTCACAAAAGAGAATTAGATGATATTGCAACACTTATTTATACTTCCGGAACTACAGGAACTCCTAAAGGGGTAATGTTAACGCACGGAAATTTTATCAAAGCATTTGATGCTCATTTTGAATTTTTTAAGTTTAAAAATTTCGAAGAAGAGCTTTCACTGGCATTTTTACCGCTAACCCACGTTTTCGAAAGAAGCTGGAGTTTACTTTGTATGTACGGTGGCGCCAGAGTGTATTTTCTTGAAGATCCGAAAGATATTGCAAAAACGTTAGAGGAAGTGAAGCCTACCATGATGTGCGCAGTTCCGCGATTTTTCCAGAAAGTATATGCAGGTGTTTTGGAAAAGGCTGAAGAAGGTTCATCAATAAAGAAAAAGATCTTCAACTGGGCTGTGGAAGTTGGAAAACAAACGGCCGAATTCAGAAGAAATGAGCAAACGGCTCCAATTGGTTTAAAACTGAAAGAAGGAATTGCCGATATGCTGGTTTTTAGTAAAATTAAAGGAAAAATGGGCGGCAGATTATGGTTTTTGCCATGTGGCGGCGCTTCTTTATCACCTGAAGTTACCCAGTTTTTCGAATCGATAGGAATTCATATTACCGTTGGATATGGTTTAACGGAAACAACAGCAACTTTAACCCTTTTTCCGTTAACTCATTTTGAACATGGAACAAGCGGAAAACCTCTGCCGGGCGTAGAAATGCGTATCGGTGAAAATGATGAAATCCAGGCGAGAGGAAACGGGATTATGAAAGGGTATTACAACAAACCTGAGGAAACACAGAAAGTTTTCACTGAAGATGGTTGGTTTAAAACGGGTGATGCAGGAAAATTTGATGACAAAGGAAATTTAATTATTACCGACAGAATCAAAGATCTTATGAAAACTTCTAACGGAAAATACATCGCGCCGCAGCAGATTGAAAACCTGCTAACGAATAATAATTTTATTCAGCAGATTGTTCTTATTGCGGAGGGAAGACAGTTTGTTTCTGCCTTAATTGTTCCTAACTTTGAGTTTTTAAAAGAATATTTGAAGAAAAATAATATTCCGTTGACCAACTGGGAAGAAATTGTTACAAAGAAAGAAATTATCGATCTTTATAAAGAGAAAATAAAAGAATTGCAATCTCATCTGGCAGATTATGAAAAGGTAAAGAAATTTACGTTGATGCCCGCGGAATTTGACATCAATACCGGAGAAATAACTCCGACTTTGAAGGTGAAAAGAAATGTGGTTCTTAAAAAATATTCAGATATTATTGAGAAAATGTATTAAAAATTTAGCTTAATAAAGTTTTATCATTTTTAAATTAAACTATGACAACAACACAAGAATTTTTAGGAAAAGAAGAATTTTCGATATATACGCAAACGGTTTCGGAAAGCTGTCCTTCGAATATTGCCCTGATCAAATATTGGGGGAAATACGACAATCAGATTCCGGCGAACCCGAGCATCAGTTATACTTTGAATAACTGTAAAACCAATACTACAATGGAGTTTTTGGCGGATGAGCCTTTTTCTGTTCAGACTTTTCTGGCTGGAAATGAAGAAGTGAAGTTTGCCGAAAAAATAGAAAAATATTTCAAAAATATTGAGCAGTATCTTCCGTGGATTTTGAAAGGAAAATACATCATCAGAACTGAAAATACATTTCCTCACAGCTCAGGAATTGCGAGCTCGGCATCTGGCTTTGGGGCAATTGCAAAATGTCTGATGAAGCTTGACGGAGTTTTTTCAGGGATAGATTCAGAAGAAGAATCACTTAGAAAAGCTTCTTTTCTGGCAAGATTGGGAAGTGGAAGCGCATGCCGAAGTTTATACAACGGATTGGTCGTTTGGGGAGAATCTCAGGTGAGAGGAAGTTCAGATCTTTTTGCCGTAAAATATCCGGATGAAGAAATTCATGATATTTTCAAAGATTTTAATGACTGGGTTTTGCTGATTCATGAAGGTCAGAAAAGTGTTTCTTCAACGGTTGGACATGGTCTGATGAATACAAATCCCTATGCGGAAAGAAGATTCCTTGAAGCCAGAGAAAATTTTGGTCCGATGAAAGAAATTCTGGAAAGCGGAGATATGCAAAGCTTTATCCGATTGGTGGAGCATGAAGCGCTTACTTTACACGCTATGATGATGATGAGCGAACCGGCTTTTATTTTAATGAAAACAGGAACGTTGGAAGTAATCAATAAAATTTGGGATTTCAGAAAAGAGACTAATTTACCTTTATTCTTTACATTAGATGCAGGAGCAAACGTTCATCTTTTATTCCCGAATGACAGTTCTGAAGAAAAAATTAAAACTTTCATTGAAGCTGAATTAATACAACATACCCAGCATAACGGAGTTGTGAAGGACATCATGAAATTTTAAGATATTATACATGAAAACGGACTTGAATTCAAGTCCGTTTTTTTGTTTATTTTTAATGAAATAAGTTTTACATAAAATGGAATTGTTTGAATGTGAGGGGAGTATATGTTTTATGACATTCATTACTTCAAACTTCCATCATCCAGCTTCCTGACCTTGATTCAATCCTCTGTAACCACGGCATCACGTTCTCCATCCTCTTTTTTTCCTTCCTCAATCATTTCCTCTGCCTCCGCTTTTTCCTCCTGTGTGGCATGATCTATTCGTTCTTCTTGTTCGTCATTTTGATGATCAATGAAAAATTCACAATAAACCGGAAGGTGATCTGAACCAAAATTTTCAAGCGTTTTTAAATCTTTAATGAAAATATGCTCACTGTGAAACATCAAATCAATAGGAAATCTTAGAAAACGGTATCTTGCATGAAAAGTGGAAACAAAAGAATGCCCGATTCTAGGATCAATCAAATGACTTGTTTTTCTGAATAAAACCGATGATTTCGACCAGGCAACATTATTAAAATCTCCCACTACAATTACAGGTTCTTTAATTTCCCGGACACGTTTTGCGGTGCTTAAGAGATCACCATCTCTTTCCTTTGATGTTTCTTCTTCGGTTGGACTTGGCGGCGGCGGATGTATTCCAAAAAATACAAATTGGAAGCCGTCTTTTGTTTGCAAATGTGCTTCAATAGTCGGAATATCATCAGCAACAAAATAATGAGTCTGCGAATCTTTAACCTCAATTTTAGAATAAAAATGCATTCCGTAGGTATTTTCTAATGTTACTTTATGCTGAAAAGGATAGTCTTTCTCAAGCGGACGAAGTGCATTTTCCCATTCACCATTGCTTTCCATCGTTAAGAAAATATCGGGTTGATATTTTTCTATCAGTTGAATAAATCGATCATATTCTTTATTGAATTGATAAACATTCGCCGAAATAAAATGTAATTTATCCGAAGAATTACTTTTCTGAGCATGTTGTTTTACAGGATAAAGTGGCGTGTATTTCACCAAAGTAACAGCGTGATGAATAAACATGATGATTAATAAGCCTTGATAATACCAAATATCATCTGAAGAGCCTACGATAAAGCCTAAGATAAGTGTGAAAAGAATAAAATACGTGATCTGTATTTTTCCAAATTCAGGAACACGAAATATCCAGTGGGAATTTTGAATTTTCGGAAGTATGGTTAAAATTAGTAATAGTACAATCAGAATCAGGTAGGCTGTCCACATATATATTGAAATAAGAGGATAAATTTAACTTATTTTTATTGTTTTTCAAATGAAGTCGTTTTTAAACTTTGTTAATGTATTTTCTAATGAACGGTTATTTTGCTTATTTTTATTTAATTAGTTAAAAAGATTATCATGAACAAATTATTCGCAATTACCTTACTTTTAAATATTTTCTGTTTTGGACAAAGCAATCAGAATAAAGAGATTGAAAAGCCGATTCGCCAACTATTTTTAGGAATGAAAACCGCAAATCCTGAACTATTAAAAACAATATTTTCCGAAAATGCTATTTTCCAAACCATTACCAAAGATGGAATTGTAAAAACGGATAAAGTGGAAGATTTTATTACATCTATTTCAAAGTCTTCAAAAGATGATCTGGATGAAAGAATTTCCATAGAAGCAATTCATGTAGATGGTCTTCTGGCAAGTGTTTTTACACCCTATTCTTTTTATTATAAAGGGAAATTTTCACATTGCGGAGCGGATAGTTTTCAGCTGATAAAGCAAAACGGAGAATGGAAAATTCAATATTTAATCGATACGCGGAGAAAAGAAAATTGTAAGGAAAATTAAACCGAAAGGTGTTTTTACTTTGCATAAATTTTAGGAAAATCGATCGTCCATTTTTGTTCGGTGGAATTCCATAATAAATAAGGGCCGTCGAATCCTTCAATATAAGTCAGCTCAAAATTGCCCTGATGATCGGTTAGGTAATATAAATAAGAACTGGAATCTTTCAATGGAAAACCTAATTTCTTTAATGTTTCCCAATCACCATTTTCAGGAAGTTTTCCATTTGTTTTTTGATATGTTTTAATATTTTGAATGATTTTATTTCCGAATTCTATATCAGATTTTCTTGTAATTTCAAAAGGTAAATTCCAATAAATGGTAATTGAAATAATGATGAGAAGTAGTAGCGATATTATGATTATGAGTGCCTTTTTCATGGATTAAATTTTATTTCAACAATTCTATTTCAATATATTTAAAATGATTATTTCTTACACCATTTGTAGCATCAAATATAATTGCTGATCCTCCTTTGTATGTTTCTTCAAGTATAATATTGCAACAAAATTCAATTCCTTGTAAATCTTGTCCTGCAAAATCAACAATTATATTTTGAAATTTAGATAAAACAGAATAAAGACTTAGCAATTTTCTCGGATTTCCGGGAAGCATACTAACTTTTGTTTTTTTATTTATCCAATCTATTTCATAGATTTTTTCTGAATATGAATTACTAAGATTAGCATTCTTTTTTAGATATTCTCCCACTGTAATGGGGAAAAATATTCTTCTAAATTCAGGCTCCCGAATATAATCTACAAATGTAAATGGTTGATTAATCACAGTGTTTTCATATTTAATTTTACCATTGAAAATATCTTTTAAAAACATTTCAATATTAAAACTCTGTTCATCATTAATAAGTTTAATAACAATTGCTTCACCTTTATTCAATTCGAAAGGTGGAATATAAAAATATTCTGTTTTTATGCCGTTACTTTTAATAATTATATCGCTCAATTTTAAATCTTATTTAAAAATCTTCTTAATCACATTTCCAATTTCCATAAAATCATCATGATTTCCTACCGAACGTCTTTCCGAATTATCTTTATCAAAATCTGAGAAAGGATAGATCAAAAGATAATTATTATCATGTAATTTTCTGTTTAAAAGCTCAGGAATCAGTCGCATTTGAGGAATAAAAGATTTCATTCCTTTTTTAGCCATAAAAAGGATGAGAGCCTCATCTTCTTTTAATTCAGAAGCTGTTTTTTCACCATCTCTCCAAGTTTTCATAATGATAAATTCGGCTTCTATATTGGCTTTTTTAATGATTCTCTGTAAGATACTCAGAATATTTTCAGGAGTATAAAAAACAATCGTTGCTCCGGAATTTCGGGCAATATTCCAGACTCTTAACAAAGCATGGAAAAATCCGGCTTCTTTGTGAGCATTTTCAGGAATCATCACCGCATATTTCTTAATCGTAGAAAGTGGCTGTGCGGCATGGTAAACCAATACATTGGCATTGTCATTCTGAAGATAACCATTGTAAAGATTATAAACGAAAGCGGGTGAGAAGCCTTTTTCATCTTCTAAGCCAATGATGAGGTCGGTAATATTTTGTTCTTTAATAACATTGTTGATGCCGTTTACAACATCATTGTCATATCTTTTTATCGCCTGAATTTTAACATCTGCAGCGGCAGCTGAATCAGTGGCTTTGTGTAAAAGTTTTTCGGCATTTTTTACGGAAGATTCATTTTTATCTTCATTAATGACATTCAATGCCGTAAGATTTTCGGTATTAGAATGTGCTTTTATCAAAATTCCCAAGTTAACCATTCTTTCAACAGTTTCCTCGTGATTGATCGCTAGCAGAATGTTTTCTTCTTCATGATTATCTCCTGAAACGGTATCTTCATTATCGCTTTCCGCAATTTTTTGCGCGCTCGACATGGAAATAAATGAGGAAATGGTACAGGAAACTAATATTAAAAGGATACTTCCATTTAAGACATGTTCATTTAACAGTCGAACTGGCTCTCCGGTTTCCGTTTCAGAAAGGATAATATTATATCCTACCATTACGGAAGCTAATGTGGCAGCAGCAGAAGCAGAACTCAATCCAAAAATAAGTTTTCCTTCTTCCTTGGTAAGTCTGAATGTTTTTTGTGTAGCTACCGCCGAAAAATATTTACCGCCAATAGAAGCGACGAGCATTACCCCTGCCACTGCGATGGTTTCCCAACTTTTGAAAAATACGCTGAAATCGATCAACATTCCGACACTAATCAGGAAGAATGGTATAAAAATAGCGTTTCCCACGAATTCTACACGATTCATTAAAGAAGAAGTGTGCGGAATCAGTCTGTTCAAAGCTAATCCTGCGAAGAAAGCACCGATGATGGCTTCAACACCAGCCAGTTCAGCTAAAAGTGCTGCAAGATAGATCATCACTAAAACAAAGATATATTGTGATATTTTATCGTCTACTTTTTTGAAAAACCATCGCCCTATGATGGGGAAAACCACAAGTACAATCAATGCAAAAACGATGAATGATACGGATAATTTAACCCAAAATTCTGTTCCGACCTCGCCTTGTGACATTCCTACGATGACGGCGAGCACCAAAAGGGCAAGGATATCTGTAATCATTGTTCCACCAACGGTAATGTTTACGGCTAGATTTTTAGAAATACCCAATTTACTGACCAGAGGATAGGCAATTAAAGTGTGGGACGAAAATAAACTAGCGAAAAGAACCGACGTAAGTACAGAAAAATGTAAAATATAATAACCTCCCAAATAACCTAAAACAAAGGGTACTGCAAATGTATAGATACCAAAGGTCAGACTTTTCCATTTGTTTTTCTTGAAGTCTCCCATATCGATTTCCAAACCGGCAAGGAACATAATGTAGAGAAGTCCCGTAGTTCCTGTGACCACAATGCTGCTGTCACGTGCCAAAACATTGAATCCGTTCGGACCAATTACTGCTCCTGCAATAATTAATCCCAACAGATGCGGAACTTTTATTTTATTTAAAAGAAGGGGTGCGGCCAAAATGATAATCAACACCAATAGAAATTTCAGTACCGGATCTTCAATGGGAAGACTCAGGTTGTGTATGCTCAACAAAATCATAAGTGTTTTTTTATTTGGTGGAACGTATTAATTCAACAGAAAATTTAGCCATGCAATTGTCTACTGCAATGGTTCTCGTTCCTCGGATCTTAGTATCGGAGATATCGTTAAGCAAAACATTCATTTCCACTTTTTTCTTTGCGGTGGAATCTGTTTTAAAATTCAGCTTAATCTCGTTATTTTCAAATTTTCCTGAATAAAGCCTTACCAGATTGTTATTGTTGATGATTTTGGTCACCAGTTGGGTAGAATCATTATCAAATTCCCAAATATCCGTACGTTGGTCACCTACTACATAGTCACTACAGTTAGATTCTGTACAGATTACTTTACCACTCCAGCTTCCTGAAATTTCTGCAGGCCATTTTATAACCTTCACCGAATCTTTTTTAGAAAAAATACTGTCTTTCATTTTTAAAAGAGCCTGATATTGAGATTCTTTTTTAGCAAACAGTTTTTCTTTTTCGAGTAATTGCTGCTCCCGTAAAGCCAGATTATTTTCTTTTTCCTTATCGGTACAGCTGATTAACAAAAGTAAGCAAGCGCAAAAAGTGAGGAGTGTTTTTTTAAGCATATTGTAAATCTTGGTCTAAACAATATAAGAAAATTTGAGGGAAATAGAAAATTGAATATGCATCAACAAATTCTAAATATTATTCAATTCTCTGTTTTTTAAACATTTCCCGATTATAATTAATCACAAAAACACCTGCGATAATTAAAATGGCTGCAACGATAAATTTAGCAGAAATTTTTTCATCTAAAATCAACCAACTTAAAAATATTGAAATAATAGTATTGATGTATGCCAAAATAGAAACCTGAACGGGAGAAACTTTCGTTAATGCATAATGGTAACAGAAGAATGCCGCGACGGAACCAAAAAGTGAAAGATAAATCATCGCAGAAATACTTTTCAAAGTCCAGTTTTCAAAATTGTAATTTTCAAGGAAAGTGAAAGCAAAAATAATCTGCAGAATTCCAGCGAAAGCAAACTGATAAAAGAGATTTAACGAAATATTACTGCTTTGGATATTCAGTTTTTTGGTGAAAATAGTTCCCGAAGCCCAACCTAAAATAGCGATGAATAAAAGAAATATTCCGAATCTATAATCCGGATTAGCCAGATCTTTGATTCCATCCCAAAATATGAAAAGAATTCCGCTGAAACACATTAAAATACCAATTAATGCTCGGAATGTGAATTTTTGCAAACCAAGCGCAACGCTTCCTAAAAATACCAAAATAGGTGAGGTGGCGCTTATTAATGAGGTTACACTACTCGTTAATGTTTCTTCGGCAACCGTTGTTAATCCGTTAGCAATAACCAACATCAATAAAGAAAAAATAAGTTGATATTTCAAATTTTTCCAGCCAATCCATTTAAATTGTTTTCTGTAAACCAAGATGATAAACATAATAATGGCCGCCAAAAACTGACGAATTCCTGCCACAAACCAAGCCGGAATGGTTTCTACCGCAACACGGATCGAAAGGAAAGTGGTTCCCCAAACAATGGCAACCGTGAGAATGGCGAAAGTGAGTTTATAATTTTTCAAAATTCAAATGATGTGTACAATTAACAAAAATATTGAGTTAAAGACAATATCAACGGATACAGTTCCTGAACTTCTTTAGGTAACAGAACAAGTTTTGCGCCTTTTTGCATTTAACCTTATTAATTTTTTATCTTTGAACATCTAATAAAATTGAAGAATGGTAGGAATTATTATGGGAAGTCAAAGCGACTTACCGATCATGGAACAGGCTGCGAATTTTTTGAAATCTCTGGATATTCCTTATGAATTGACGGTAGTTTCAGCGCACAGAACGCCGGAAAGAATGTTTGATTATGCTAAAACAGCCAAAGAAAGAGGTCTAAAAGTAATCGTTGCCGGAGCTGGTGGCGCGGCACATCTTCCGGGAATGGTGGCGAGCTGTACGACATTGCCTGTGATTGGTGTTCCGATTTTATCCAGTAATTCTATTGACGGGTGGGATTCTGTTTTATCAATTCTTCAGATGCCGGGCGGAATTCCTGTGGCAACGGTTGCCTTAAATGGAGCCCTAAATGCCGGAATTTTAGCCGCAAAAATTATTGGAAGCGCAGATGCTCTTGTGGCTGAAAATCTTGAGAAATATCAGGAGTCTTTGAAGGATAAAGTGCTGGGAACGGTAGATGATATCAAAGCGAAACATCCGAACCATTTCGATAAATAATTTGAAATTTTTTGTTCAAAATATAAGCCTCACCGGAAAAGTGAGGCTTTGTTGTTTTTATTTTTTAATGAATTTGAAGCTATGAATTTTATCTTTTGAAACAATTTGTAGAATATAATTTCCCGTTGTAAGAAGTTCTACATTAATGAAATTTCTGTCTAAAACGTCTTTATCAACTATTCTTCCGCTCATATCTGTGATGAGATAGTTTTTTGCATTTTGAATATTTTTAATGAAAATAATATCTTTTGCAGGATTCGGATAGATACTTGGATTATTATGATTCAAATTTGATTCTTTAATCGCTAAAACAGATTCGCAATTGCCATTATAAGTGTCTCCCGTAATTATCCAACCTTTGTTATTGATGAGATAATTTCTGGCAGATACGGCAGCAGCATGAGAGTAGATCATCGGTGAAATGTAGCCCAGATTAATATTATTTGGTGTAGCCGGATTCATGCGCCATCCAAATAGTGTACTGTCATAATTCTGGCAATTAAGTCCTGAATTATTAAATATTCCAGTGGCAGAAAGTATGCTGCTGAGATTCCAGCTGCCTAAGTTTTGATTAAAGCTGGTAGCGCCGTAAAACATATTATTCATTGCAGTTACACTTGCCGTATTCCATTTGCTGATATCTTGGTTAAAAAGCGCAGCACCTTGAAACATACTTGTCATATAAAGTACTTTTGAAGTATTCCAGTTGCTTATATTTTGGTTGAAAACTTTAGCATTTAAGAACATATTGTTCATTTCCATAACTTCGGAAGTATTCCAGTTTGCCATATTTTGATTGTAAACCCATGCGTCTGTAAACATAAACTCCATATCTTTTACTTTAGAAACATCCCAATTACCAATGGGCTGATTGAATTGTCTGGCATTATGAAACATTGCCGTCATTTCCGTTACTTTAGACGTATTCCATTCTCCGATAGGTTGATTAAATTTTTGCGCCATGAGAAACATAACGGCCATACTAATTACATTACTTGTATCCCAGCTTCCAATTGGCTGATTAAAATTGACGCATCCATTAAATATTCCTGCAAGACTCGTAATAGAAGTTGTTTTCCATTGATTAATGGAAGTATTTCCTATTAATGAGGGACAATTTCCGAACATATAAGACATATCTGAAGCAGACAAGAGATTGGGAACATCTGTTGCGATCATGTCTAAGTTGTGACAAGCGGTAAAAGCATATTTCATAGAAGACCATGCAATATCTCCCCATTGGTTTATTTCGATAATTTTCGAAGTATCACCCGTAATATAGGCTGTGTCGGGCAAAGTGTCAGGATCTCTGAACAGAATTCTGTGAAAATTTCCGTTTCCGTTACTCACTTTCACAATGTATGTTGCATTTGAAGGATCGGGATTGAGCGGAGTTCCAAAATCTAATAATACCTGATAGAAAGAATTTACATCGGTTAAGGTGGCATTATGCGTCGGATAGCCTTTTTCTTCCCAATATATTGTGAAATTAGTTCCTCTCAAAGGTATCCATGCTTGGGTATTTGAAGAAGGAAAGGGAAAATTTGTCGGAAGACTAATTTGAATATTACTTGGTTTCCAAGTGGTAATAAATTCGTTTTGAGCGTTGAATGTTTGGAGAAATAGAAAGAAAGTACATAAGGTTAGTAGTTTTTTAATCATATCAATATTTTGTGAAATAAAGATAATGAAAATAAAAAACTTAGCAAAATTTTAGCTTTTTTGTTGAGGAAGTGATATTTTATATCGTGAATATGGAATTTATTAGCAAATAAAAAACTCTTCAATTTTTTTGAAGAGTTTCATTTTTATTGTTCAAGCATATTGTCTCGGGTATTTTTCTGAACAGCGATGGCTCCGAAAAGAGCTAATAAAAAGGCAAATCCGTAAAAACCTTTTTCACTTGGTAGAATGGTGGCATTCCATAATCCGATAGCCAATAAAACAATGGAAGAAAGGGTGGCAAACCAGCAAATTCCGTAATAAATGTCAGTTACCTTGATATTTTCCAATCTGTCACGAACCGCTTTCTGCAGAGAAACTACCGCAAATAATCCGTATAATAAGATTGTGAAATAATATCCTTTTTCGTTAAGCTGCATTTCGGCTCTTGCCAAACCTACGATAAAACCAACCATTCCTGCTCCCAATGCAACCCATGATGCCGCAATGAATGCGTTTGATACATTTTGTTTTTTCATGTTTGATGTTTTTGTTAAAGATTTCAAAGATATTAATTTAAATTAAATATGAACAACAACTGAAATTTTGAATTTTTATTGCATGACTATAAAGTGAATGGTGAAATGTCAATTCGCTTCGCTTGTCAATTTTTATAACTTCATGTAGAATTCACAATTCACTTGCGAAGCAAAATTCACAATTGACTTTCTCACTGTCGCAATTTCCTAGCCCGGATCGCAGCATTTGTTTGAGCTCATTTTATATTTTAGGTTTCGGCGCGGCAGCGAAGCTGCCGCGCCGAAACCTAAAATATAAAATAGCGAGTGCGGAGAGCAGGAAATAGCTTCTAAAAAAACAAAAAACTCCCCAAAAATGGAGAGTTTTACTATTTATTGAGTAATATATTCGTAATTGTATTTCACATACATATTTCCGTTGGCTTCTTTCCCGATTACTTGAGTAGGTAATTGATGGCTGTTGTACTGAATTTCGTAAGTAATATTTTGATTGGGAATCCAGTTTCCTGCATTATCTTTATTACTAATTTTTTCGGAAGTATAATTATTAGCGCTTAAAACATATGCTCCGCCTATCGTTGTTCTAAAGTATTTATTGGTGTAAGAAAAGGGATTTAGCTTATTATCGTAAACAAATTCTCTTTTTGTAGAGAATGAAAACGTACCTCCACTTACGTAAATTTCTGTCGTAATATTATCTCCGTTGTAAGTATACGTTGAGGTACTTGGTTTGGAACAATCTCCTGACTGACATTGAGTATACCCACTTAGTTTTCCATTGTTATAATTGTAAGTTATCGATCTGTTATAATCTGAATTACTGTATATGGAATTTACTGTAGTAAGCTGTTCGCCATTATAAATATAGGCTGCATAATATTCTAAAGTACCATCAGCTTTATAATAATTTGTCTTTAAAGGTTTTCCTGCGGTATCATATTCAAAAACAGAGGTTCTGCCTTCAGATATAATTTTACTGAGCTGTTTTTGGCTATTGTATTCTAATGTTGCAACAGTAGTTTCAGGATTTGAAGGATTGTCGTAATAAACAGTTGTGACTTTACTTAATAAAGCAGGAGACCCAACAACAGGATCGGTAATGATTGTCTCGTTTTCATCATTACTGCTACATCCTGTAAAGAATACCACTGAGCTCATCATGCTCAGAAGGAAATATTTTTTCATTCGATTAATAATTTTTTTCGCCTGCAAAAATAGAAAAATACTAAACAAGTTTAATATTTAAAAACAAAAAAACTCCCCAAAAATGGAGAGTTTATATTATGTTGAGATCCTTCGACAAGCTCAGGACGACAATTTTTAGTATCTGTAATATTCAGGTTTGAAAGGTCCTTTCACATCAACACCGATGTATTCAGCTTGTTCAGTTGAAAGAACTTCTAGCTCTACACTTAATTTCTTAAGGTGAAGAGCAGCTACTTTTTCATCTAAATGTTTTGGTAACATATACACTTCGTTTCCGTAAGCTTCAGAATTGTTCCAAAGCTCGATTTGAGCCAAAGTTTGGTTAGAGAAAGAGTTAGACATTACGAAAGATGGGTGACCTGTAGCACAACCAAGGTTTACCAATCTACCTTCAGCAAGAATAATAACTTCTTTACCTTCAACGTTGTAGATATCTACCTGAGGCTTAACTTCAGATTTTGTGTGACCATAGTTTTCGTTCAACCAAGCCATATCGATTTCGTTATCGAAGTGACCAATGTTACAAACGATAGCTTTATCTTTTAATTTCAAGAAATGCTCTTTTCTTACGATGTTGAAGTTACCAGTAGTCGTGATTACAATATCTGCGTTATCAACCACAGTATCTAATCTTTTTACTTCGTAACCGTCCATTGCAGCTTGAAGCGCACAAATTGGGTCGATTTCAGTTACAGTAACGATAGAACCAGCTCCTCTGAAAGATGCAGCAGTACCTTTACCTACATCTCCGTATCCGCAAACTACAACTCTTTTTCCAGCCAACATTACGTCAGTAGCTCTTCTTACAGCATCTACTGCAGATTCTTTACATCCGTATTTGTTGTCGAATTTAGACTTAGTAACTGAATCATTTACGTTGATTGCAGGCATTACCAAAGTTCCGTTTTTCATTCTTTCGTACAATCTGTGAACACCAGTGGTAGTTTCCTCAGAAAGTCCTTTGATATCTTTTGTGAATTCAGGATATTTATCAAAAACCATGTTTGTTAAATCTCCACCATCATCCAAGATCATGTTTAATGGTTTTCTGTCTTCACCGAAGAATAAAGTTTGTTCGATACACCAATCGAATTCCTCTTCATTAAGACCTTTCCAAGCATAAACCGGAATTCCAGCAGCAGCAATTGCAGCAGCAGCGTGATCCTGTGTAGAGAAAATATTACAAGAAGACCAAGTAACTTCAGCTCCTAAAGCTACCAAAGTCTCGATAAGCACAGCCGTTTGAATTGTCATGTGAAGACATCCAGCGATTCTTGCACCTTTTAACGGTTGAGATGGCCCGTATTCTTCACGAATAGACATCAAACCAGGCATTTCAGCTTCCGCCAAAGTAATTTCTTTTCTTCCCCATTCTGCCAGGGAAATGTCCTTAACTTTATAAGGAACGTATTGTGTTGTTGTACTCATATGTATAATGAATAAGTTTAAAATTCAATTAATAATAAGATGCAAAATTACAACTAATAATTAAAATATAAAAATGACATATTTCGTAGTCTTTATCAGATTTTATATTGATTAAAATTATTTATTCTAATTATAAATAGTTATTTTTGCGGAACAAATATATATCATGAATCATACACATACACATACACAGGAAGATGCTCACAGACAAGCAAAGCCGCTTACTCCGAAAGTAAAAGAGTTAATTGAAAGAACTAAAAGTGTAATCTTGGCGACGGTAGATGCAGAAGGAACACCAAATTCAAGCTATGCGCCGTTTGTTCAGGTTGATAATACATTTTATATTTTAGTGTCTTTCATGGCAAAGCATACTAAAAATTTGGCTGACGGAAGAAAAACTTCAGTGATGTTTATCGAAGATGAATCTGCTACAAAACAAATCTACGCTCGTGAGAGATTAACGATTGAAGCTTCAACTTCTCAGGTGGAAAAAGATTCTGAAACGTGGAACATAGTTGTTTCTCTATTAAAAGAAACTCACGGGAAAGTAGTAGACGTTATCGCTGAAATGAAAGATTTTATCTTAATCGGTCTTCACCCAACAAAAGGTGCTTATGTAAACGGTTTCGGAAGTGCTTATTTCGTAGATCAGAATCTTGAAATTATGGAGCACAGAAATGATCAGAATCACCAGTCTAAATAATAATTAAGGAAGGAAGCTGGATGATGGAAGCTAGAGGTTTTATTACTAACTGCTTTATTATCTTTTAGCTTTTTTAATAATATATAATTCACTTGGATCTTAGGATTTGAGTGAATTTTTTTGTTTAAATTTTATTTGAATCTAAATTTCTGCGGTCTGTTTGTCATGCTGAAAGTATCTCAACATTGTACGTTTATGTATTGTCTAAATGCTTTTAGCATGACAAACTACATGTTTAACAGTTGGTAATAAAAACCTCCATCCTCAAACTCCCATCTACCAACCAAATATCCACCAAAAATTTTTTCACTAATTTTGCACAATAAACAAACACATGCCTCTTTACCGCGATTTTTCTGATGACAACGCTACAATTCTTGTTTGGAAATACGATGAAACCGAAGAATTGAATATTGATGAACTTTTAGAGCCTGAAAATGCTGAAAAAGTAAAAGATTATCATCCGAAAAAGCTATTGGAAGTATTGATGGTTCGTAAACTTTTGAAAGGTTTAAAGCCAAATTCCAAAATATTGTATAAAGAAAGAGAGCCTTTTTTATCTCCAAAAGATGCCGAAATCTCCATTACGCATTCTTTTCCGTTTGCGGCGATTGCTATTTCTAAGAATAAAATAGGGATTGATATTGAAAAATTTAATCCTAAAATTTTAAGGGTAATCGACAAATTTACTTACGAAAACGAGCGCGGATTTATCCCTTTTGATAATGAAGTGACGTTTTATACCATTATTTGGAGCGTGAAGGAAAGTATGTATAAAATTCACCATTCCAAACATTGGTCGCTGAAAAAACATTATGATGTTCAGCCTTTTGAACTAAAATATCTTCATCACATTAAATGCAGGGTTTACGACGAGCATATTTCCGATGAGTTAAAGGCTAGAGTAGAGTTCTTCGACGACTATTGCTTTACGATTGTTGAGGAATAGCTTCTGTCGTTTCAGACTTTTCGTGAGATTCACTTCTGTATTTTTCAATCACTTTTCGCTGTTCTTTGGCCACATCGAAGATCAGTTCCAACACATCGTGGATGTTTTTAAGCTCCGTTAAACGAGAGATTTTATTAGGATCTCTTTGATTTCTGGATTCGTGATCGGCAAGCTCGGTTTTTCGCTTTAAAATTAGATCGTCAAAAGAAGAATCTTCGGGTTCAATTCTACTTTCCATTTTCAAAGATTCGCTGATTTTATTTCCATTCAACAAATTAGAAATCTGTAACATTTCAGCTTCAATTTTCTTGCTCCATCCTTCTGCGTCTATTTCAGGATATTTTTCATCATCCTTTACATATTGTGAAAGAGAAGCAGTATACGCCGTAATCAGGTGAGAAGTTGCAACAAATTGGTGAACAACTTCTAGTTTTTTCTGCTGATTTTTAGGCTCAGAAATCATTCGCTGAAAATTATCGGAAAGATTGGCTAAAGCGATGATGGCGTTCTTACGTTTTACTTTATAATCTTCAATATCAAAGCTGTCATCCAAAAATTTAGAAATCACACATTGGAAATAAATTAAATTACATTCCGCTGATTTTTTCATTAAATCTAAATTCTGTGTATGCTCCCAAACCGGCAAAACCAAATAGGAAACTAAAGAAGCGATCAAACCGGCAATAATGGTATCTACAATTCTGTCTCTGAAAATAATATCTACATGTCCAGGACTTAAAAAATTAAAACTCAGAAAAATATAAATAGTCATAAACAAAACAGCCCAGAAATATCTGCCTTTCAAAAAGCTGAAACACATAATCATGCTCAACAGCAAAATGGTAAACAATACCTGATTGATGTGAATGAAATGCAGAATTCCATACGCAATCGTGGCTCCGGCAATCGTTCCGTACAAACGCAGAAGATTTCTTTGTTTGGTAATGGAGTAGGCGGGTTTTAGGATGGCGATAACAGTAATTAAAATCCAATAAGTATGACCGATGCCTAAAAAATCAAACATAGAGAATGAATAGCCGATCAATAAAGCAATCGTAATTCTCAAAGCATGGCGAAAATGGGATGAGGAAAGTGAAATATTATCTTTTAAAACTTTCGCATTGATCTTCTGCTCACTCGGCATAAATTTTCTCAAATCCAATCCAGTAGAAAGACTCTTCGCCAGTTTTACATTTTGAGAAAACACTTTATAAATCTCGTTGATTTCCTTTGTAATTTCGTTGATGCGAACTAAAATTTGGCGCAACACCATGAAATGCTCGAAATTATCGGGAGAAATCTGTTGATTCCTTAGTTCAAAATAAACATGATTTAAACTTTTTAATTCAGTCTCCAAATTAAACATAGGCTTAGCGCGAGTTCCGATTTGCAAAGAAATTCCGATGTTTGTAATTTCTTCAGCCAAAAGATTCAGGTAATCATGAATATTCACCAAAATCATGCTGTCTTCAAAGCTTTTTTGAAGTTTGTCGTAATCACTTTCAGAGGTCATCAGTTTTTCATGAAGATCCATTGAATTCAATAACATCAACATCAGCAAACGGCTCGTAGTTGTTGATTCGTTGACGATGACCCTTGTTTTGAAAACCGTTTCTCTGGTTTCTTCCTGAAGATTTTTAATTTCAATCTGTTTGGCAATAACCTGTGTTGTCAGCTTCGCAAAATCTGGATTTTTCTGATAATAATTAGCTTTGATTTTTAAAAATTCA
The DNA here is from genome assembly GCF_026540445.1 of Chryseobacterium sp. GM_Chr_2. Taxonomy (NCBI): domain Bacteria; kingdom Pseudomonadati; phylum Bacteroidota; class Flavobacteriia; order Flavobacteriales; family Weeksellaceae; genus Chryseobacterium; species Chryseobacterium sp. GM_Chr_2. Next base: position 166,304 of record NZ_JALNUD010000008.1, read on the forward strand.
GCCAGTTGAAGATAGTTTTCTCCAATCATCTGGCTTGCCAATTTGTAAGGCTGAATGGTGGAAACGATTAAAAAAATCAATAAAAACCAAAAACATCCCGAAGCAAAGATTAATAAGCTTTTGAGGATATTGTCACCTGTTAAATGTCCATCAATAAAGATCGCGAGTACGACCAAAGAAAGTGAACCAACAGCGGCTAATCTTTGTCCGTAAACTCCAATCAATGAAAAAAAGAGTCCGAAAACTACGATTTCAGCAAAGACAAAAATTTTGAGGTGCATGACTAAACTGGCTACAAGCGCCACCAAAACGAAGCAGAAAATCGCAAAAGTCAATGAATTTCTTCTTCGGATAAATGGTCCAGGCTGGTCGGTTAGTGCTACAAAGCTGGTTCCCAACGGAAAAAGAAAGTATTCTTTCAGAATTCCGAAGTGGGCGAGAACTAAACATGGCAGAACAGTGGCCAGTGTAATTCTGATCGCAGAATATACATATTGGCTGGTTACGAATTTTTTGAGCTCCGCAGAATAGTTCATAGTGCAAAATTAGGTATTGACAACAGAAAATGCCTTATAAAAATAAGACTTTTGTAAACATATTTCTTATTATTGATGTTTATTTTATTATGAACGTTGAATTTTTCTTACCAAGTGAATTAATAGACTTTTCGTTTTGAGTTTCGGGCGGCGAAGCCGCCCGAAACTCAAAACGAAAAACAGTCAAAGTATAAAACGAAAAATAGAACTCTTTAAAATTAATCAAACCTCAGTTAAACAAAAAAGCCCCATAAAAATGGAGCTTTGTATTATTTTAAGATATGTTTCTTAGTAATCTACGTTAGATGTTTCATCACCAATGTTCCAAGTTAGACCGAAACGAAGGGTATTATCCAAAGCGGTATTAACTTTAGACATATTAATAAGGTAAGAAATATCAAGACCGAAAGAACGGTACTTTAATCCGATACCTGCTGTTGCAAATTGTCTTGCTCCCTGCTCTTCACTTTCGTGGAAATAACCTCCTCTTACTGCGAATGCATTGTCATAAGAATACTCAAGACCTGCACTATACATGATAGAATTAGCATTTTTGAAAGACTTTCCGATACCTTGCATTACACCAACGTTTGGCACTGCATACATTGGTTTTCTTGTATTCGGATCGATTCCTGCATATTCAGAACCAGGAACTAAGATTTTTGAACCTTCAACGCTTAATCCCACTCTGTTTACATCATCAAGATACATGTCGTAACCAACCCCTAATCTTGCCATAGTAGGCAAATAAGATCTTGATTCTTCGTTTCCTGTATAATCTAATTTCGGACCTAAGTTCTGAACAGCAAAACCTGCATTCAGTTTTCCGTCATACCCTCCGAAACTTGAGAATCTAGGAGAAGTATAATATCCTGAAACGTCTACTGCAAAAGAGTTTGCTGCTTTCAAGGTCGTATCTGTGTTGAATCCTCCGGCTAAGTCTGAACGAATGAATCTACCTGTAACGGCCATGGAGTAAGAATCAGAAAGTTTCAAACCATAAGCAACGTCGATAGAGAATTCGTTTGGCTTTGAGGTACCCATTGAAGTTACATCATTTCCTACTAGCTGAGTTAAATCTACCTCACCCATATTGAAGTAATAAATACTTGCTGAGATCGTAGATCTTTCTTCCTGACCTAAGAATTTGTGGAACGCACCATATAATAAGAATACATCATTTGTAAGTTTCCCCATGTACGGAGTATAGTTTACCCCAACGGAAGAACTCGTCCTGCTAAAAGGATATTTCGCTGCATTCCAGAACTGAGAAAACGCGTCGGGAGAGGTAACAACCCCTTGATCTCCCATACCTCCGGCTCTAGCATCCGGCGCAATTCTTAGAAATGGAGCTCCGGTTAATACTGGGTTTATTTTACTTAGATCCTGCGAGTATCCTAAAAAACCAGCACTTAAACCAATCCCCAAAAACAGCTTAGTAGTTAAATTCATATGTTGTCTTTTATATATTATCAGTTTTTTATAAATATTGTTACAATTATTATTTTAAAATTATTTCAAAAGTACCATTTTTTCTACAGCTGTAGCACTTCCTTTGCATTTTTCTTGATTTTGACTTTTTGCAAATATCTTAAAAATATACGTACCTTTTGCTACTGTTGCCCCAAAATCGTCTCTTCCGTCCCATTCAATTGCTTGGCGAGGCGTTCTAAAGCCCTGTAGGAACGGTTCTGCCATTACAGTTTGCGAAATTGTTTTTACTAATTTTCCTGTAATTGTATAGATTTGAACGTTTACATCCAAAATATCATCACAATTATGCTCAAACTGAACGTAGGTTTTATTGGTAAACGGATTTGGCCAGTTCATTGGTCTGTTGATTGTCAAACGCTGGTCAGCTTCATCCTTAACCTCAAAATTCAACGTAGAAGTTGTAGAATTATTGTTTATATCCCAAACTTTAAATGTTAATTGATGTTGTCCTAACGCTAAATTTCTGAAAGGGTAGGTTACATTTCCTTTCTGATAATCGGCTAAGCTAGGATTTACACAGCCATTTCCTTCTCCTGAAGCAAAGAAGTCGTTCAAAATTACGGTGTTAATAATTTGGCCGTCCAAATATACAGTAATATCATGACCAACGCCTGATCCTGTAGAATTAATTCCCGTATCATCAGTAACACAAGCCAATAACATCGGGTTTTGATCTGTAATTCCCCCATCGGCAAAATTTGTATTGTTCATATACAATTTCACTTTTGGCGGCTCATTATCATTAATTCCGTTTGGATTAAGATCTCCTACCTGAACGGCTTGGTTGTTGAAAACATCGGTTGCTTTATTATCGGCATATCCAAGAATTCTACCTGTTCCAACAGCGTAGTTAATATCTTTCGGAACATAAAATTCTACGGTGAAAATTCCGTTTACAGCAGTTCCGGATGCTTTTACAATTGCACTTCCTTCTTCTGTATATTGTAAGATCGGCGTTAAACCTCCGTCATTATTTAAGGTTGATTTATTTAATCTTTTATCAAAAATATTAATAACCACTCTTCCGTTGAAAGTCGTGTTGGTGGTTCCGTTCTGATTGGTAACTCGCCCGGTAATTTTCACAAAATCTAATCCTCGGATTAATCCCGGAACCGGAGTTTCAATATTATCAATTGTTAAAAGTCTTTTTGGTCTGCTCAATTTCGTAGCAGGATCTCCAAGGAAGTTTACTTTTAAGTGATCCGGATAAGCCCCTTTTTGTTTTTTAGCATTTAAATGAGCCATACCTAATGTTGCAAAATCATCACTTTCCAGTTTGAAGATGTTTTGCGTCAGAATATTAGTAAAATCGATACCATATCCTACACCTACTGCACGGCTGGAAGTAATCATTGTAGAAGTTCCACCTTGTTTTAGTTTAATAAACTGCTCTCCTACAGAACTGGTTGCAGGATCGTCCCAAAGGGTAAATTCACACGTAATCGTAGATACAAAAGGGAATCGGCTGTAAACATTCGAGAAGTTGTTGAAATTCTGAACTTCATCAGAAGATAAAACTCTTTCCTGCGCCCATCCATTGATACCTCCGTGCCCGAAATAGAAAAGATATAAGCTGTTTCCTACATCATTGGCAATCGCCTGGTTTACCTGCGGATATCTTGGCCCTCCCGCAGAACTTTGTTGCTGGAAAGCATCTAAATACAATTTTCTTACGTTATATTCTTTAAGATTGGTATTGTTTTGTTCGAAAACATTTACCAAAGAATTATTCATTACAGTATGGAAAGGTGTTCCGCCATCGTTGTCATCATCCACCACAAAATCCAACTTCATACGCCATTCTCCAAACGGAGTAGATTGCCCCGGAAGAGAATTGTTGTAAGCCAAAGATTTATCAATCATATTGGCGGCTTCTGTAACATTGGCAGCAGGAATTCTTCCGATAGGCAGATCCGGTAAAATATATTCAATTTGATTAGAGGTCTGCGGCTGCGTCATCACGATATAATCATCTGTAACGAATGAGCTCACAAAATCTGCAGATTCTTCACTCTCGTAGCTTGGAACGATATTGGTGTTTCCGGAAATTCTGTCTTTATAGTCATATGACGCATCTCCTAAAATGAAGACATATTTTAAACGTCCTGCCGGAGTATTTAATTTCGTTACAAAATTACGGATAGCGGTAAGATCTCTGCTTCCGCTGCCGAATTCATTATAAATTTTATTAATATCAACTACCTGAACGTTATAGCTGTTCCTTGATTCATGAAAGTTGGCAATTCTCTGCGCCTGAGACATGAATGGGGCAGTGGTTAATATTAAATAATCTACATTCTGTATTTCAGAAAGATTTTGATTGGCAATTCTCTCTACAAACTGTGGCGAATAAGCAGATTCTGCTCGGAAAGCTACAAATTCATTATTAAAATTCGGGTTAGAAGAATTATATCCGAAACTGAAAGTACCATTTCCTGCCGCTTTATTTACTCGTCTTGTCGCATTCGTAATATCTGTAACATCCCAAACCTGCTCCATGATTGCGGTATTAGAAATACTGAAACCATAGTTGGTATTTGTTCCGCTCATTAAAGAAAAATCTCTGAAATTCATCTGAGTTCCGTTGAATTTCAAATCTTCTTTATATTGCACTTCGGCATAATCAAAATAGAAAGTTCCGTTAGGATTTGTTGTAATATCAGGCTTATAATTAATAGTAATCTGATTTCCGCTTAAATTTGAAATCGTTCCGTTGTAATTCAAAGGAAAAAAATCATAGGCAACATTGGTTCCGTTTGGCGGAACAGGAATAGGAACTGAATTTTGATTATTAATATTGAATGTTGTTGAGTTCTGCTGAGCATGATACCCCACAATTTGTGTACGGTATCTGATAAAATCGCCTCCTTGAATTGGCGAATTGGTGTTAAAAGTAATCGTTTTATCTGTGGTAAACGGTGCATCTTCCACCCAGATTCTTCCAACTTTCAGCAAATTTTTCTGATCGTTATTAATCACCTGATAGTTATCGTATCTCGTAATCAAAGCCGTATTGGGAAGCGCTACATCTGCTTGCTGCACTCTTTTTCCGGCACCTTTATCAAAATTAATATAATAATAAGAATGATCTTCGTAGATGTTTTTCAGATTATTACTGCTGTCAAACCTTGTCTCGTTTCTTTTAAAACCGTTACCGTTTCCTGTATCATAAAGATTGTAACCATCCGGCCCCTGGGCATAGAATAAAGCATAATCTCCATCATTCCATACACCGTCATCTTCACCTACTACCTGAATGGCATTTTCCTGCAAGGCGCTGTATTGCGTGTCTTGATTATTTTCAGGAAGCATAATTCCTCCGTTTCCATAAATTCTGAAATTCTTAGGATTTACAGAAGAAGGGTTGATGCCGTTATCTTTTAAAAACTGAGTTGTAATTTTGAAAATTCCGGATTTATCAACTTTAATTTTATAAAAACCACCACTTGCCAAAGGATTTGCAGTTGTTCCCACTTTATTGGCATTTCCGTTGCCTGATGCAATAGCAGCTCCTTCGGAAACATCATACGAAGCAAGTCTTAAAACCTGACCTTTTTCAAATTTGAATAATGAAACACTTATGTTGGCATATCTTTCCCCCTCATGATAATAATAGGATACGTTATTCAGTTCACGCTTTGGCAGCAATTGTCTGTTAAGCTCAAATAAATCTCTGTTGGAAACTGGTTCCCAAGATAAATTAGAAATTTTGATCTGCTTTTCTCCTATTTTTTGTCTGGTAGTTATAAAAACGCTATTTTGGCTGTAAGAAAAACCTTCATTTTTGAAATTTGGAAGATTAATTTTAGACTCACCAAAGTCTTGAATTTTAGAACCATTCCATTCAATGTTGACTCTTTGGGCCCAAAACATTGATGTAGAGGCTAATAGAAATAAAAGCGTGATTTTTTTTCTCATGTTTATTATTCAAATTTCCGAATTACAAAATAAATGAAAATTTTATAATTAAATTGCGATACAATAAAATTAATTTGTTATCGTTTTTCAAAAAAATCAATCTTTACTTGATTTATTGAATAATTTATTTTTTCTTTGTACTTTGAAAATATTTATATCGACTATGAAAAAACTAAAGTTGTTTTCATTAATAGCATTAAGTTCTACACTTGCATTAACCAGTTGTGGTGGATCAGGTACTAGCAAAGGCGGCGGTACTAAAAAATTTGTCAGCAAAACAGGTTGGAAACCAAACGAGAAACAAGGTTGGTTTTTTGCAGGAAAGCAACAAAAACAAAAAGGTTGGCCGGGGATGGTATATGTAGAAGGTGGAACTTTCACAATGGGATTAGTGAAAGATGATGTTATGCACGATTGGAATAACTCACCACGCAGAATGCAGGTAAGTTCTTTCTTTATCGGAGAAACAGAAATTACTAACTATGAATACCGCGAATACCTGACATGGTTGAAGTATGTATTCCCACCAAGTGACCCAAGTTTTAAGGAAATCTACAACGGTGCTTTGCCGGATACCTTACTTTGGGACAACAAATTATCTAGAAACGATTATAACGAAACTTATTTCCGTTCTCCTGAATTCGATTACTATCCGGTAGTAGGTGTTTCTTGGACTCAAGCCAACAGATACTGCGAGTGGTTGACAGACAGAGCAAACGAAAAGGCTTTAATGCAAGCCGGTATCATTGCTAAAGATTTATATATCAATGAATCTAACAACCAAGGAGGAACTGCATTCAACATGGATAAATTCAAGGCGAATGATCCTGAAATGCAAGGATATATAAATGAACAAAGAATGCAGCAAAAAACTGGTTTGAAAACTACAAACCAAAGATTATTAGCTGCAAACAGAGCTCCTAATGGCGCTATGGTACAAAAATTCAGACTTCCAACAGAAGTTGAATGGGAATACGCTGCTTTAGGAATGGCTAAAAACAGAGAGTACAACCAATATTTAGGTAAAAAACCTCAAATCGAATTGTTAAGAGGTACTAAAGGTAGAGACAGAGGAATGTTCCTTGAAAACTTCAAAATGGGAAGAGGAGATTATTCTGGTATCGCAGGTTGGAAAAACGACGGTTCTGCACAAACTTCAGACGTTAGACAATATCCATCAAATGACCTAGGAATCTATGGTATGTATGGAAACGTTGCTGAATGGACTGCTGACGTATACAGACCAATCATTGATGAAGACTTCAGTGATTTCAACTACTACAGAGGAAATATGCCTCAGGCTATCGTAAGAAACGGTGACGGTACTTACAAAATGGTAGACGAGACAAGCATTAAATATGATACTTTGGCTGACGGAAGATTAGTTTACAAAAACTTACCAGGTCAGTTCGAAAGACAAACAGTTGCTGACTACAGAAACTACAGAGATGGTGACAGACAGTCTTCATTAGAGTATTACAGAGCGGCTGATTCTGCTGCATCTTATGATATGTACAACTCTCCAAAACAGAGATTTATCGTAGATGCTACAGGTAGAGTAAAAATGCAAAAAGATACAAGAGACAGAACTTCTGCTATGTCTAACGATGTTAGAGTAGTAAAAGGTGGTTCTTGGCAAGATACAGCTTATTGGCTAGATCCGGGACAAAGAAGATATAAGACTGAAAACAAGGCTTATGGTTGGATTGGATTCCGTGTTGCACAGGATGCTAGAGCTAGCGATAAGAGTAGAACTAGAAGATAATATTTATCAAAAAATATTTTTAAAAAACCTTCCGAATTTTTGGAAGGTTTTTTTATTTTTGAATTATGAATATAGAACAGTTTTACGCTTTATTTTTACAATCAAATAAAGTAACCATCGATAGCCGAAAAATAGGAAAGAATGATATTTTTTTCGCTTTTTCAGGAGATAATTTCAATGCAGCAACATTGGCCGAAAAAGCTATTGATGAAGGTGCTTTAGCCGTAATTGTTGAACAAAAGGATTTTGAAAACGAAGCGAAAAATATTTTCTATGTTCCATCAACGTTAGAATTTCTGCAGCAGCTTGCCATTCATCATAGAAATCAGCTTCAAATTCCTATTATCGGATTAACGGGAAGCAATGGTAAAACTACGACGAAGGAATTGATTCATGCGGTTCTTTCAGAAAAGTTCAATGTTCAATATACTTTCGGAAACCTGAACAATCATATTGGAGTTCCTTTAACGCTGCTTTCGATTAAACCAGAACATGAAATAGCAGTTATTGAAATGGGAGCCAATCATCAGAAGGAAATTGAATTACTTTCGAATATTGCTAAACCAAATTACGGTTATATCACTAATTTTGGTAAAGCCCATCTTGAAGGCTTCGGAGGTTTTGAAGGAGTAATTAAAGGTAAATCTGAATTATATGATTATTTAAAAACTCACGGTCAAACTATTTTGATTAATGAAAATGATCCCATTCAGATTGAAAAAACAGAAAATTATTCGCCAACAATTACTTTTGGAAAAGAGACTTCAGATTATAATTTTGAAGCATTTTCAGAAGAGCATTTTTTAGGTTTAGTTTATCAAAATGAAAAAGCTGTTTCTAAATTAACAGGTGAGTACAATTTCACCAATCTTTGTGCAGCGGCAAGTTTAGGCTTACACTTTGGAATCGATTTCGATAAAATTAAACATGCCATTGAGAATTACACACCAACGAATATGCGTTCTCAGGTCGTGAAAAAAGATGGTAAAACGTTGGTGTTGGATACTTATAATGCCAATCCGAGTTCTATGACGGCTTCTTTGCATAATTTCATCACCTTTGAAGGTTCAAAAACAATCATTATTGGTGATATGCTTGAGCTAGGAGAAGAGAGTGAAAAAGAGCATCAAAATATTTTAAATTTAGCCCAAAACTTAGGTTTTGATGAAATTTTTACCGTTGGTAAAAACTTTAAAAGCATCAATTCATCTGAAACATCTTTTGAAAATACGGCAGAGCTAACAGAATATTTAAAATCGAATAAAATTCAGTCAGAAAACGTATTGCTAAAAGGTTCCAGAGGAATTGCGCTGGAAAAAGCAATAGACTTTATTTAGATCTATTGCTCCAGAATTCTTTTAAAATCAACTTAATATTTTTGAATGTGTTTGGAAAAACTTCATCTTCGATCAGAGTGTCGTTTTTCCAGGCAACTTCAGTAATTCCTTCTTCTGTTTGTGGTTTTGAGGTATCTTCACCATTAAAGTTCATTTCAAACCAATGTGTGCATTTCAGAACTTTATCGCCGTTTCTTTCGATATAAATATGATAAGTAGTATTGATAAATTGTACCAATTCAACATCTTTTAAACCTGTTTCTTCCTCGATTTCTCTTACCGCAGATTCTTCACGCGATTCTCCCTTTTCCATTTTTCCTTTTGGAAGATCCCATTTTCCTAATCTTTTGATGAAAAGAATTTCTCCATTTTCATTACTTACAATTCCGCCTGCCGCTTCAATGATTCTGAAAAGTTTCTGAAAGTCTGTCCAGATTTCTTCAATATTTTCACCGTACACGTTCAGTTCGTTGGCTGAAGTGTTCTCCAGCAGATCCAAAGCCATTTCTAAAGTTGTGAAGCTTTCATAGCTAAGCGATTTTTCTAAGTTCTCAGATTGCTTAGACAGTAACAATTTTTTTTCGTTCACAAAAACTTTATACATATATTTGTAAGAATTAAGAATTTAAATACAAAAATAAAAAATGAATTTAGAAGGACGAAAGATTATTGTGAATAAATCATCGAAGGAGCTTGTAGAAATACTGAAATCTCCTGAAAATTACAAAGAATTTATGCCGGATGGTCTTCAGAAATTTGAAACGAGAGAAGATGGATTTAAATTCGGATTACAGGGAATGCCTGAAATTGCCCTTAAAATAGATGAAGTGAACGATCAGAAAGCAGTATTGAAATCTGCAAGTTCAAGCTTGGATTTTGCATTGACCGCAACACTAAATCCTTTAAATGAAAACCAAACTGAGGTACAAATGTTGTTTGAAGGTAAATTCAATCCTTTCATCAAAATGATGGTTGAAAAACCTCTTCAGAATTTCATTAATACTTTGACGGATAAAATCGAAGTTTATAAATAAAATAGAAAACCTTCAGCAATGAAGGTTTTTTTTATGCCATAACTCCCGAACTGTGAGCTGCTGAACTTCCCGTTGCAGAAGCTAAGACATTAATTTCATTATTAAGCCTTAAAACGCCCATAAAAGCAAAAATTAATGCTTCTTTATAATCAATGATTTCTTTTTCCGGGATGATGATTTCTGCGGCAGTTTTAGCCTTAATTTTTTCCACTAAATAAGTATTGTAAGTTCCGCCTCCGGTAAAGAGGATATTGTTTAATGTATTGTCGTTGATAACAGTCGCGATTTGTTGGCTTACATGTTCAGTAAAAGTGGCTAAAATATCAAGCGTTTCTATTTGTTCAAATAGAGGGGAAATATTTTCGCTACACCATTCAATTCCTAAAGATTTCGGATGAGATTGCTGGTAAAAGTCTAATGAATTGAGTTTTAATAATAATTCATCATTAATATTTCCCGTTTTTGCTAAATCTCCATTTTCGTCAAAACTTTTATTGAATTTTTGTACCAGTTTATTGAGGACAATATTCACAGGAGCAATATCAAAAGCGATTCTTTGATTATTAATTTTCAATGAAATATTAGAAAATCCGCCCAAATTTAAGCAGGCGTCATATTGTGAAAACAAAATTTCATCACCAATCGGAACGAGTGGAGCTCCGTTCCCGCCCATCAAAACATCCTGAGCCCTGAAATCATAAATAACAGGCAAGTTTGTTTTAAGTTTTATGGCTCTTCCGTCACCAATCTGTAGCGTGAATTTTCTTTGTGGCTGATGAAAAACAGTGTGCCCGTGAGAAGCGATTAAATCAATGTTTTCTGATTGATGCTTTTTGATGAAATTCTTCACCAATTCACCCAAATAGAAACCATACTCGGAATGGAGTTCCAATAGATCTTCAGCAGATAAGTGTATCGAATTTCGGAGTTTCTCTTCCCAATTTTTAGGATAAGAAATTGTTTCTGCTTTAAGAATCTCAAAAGTCCAAACTTCTTGCTTTTCAAATCTTGCAAAACAAATATCCAAGCCATCAAGGCTCGTTCCGGACATTAAACCAATTGCCTGCAAAACCATGATTGCTTATTTTTTAGATTCAGAGATTTTTGCCGCACTGAAATCTCCGGTATTTTTATAGAAAGTGTATTCTGAAAAGTCGTCTTTTGCCGTCATTCCTTTGGCTCCAATTAATGTAGAACCATCTTCCATCGTTACGTAAACCGTGTCGTGAGTGTAAATTCTTTGTTTTGGCTGATCCCAATATAAGGTTTGCATGGCAAATCTTTGACCTTCATTGGTGGTGATTCTTACATCGCCTTTAGCTTCATAGAATTTTTTAGATTCAAAAATTTTAGCATATTTGGCCGTAATTTTCCCGGGGATTTTAGGCTTTTTCTTATCAAAAAACTGAATGTTGATTCCTTTTGTTGCCACAACATATGGGCTATCAATCAATTCATATTTTTCAATAATCGGGGCAATGGCTCTCAAGGTTACAAACCCTGAATCTCTTTGAATAATATTGGCATTATTAATAATCTGCGAAGGGAAATTTGTACTTTGTTTGCCGTTGGCTTTCGTTACATCTTCTTCACAGGAGGTCAATATAAAAAATATAGCACAACTAAAAAGGCATGCTATATTTTTATATGATATGTTTTTTCTCAACTTCATTCTTAGTTGTATAGAGTTTTTCTAAACCACTTATCGGCAAAATTAAAGCCGACTCTAAAGTTAATAAAATTCTGGTTAATCAGATTATCTTTAAGTGTTCCTCTTTTTCCTAGTTCGATGCCTAGTTCAAGACCACTCATTCTTGTTATACTGCTGTTTTTGAATGGTAATAAAACTCCCGCAGAGATACCAAACTTGTTGATATTGTTTCCTGCAAGCTGAATATTTCCTTTTTCATAAAAAGCACCATAGCGGTAAACCACTCTTGAGAAATAGCTTCTGAAGTTGTTATAGTTTGGCAAATACCAACCTCCGACTGCTACTCTGTAAGAATCTTGCATATCGAAAGTATTTCCGAAATAAGAAACCGTTTCTCCTTTTTTATAGTCTAGCTGTGTAGACACAAACCAGTGGTTTTCATCTCCGTATCCAACCCCTAATGAAGCCTGTAACGGAAGAAGGTTTTTAGATTTTGTACTTTTTTCTTCAATAATAGATTGCCCTGCTTTTACATCTACTGCAGAATAATAGTACGTACTGTTGGTATAATCAGTCGTCATATTACCATTAGTATTTCCAAAAGTAGTGGTTGCACCTATCGTAAACTTACGGTCTGTAGAAGGATTTACTTTTTGATACGTTGCTCCTAATGTGAAGTTGAAGTTTTTGATACTGTTTTTAGTTTCGTAACCATTTACCAATTCTGCATTAGAACGAGCAAGTTCATTGGTATCATATAGAGTTCCGAAATATAAATTGGCTCTTAAACCCGCAGAAAATTCCGGAGTAATTTTATAACCTAACGCAACCATAGCTGTGTTCAGCGTACCGCTTCCTTTGAAACGATTGGCAACCACATACTCATTGCCCATTTCATCTTTTCTTGTTTCAGAATTCAGAATATCATAGCTTTTTGAGCTGTATGGCTGATAAGACAATCCCATTTTTATTTTCGATGAAATTGGGAAAGCCAAAGAAATATTAGACAAATACGTAGAATGTTTGGTAGACTTCGTATTATTATAATTTGTTTTGAAGTAATTGTTTTCGTTGGTAGCTTCCAGCTTTATACTTGTAAGCTCGAAATTAGCGTTGTTAGCTGGGTTGGCAAAATTGAAACTACTCGAAAAGTCGCTGATAAAAGCTGTTGATATCCCTCCCATAGAGGCAGTTTCAATCGTATTATCATATTTTACATCTCCAATTCCGTATGTTGCATAGGGCGAGTTACTTAAACTCTGTGCATTTAGGAAATATCCCACCGATATAAATGATAGTACAAAGATTTTTTTCATTCTTTATTTTTAAAACAATGCGCAAATATCTTAAATATTAATGAATTGTAAAAGTTTAACGAGGTTAAAGTTTGTTAAGGGCTCATCTTTAGGCTAAAAACATGATTTTTCCTCAAAAAAAATGATATTAATTTAAACAAAAAAGACCATTCATCCTAAGTTGAACAGTCTTTAATATAGTTTTAATTGTTTTCAAATTATTTTACCTGAAGCACAGATCTTGTATGGCTAAAATTATCAAAACTGAATTTTCCGTGATATTTTCCCATTCCTGAAGTTCCTACACCACCAAAAGGCAAAAAGTGAGAACCCACGTGCACTATCGTACTGTTGATCTCTGCATCGCCGCTTGTTGTTCGGTTTAAAACATTTTGTGCAAATTCCTGATCTTCGGTGAAAACATACAGAGCCAAAGGTTTCGGACGATTATTGATTTCCTCCAAAGCTTCATTAATATCATTATAAGCCATGATCGGAAGGATAGGCCCAAATATTTCCTGCTGCATTACTTTATCATCCCAAGTCACATTATCCATTAAAGTTGCTTCAAAATGACGGGTTTCTAAATCATAATTTCCTCCATAGATTACTTTTTCCGGAGCTGCTTCCAAATAACCTGCAAGATTTTTAATTTGTTGCTGACTTACTATTTTCCCGATTTTTCCAAGCGTTTGATCGTCGTATGTACTTTTTAAATACGTTTTGAACTTTTCAATAAATTCATCTTTCACCGATTCATGAATATAAATATAATCCGGAGCCACACAGGTTTGTCCGCAATTGATCCATTTTCCGTAAGAAATTCTGGCTACTGCTTTGTCAAGATCAGCATCTTTATGAACGATTGTTGGAGATTTTCCACCTAATTCTAAAGTTAAAGGAATTAATTGTTCGGCTGCAGCTTTCATTACAATTTTCCCTACATTCGGGCTTCCGGTGAAAAAGATATAATCAAAAGGTAAGCTCAACAGCAAAGTGTTTTCTTCAATCGCACCCTGAACAACGGCAACATAAGATTCATCAAAAGATTCTTTCACAATATCTTCCAAAACTTTTGCAACGTGAGGTGTATTTTCGGAAGGCTTAATGATGGCTGTATTTCCTGAGATCAGAGCGCCAATCAACGGACTGAAAGTCAACTGAACCGGATAATTAAACGGTCCGATAATATAATTTACGCCATAAGGTTCATACATAATTTTGCTGGAGACTTCAGCTCCTGATGGTAAAGGTTTCGAAGGAACTTCCGTAGGTTTTGCCCAGTCATCAATATTTTCTAAAAGATAATCAAGTTCGCTGATTACGATTTGTATTTCCACATATTCCGCTTCTTTTCTGCTTTTCCCCAAATCGATATCTAATGCTTCGCAAAGTGCATCTGTATGATTTAAAAATACTTCACGGAAATTTCTCAATTGAGCCTTTCTGAATTCAATATCTTTTGTCTGATTGGTTTTGAAAAATGCTTTCTGTTGAGCGAATATTTCTCTTATTTTCTGTTCTGATTGTTGATCCATCTTATTTATTTTTAATTGTTGAAAGTTTCGAAAACTTCACAATATTTTATAGTTAAACTAATTTGAAAATTGATATCACAAATGTATTGCTGAAAATTATATTGCACACAATTTAATTTAGATTTTATACCAATTAATATTATTGATATGACCTATAATAGACTGCAACCAACAATGAAAAATTAGTGCCAAGATTATCAGTTTTTTGAAGTTCCTATCTTGTAAAGTCATCAAATTATAATAATACTTTTGATGTAAGGACTGCAATCTTAGCCCAGATCGAGCGGCATGTTTGAGCTCTTTTTGGGTTTCGGCGCGGCAGCTTCGCTGCCGCGCCGAAACCCAAAAAAGCGAGTAGCGAAAGCTGGAAATGGCTTCAAAAAAAATAAAGCAACATTCAAATAGTTCCAAATGAAATTAAAGTAATATCATATTAAATTAAACTTCAAATTGAGAAGTTGAAAGAAGATTTTTTATCTTTGGAACATGAATTGGGAGAACATTGCCGGACAGGAAAATCTGAAAAAGCTTCTTAGAGACAGTATCGTCGAAAACAGAGTGAGCCACGCCCAGCTTTTCACGGGAAAAGAAGGGTATGGAACGTTGCCGATGGTTTTGGCGTATGCTAAAGAGGTTTTACAGGGTGAAAATCCTCATGCCGCTTCAAAAGTGGAGCATTTGAATCACCTGGATTTGCATTTCAGTTTCCCGGTTTTTACAGACAACAAAAATTCTTTAAGTAAAAATAAATTTGAAGAATTCCGCGAAATGATCATGGGTTCACCGTATGCAAGTTATGATGACTGGACGGCTTTTTTAGAGTCTGAAAACAAGCAGCTTTTCATTTCTGCAGATGAAATTGATGATCAGAATCAAAAGTTTTCTCTTAAAAGTTTTGAGGGCGGAACCAAAATCCTAATCGTTTGGAGAGCCGATAAAATGAATATTGCGGCTTCCAATAAATTTCTGAAATTTTTAGAAGAACCTCCCGCGAAAACCATTATTCTCCTTACCGCAGAGTCTACCAATGATATTCTTCCGACCATTCTTTCGAGAACGCAGGTGGTGGAAGTTCCGAGGATTAATAATGAAGATATTGAGGTTTATTTAAAGAAGAACTTCAATGTAACTGATGAAAAAGTAAGAGAAATCGTACATGAAGCACAAGGAGATCTGAATGATGCGATTAAATTATTACAATCGGGAACAAAAAATAAAGAGTTTGAAAAACTTTTTGTTCAGTGGGTTCGTGATGCGTTTATGGTGAAAAAGAAACCTCAGTTTCTGAAAAATATTATCGTTTGGGCGCGTGAAATTGCAGGCTGGAATCGTGAAAAGCAAAAGAACTTTTTAAATTATTGCTCTGAGATTTTCAGGCTGGCTTTGCTTCAAAATTATCAGTCTGAAAGTTTGGTCTATAAAAAGATTGATGCCAATGGTTTTAATTGGATGGGTTTTTCAAAATTCATCAGCGGAGCCAATATTGAAAGTATTTTGGAAGAAATAAGCACTGCCGATTTGCATCTTACCCGAAATGGAAATCCTAAGATTGTCTGGACAGATCTGGGCATTAAATTATCGAGATATATTCATAAAAATTCATAAAATAAACCCCAGCAAATCGCCGGAGTTTTTAGTTTTTATTCGAAAACAATATCGATATAAGGAATTGATCCGTTATTAAGAGGACCTCCGGTTCCGTAAAATGATGATCCTGTAATTTTTAAATCTCCGTGAACCACTGGAAAAGTTGAATTTGTGATTAACCTTCCAATGGTGTTAACAATGTTTCCAGCGTAATTATTCTGACTTCTTTTTATGGTATAAGAATGTCCTGATTTTATAACTGTCGGTATTATAGTTACATAAGATGTACTCGCAGAGGAAAATAGGTGACTATCTGAGTAAACCGTGACAGCATCTGTGTTATCATAAATTTCAATCAAATAGGGTGTTCCGCTCATGGCAGGTGCACTTTGATAGCCCACTTTACAAATGACTTTATTGGATGTTACACTAAATGTGTAAGAGTGAGTAACAAGATCTAATGTTTGTGCAGTTCCTGGGTTAGTAGGAGTTACCAGACTATTATACAACTGATTGAAGGTTGTGTTTGAAGAATCACAATACAAATTTTGAATTTCTTCGTCCATTTCATCATCAACCTGACAGCCCAAGTTCAATAATAATGCAACGGAAAATAAAAAGGGGATAAATTTTTGTCTCATATAAATTGATTAATAATTGTTTTCTTGCTATTAGTTTATGATTTCAAATTTTAAATTAACCTTTTGATCAATATTAAATTTTGATAGTTTCAAATATAAATAAAATCGTCAGTTGATTAGCTTAAATTTTTATTTCCTGACTTATTTTTAAAGTTAATTTTCTAAAAATGCAGTGCAGAGGCTCATTTTGGTGAAAGTTTGACCTAAAAAATGATGTTAAATTACCAAATCTATAATGTTGATTAATATTATAAATAAACCGTAAAGTAATGTAATTCAGTGTTTTGTAATTTTAAATATTAAAAATAAATTAATAAATCAATCAATCGTTTGATTTATTTGGAATCTTGTGTAAATTTGCACCCTGAAAACAGAACATAGAATGTTATCAAAAGAAGAAAATATATTATATGCTGCGGAAAAGCTTTTTGCTGAGAAAGGTTTTGAAGGAACTTCTACCAGAGAAATCGCCAAAGCAGCGAATGTAAACATTTCTATGATTTCCTATTATTTCGGTTCAAAAGAAAAGCTTTACGAGAAGTTGGTGGAGTACAGGATGAATGAAGGGCAATTCTTTTCGAAAGATATTATTGAGAGAACAGACATCAATGAGTGGGAAAAAGTAGAAAAAATTGTGGATCAGTTTGCAGGGAAGGTAAGAAACCATAAATGTTTCTACAGAATTATGCAAAGAGAGCAATTACATGCAGAGAATCCTCATATTATTGAGTTTTTGAAGCAGACAAAAATGGGATTTATTTCCATGTATTCAAAAATATTGGAAAGTGGCTTGAAGAAAGGAATTTTCACCAAAAATCCTCCGATCTATCTTCTTCATTCTACCGTGAGCGGAACATTGTTTTACGCGTCTAATGCAAAGGAAATGTATAAAGAATTCCTAAACGATACGGAAGATGAAGACACTTTTGATGAAAAGTATTACACAGAACTTAATAAACATATTAAATATTTACTAAAAGACCTTTTAGGTTATGAAGAAAATAAATAACTCAGTCCTTGCACTGGCCCTATTCTTAGGGATTGCAAACACAAATGCTCAGGAGAAAAAAACATTGACTCTTGATGAAGCTGTGCAGTTGGGTATCCAAAACAGCAAAAATCTGAAGATCGATGCAGCGAAGATCGAAGAGGCTACTGCTGATCTTTTAGAGGCGAAGAACAGACAACTTCCTGACCTTAAAGTTTCCGGAAGCTATATGTATCTTCCCAATAAACCGAATGTGAATATAAAACTTCCGGGAGTTTCATCGGAAGGTGGAAGCAGTCCTGAGGTACATCAGGTAGCTTACGGTTCAGTAAATCTAAGTGTTCCCATTTACAGCGGCGGAAGAATAAAATACGGAATTCAGTCTGCGAAATATTTGGTGGAAGCATCAAAATTGAGCACAGAAAACGATAAAATAGCGATTGCTTATAATGTTGCTCAGGCTTATAATAACTTGTTCAAGGCGAATCAATCCATCAAAGTTTTAGAAGAAAACCTTACAGCTTCTCAAAAGAGAGATGAAACTTTCCTTAAACTTGAAAATAATGGAGTAATTGCGAGAAACGACCGTTTAAAGGCAAATCTTCAGACTTCAAATATAGAATTGCAATTATTGGAAGCTAAAAACAATTACAATATTGCCAATATCAATATGGATTTGTTATTGGGAATTCCTGAAACGACAGAAATTGAGGTTGATCAAAATTATATTGATGAAGGTTCAGACATAAAACCTGTTGATTTCTATGTAAATGAAGCGAAAGATAATCGTAAAGATCTTCAGGCTTTAGGAAAACAAAGAGAAGCAGCAGCATTGGGAACAAAAGCAGCAAAAGCTGAAAATCTTCCTTCTATTGCATTTACAGGCGGATATGTAGCGGCGGATATTCCTAAATTTTTAACGATTTACAATGCCGTAAATGTTGGGATTGGAGTTTCTTACAACTTATCTAATATCTGGAAAGAAAATTCTTCATACAAACAGTCTCAGGCGAGAGAAAAACAACTTTCTGCATCTAATGAGCTATTGAATGATAATATTAAGCTTGATGTAAACAGAGAATATCAAAACACCGATTACTCTAAAAAGAGAATCACCGTTTTTGAAAAATCTGCAGAACAGGCGAACGAAAATTACAGAATCACAAAAAATAAATACGACAACGGTTTGGCAACCATGACGGAATTGCTGGATGCAGATGCGGCTCAGATCGCAGCAAACGTTGGCGTAATCAATGCTAAAGCAGATGCGGCATTGGCTTACAGAAAACTATTACAAACTACAGGAACTTTAACAATTAAATAAATTAAGAACAATACCAACAATGGAAAATAATAATACACAAGCGACTGAACCTAAAAAGAAAAAAAGTTTAGTTTTCCCAATTATTTTGGCGGTTGTTTTGATCGGTGGAGGAATCTACGGATATAATGCTTACACTTACGGGGAGGGGCACGAAGAAACAGACGATGCGCAGATTGCTTCTAACCTGTCTCCGGTAATTTCTAAAATTTCGGGGTATGTAACGGAGGTTAAAGTAAAAGATAACCAGTTCGTGAAAAAAGGAGATACTTTGGTGATTCTGGATAGCAGAGATCAGAAAATGGCTCTTCAACAAGCAGAAGCGGCATTGGTAACAGCAAAAAGTAATATTTCAAACGCAGAGGCTTCTACTACGGCAACTTCGAAAAACATTGGTTCTTCTCAAGCGGCAGTAACAACAGCTAATGCACAAATTGAAGCAGCAAAAGTAAACGTGTGGAAAACCGCTCAGGATTTAAAAAGATATTCTGTGTTGGTAAAAGACCACTCTATTACAGAACAGCAATATGAGCAGGCTTTGGCAGCAAAACAATCGGCTGATAAGCAGTTACAGGTTTTGGTTGACCAAAGAAATCAAATCGCTCAACAAACTAATATCGCATCTTCTCAAACGGCGGCAAGTTCTCAACAAATCAGTGTTGCGGGATCTGTAGCTAAACAAAGAGAAGTAGATGTAGAAAATGCAAAATTAAATTTATCATATACTGTAATTGTTGCTCCTGAAGATGGATATGTCGGTAAAGTTCCAACGCAGGCAGGACAGTATTTACAGGCTGGGTCACAATTATTTGCTTTAATTAAAAACGACCAGAAATGGGTAGTGGCTAACTTCAAAGAAACTCAGGTTGACAGAATGGTTGAAGGCCAAAAAGTAAAAATCGAGATCGATGCATTTCCTGATCAGGAATTCGACGGAGTGGTAAGCTCTTTCTCTCCTGCAACGGGGGCTACATTCTCTATCCTTCCTCCGGATAACGCGAGTGGTAACTTCGTAAAAGTGGTTCAGAGACTTCCGGTAAAAATTGATTTTGTGAATCTTGATAAAAATATCGCAAAAAGATTAAGAACAGGAATGAATGTGAAAGCAGAAGTTTCTTTAAAATAATAAAAAAATAAGTGAATTGTCAATTTTGCTGAAGCAGGTTAACTGTGAAATGTAAAATGAAGGAGTAAAAATTGACGAATGAAATGGATTTGCCATTGACAATTCACCTTTTTTAAATATAAGAGAATTGTCAGTTTTGCAGAGGCAAGTCGATAATGAAGATGAAAATGCCGAAAGACTAAACTGATGATGAAGGAGATGCCGGAAATGCAGACGGAATCAATGAAATGTGGAAATGAAGTAGTAAAATGACCATGAAGTTGAGGACAATGCAGAGGAAAATCAATGTAGATGTGGAAATGAAGACGATATATTGATAGATGAAAATGATGCCGGCCGTGCTGATGACCATCAGTAATGATGTTGAAAATGAAGCAATGATCGACAATAATGTTGAATGATCACTGACAATTCACTTTTTTAAATTAAGAAATATAGAGGTTAAGGCTAAGATTAATGGTAAAAGGAAACTTTCACAGACTCTAATTTTTTAATCTTTTAATTATTAAATACTTAAAGTTTAATACAGAGTTTTATCCTCCTCTCTTAATTCAATAAAATATTAAAAAAACTATGCAAGATTCATTAGTAGAATATGGAGCCCGAAGAGTAATCATTACGATTACGGCGATTCTTTGTGCTCTGCTTGAGATTGTAGACTCCACAATCGTAAACGTTGCCCTGAACGAAATGAAGGGTAACCTGGGAGCTACACTTTCAGAAGTCGGCTGGGTGATTACAGCATACGCGATCGGTAACGTAATTGTTGTACCGATGACGAGTTGGCTGTCTCAACAGTTCGGACGAAGAAACTATTTTGCTGCATCTATTATTATATTTACCGTATTTTCATTTTTATGCGGAAACGCGACCAATATTTGGGAACTGGTATTTTTCAGATTAATGCAGGGAATCGGTGGGGGAGCCTTATTGGTAACTTCACAGACCATTATTACGGAATCTTATCCGATTGAAAAAAGAAGTATGGCTCAGGCTATTTATGGTCTTGGGGTAATTATCGGGCCAACATTAGGTCCGCCACTGGGAGGATATATCGTAGATAACTTCAGCTGGCCGTATATTTTCTATATTAATATTCCTATCGGGATTGCAGCGACTTTAATGACGCTTCAGTTTGTGAGAAGTCCGAAATACGCTGAAAAACGTAAAGCTTCAGATGTCGATTGGTTAGGAATTGCTTTATTGGCGATTACAGTTGGTTCGCTTCAATATATTTTGGAAAGAGGACACGAAGAAGACTGGTTTGCCAGCGAATGGATTGTTCTGTTCACCGTATCAGCTGTTTTAGGATTTATTTTATTCATTTGGCGAGAGCTTACGTTTAAATATCCAATTGTGGAATTGAGGGTTTTGAAAAACAGTAATCTAAGGATCGGTACCATAATGTCCTTTGTATTAGGATTCGGTTTGTACGGTTCTACCTTTATTGTTCCTTTATATACGCAGAGTATTTTGGGTTGGACGGCACTTCAGTCGGGAGCTTTAATGATTCCTGCAGCTTTAACCACCGCCTTCATGATGCCTATTATCGGTAGATTATTATCAAAAGGTGCTAAACAGCAGATTTTGGTTTCCTTAGGATTATTTATCTTCTTTATTTACAGTTTCTGGGGTTACAAAATCTTGACACCGGATACGAGTAAAGATGCATTCTTTTGGATGCTGATTGTAAGAGGTGCAGGACTTGGATTATTATTTATCCCGATTACTTCATTATCATTAAGTACGTTGAAAGGTCAGGAAATTGGTCAGGGGGCGGCTTTTACAGGGATGATGAGACAGTTGGGAGGTTCTTTCGGGATTGCAGCAATTACTACATTTATTGCCAATGCCAGTCAGAAATACAGAGTTAATCTGATTACCCACCTCGATGAAACAGATTTTGCCGTTCAGCAGAGATTGCAGGCTTTAAAAGGAAGTTTCATGGCAAAAGGAATGACTCCCGATGCCGCAATGAATGCCGCTTACAAAATGCTCGATCTCTCCGTAACGAAACAGGCAACGGTACTTTCTTATATGGATGTTTTCCTTTATTTAGGGGTGATATTCTTAATTTGTATTCCGTTTATCCTATTCGTGAAAGAACGAAAAAGTAAAGAAAAAATAGATTTGAGTGGCATACACTAAATCTTTTCAAAATACATATAAAACCTCCGCAATTGTGGAGGTTTTTTTGTTTTATTGTAATGTTAAACTTTAGCTTATTAGGGTTTTTAATTCCCCTTCTTTGAAGGGGTGGATTTTTGCGAAAGCAAAAAGACGGGGTAGTTTATAAAAGGAGAAGAGTTGAAATAACTCAAAATCATTAACCACCCCGCCAAAAATTCTTTGAATTTTCTCCAGCGGAGGGGAATTTTTTGACCGTTGATTTTTGACTTATCCTGAAATGAAAGAGGAAAACCTAGCCCCGATAGAAACGACATCCTTTTGGGTTGCGGCTGGAGCGAAGCGGAAGCCGTAACCCAAAAGATAAAGTGGATAGCGGGATAAAGCTCCTGAATATATTTTAGATTAATCTTTCTGCAAACTTTCCTTATGCAGTTTTCCCCATTTTTCAAGTTCATCAATTATTGGTTTTAATTGATATCCAACCTCGGTTAATTCATATTCAACTCTTGGCGGAACTTCGGCGTAGACGGTTCTGGTGACAATTTTATCATCTTCAAGCCTTCGCAATTGAAGTGTAAGCATACGTTCTGTAATATTTCCGAGTTTCTTTTTCAGTTCGCCAAATCTCAACTTTCCATTGATGAGATAACAACAGATGGCTAAAGACCATTGTCCGCCGATCATATTCGAGGCATGAATTTCGGGACATTCGTCAGCAAGAGCTTTTTTATTGGCAAAATTGGTAGATGTTTCTTTTATTTTAGTCATTACTTACATTTTTTATAGTACCATACAACGGGGCGTTACTATCGGAAATGTAAGTTACACCTATTATTTTTGTAATGAAAATTTAAAATATGAAAACATTAATTATCGTTATCCATCCTCACATGGAAACGTCTTCCATCAATAAAAGATGGATTGAAGAGCTGAATAAATTTCCGGAAAAATATACAGTGCATGAATTATATCAAGCTTATCCCGACGAAAAGATTGATATTAAAAAAGAGCAGGAACTGATAGAATCTTATGATAAAATTATATTTCAGTTTCCTTTTTACTGGTTTAGCAGTCCGCCATTGTTGAAAAAATGGTTTGATGAGGTGCTTTTATACGGTTGGGCATACGGAAGCAAAAGCGGATTTAAAGTAGGAGAGAAGAAGATTGCACTGGCAATCTCTACAGGAATTGATGATGAAGGTTTCAGCGATTCAGGAAAATATAAATATACGATGAAAGAACTCACCCGACCTTTTGAATTAACTTTTGAATATATAAAAGCAGATTATAGAGAACCTTTTATTTATTATGGTTTAGAACAAAACCCTTCATTGGAATGGGTGGAAAGAAGCGTTCCGATGTATCTTGATTTTATTGATAAATTATAGGCTTAAACCTTGAAAATGAAGTCCGTGAATAGTATCACGGACTTTTTTAGGACAAATTCTACGTTTCTTACCCGGTCGGTGTGGTTGCAAAACTTCGTTTTTGGAGACTTGAACTCTGTCGTCAGGGTTTTTAATAGTGTCGTTGGGGTCTCGAACCTCTCTTTCGGGGTTGAACAATGGCCTGCCGCAGTTCACGACTACTCTTACGGGGTTTAGAACCTCGTTGCCGGGGTTGGTAGACCCCAAAATTGATCTTCAGAACCCCGATGTCGAACTTCAAAACCCCGCGTTCGCATTCCGAAACCCCGTTATAGGAGTTCTGCAACCTCGATGTACCATTTCAAAACCCCGTTGTACCATTTTGATACTCGAAGAATGGCTTTGGTATTATTAAAATTCTTTAAAGAAATATATTTATTCAAGTTTGGCTGTCCATTCAATTCCGCTGATATCAATGAGTTTTAAAGAATGTATTTTGTCTGATGGAATATCATTTATACTCACCTTTAAATCTGCTTTGGAGCCCAAAGGAATAATCAGGCTGTGATTTCCTGGTTTCACTTTAGCCACATAATGATTCAGGATATTTTCTTTCGGAAATGTTGAAAGCTCGGAAGGATTGAGTTCTTTCAAAACATTTCCGTCTTTATCCCATAGTTGAATTCCGATGAGGAATGAGCCGTAAACATCTACGCCCTCCGTTCGGAAAATCTGGAAACTTAGATAAGAATGATTGAATGAAATATTAGAAATTTCAATCTTTGGCTTTACAGATTTGTTATGTAATTTTCCCCAAACACCACCATGAAAATATTGATTGGTGAAAAGGGTAAGTCCGAAAATCAATAAAGAACCTATCAATACAAAACGTTTAGTATTAGCGATTGGCAAAACTCCTGAACCAAAATAAGAAAACCATTTTCTCTTGGTAAAGCTGAGATTTTTGTCTAAAAGATATTGATCGAGTGAATAATAGGAGCTTCCTGTCAGGAAAAGGGTAAATCCACCGGCAATTCCCAACACTCCGATTTGCCATTCGTCCAGACAAGTCGTGCCGATCCAGCCGGATCCCAGTAGAATTCCCATCGCCAATGCAAAAACTCCGATGCTCATGAGTCGGGTGAATAATCCGAGGATGACGCATAATCCTACAATGGCTTCCACGATGGTGAAGGTCATCATCGAGGTTTGTAAAGCCTCGGGATGTGTTACAAGATATTCAATGATAGGTTTAATGCCTAAAGCATTTGGGAGGAAATGATTGAATTTTTCTCCGATATAGCCTGCTTCATCGGGAATTAATTTATTTTCAAGGATTAAGCGGCGCCAGAAAGCAGAAAAGTACGTCCAGCCGATAACTAGGCGTAGAGATAGGGTGAATAAACCAGCCATTGTATGGGGCTGATGCATTGTTTTGTTGTTCATTGAAGTGTATTTAGATATAATAATTTGAAAGTACTCTAAATGATTACTTTGTTATTTAGGTGCGATGGTTCGACAAGCTTACCATGACAATGTTGTCCGGTAAAAACAGTTAGTTTTAGAAATGTCATATAGGGCGAAGTCGAAGTGTCTAAAAGATTAGATTATCTACACTATATCCAATTTCAATCGTTTAAATAAAATATACTTTGGCGGACTGTTACCCGTGGTAAATCCTGAATAGTGATTCGTAAAAACCTTCTTTTCTGAGTTGATTTTAGAAGATAATTCAATGATAAATTCATACTTATCAAGTTTTTTAGCAACTTTTAAAGCAGTAACTTTCGAAGATTTTTCAGAAAAATAAATACAACTGTTCGCGGAACTTGCTGTAGTTTTTACTTTGTTTAAAGTATTGAGATGCTGAATGGCAAAAATTCCCAAAACATCTCTTTTCACCGAACATGGCGATAAAGAGAACATCAAAACAAGCAAGGTAATGAATGCTTTGTATGGTTTGATATAGAATTTGAGGTTTGACATTCTTACAAAACTAGGGTTTTATTTCAGATTATTTTATTTAAAATTTTATTTCTATTAAAAAAATAAAAAAAGTATCCTTAAAAAAGGATACCAGTAAGCTAATTAACCATTTAGTAGTAAATTGTTAATCAGGCATGAATTTTAAAATTTATTTTCTTTCAACTTAAATATTTATTGTCAATTATTTGAGGAACTTACTAGAAAATATTTAATGATTTATGTTGTTAGAATCTCTTGGTTTTTAATTATTAATATAAGAAGCATTGAATGACATTGATATAGCCCTACAAACCATATTTCCTCCAGAAGCAACTCCATTATTAAAAGATCTTATCATTCTCACATCTATGGTATGGCTGCCTGCAGTTAAAGATTTAACGGTGCTCATGGTATACTGAGTCTGAGATCCTCCCTGTACACGTTCCTGAGTGGTGAGAAAAACATTGGTGGGTGCATTGTCAATAAACAATCTAGCCTGATAATAAGAGGCACCACCTCCCGGAAGAAAAGTGAAGTAATCTATTCCCAGCATAAAATTGATAAAAACAGCTTTTCCTCCTACGGGTATATTCAGAGTTTGTTGTGAAGATGGAATCAAGGTATAGTCGAGATCATTTACATTATAACTAAATCCTGTAGAGTTTGATACTTCTTCGGTAACAACACTAGGAGTTGTAGGGGTAGGTACTGTAATCACATTGCCCGACGCGTCTACTCCAAGATTTTGTCCGGAAGCAGATGTAGGTGTTGCAGAAGTAAGGTTTCTAAACTTTAATCCGCTGATATTTGCTAATCCTGAATTAATTTCAGCTTTCGTAGTGGGTATTGTTGTTCCTATACCTAGATTTCCTGAAGAGGCTATTGTGAAATCATTAAGCTGTTGACTGTTGCTAGGGGATCCCGATGCGTTATTATCTTTGGAACCATCTACATGAAAAGCGGTCTGCGGGTTGTTGGTATTTACTCCTATCTGTGCGGAAATTGATTGAAATCCTAAAAAAGCTGCTAATAATAAATTTTTTCTCATAAATTATTAGTTTAGGTATGAAGCGTTGAATGACATTGAAATAGGTCGGCATCCTGTAACTGTTCCTGCAGCCGTTCCGTTGTTGGCGGTTCTTCTCATGCGAATATCAAGGGTGTGATTTCCTGCTGTAAGAAATTTTACGGTATTTAAAGTATAAGAGAGTTGTTGACCTCCTGTTGCTGAGGTAGATCCTACGGGTTCCTGAACAATAAGATAAGTATTTGTTGCCACTCCGTCGATAAATAACATAGCTCTAAAATATCCGGCTCCGGTACCATCTAATGTTGTAAAATCTATTCCCAACATAAAGTTGATAAATAATGCTTTTCCACCGGTGGGAATAGTTACTGTTTGTGTAGTTCCTGAAACCAATGTATCAGAGCTGTCATTCACATTAAAGTCTGCGCCTGTGCTGGATGCAACTTCATAAGGTGTAACGCTTACTGCGGTAGGATTGGGTAGAGTAATTACATTTCCGGAAGCATCTACACCAATGGTTTGTCCTGATGAAATTGGTGTTGTAGAGGTTAAGTTTGTAAATTTAAGTCCGCTGGTGTTAGCCGTTCCTGAATTTATTTCCACTTTTGCGGTAGGAGTGGTGGTACCTATCCCTAGATTTCCTGTATTGGTGATGATGACATCATTTGCTTGCTGCGCTGCAGTTGGTGCTCCAGAATTATTATTGTCTTTTGCTCCGTCTACGTGGAAAGTCCCCTGAGGATTGGAGGTGTTTATTCCCACTTGAGCTAATGAGATACCAGAAGCCACAAGAGAGCAAATGAGGATAATCTTTTGTTTCATAATTTAATAGTTTATTAATTGATAATTCTTTTTAGAATTTAATTTGAAAAATGAAATTGTCTTTTATTGAATTTTGCTATGATTGTGAGTAGCAGAAGTGCTAAAAGAGATATATTCTTCCTTAGTCATAGATGTTTGCAAAATTATATTATGTGTTGAAATAAATAATTATTTGCAAATATATATTTAAATATTTCCTTTATTTTTAATTTTTTTATTAATTATTTTAAGTAATTGAAAATGATTGATTTAATTTTGAAAATATTTCTCGATGTTAGGAAGTTGCTTTTTCCGTTGAATTTTTTTGTTACTGACAAACAGTTGTCACCCATCAACCTATCTTTGTAATGATTAACACATACATAGGTTGAAAAAATTAATTTATAGAAAAATGGAAGACAGCAATTTTTATAAAATCATAGAACGATCTCTTGAAATAAGAGAGAAATATCATCAATTAGAAATTCAGCAAAATGGTAAAGAATGGACTTTAGAGCAGGACGCTTTAGCCTATCTTACCGATGCCGGATTGATTGGAAGAAACGTAATGTCTCACGAAAAAACTTGGTCTAAGAAAAATTCTACTGAAGAACTAGAACATAAATTAGGTGAAAATATCTGGTGGTTGATTATCTTAGCCAACAGAACCGGAATTGACATTAATGAGGCTGTAGAAAAGTTCTTAATTAAAACTGAAAATTTACTGAAATGAGTTATTGTTTAGCCATCAATAGAATGGAGCCCGAAAGCAGAAGAGCACTTCATAAAAATTATCACGACAATCATTACGGTTTTCCGATTCATGATGATAATGAACTTTTTGGAAGATTAATAATGGAAATTAATCAGGCAGGATTGAGCTGGGAAACAATCTTAAAAAAAGAAGAAGGTTTCCGAAATGCCTACGATAATTTTGATATTGAAAAAGTAGCAGCTTACACAGAAGAAGACCGCGAAAGGTTACTAAACGATCCCGGAATTATCCGAAATAAATTGAAGGTAAATGCGGCGATTGAAAATGCAAAAACAATTATCAAATTAAAGGAAGAATTTGGCTCTTTTGAAAAATGGCTGGAACATCAGCATCCCAAACCATTACAGGATTGGATGAAATTATTCAAGAAAACTTTCAAGTTCACCGGTGGCGAAATTGTGAATGAATTTTTAATGAGTACCGGATATTTAAAAGGTTGCCATGATGAGAGTTGCCCTGTTTATGAGAAGGTTTTGAAGAAGAACCCGATGTGGAATGAGAAATAGTTTCAGGTTTTATATTTTTTTGGATTTCGGCGGTGGCTCCGCCACCGCCGAAATCCAAAAAAATAACTCATATTGACATTATTGAAATTTCAACTTTAAGCTGTCATTTGTTTTTTGAATTTCCTTGTAAATTTTACTCAGTTTAGCATCATTTATAGTTGAAGAAATATTTTCACTTTTAGCTTTCTGAGTATTTTCAAAAAACTTTTGAAAATTAAATCCTTCAAGTTCCTTTTTAGTATAAAAGATTTGGAACTTTCCTCCAGTTTTAGTAGTTATTTTTGAAATCTGAACGGTGTCAAATGGCTCTATTTTTACCTTATCAAAGGTAACTTTATTATTGAAATCCATCATTACGGGCATTAGAGCATAATCTTTTGCGGTCATCACAACGGAATTGATAGTAATGTTGTTTCTAATCGCATCGTTTAGTGGAATATCAATCGGATAGGATTTTATATTTTCATTTCCATCAGTAATCAGAAGAATCGACTTATTATGAAGTTCAGAACCTAATGAGGCAATCCCATTAAGCAATCCGTGAGAAAAGTTGGTTCCGGGTTTTAAAACCATAATTCCTTTATCGGCTTTATCAATAGCAGATAATAATTGATTTTTATCCTTTGTTAAAGGGCATAAAATATAGGAATTTGCAGAATAAACAACAATTGAAAATGCTTGGTTTTCTTTCTTATGATTAATAATATTCTTTAAAATGGTTTTTACAACATCAATTCTGCTAGGTTCAAAATCTTTTGCCCACATCGTTATCGAATTATCAATTAAAATAGCAATATTCTGTTGTGGAAGTTCTTCTTTAGCAGTAGTTTTTGTTTCGGTTTTTGAACAGCTTAAAATGGAGGTAAAAAGTAGTAAGTAAAAATATTTCATCATTTTAATTTGATATTTAAGATAATTATTCTGAATGTTTAGAGGTTTTGTTTTTCAATAATAAGCTTATAAGGCATATAATAATTCCTAAAATAAAAGATGGAAGCCAAAGGATAAAACAAAACTCTGCAATTGTAAGGGTAAATTTTGAAAAATCTCCTCTAGAGGTAAACATTCCCACTCCAAATAAAAACATAAGTGTAGAAATAAAAATAAGTGAGAGCCCTATAAAGAAAACATATCGATGAAGTAATTTTCTTTTCATTTAATGTATTTTTGAGTAAATTTTTCTAAATCTATAGCTTCTTTTTTTAAGTATTCTTTGAATTTTTCAGATAGTTGTCTTTAAATTTAGCGATGGTATAAGAACTATCAAATGCTATAATTTCTACGATAGATTGTTGAATAAGAAATTGATCAGACTTCCACGCATTTTCATCTTCCGCAGATAATCTCGAAATAATGTTGAAGTCCAATGCTGTATTTTTAGGAACAGCCGAAATAATTCCCCATATAATTTGAGTGTCAGATTGATAAACTTCTTCAAATTGTTGAGTGTTAAGAACAAAATAATCATGATCAAAATCGATAGGAATTTTTTCATCAGACATGAAGTCTAAATCTGTTAAAATCCAGTCACAATCTACTAAATCCTGCCAAATAGGTTTTAAAATCTCATGCAAAAGAGTATGAAATTTTATTTTTGTTTTCGAAATAATCCAATTCATCGATTCAGTATTTCATAGTTTATTATTTATAGTGAAGATAAAATTTATTTTCGAAAATCTCCTGAGGATCATATTTTCTTTTCAGTTCAAAAAAAGAATCTGTTTGTGGATATACCTTTCTCATTTTGTTTTTGTCAATATGTAAACGATAAGGAAGGTAAAATGTTCCTTCATTTTTTAGAGTAATATCCAATAGTTTGTTCGTTAAGGCTTTCATTGCTCTTTCCTGTTGATCTGTTTTCTTTTGGTTAAAGAGAAATACAAACCCGAAAACATTTTCGCGGGCATAATTCATAAAACTATCATTATCTTTATTCACGGCACGAATGGTGATATTTAATAAATCCAATTCAGAATTTTTAAGAATGGGTTTTATGTCTTTAATGAATTGATTGAAATTTCTCTCAGGAATAAAATATTCCTGCAAAAGATCGGTAGAATGAGGATCTTTGTTTTTGATTAAAGAAACATGATCATTAAGTAGTTCATTTCTAGAAAATACAGTGTTTTTAGTTATTTTATTCATTCCCGTTTCCAAGTCCCAGCGAAGTCTTTTTCCATATTCACTGTTTACTGTGCTTCTAAAAACGAGACGTTTTGTCTCTTCATTTTTAAGGTTTTGAGCAGGAAGAGAAAGGGGTTTTTCGTTTACTTTTTCAAAATAATTAATGGTGGCTTCTTCAAGAAAATGTTTGTCTGAAATTCTTAGCCTTCCAAAAACAAGATTTACATTCGGATTGTCTGAAATAAATTTTTTGTAGTATTGAACATAGTTTTCAGAGCTTAATCGTACATATTTAAATTGCAGAGCAAGGTTATCAACCACTTTTAGTTTTACATCAAGTATAATCCCGAAAAGTCCGTAGCCACCAAGAACCAATTTAAAAAGTTCCTGATTTTCAGTTCTGCTGCAATTAAGGATTTCACCATTATGATTCATCAACGTAAATGAAACCACGCTCGAAGAAATTGGCGGAAGATTTTTTTGCCAGCCATGACCGTTCACGCTCATCGAACCGCCCACAGAAAACGAACTGAAAGCCTGCATTACCGCAATTGATTTTCCGTGCTTGTCTAAAAATTTTATGGCATCTTCCCAAAGTGCTCCCGAACCGATCGTAAGAACGTTATTTTTTTCATCAAGTTCCATCTGTTTGTAGGGAAGCATATTGAGTAAAATTCCGTTGGGATAAATGCTGTGACCGCCCATACTGTGTTGTGCACCAGCAATAGAAACTTTCAGGTTTTTTTCTTTAGCGTATTTTAAAATCTGTTGAAGTTGGTTTTCAATCTCAGGTTTGGTTTTTGGAACCAAAATTAAGGTATCGATTTTGGTTAAATTTAATTCACTTGCATCATTGGTATATCCTTTAGGAATTTCAGTTTTATGAAAGTCAGATTCATTCCATTTTGTTTTAAGAACATGAAATATAGGAATTGAAATGAATATTAAACTGATGAAAGCTAAAGTGAGAAGTACGAAAAGATATTTTTTCTTCATGGGTTAAAAGTGTGTTTAAAGATTAAAAAGAAACTGAATGCCAACTGTGACCACAATATTTACATTGCTTTGCAAAAGGTGTTCGTGCCAGTTTTTCGCATTGCGGACAATTATTAAAAAATATCTTTTGAGAACTTTCTTTTATAATTCGATTTGCGATATTGATTTCAAATTCTTCATAATCATTTTCAGGGATGAATATTTTATGTTTTAAATGAATTTTTTCGTCAGTAGTCATTAAATTACTATAATAGGTAATGATATATTTTAGTGTTTCTTTATCCATAGTTAATTTCAATTATTTACCCCACCGTCGGCGTATCTTCTTCCTTCAACACTTTTTTCTCTTTCATAGAAAGCATCATCCTTTCGCATTTGTACTTTTGCCAATCAAACTGATGAAGAAAATCAAGGGCAGCTTGAAAACCTCTGTTAAAAAGATCTTCTTTTTCCTCTCTTTTCATAAAGAAATTCAGCCAGCTGCTGTCGCCACAATTTACAGATTGAATGCTGTAAAGATGATAAAAAGTATGCTTGGTTAAAAAAGATTTATCGTTAAACCCTTGCATCGTGCTGATAATATTTCCGGCAAAGGAAAATGGAGTTTTCATAATTTGCTCGCTCGTTTTTACTTTACTGGAAGCGATGTCAGAATTGCTTGTGAGCTGAACTCCGAACAAAGGTATCCTCGGATAAAAAACCTCACTGTCATGAAAAAGATCGATCGGGAAATTCGAAATACTTCCGCCATCGATGAAAACTCCGACCGGATAAATATTTTCTTTTTCCGTATTCATCCAGAATTTCCAGGCATATTTCACCGAATCATCATTCTTATTGATTGTTTTTTGAAAAGGCTCAAAAAAGAAGGGAACCGACATCGAGGCGCGGACAAATTCTGCCGGACTGATGTGTTTCAATTCCTCTTCAGACCAATATAAATTGGCCATCGTAGGCAATTCGACCTTTATTTTAGCGTTAATATCTGTTGTGACGACAATGTATTCTGATTTTAACTGATAAAATGGATTATCTTTATAATAATCATTATTGGCAATGCTTTCATAGAAAATTTTATATCGCGTTTCGTCAATGTGCTCTTTATTATTTTCTCTGATTTCTTCAATATTCTGTAAAGCATTGTGATAATATTCCTGTTGATTTCCGTAACGATAGTTTAAGTTGAGTTGATGCTCTTTCTGAACAAATTTTTCGTTCAGTTCGGCAACCGTTTTTATTCCAAAACCGTTCATCACTTCTGTCATTTGAGTAAGAAATGTATTTCCGGGATTCAATCCGCTGTTTTGTTTCCTGAAATCATTGTAAAATTTCACAAAACAGATCAATGCGATGATAACAGGAATCAACGGAACCAGAAAAAGTAGTTTAGCTCTTAACGTAGTTTCAGAAGGGGTTGCAAATGGAATTACCAAAAGTGTAGCCATTAAAATAACAGCGAGAATAACATTGATTTTAATGAAATTTTTATTGTTTAAAATCGAATGAACCGTTGTCCTCACATACGGTTTACCATCCATGAAATCTGCGAAATTCCAGTTGAACAAAATTTCTTTGATTACATCGCTTTTCTGTTCTTCTTTGGTTTTACAGGCCGCAATTAGCATTGTGTTGATAGCTCCGGCGCTCGTTCCGGCTACTTTCAGAAATCTAATTCCAAAAATTTCCAATCCATACAAATAACCTACTAATGCACTTCCCCAAACGCCACCGCCTTCCTGTACAAATTCAACATATTGATTGCCATTGGCATCCAACAAATCAGAAAATTCTTTAGCTGAAATATTTGTGTAAAGAGCCTGCAATTTGTCTTTTGAGGCTTTCGAAAGCGTATTTTCTTCAAGAATGGTTTTTAGGGTTTCAGGTTTCATGGTTTAATTTTTTTGAAGCTATTTCCCGCTCTTCGCACTCGCTATTTTTTTTGGTTTCGGCGCGGCAGCTTCGCTGCCGCGCCGAAACCAAAAAAAATGAGCTCAAACAAATGCTGCGATCGGGGCTAAGGATTTTGTCATATATTCAATGAAAATCAATTAAATAAAATTTATAATCAAGAAGAATTTAATCAAAACTACCACTGTTTCCTTCTTGCATAAATAAAAGTACAGATCACCACCAAAGTCATTATACCAATGGTGATATAATATCCGTATTTATAGTGAAGTTCAGGCATATGATCGAAATTCATCCCGTAAACGCCGGCGATAAAAGTAATTGGTAAAAAGTAAACGGAATAAATAGCCAAAACCTTCATCACCTGATTCGCTTTTTGGTCTGAAAGTGCCAAAAACATCCCGATTAAGTTGGTAATCTGAATATTCAGATGATCGAAATCGGCAACCACATCTTTATGTTTATCTTTTAAATCCACCACTTCAGAATCCTGCAAACCAAGCAATTTAAACTTATCAATAGCATCAGTAGAAATTGTCAAAACTCTTGAATTTAAGCCAGACTTTCTTTTAAGTTTATACAATCTTCGGATTTGATTTGTGTGATTGGTATTTTTCAGGAAAATTTCGTTTTCAATATTATCCATCGTTTCCAGAAGACTTACCGATTCATCATCAAAACTTTTCATAATTAGCAAAGCCATCATCAGCGCAATGTTTTGTGTAGTGGTCTCATCTTTTGAAAGGGAAAGTCTTTTCTTGGTTTCAACAATACTTTTGGTCTTCATCCTGTGAATGGTGATGATGGTATTATCGATTAGGAAAATCCCGATTTTTGTGCTGATATCGCTTATGGTGTTGAGGTTTTTCCTTTCCAGTTCAGTACTTTCACGAAGAAGGTAAAATCTCACATTTCCGTCTTCTTCATATTTTGGCAGGTGATTCGGATCCATCGTATCTTCCAGAAGAAGGTTGTTGATCTCGTATCTTTCGTGAAGAAATTTCAGGTCTTCCTGCGTAGGAGCCTCCACATCTACCCATTCGCACTGGGAATCTCTGTAAATCGTATCAATTGGCATAAAGTAAAAATACTAATATTTTGAAATACTATGTGTTAAATAAGTTTATCTTTGCCAAAATTAAAAAACTATATGATTAAAAGTACAATAAAAGGGATCGGATTTTATGTTCCAGATAACGTTGTTACCAATGATGATCTAGCAAAATTAATGACCACCAATGACGAATGGATTACGGAGCGAACGGGAATTAAAGAAAGAAGACACCGAAAAAACAGATATGATTCTCAGGAAACCAGTGCTTTTTTAGGATATAAAGCTGCTGAAAAAGCGATTGCTAATGCAGGTTTAACTTCAAAAGATATCGATTATATTATTTTCGCAACACTTTCTCCGGATTATTATTTCCCTGGATGTGGCGTTTTGCTTCAGGATATGTTGGGTTGCGATACCATCGGAGCATTGGATGTGAGAAATCAGTGCTCAGGTTTTGTGTATTCAATGAGTGTGGCGAATGCTTTCATTAAATCAGGAACCTATAAAAATATTTTAGTGGTTGGTGCGGAAGTTCATTCTTTCGGACTTGATTTTTCAGACGAAGGAAGAGGTGTTTCTGTTATTTTCGGAGATGGGGCAGGAGCTGTTGTTCTTTCTGCGACAGAAGATGAAAATGCAGGAGATATTTTAGCAATGAATATGCATTCTGAAGGTAAATTTGCCGATGATTTGTGTACACAATTCCCAGGCTCTAAATTCGGTTGGAGCGACAGAATGAGAAAAGATCCTGAAAATGTAACGGATAAGGAAGTTTACCCAATTATGAACGGAAATTTTGTGTTCAAACATGCGGTAACGAGATTCCCTGAAACGATGCAGGAAGCGTTGGACAAAGCAGGAAAAACAATCGATGATGTCGATATGTTCATTCCTCACCAGGCAAATTTGAGAATTGCTCAGTTTGTGCAGCAAAAGTTTGGTTTGCCGGACGAGAAAATTTTCAACAACATCCAGAAATACGGAAATACAACGGCAGCTTCTATTCCGATTGCGTTAAGTGAAGCGATTGAAGCAGGAAAAGTAAAAAGAGGAGATTTAGTACTCCTTTCAGCTTTCGGAAGTGGTTTCACTTGGGGAAGTGTTTTGTTTCAATATTAAAAATAAATGCTACGAATACACTAATTATTTATTTGAAATAAAGAGATTATTCGTGCATTCGTGGCAAAATAAAAAAAATCCGAAGAACCAATACGTTTTTCGGATTTTCTATGTTTTAAAACTTTAAAATTAAAGACTTTGCAATAATTTTTCAGTATCTCCAGAATCTTGTCCTGTTGCTTTTGCTAAAGCAATCGATTTTTCTGCCCAAAGTTTAGCATTTTTCTTATCTCCAACTTTGTTATAAAGATTTGCTAAAGTATCTGTATTGGCATAATTTTCATTCTTTTTAACAGATTCCTGAGCCCAAGCGACGGCTTTTTCTAAAGACGATTTTGTATTTACATTTTCAAAGAAATTCCAAGCCAATGAATTCAATTCTTCAGAGCTGTTAGCTGT
Source organism: Chryseobacterium sp. GM_Chr_2 (assembly GCF_026540445.1). Classification (NCBI taxonomy): domain Bacteria; kingdom Pseudomonadati; phylum Bacteroidota; class Flavobacteriia; order Flavobacteriales; family Weeksellaceae; genus Chryseobacterium; species Chryseobacterium sp. GM_Chr_2. The sequence goes on from NZ_JALNUD010000008.1 coordinate 202,706, forward strand.
TGTATCTTTGTATAATTCCAACGCTAGTTTTTCGTAAGTCGAGATGTCTTTTGCTCTTAACGCTCTGTTGGCTCTTGCTTTTTTCAGTATTGTTTCTGCTTCAGGTTTAGACAAAAATTTCTGAGCTTCTGTTAAGAAATAATCGTCATTCCAGGTTTTTGCTTCTGCGTTATATGACTTTTTAAAAATATTGCTGATTTTAATATTTTTGTCAAGGTCTGCATATCTTTCAGGTGTAATCACCTTAGAAATTTCAGCTTTTTTGGTCTGGAAAATTTTATATAAAGGGCTGTCCATGTTCTGAGCGCCCATTAATAACATTTGAATGTCGTCCTGATCATATTCCGTTTTTGCGGCAAAATAACGTTCCATAACTCTGCTGGCAAATGCTGCATCATTATACATTGTAAGACCTGCAAGATTTTTCAAAAACTCAGGATCTTTTTCTCCGTTTTCGAATTTCTGCTTTAAAGCGGTTAATCTTTTTGAAGGATCTCCTGCATCTTTTGCAAATTGAATGAAATCATTTTCTTCAACATAACCTAATGTTCTGTGAACTTCCTCTCCATCACCATTGATGAATAAATACGTAGGAAATGCTTTCACATTATATTTTTTTGCCAAACCAATTCCTTCACCTTTTTCCATATCAATTTTTGCATTGATGAAATGCGAATTATAATAATCTCCGACAGACTGTAGCGGGAAAATGTTTTTTACCATCAGTTTACAAGGGCCGCACCATGAGGCGTAAGCATCAACAAAAACCAATTTGTTTTCTTTTTTTGCTTTAGCTAAAATGGTTGCGAAATTGCTGTCTTCGAATTTTATTCCTTGCGCAAAAGCCAATGCACCGATGAATAATGAAGAGAATATTGCTATTTTTTTCATAAATACTTTTTAATGGTTACAAATGTAATAATTAACTTAACACATAAGTCGTGTAATGTGTTTAAATAGTTACAATCTATTTCAATGAAATTTTTAGTTTAAATAAGACTAAATTAACTTCCGGAATTCAATTTAAAAGTGAAAATTAATGTTAAAAAAAATTAAATAACGTAGATATTTCACTGAAAAATAAAATATTAGTATTTTTGTGCAAAACAATACTAAGAACTATGAAAATGATGAATTATTATAAAACAAAAAGTAATAATTTATTATTAATGCTCAAAAATCTTCTAAAACTTGCTTTTTTCTTAATATTTGCCGTCTTTATTTCTGCTCAGGAAAAAACATCTTTATCTGAAATTCCTAAAAATGAATCTTTAAACCTGAAAAATGATCAAAATGATGTTCAGGAAACGATTGCAGACGCTTATGATAATTTCGCTGTTTATTATAAAAAACAAAATCAAATAAATCTTATTAAAAATATTGTAATTGCTATTTTAATTATATCATTAATCGCGCTTTATTTTTTTTATAATTCTAAACAGAAAAGACAGTTTGCTAAATTTAAAGATATCATCAGAAACCAAAAGAAGGTAAGTTTTGCATATAATAATGAAGCGGTGGAAATTGATGACTTTTCAAATATATCAGTGGTTGAAATCGGGCAGAGTGAAGAAATAAAAAAGAGAACAGAATCTCTGATGACCTCCGAAACTGAAACCAAATTACTGGAACTTCTGGAAACTTTTGAAAAAGGAAATCTTTACAATAATAAGAATATGTCGCTTCCTTTTTTGGCGGGCGAGCTTAATACGAATACCAAATATCTTTCGTATGTGATCAATCAGCATAAAAGTGCAGACTTTAAAACGTATGTAAACCGCTTAAGGATAAATTATATTGTTGATAAGCTAATTAACGATGAAAAGTACCGCCAGTACAAAATAAGCATCTTGGCAGACGAATGCGGTTTTTCTTCACACAGCAAGTTTGCATCAGTATTTAAGGCAGTTACAGATTTTTCCCCTTCCGCTTTTATTAAGCATTTGGATGATAAAAAAGCCTGAGTGGTATCTGTTCATTTTCCTGAAAATAATTAAATAATTCCCTGTTTAAAATCCTTATTCTTATCATTTTCCTGAAAACAGATAAGCATTTGTTTTATGTAAAATCATAGCTTTCATATATTTGCAACGGTTTTACGAGACAGACTATATTCTGCAGCCTGTCACATTTTTTCCGGAAAAATTATTCTTGTTTAAAAGAATATGTCTTGTATTACCAACCTAAACACTAAACTAAGAACTACTAAAAGGTATAAAATATACTGACATGTATTTTGTATCAACCATGAAACTACTTTTAAACTAGTAACAAGTTAAACGGATGAGAACAACTTTAACATTCGCTATGGCGGCTGTGTTGTCTAATTTTGCCTATGCGCAAATTGGTATCAATACTGCTAATCCATTGGCGAGCTTAGATGTCGTAGCTAAAAAAACCGACGGCTCTACAGCAGAAGGCATTTTGCCACCCAGACTTACGGGAGATCAAATAAAAATGGGTGACGACAGATACACCAGTGTACAAGCGGGAGTCATTGTATTTGCAACCGCACCGGTAAGTACATCAAGTGCCAAAACAGCAAATATTACAACGGCAGGTTTGTATTATTTCGACGGAACAGAATGGCAGAAAATGATTTCCGGAGACCCTAAGAAACTGAATGTACAATCTTGGGGAGACATTAAAAGTTCTGCACAAAATATAGATCACAACGGTTGGTATTTACTTAACGGAAGATCTATTTCAACTCTATCACCAACGGCGCAGAGTTCGGCGATGAGCTTAGGGTTTACCTCAATCCTGCCAGATGCAACAGATAGGGTTCTAAAAACACGAAGTGGAAATGAAATGATAGGAAGTGAAGGAGGAACAAACAGCCTGGTGCTTACCCGCTCGAATTTACCGAATATTAATCTTACAGGGATTATCAGTGGTATTGCAGAAAGCGCGGGAACGCACAATCACACGTCTAATGAAGGTGGATTTTTGTTAGGTGGAACGAGTACCGGAAATAATGGCTCAGGGCATTATCAGGGAAATTCAACACCAACATCATGGGGTGGAGTAGGAATGCTGGGAAATACAGCTAATTCAGGAGCACATACTCATGCTTTGGCAGGTACGGCTACTATTCCGACAGGTGGAACAGGAAATGCCTTAGATAACAGATCTGCGTATTTAGTTGTAAATACATTTATCTATTTAGGCGAATAATTTTTAATAGAATCTAAATTTCTATACAACAATCGGGGTTGATTGCCCGATTTTTCAGTCAAGTTTTTTTAAGTAAGAATCCGCAGATTTTTTTCTGCGGATTTATTTCTATTTCGTTACTGTGCTATCTTTTTTTAGTGTATCCACAGGTGCTGGTTCTGAATTGGCCACCGCCGAATCTCCCATCGTATTTCTTATAGAATCTTTATTGTGCTCTGCTTTAAATTCTTCTCTATTTTCTTTTTTATCCGCACAGCTTCCTAAAGTTAATAAGCCTAAAACGCCTCCAATCCATAATTTTTTCATAGTCTAATATTTTTGATGTTTAGTATTAATCAAATATAATGATTTAAAGTAAAAAGTAAAAAGTAAAAAGTAAAAAGTAAAAAGTAAAAAGTCATTTAATAGATTTTTAAATCAATAAGAAGTCCCGAAGGGACGACTTAAAATAGGGTAGGATGATAATCCTATCAAACAAACAATAAAATATCCATCAATCAAAAAAATCCGCAGAACTTTAATCTACGGACTTTCTATTTAAGGTTAAACTTTTATTATTTAACAGTTGTTGCAGAATCTATTTTAATAGTGTCAGGTGGTGTACTCATAACCGCCGAATCTGTGGTAGCAGGAGCACTTTGTATAACAGTTGTTGAGTCTGTATTACTTGTTGACATAGACGATTCCTTTGTTCCGCAACTTACTGCGATGATTCCTAATCCAAAGACTACTAATAACTTTTTCATAATATTTATTTTTTGGTGTATTAGTAAAAGTTCAATTATTATTCCTAATACATAGAATGAATTACTAAAATATTGATAAAGTGATTTAAAATTTGTTAATATTCAATTATTTAAGCTTAAATAGAAACTTTAAACCAAAAACGAACAACCATCAACAGAAAACAAAAAAAGCCCCGAAATCAAAATTTCGAGGCCTTGTCAATCATTTATCAATGATCAATTATCATTTATTACCCTAAATATGGATATTTATAATCTTTAGGAGAAACAAAAGTTTCCTTAATAGATCTTACAGACGTCCATCTTAGTAAGTTCATTTTAGAACCTGCTTTATCGTTTGTTCCAGAAGCTCTACCACCACCGAAAGGCTGCTGACCAACAACTGCACCTGTAGGTTTGTCGTTGATGTAGAAGTTTCCAGATGCATTTTCTAACGCTTTGAATGCTTCATTTACAGCATATCTGTCTTGTGCAAAAACTGAACCTGTTAATGAATAAGGAGAAGAAGAATCTACCAACTGTAGAGTTTCAGCCCATTTTGCATCTTCATAAACGTAGATTGATAAGATTGGTCCGAAGATTTCTTCAACCATACTTTCGTACTGAGGATTTGTAGTTTCGATAACTGTTGGGTTTACAAACCATCCTTTAGAATCATCAACATTTCCACCGATTACAACATTTGCTTCGTTTGAAGCGTTTGCTCTGTCGATATATCCTTTACATTTTTCGAAAGAATTTTTGTCGATTACTGCGTTTACGAAGTTTGAAGGATCTTCTGGAGAACCGATTTTAATAGAACCGATCTGAGTTTCCATTACTTTTTTCACATCAGCCCAAAGAGACTGAGGAATATAAGCTCTTGAAGCCGCAGAACATTTTTGTCCCTGATATTCGAAAGCCCCTCTTACCAAAGCAGTAGCAACAGCTTCTACATTTGCTGAAGGGTGAGCGATCACGAAATCTTTTCCTCCAGTTTCACCAACGATTCTTGGGTACGTTCTGTAGTTGTGGATATTATCACCGATCATTTTCCACATTCCCTGGAATACTTTTGTAGAACCCGTGAAGTGAAGACCTGCGAAATCTCTGTGTGCCAAAACTTTCTCAGCAGTTTCTTTTCCATCCGTAAAAATCATGTTGATTACCCCTTTTGGAAGACCCGCTTCAGTTAAAACATCCATAATTACTTTAGCAGAATATACTTGCTTATCAGATGGTTTCCAAACGACTACGTTTCCAAGCATTGCCATACAGGTTGGTAAATTTCCTGAAATCGCTGTAAAGTTGAACGGAGTTACCGCAAAACAGAATCCTTCTAATGGCCTGTATTCAACTCTGTTCCAGATTCCTGCATCAGAAACCGGCTGTTCAGAATACATTTCCGTCATGAATTCTACGTTGAATCTTAAGAAATCGATGAACTCACATGCAGCATCAATTTCAGCCTGATGAACGTTCTTAGACTGTCCGATCATCGTCGCCGCGTTGATTACATCTCTGTAAGGTCCCGCCAAAAGATCAGCAGCTTTTAAGAAAATAGCAGCACGGTGTTCCCAACCAAGCTCGTTCCATTCTTTTTTTGCAGCCAATGCAGCGTTGATGGCATCATCCACATGTTGCATTGTTCCTCTGTGATAAAAACCGAAATCATGAGCATGATCCTGAGGAGACTGAAGCTGAACTGTATCACCAGTTTTTACTTCTTCACCGTTAATGATCATTGGGATTTCTATCTTCTCAGCCCACATTTTTTTGTATTGAGCGATAAGGCTTTTTACTTCTGGAGTTCCCGGTGCATAAGAGTTTACCGGCTCATTTACTGCAAATGGTACTTGCGAAATTGCTTTTGACATATTACGTTTTATTATTTTAATTTTAAAAATATGTTGGTATACAAATTTACGATAATTAAAGGAAAGAAAAAATACAGCTTTCTGATATAAAATTAATCGAATTGATAAGGTATGTTTAAAAAATATGATCTTTCACCATACGTAATGTAAGAAAGTGTAATGTTTTCATTCTGATATTTCAATTAAAATAAAAAAAGTAATAATTATGTTCAAAATTACTGGGAGAATTCTTGATTAAATCTTACCTTACTCTAAAACTCTAAAACTCTAAAACTCTAAAACTCTAAAACCCTCAAACTCTAAAACCCTCAAACATAAAAGCCCCTACATCTTTTCATTCTCCAAGATCTTCAGCACAAGTTTTTCCTCTTGTGTAAGATCTGCTTTTCCGTCATTTTCCTCAATTTGCTCTAATTCATCAAGATATTTTTTAATGGAATTATTTTCGTAGAGATTGATAACCAAAGGATGTACGTAATATTTTCGGCAAACGGCACTCGTATTTCCGAGATGTCCTGCGACAATGTCTAAAGCTTCTTTTACCTTTTTCTTGTATTCTGTATGCGTTTCGGCGTAGCCAATTTCTTTAAAAGCAATTAATGCACTTACAGTTCCCGACCATGTTCTGAAATCCTTTGCCGTAAAATCTTCACCGCTGATTTCTTTAATATAATCATTCACCATTCCAGAATCTACCGAATGACGGTTTCCTTCTTCATCAATAAACTGAAAAAGCTCTTTTCCGGGAATATCTTTGCATTTTTGAATTAATCTTGAAAGTCGTTTACTCTTAAGATCGATATCGTGCATGACTCCTTTTTTTCCCTTAAAATGAAAAGTAATTTTTTGTCCTTTTATCTGAACGTGTTTATCCTTTAAAGTGGTTAAACCAAAAGAACCGTATAATTTTTCGTACGCATTATTTCCGATTCGGATATTGGTTCGTTGCATTAAACTAACGATCAAGGCAAGAATTTTTCTCTTTTCGAATGTTCTTAAAGCTAAATCTTTCTCCACCTGAAGCCGAATTTCAGGTAAAGCATAGCCAAACTGAAGCATTCGGTAAAATTTCGTGTGATTTCGCAAGGCACTCCAAAGCGGGTGATAGCGGTATTGTTTTCTGTGTTTAACATCAAAACCTGTTGCCTGAAGATGCCCGTTATCCAAAGCGCAGATCCACACATTTTCCCAAGCCGGCGGTATTACCAGTTTGTTGATGCGTGTAATTTCTTCTTTGTTTTTGATTTTTTCACCGTCTCTGTAGTAAGAGTACTTTTTTCCGGTTTTCTTTCGGGTGATACCGGCTGTCTCTGCATCGGTGGTATAAATAAGATGTACCGCCTTTGCAGATGCTACCGGATCTTTCATAATTTTGACAATCTTAGAAGGTTTCAGATGCGTGATGAGGTCTAAGTCTGAATTTTCCATAAGATTTGGTTAAGAGTTCCTACCCCTTGAAAATAGCCATGCAATGATGCCTATTACGCCAACTACTAATATGATTCCCCACCACATTCCGGCTTTAAAGATTGTCTCTACTGCTTCACAACTTGTTAATGTTAACAAACATAATATGGTCATACTATATAAGCTCCATTTTTTCATAATTCTTTATTTTTTGGTGTTTATTATTTTAAATTCTGTGGTTATCCGGTCGCCATTTTTTAATTGATCTTTTGATCTGATCACCGGAAATATTTTCGTGCAGAGCCTTATACAGAAGTTCCTTAAACTCATCATCATTGGCGAACCTCAACGCGGCAATTTGTCCAAACGTCAGTTTTTCTTCCACTTCATCAGACCTCAGGCCGAAAATTTCAAAATATCTTTGCTTAAATTCCAATCTTACCATTCGGTTTTGAAGTCCCAATGCATAATGCTGCCTCAGCATAATTGCCAGATAGAAAATCAGGAATATGATAACAGAAAAAAGTATCCAAATTAATTGATTTGCTTCATCATTAAAAATCTTATAGATTCCAAAAACTTCCAGCAGAATTAATAATGGAAGATAAATGAAATGATGTGGAGGATAAAATTTCCTGTGATTTTTATAATTCTGACTTTCCATAATGTGTATATAAGCAAGAACCTTTCCAAAATGTTAAATATTTAATAATAATTGCAATTTGTGGTATGCAATTCATGTTGTTTTGTCTTAAATAATTAAAATTTTTAATCATTTTTTGATACTGAAGTTGTTTTTGATTTTATCTTTTAAAATAAAGTAAAACAGAATGGAAATTCTGCTTTAACAGGACTATATACGGTCGGAAAATTCCCCTCCATTGGACGGGGTGGCGAAAATTTCAAAGAAATTTTTGGCGGGGTGGTTTATTTTCAATCTTTAACATGTAAATTTCCCATTCCGAAGGAATCTAAGCTCAAATTTTTCTAATAAGAAGTTAAATTCCTAGGAAATGACAAACTTTGAACTTATCTCCAATTTTTGAAAAGGATGACTATAACCCTAGCCCCGATTGCAATGAACATCCTTTTTTGAAAAAAAAGATTGTAATGGAAAGCGGGAAAAAGCTCCTAATAAATAAGAAAGTAAGATGATGGCTGAAAATTGACTTGAAAAAGAGCTTTAATTTCGAAGCTAAAAAACTCTTCAAATTCTCTTTCAAGCCTCAAAAAATTCGTAACTTCACCTCTTTAAAAATTATTGAAAAATGACTTCAAAGGAAAAAGTAGCTGCGCTTCGTGAAGAAATGCAGAAAAATAATGTTGATGCATTTATAGTATATTCTGCAGATCCGCATATGAGTGAATATTTGCCGCAGGAATGGCAGGAGAGAGCGTGGTTGTCTGGTTTTTTAGGTTCAGCAGGATTTGTGGTAGTAACGAAAGATAAAGCCGGACTTTGGACTGACGGAAGATATTTTACACAAGCTCCCATTGAATTGGCCGGTTCAGGAATCGATCTTTTTAAAGATGGAATGGAAGGAACTCCCAATTATATCGACTGGATTATTTCTGAAATTCCAGCAAACGGAAAAGTAGCAGTGAATGCTTTGGCGACTGCCCATGCTAATTGGGAGCTGCTAACTCAAAAATTAAACGCTAAAAATATTACGCTGGTAGATAATCCCCTTTTGAAGCAAATCTGGACGGATAGAGGAACGCCTTCGAAAAATCCGATTTTTGTGCATCCTGTAGAAAGAGCCGGGAAATCTGTGATTGATAAAATTGCTGCAATTCGTCAGAAAATGGAAGAGCAGGAGGCTACAGTTCACGTGATTGCAAGTCTGGACGACGTGGCATGGACATTGAATTTAAGAGGAAGCGATGTAGAAAGCAACCCTGTATTTTTAGGCTATCTCATCATTACTAAAAATGATGCAATCCTGTTTACCGATCTAGAAAAAATGGAAGTGGAAGCAAGAAAGCAAATGGATGAGTCTTTTGTGAAAATGATGCCCTACGAAGAGTTTTACAATCATTTAAAGGAATATAAAAATCAAACGGTTTTGGTTTCTCCAAACAGTAATCAATCTATTTATGAGGCTTTAAAATCTGATAATCAGTTTATCAAAGCAGCAGTTCCTGGAAATTTAATGAAAGCTCAGAAAAACGAAACAGAGCTGGAAGGTTTCAGAAAAGTAATGGTGAGAGATGGAGTAGCGATGGTGAAATTCCTTTACTGGCTGACTCACAATGCTGGAAAAGAAGCAATGAACGAATATTCAATCGGTGAAAAACTGAGAGATTTCCGTGCGGAAGGTGAAAATTTTGTAGGAGAAAGCTTCGGAAGCATTGTTGGATATAAAGATAATGGTGCTATTATGCATTATTCCGCTAAAAGTGAAGGCAGTAAAGAAGTGACCAATGATGCAAGTATTTTAGTGGATTCGGGAGGTCAGTATCTTGAAGGAACAACGGATATTACTAGAACACTTGCTTTAGGTGCTGTTTCTGATGATTTTAAAAGAAATTCAACATTGGTTTTGCAAGGCTTGATCCGTTTATCGATGGTGAAATTCCCTAAAGGAACCAGAGGCGTTCAGCTTGATGCAATCGCTAGACTTCCTTTATGGATGGAAGGTAAAGATTACAACCACGGAACTGGCCACGGTGTCGGAAGTTTTATGAACGTTCATGAAGGTCCGCAGAATATCAGAAAAGATATGAATCCGCAGGAACTTTGGTTGGGAATGGTTTGTTCTAATGAACCAGGTTATTATTTGGAAGGAGATTACGGGATTCGCCACGAAAATCTAATCGCAGTAAAAGAATCTGAAACAACTATTCACGGAACTTTTTATGAGTTTGAAACATTGACTTTCTGCCCATTCTTTAAAGATACCATCGTAAAAGAAATTCTTTCTGAAGAAGAAATTTCTTGGCTAAATGCTTATCACAAAACGTGTGAAGAAAAAATAGCTCCATTTTTGGAAGGCGATGTGAAAGATTGGTTCCTTGGATTGGTAAGTCCGTTATAGAAAGTGAACAGTTATTGATGAATTGTGAATTATATTATTCACCTTATTCATTAATTTAGATAAAAAACGTCTTGTAAAACTTATTGCAAGACGTTTTTATTTTTCACAACCGTATTTTTACGGAAACAATTTTAGTAATTATCCTGAATGCTAAGAATGTAATTGAAGGTATCTTTGTATCAACAAAAAAGCAACACTAATCACTTTCATATATACTAAAGTAAATTTCAATTGCAGTAAAATCATCTCGTTCTGGGGTGATTTTTTTATGTATTTTTGTTTGAAAATTACTTTTCCTCAGACTTAATTTAAAATAATGATCCATCAGTTTTTTCAAAGTTTCAATATTTTTTCAGAAAATGAAATCGACGATTTTTTACAGCTTTTTGAAAGAAAAAAACTTAATAAAAATGATTTTTTTGTTCGTGAAGGTGAAAAATGTAAAGAAATTGCTTTTATAGAATTAGGTATTTTTAGGTCTTATTATATTTCTGATGATGGAAAAGACATGACATATTGTTTCAGGTTTCCCAATGATTTAATAGCTTCCTATTCTTCATTTATTTCTGAAAAACCAAGCATAGAAAATATGCAGGCCATTTCAGATGCCGAGATCTTAATCATCAAAAAAAATAAAATTGAAACCTTAGTTAATGAAAATCCTAATTGGATTTTATTTTTAAAAGTAATTGCAGAACAGGAATATCTGGAACTTGAAAAACGATTTTTCCAACTTCAAAGAGATAGTGCAGCAAAGCGTTATGAAGCTTTGCTTGAAAACCAACCTAATTATATTCAGGATATTTCTCTGCAATATCTTGCTTCTTATTTGGGAATTACACAAAGGCATTTGAGCCGAATTCGAAAAGAGATTTCTTTTTAGACATTTGTCCTGTTGATTGAGGTCGTGACTGAATAGTTTTGTGAAAAAAATAAAATGCAGTCAAATATTTTAATTATCGGAGGCACCGGATTGGTGGGTAAAACCGTTGCCCGAATTTTACATTCAAGAAATCCAGAACTTACTATTTTTATCGGAGGCAGAAAAGGTGGAAACAGTGAAAATAATTTATTCATTGATGTGACTAAAATTTCAACCTTTGAAAAGATATTAGAGAAAAATATTCATCTAATTATTCTTTCTGTGAATGATAAAGAAGATCATGTGCTTCGTTTTGCTATCGATCATGAAATAGATTATTTAGATATCACAAAACCTACTCCTGATTTGATGAAAGCTTATAAGTTTGCGAAAAATCATTCCGTAAATAACAAAATTGTTTTCAGTTCTGGCTGGATGGGCGGAATTGTGGCAGGTTTGGTGAATGTTGCTTCGTTGAAAATGAAATCTATTGATGAAGTAAAACTTTTTGTTTATTATTCTGTGAAAGATAAAGCAGGTGAAAGTTCGGCTCATTTTATGGCAGAAAATGTAGCTAACCCTTTTGTAAATTATAAAAATAATCAACCTGTTTCGATAAAACATTTCCTAGATTCCGAATACTTTGATTTCTCTTTTGGAATTGGAAAGCGACAGGTTTATAATTTTGATGTTCCCGATCTGTATATTCTAAATCAAATTGAAAATATCCCGACGGTAAGTGTAAAAATGACGTACAGTTCAAAATTTGTAACCTGGATTTTGGGTGCTTTTCAGAAAATAAAACTCTATAATATTTTATCTTTAAAAGAAAGAAAAATGATTTTTGCAGCCAGTGGAAATGGTGATCAGACTGTTTTTGAAATTATCATTAAAAATAAAGAAGAAACGAAGAAAATCAGTCTTCAAAGTAGAGAAGGGCAAGCGGAACTGACAGCTTTGTCTGCTGTTTTACATACTGAAAAACTGTTGAAAACTGATATTGAAAATAAAGTGTATTTCAGTCATCAGCTTCATGAATCAACATCTTTATTAGAATCGTTGATGAATTATCCATCCATTATAATTCAGGTTGAATCATGAAGAAAATCGTAATTATTAATGGTCATCCCAACAAAAAGTCTTTTAATTTTGGTCTTGCTGAAGCTTATAAAAAAGGAGCTTTGGAATCGGGTGTAGGAGTGAAGGAAATTGTCATTGCTGATTTGAAGTTTAATCCCAATTTGCAATTCGGTTATCAGAAAAGAATGGAACTTGAACCTGATTTGCTCGAAGCATGGAAAAAAATTGAATGGGCAGATCATTTGGTTTGGATTCATCCAGTTTGGTGGGGCGGACTTCCAGCGATCACAAAAGGCCTCATTGATCGACTTTTTCTTCCCGGAATGGCTTTTAAATATCGTGAAAATTCAGTTTGGTGGGACAAATTGCTGAAAGGCAAGTCTGCTCATATTATAACGACTTTGGATCAGCCGGGTTGGTATTATAGATGGTTTTATGGTCGACCAAGTGTGAATCAGCTTAAAAGATCTGTTTTAGAGTTTTGTGGAATAAAACCTGGAAAAGTGACGTATGTGGGAATTGTGAAGACTTCTGATGAGGCTATAAGGAAAAAGTGGTTGGAGAAAATACAAGTACTGGGACAAAAACAAAAGTAGTGTCTAATGGTAAAATTTGAATAGAACGACTGAGATCCTAGCTGTGATAGGAGCATTTGTTTAAGCTCATTTTTAAGTTTTATGGAGGCGGCTGGCGAAGCCAGCCGCCTCTAGAAAATCTACAAAAAATCAACACTAATCATTTTCATATATACTAAAGTAAATTTCAATTGCAGTAAAATCATCTCGTTCTGGGTTGATTTTTTTATTATTAAATCTTTAGAAATAAACTTAAATTAGTAGAATTCTCAACAATTATTTATTAGCTTGGAATTCTTCTTTATTTTTGTAGAATTAATTTAAGGCATCTGTGAATACATGAAAAATGAAATCTTTAATAATCAGGTAAAAGTAGTTTATTCCTTTGCTGAGTTGATAAATACCGCTTTTGAAGGTACCCAAAATGCAATATGCTGGGAGAGAAATTTAGAGGGAGATTTTAAAGAAATTGTTTCTAAACTTAAGTTAAAAGATAATATTACCGAAGTTTTCGCTGAAGATCTTTTAGCGCTGGAATTATCTGAAAAGGGTAGTAAAGCCCGGAAAATTATCTTAGATGATTTGCAGTCACTAACCGATTTCGGAGCTTCTCCTTCACTTAATTTGCTTAAAAATTATGATCGAGATGATGAGTTTGATTTTATCTCAACCGATGTGTATTCTTATCATGTTGACCGTTCTCCGATCGGAACCGATACTTTCTTATGTACCTATTATGGGGCGTCGAGTGATATTTTACCGAACGATCAGGCTATACTAAAAATTTTGATTCCTGAAATTCGCGAAAAGCTTAAAGAATTGCATGACGGCTCAGAAGAAGATTTTGAATCTTTTCTGAAAGAGAATTATTTTGATTTACATTTTGAGCCCAAACCTGATTCCCAACCGATTAATCTAGGTTTGAAAAATCTTTGGAGATTAGCCGTAGATCATCCGCAACAAAAAGTTCTGCCTTGTATTCACAGGGCTCCCATCGAAAATGACGGAGAGTATCGATTACTTTTGATTTGTTAAATGATTTTATATAAATGAACAGCCATTCAGAGAAGAAATGGCTGTTTTATTTTATGTAAAAATGTGTTACTTTCCGATACAAAACTTAGAAAAAATATTCCCCAATACTTCATCATTGGTTACTTCGCCTGAAATTTCACCAAGATGCTCTAAAGCATTTCTAAGTTCATAAGCAAGTAATTCTGTTGAGATTTGAAATGTTATGGCTTCTTTCACTTTATTTACAGCGTCCAAAGATTTTTGCAGGGCTTCAAAATGACGTTGATTGGTAATGATTACATTATTTTCAGAAGCTTTCAGTTGTTCTACGTAAGAAGATAATTCGTTTTTCAGATCCTGAATATTTTGATTTTCAACAGCAGAAATTTTAATAAAATCGAATTCGTGAGCAATTTCATTTCGGAAAATATCTTCCACTTTTTCATACGTTGTCGGAGAAACATCATCAATTTTTGTAGCACAAATGATCAATTTCAAATCCTCTCTCAACAAAGATTTTATCATTTCAATATCTTCAGAAAAATCTTCTGTTGCTGCATCCGCTAAGTATACAAGAATATTGGCGTTTTCTACTTTTTCTTTGGCTTTTTTTACACCGATTGCTTCAATTTCATCCATTGTTTCACGCAATCCGGCTGTATCAATCAAACGAAAAGCATGTCCTTTAATATGTAAAACTTCCTCAATGGTATCTCTCGTAGTTCCGGCAATGTTACTTACAATCGCTCTTTCTTCCTTCAACAAAGCATTTAATAATGTCGATTTTCCGGCATTAGGTTTTCCTATGATGGCAACAGCAGTTCCGTTTTTAATTGCGTTTCCGTATTGAAAACTTTCAATTAACGAATTTAATTTTAATTCTATCTTATTTAATAGCTGATTCAAAGCTGTTCTGTCTGCAAATTCTACATCTTCTTCTGCAAAATCCAGTTCAAGTTCAATCAATGAAACAAAATTTAATAAGTCTGTTCTTAAAAATGATATTTCATTGGTGATTCCACCTTTCAACTGATTAATAGCGACTTTTCTTGATGCTTCATTTTCAGACGCAATAACATCGGCAATGGCTTCCGCTTGGGAAAGATCAATCCTTCCATTGATAAAGGCACGAAGTGTAAATTCTCCGGCTTTTGCCATTCTTGCGCCATTTTTAATCAAAGTTTCAAGAATACGTTTTCCAATATGTGGCGAACCGTGGAAGGTGATTTCAACCGAATTTTCTGTGGTGAAAGTTCGAGGTGCTAAAAATATAGACAACATTACTTCGTCAATCACCTCTTCGCCATCCATAAAATATCCGTAGTGAATGGTGTGGGATTTTTGTTTTTCAAGGTTTTTACCAGGAAAAGATTTCTGTACGACAGATAAAGATTCATTTCCGGAAACTCTGATAATGCCTAAAGCACCTATTCCATTGGCCGTAGCCAGTGCACAAATGGTATCGTTATTCATGCGGCAAATTTACGGATTTTAATTGCAAACCATTATATCCTTTCTCTATGGTAATGATTTTAATGTAATGATTTAATTTCCTTTCATTTACAAAATCTGTACACTTTCCTTAATACTGTTCATTACAAAAATGCTTTTTGTTTGCCCAATGCCTTCAATTTCAGAAAGTTTATTCACAAAAAACTCATGAAATTCATCCATATTCGGAGCCAGAATTTTTAGCATAAAATCAAAATCTCCGCTGATGTTATAAAATTCAACGACCTCTTTTAATTTTCCAACTTCCTCAATGAATTTTCCGGCGGTTTTTTTATTATGAACATTTAAAGCAATCATGCAAATCACCATCATGCCTTTGTTTATCTTTTTTCGGTCAAGAACGGTTGTGTATTCTTTAATGATTCCGGCCTTTTCCATACGCTTAATGCGCTCATGGGTTGGGGTAGGGCTGAGGTTAATTCTTGCTGAAATATCTCTTACACTCAGTTTAGCATCTTTTTGCAGAAGTCTCAGGATAGAAAGATCTTTTTCGTCGGGAGTATAATTTTCTGTAGCCATTTGTTCTGTTTTTGAAAGTTTAATAATCTTAAATAGAATGAATGTTCTTTTAAGTTGTTTTTAAAATTAAATACGTTCCAAATTTAGCATATAATTTTTATAAACGTTCTGTTAATTTTAATTTTGCAGGAAATTTGAATGATATGAACTCAAGGAAAAATTTAATATTAATACTCGCATCAGTAGGAACATTTGTGGAGGCTTTGGATATTGCTATTATTAATTTAACGATTCCTTCCATTCAGGAGCAATTCAATATCAACGCTTCTACCGTACAGTGGTTGCAGACTTTATATGTATTGTTTTTTGGCGGATTTTTAATTATCGGAGGAAAATTATCAGATCAAATCGGAAGAAAGAAAATCTTCCTAATCGGTGGTTTAATTTTTATGTTGACATCTTTGGGAGCTGGTTTATCTACAAACTTTGAATCATTGGCAATCTTCAGAGCATTGCAGGGATTAGGCGCAGCTTTTATTATGCCGTCTGCCATGTCTATTGTTACCAATACCTTTAGAGAAGAACAGGAGAGAAACAAAGCGGTGGGAATTTTCAGTTCCTTTGCGGCTATTGGTTCGGGAAGCGGTTTGTCGATCGGGGGAATCATCACCACTTATCTAAGCTGGCATTGGGTTTTCCTTATCAATGTTCCGATTCTTTTCTTTACATTGATTTTTTCTTATCAATTTTTACCAAAAGACGAAAGAAACGAAAAACCTCAAAATACAGATTTTATTTCAGGAATATTATTGGTTTTAGGATTGCTGAGTTTAACTTACGGAACACACGAATTAATTCAAATCAAAGAACATACGTTCTTCATTATAGGGTCGTTAGCTTTATCTGTTCTGCTGTTAGGGTTGGTTTTTTATCGATTAAAAACAATTTCTCAACCGTTGATTGATCTTCAATTGGTAAAACAAAGATCATTAATGGTAGCAAATATCGTTTTCTTTACATTGGGAGCATTTTTCATTGGATTTTTATTTCTGATTTCATTGATGTTACAAAAAGATATGCACCACAGTTCTGCATCGGCAGGGTTGTTATTGGTTCCGTTTAGTATTTTGTCGGCATGGGTTTCAAAATTTATATTACCACATGTTTCTAAAAGATTAAGCTCCACACAGATTGGGATTTTGGGCTGGTCATTTATGCTGTTGGGTTCATCATTGCTATTTATTTCAGTGTACACAGGGCATCCGTTGGCTATTGTTTTATTAGGAGCAGCGTGCATTTCCGGAATTGGGATGACGTTTTGCTTCACAGGATTATCAATCTTAGGAATTCAGGATATTCAGCCTGCACATTACGGCGTAGCTTCCAGTTTAAGCACCACAAGTTACTTTTTAGGAGCAGGAATCGGATTATCTTTTATGACTTTAATGAGCCAAGTTTTCCCATCACAATTTGCTGTCGGAAGTTTAAGTTTAGAAATCCTGATCAGTTATGCTGTCATCGCATTAGGAATATTAATCTATCTGATTCTGAAAGAAACGAAAATAAAAAAAGCCACTATGGCAGTTTCATAATTCATTGATATATTGTTAATAATAATTCGGAGATATCTAATGGTGTCTCCGAATTGTTTTTTCAAGGAATTTACTGGCCTCGAATTCACATTTTTTTTAATTTCCGCCCATTTTCACAGATATAAGCTTCATGTTCAAACAATTTAAAATCTGCGTAATCTGCAAAATCAGGGAGAAATAAAATCAATATTACACTTGCCATTTATTGAGCAAAAAAAATAGGACAATCTAAAATATTTTACTTTAATTTGCCCATATTATCAGCATGAAAATTCAAATCATCAGCGATCTCCATCAGGAATTTGGCATCACAGATCTATCTTTCGATAATGCAGATCTTGTGATCCTCGCCGGAGATACCAATCTCGGAACCAAAGGCATCGAATGGGTGAAAACAAAAATTCCCGAAAAGCCCGTGATCTATATTCTTGGAAATCACGAATATTATAAAGGCTCTTATCCGAAAACATTGAATAAAATAAAAGCTGCAGCCCAGGATTCAAACATTCATGTACTGGAAAATTCTTTTGTAGACATAGAAAATATTCGTTTTCATGGCGCAACATTATGGACGGACTTTTCCATCTTTGGAGATCCACGATACTACGGGATGTTGTGTCAATCTAAGATGAATGATTACAAGAAAATTACCAGAGATCCATCGTATTCAAAAATGAGAACGGTAGATACATTTAAAATTCATCAGTTCTCAAAACTGTGGTTACAGGAAAGTCTGGAAAATTCAAAAGGATTCAAAAATATTGTCGTTACCCATCACGCGCCAAGTCTGCAATCGGTTCCGGAAGAGTATAAAGAAGATCCGATTACCTCTGCATATGCTTCAAATTTAGAAAGTTTTATCATAGAACATCAACCCTTATTTTGGATTCACGGGCATATTCATACACCTTCACGCTACAAGATTTTAAATACTGAAATCATTTGTAATCCACACGGATATATCGATGAAAAATACAATGGTTATAATAAAGAATTAATTATTGAATTGTAAATTCTATGGAGGCATTAACTTTTTAACGAAATGATTTTTATATATTTTTCAAAATTTAAAATAAACAAAGCATAGTTAAATATAAAATAGTTGCCGTAAAAAACAAAACGAACATTGTACAAGTTAAATTGAGTAACGTTAATAATAAACTTAGTGTAGTAAAAGTTAAAACTGTTGATGTAAAACATAAAACGATCACAGTAAAGTATAAAATGAGCATCACATAAGATAAACTTGATGATGTTAATGATAAAACCAAGATCGTAAAAGTTAAAACTGCTAAGGTAAAAGATAAAACAAGAACCGTCAATTATAAAATAAGAACTGTAAAAAGCATATCATGTATCGTAATTTTCTTTTTTATTAAATCAAATCTTATATTTATCAAAATAGAGTTTACCTCTAATAAGGGCAATCTTTAAAATAATATCTTAAATTATAATTAAGCGAAGTTCAATTATAAAAAAATATTCCTATAAATTATCTTTTCCATAATTGCACAACATACTCCCTGAATTTTATAACAAATTCATATGCCCAATGATAATCTTTGCAAAAAGATTATTGCTATGAAAAACAAAATACTTATCGTTGGAGGGTACGGAGCTGTAGGAAGCATCATTGCAGACAATTTATCGAAAAAATTTCCTAGTCAAATTATCGTTGCGGGCAGAAATCTTTCCAAGGCTAAAAAAACAGCAGAGAAACTTCACCATAAAGTCATTCCTTATCAATTAAATATCAATAATATAACTGATTTTTCAATCCTTAATGATGTTCATCTGGTCATCATGTGTTTAGATCAAACCAACACCGATTTTGTGGAATACTGCATCTCTAAAAACATACATTATATTGATATTTCTGCTCAGTATAAAACATTAAAAAGCATTGAAAATTTAAAATCATTGGCTATTGAGAACAAATCGACAGTGGTTTTAAGTGTAGGTCTTGCCCCCGGAATTACAAATCTTTTAGCAAAATATGCGACTACTGAACTTCAAAACACAACTTCCATCGACATATTTGTTCTTCTTGGATTAGGAGAAAAACATGGCGAAGCTGCTTATAAATGGACTTTCAATAATATTGATTCTCAATATCAACTTTCAGAAAACGGAAAGAACAAAATCATGAAAAGCTTCACAAAACCAATTCAAACCGAGCTTTTAGGTAAAAGAAGCTTCTATCTTTTTGATTTTTCAGACCAGCATGTTTTATTAAATACTTTACAAATTCCAAAAGTTGAAACCAGAATGGCTTTTGATGTAAAATGGTTTACAAATCTTACTTCCATTCTTAGAAAATTAAAGATTACTAAATTATTTAAAAACGAAAAAATCCAAAATCTTGCGATTAAAAGTTTTCATAACTTCACTTTAGGTACAGATCTTTACGCCGTAAAAATTATAGCAAAAAATAAGTCAGGAAATACAAAGGAGTTAAGCATTAACGGAAACAATGAAGGTAAAATAACAGCAATTGTCGCTACAGAAATAGCGATGATTGTTCTGAATAATGACCTTCCTCACGGAGTTTTTCACAGCCATCAAATAGTAAAAGACATTCCTTTATTTTTAAATAATCTCAAACAATATGATTCAGGATTTCAATTAAAAATCTAATGGTTTACCCTTTTTTATTTATTAATTTCGCCTAAATTTTTACCGTTCATGTCTAAAAAATTCATCCCGAAAACAGAAAGTTTCATTTCTCATTTTACTTTCGAAGAATTATTAAATCAAGTAGAATTCGATTTAAGAATAAAAGAATTCGTGGTGATGAATATTGATAAGGTAAATTATTCAGTAAAGCTCAATATGCCTTATCGTTCCGACTATTTTACTGTTTTTTTAATTGAAAAAGGGTACATTCGCTTCCGGTTATCAGATAAAAGTTACGATGTTCAGCAAGGTGATATCATTTTTTGTCCCATTGCAGAAACTTTTTGGGTAGAAGAAATATCTGATGATTATAATGCCAAGTATATTTTCTTTTCCCTCGACTTTATTTCTAATGCAGGCTTCAATTATAAATCAAATGATGTTCTGAAAAGTCTTTCAGAAGATCCCACCAATATTATCCGAAACGAACCGGAAATTTATAAGAGAATACATTTTCATTTAGATGAGCTTAAATCTTTAAATGATACCGAAAAAGAGAATTATTATTTCAATGAAATGATCTGGCATCACTTCTCTCTCGTTATTTATGAGATGGATAACTATATGAAGAAAACCGAGAAAGTAAATAAAGTGAGTTATCGTGAAGACGAGATCACCACCAACTTTTTCATCCTTGTAAGACAACATTTTAAAGAGCAGCATAATGTTCAGTTTTATGCAGATCAGCTATTTATCAGCCGAAAATATTTAACCAAAGTCATTAATAAAACTATTTATAAATCTCCTAGAGATATCATTCATCATGTTTTATTAATTGAATCTAAGATTTTACTGAAAGACTCCAATGCTAATGTAAATGAAGTCGCTTCGCAGTTAAAATTCTCAGATCAGGCCGCTTTCAGCAAGTTTTTCAAAAAACACACCGGAAAATCTCCTTTAGAATATAAAAAGGATGATTTGTTTTGATAAAAGTAAAAAGTAAAAAGTAAAAAGTAAAAAGTAAAAAGTAAAAAGTAAAAAGTAAAAAGTAAAAAGTAAAAAGTAAAAAGTAAAAAGTAAAAAGTAAAAAGTAAAAAGTAAAAAGTAAAAAGATTTTTGCTAATTATCTTAATGATGTCTTTTGGAAAAATTCTTCTGTTAGAAGCAATATCTTTTAAAAATTGACATAGGAAGCTGAAGCGTTAAGAAAATAAAAGATGTGAACGTTAATAAAATTCTAATGTTTGAGCGCGAGGCTATACTTGAATCAAAAGGTTACAGTTAAATTCGCGCGAGTTTAGAATTTTAGCAAACATGTTTTATTTTTAGCTGAAGGTTTCAAGTCTTGAATTTTTGTTTCTTTTGTTTCAAGACAAAAGAAAAATATTTGAT
>NZ_JALNUD010000009.1:0-217728 GCF_026540445.1 Chryseobacterium sp. GM_Chr_2
AGGTCATTCAACAGGTGGTGGCGAAGTTATTCGTTATGTAAACAAATATGCTAACGGAAGAGCTAAAAAGGCGGTTTTAATAAGCGCAGTTCCGCCAATTATGGTGAAAAACGAAAGCAATCCGGATGGAGTTCCGATCGAAGTTTTCGACAATATCAGAGATCAGACGTTGAACAACAGACAGCAGTTTTATATTGACCTTACAGTTCCTTTCTATGGATATAACAGAGAAGGCGCTGATGTAAAAGAAGGCATCCAGAGAAACTGGTGGAGACAGGGAATGATGGGTGGCATCGTTGCTCATTATGAAGGAATTAAAGCATTTTCTGAAACAGATTTCAGAGAAGATTTGAAAGCGGTTGATATTCCTGTTTTGGTACTTCACGGTGAAGACGACCAGATCGTTCCTTACGAAAATGCAGGGGTAAAATCTGCTAAATTATTGAAAAACGGTAAGCTAATTACCTACCCTGGTTTCCCTCACGGAATGCCGACTACGGAAGCAGAAACAATTAATAAAGATATTCTGGAGTTTATCCAGTCTTAAAAAACCGTTGGATTTTAATGAAGAGGAAAGAGAGTGAATCTGTTTGGATTCACTCTTTTTGTTTTTATTAATTCACTTAAATTTATTTTTTTGACGCAAAGTTTTAATTTAAATGTAAAACATTCAAGTGAGCAAAGAGAAATCAACAAGTTGATTCTATGAAGCTGTATTTTCAAACTTCGTTTTGGGCTATCGCTATATATAATTTCCACCACATTTGTCATCCCGGCTCGAATCTTTCGATTAGAATATCTAATACTACGCTTAGATCCCCACTGGATGACAATATGGAGAAAAACAGTTTAAAGAGATTCAGCAATATCTTCTAGTTTAAAAATAAAGCTAATGGTAAATCAAAAAAAACCTTGATGAAAATTTCATCAAGGTTGAAAACTAAATAAACATCAACCAGATACAGTTGATTTTACTTTTAATAATTAATCCGATTAAGGTTTCCAAAAACTCCAAACTGTTCCGTTGTAGACGGCTAATTGGCGTTTTGTCGTATCATAAACCATCATTCCGGCACTTGGATTAATGATATTCAGATGCGGACTGGCGACTTTGGGAAGAATCATTGCTTTGTCGGCATCAGACAACACAAGAATCCCGGGAGTTGTGTCTGTTCCTGCAGTGGTTCCGATGGCAATTTTTGCTCCCGGCTGCTCGGTTTTATCATTTCCCTGAATGCCAAGATTGGCGGTTCCTGTTGCATCTACACTCAGATCAAACCACGTATTGGTGTCTTTTAAATATTTCACCTTATGATCTGTGGTATCGTAAATGAGGGTTCCGTTTTGTGTAATTCCACTTTTATCAACAACATACGGAAGTACGAGACCTCTGTTTTCAGCATCACTAAACTGAACAGATACCGAACCATTCGCCACATCCGGTCTGCTGACTCCAATTTGTGCTTGTATGCAAATCGCAACAGGAACAATGAATGATATAATTATTTTTTTCATGATAATTCATTTAAATTTTGATAAAAGAGGTTGAGCAGAAATAAAACTCAACCTCTGAATTATTTTTTAATCTGGGCAGGTTTGTGTCGTTATACAATACCATCCGAAAGTAGTTCCTCCATCTTGTGAGGTATACATTTTCAGACATTTGTTGGTGGTGTCATACAGTACCATTCCTTCCACAAAATTGGCAGGCGGGATTCCCACAGGATTTCCGGAAGCATTGAATGCCAATCTATTCACCACAAAACCTTTAGTTTTAGCTTCCAAAACCATCCATGCTCCGGTGCGAATTGCAGGGAAATTATCTGTAGCACTCATCGCTGATGTTCTGGTTAAAGAAGTAATTCCTATTTTACCCGGAAGCGCAGGGTTTCCTGCACTGGCAATGGCTCCAGGTTTATAGCAAGCTGTAGTTAAAGGATTTTCAAATGTTGAAAAAGTAATGTAACGTTTTGTGTTTTCAGAATCGAAATTATAATTGAATTCCCACTTCCCGGAAACCTTGGTTCCCTGAACCAGAACTCTATTTGTAGCAAAGCTCGCATCATCTGCCACTACCATATACACCAGATTTGAGGGATAAAACTGACTTTCGTAAGCGGATAGATCTGCCTGAAAATACACTCTGTTGATCGTTCCTGTTCTTTGAAGAAGCCAACTTCTTTGAATCACCTTTGCATTATTGCCCGTAATAAAGCTAGCTGCATTCATTGGAGTTGCGGTGATATTGTTATCTCCTGTTAAGAAATATTTCTGATCGCCCGATAAAGCCGTTCTTGATACATCAATATTCTGAGATACAAAATCATTATTGGTTGCCATCGTAAGAATGGTTCCCGAATTCGCACTCTTAGAAACTTTTTGGTGTAAAGCTGAAATATCGTCTTTAGCCAAACCGAATACGTTGTTATTATAAGTTGTATTGAAAGCTCCATTCCAAATCGTAGCATCTGCTGATGAAACATAATTATCTGTTGCAACACGACCTAAGGTAATACCGTATTTTACAGCCAAATAAGTATCTACTTTTCTTCTTTCTGCAACGGTAATATTTCCGCCACCATAAATAATGGTTTCACCAATATCTCCTACGATACCTCCGTTGTCGCTGGTATTTCCTGTCCAACGGGTGTCTCCGAAGACATGACCTCCTAACGCTAATCCTACAGCGCCTGTAGAAACCGTGGTTCCGTTGGCTGCACCATTCAATCCTCTTGCAAAAGAGGTATTGGTAAAGGTGTTATACATAATACTAGGAATCGTTGTGGAAAAATTGACTCCCGAACCTAAAATCTGAGTTCCGCCACCCACGACCCTTCTTTCAATATTGGCATTCGGATATAATCCCAAATAATCCCAAGCGTCAATATTCGTTACAGAATTATCTTCTGTAATACTGAAGAAATGCGGATTTGGGCTTCCGGAAGAAGTCATACCTTCTTTTGTAAATGTGAAAACATCTACATTGGTATTTGATATAGTCTGTATGGTATTATTACCTAAAGTCTGAGTAATAGTTGTAAAACTAATCCCCGGATTAAAGTTGAATGATGTAGCATCTCCTATTTTATATTTAGGTAAAACTTTTCCTGCAATCTGCCCGGAAATTGTACCTCCAAAATAATCTTTCCAGGAAGTAACATCAGTACCGTTTCCTGTATTCGAAGCATCAATATCTGCTCTGTACCATTGGCTCAAACCATTCACAACACCTCCCGGCGCATGTGCAAAAGCTGCAAATGTAAAATACTGTCCATTCGCTATCGTTACATCTGCATAATGATAGGTAACACCATTTATCGTTTGTGTATTGACAGACATATCTGTTGCCGTATCGTTTCCATCGAATGTTGCATCGCTACTTTGAATTAATTTCATCGCTGTTAAACCAACCGGCCACGCAATACGTACTGTTCCGACAGTGCCTGTGTTTTGCGCTTTCCAGATAGATTCAAAACGATAATTAACGCCTGTAATTCCACTTAAAGGAACGGATAGATTTTGTCTTAAACCATTATCTCCAACCATCAGGAACTGCCCGTCTGTTAGAGTATTTGTGTTTAAAGCATTTGTATTTGCCAATGCTCCGCCTGCCCCGATAATTAATCTCTGACCAACATTTATACTTTTGGATTGTTTTTGATCTAAAGCAGACAGGAAATCATTCGCAATACCGAAGATATTATTGTTGTAACCTGTATTCGCAGAACCGTTCCAAACATTTGCTGAGCTGCTGCTCAGATAATTCGGCGTGTTGATTGTATTTAAAGTAATACCTCCTTTTATCGCCAAATAAGAATCAATTCTATTCACATCATTGGCGGAAAGTACTCCATCAAAAACAATGGTTTCAGACATTGTAACGCCAGAACCGCCATCGTCGCCACCGTTATTGGCATTTCTACCAAAAATAATGCCTCCATCAGGCCCCGTAGTTGTGCTTGTGTAGGTAGAACCCGCTCCGGCAACATCTCCATTTAATGCTCTTGAAAAATTGGTGGTGGTAAATATATTTCTTGCAATTGTGGTGTTTGTAAATTGGGTGTATTTATAACCTGTTGCTGCGGAATAAGACATCATAATGTTTCCTGCAGCATTTCTCAAACCTACGACATCTGCTCCTATTCCCGGGCTGTCGTAGTTTGATCCTCCTGTTAAATTAGAATATCCTAATCCCACAATTCTGTCTCCTGTAGCCGCTGTTGTACTGGTATAAACCGTATAATTTCCTCCTGTTGTAGGATTCAATACACTAGTATTTCCTAACGCATTGGCCGCAGCAAATGTTATCGCAGGATTAAAGTTAAAGTTGAGCCCAATTCCATCAACTGAAGAAGGAGCCGATGTAGCACCTGACAATACAGGCGAAACCGGAACCTGACCAGAAGAGTAATCTGTCCAAGTTGTAACCGCACCAGCCAACGGAGCCAATCCTTTGTCTGCTCTGTACCAAAGAGAAGAGAACACCCCACCAGGCGCATGAACAAACGCTGCAAAAGTGAAATACTGACCATTAGCCAATGTTACATCTGCATAATTGTAAGTTACTCCATTGATTATTTGAGTATTTGTACTCATATTCGTCACGGTGTCGGTACCATCAAAAGTAGTATCCGAACTTTGAATCAACCTTAATGCTGATAAACCAACCGGCCACGCAATACGCACAGTCCCAACACTTCCTGTATTCTGAGCTTTCCAAACAGATTCGAAACGGTAATTAACTCCGTTTACCCCACTGATTGCCACCATTGGTTTTTGTTTTAAACCATTGTCTCCAACGATCAGGAACTGGCCATCTGTCAGCGTATTCGTATTAGCGGTATTTGTATTAGCTAAAGCTCCCCCGGCTCCTATCACCAACTTTTGCCCATCATTAATACTTACTGACTGCTTCTGATATAGCGATGAAGTAAAATCATTAGCAATACCAAAAATATTTTTATTATATGCGGAATTTGCCGTATTATCCCAAACTGTTTGATTAGAAGACGATACATAATCATGCGGCAAGGTAATTCCGTACTTTACGCTGCTGTATGTTCTTACTTTAATCTTCTCTGCAACAGTAAGATCTCTTTCATAAGCAATCATATCTCCCATCATTCCGTTCATTAC
Organism: Chryseobacterium sp. GM_Chr_2; assembly: GCF_026540445.1. Taxonomy (NCBI): domain Bacteria; kingdom Pseudomonadati; phylum Bacteroidota; class Flavobacteriia; order Flavobacteriales; family Weeksellaceae; genus Chryseobacterium; species Chryseobacterium sp. GM_Chr_2. The sequence goes on from NZ_JALNUD010000009.1 coordinate 5,137, forward strand.
TTCCGGCTGAGAACCCAGAATACTTCCGTTGGCCTGAAGGGAATTCCCTGCTGTTCTTGTCTGAGTTGTATTTGCGGTTGCACCATTAAGTCCATATTTTATTCCAGCTACTCCTACTGTATAAGATGCATCTGTTAACAAGAACTGATTATCGGGATATTGTCCTGAAAATGCAGATGTTGTAGAATCATACAATACAATATCATTGTTAAGTTTGGTTACTGTAGGTGAATTTGCATTGGTTAAGCTTGCTGTAGCCGTCGTTCCGCCAAAGCCCCAAATATCTCTGTAGCCGCTTGTTCCCCCTGTTCTCGTTAAAGTAGTTGAGAAAAATGTAGCACTCAGTCCGTTCGCTGTAAAAGGTCCGCCGGAAGGAAATGCCATAAATCGACCATCCGCAGATGCCGAACCCCCAAAATCTACAACCGGATTAAAATTATACATCGCAGTAGCTACGAAAGGTTGTCTGGCAGCATTGGTTTGTGTATAATCATTGGCATTGATTGATTTATCCTGCCAAACGGAGGGTGAAAATCCGTTATCAGGTTTCAGCCATACTCTCAAATCACCAACTACCCCACCTGGAGCTTGCACAAAAGCTGCAAAAGTAAAGTATTGACCATTCGCCAATGTTACATCTGCATAATTGTAGGTTACTCCATTTACAGTTTGGGTATTATTCGCCATATTTGTTACCGTATCTCCGCTATCAAATACAGCATCACTACTTTGGATTAGCCTTAAATTGGTCAATCCGGCAGGCCATGTAACTCTTACTGTTCCTACATTTCCTGTGTTTTGAGCTTTCCAAATTGAGGCAAACCGATAATTAATTCCGGAAATTCCGGCAATTGCAACGGTAGGAGTTTTTTGCAGACCATTATCTCCCCAGATCAGATATTGGCCGTCTGAAAGAGAACTTGTATTCGCGGCATTATTTACCGCAAAACCTGTCGTCGAAATAATAAGCTGCTTTCCTGCATTTACGCTTATAGATTGTTTTTGATCAAGCGCCGATGCATCATCTTTTGCAATCCCTGCAATATTATTATTGTAAGCACTGTTAGTTGCTCCATCCCAAATCACTGCGCTTCCTGCCGAAACATAATTGTCCGTGGAAGTTCTTCCTAATGTAATTCCATATTTTATGGCTAAATAAGAATCAATTCTTCGTCTTTCAGCTGGTGTTACATTTCCGCTGCCGTACACTGCTACTTCACCGATATTTCCTACAAATCCCCAATCGTCTCCTCCTGGAGGGTTCACTCCGCCATTTGCTCCGAAAATATGTCCTCCTGTCACTAAACCGATCGCACTGTGAGTAGCCGTAGTACCGTTGGCATTACCATTTACCCCTTTGCTTAAAGTAGTATCTGTAAATGTTTGATACATAATACTCGGAATATTGGCATCAAAAGCAATAGACCCCGGATTAGCCGCATACACAGTTCCGCTGCCGGCATTATTTCTGAAACCGATGGTTCCGTCTGCATAAAGCCCCGGCTGATCCCAATTAGCACCGTTAAATGTCGTATTATTCATCCCGATATTAAAGAAGCGGGTTCCCGTCATCCCTTCTTTGGTAAGGGTAATGATGTCATAATTAATACTATTCAATGTAGGATCGGAAATATTTCCTATCATCTGCTGAATAGCCGTAAAATTAACCCCCGGATTGAAATTAAAATAATTAATAGCTCCGGTTTTATACTTAGGCAGCGGTGCAGTTGAAATCTGTGAAGAAACGGTAGCCGATATCTGATCCGTCCATGCTGTAACATCTGTTCCGTCTCCTGTATTTACAGCTGCTGCATCTGCTTTATACCATTGCGTCAATCCGTTCACAACCCCTCCCGGAGCCTGAACATAAGATGCTAAAGTGAAATATTGTCCATTAGCAATAGTTACATCAGCATAATTATAAGTCACTCCGTTTATGGTTTGAGTATTGGCACTCATGTCGGTTACTGTATCGGTACCGTCAAATGTAGCATCAGAACTTTGAACAAGCTTAAGATTTTTCAGAGTGGCTGGCCATGCAATACGCACCGTGCCTACACTTCCTGTATTCTGAGCTTTCCAAATTGATGCAAAACGGTAGTTAACTCCAGAAATCCCCGAAATAGGAACAGTGGAGGTTTTAGCCAAACCATTATCTCCCCAGATAAGATATTGCCCTGCTGTAAGAGCTGTTGAGTTCGCTGCATTTGTATTGGCTAAACCCGTGGTTCCGATTAGTAATTGTCTACCCGGATTTACGCTCCATGATTGTTTTTGGTTCAAACCTGTAGCATCTCTGGCAATACCTGCAATATTTTTATTGTATGTGGCATTCGTAGCAGAAGCCCAAACGACAGCACTGGCAGAATTTTTATAATCTCTGGTTCCCTGAGCATAGGTGGTTCCGTATTTAATTGATAAACAAGACTCTACCCTATCCATTTCATCAACCGTAAGTCGATCTTCGAAAATAAGCATTTCGTTTATTTGCCCGTTTATAGATCCCCAATTGGTATCTCCTCCTACCCGAATATCTCTTGCATTCACGTCCTGAATTGCATTTTGAAGCTGACTTCCAGAATAATCTGTCCGGTTTCCATTAAGAGATACGGTAGCCGCAGCATAGGAAGCATTTGTTCCGGCTCCGTTTTGCCAGCTGCTTCCTGCGGTAAAGTAATGATTATCCTGAAAAGTATTACTGCTTAATCCCACATAGCCAGGCCCTCCCGTGAAGAAAAGCAAATTATACAAACCATTATTAGAGGTATGTAGTCCCGGATAATCCATCGTAGAATCAAATCCGAAAATACCACATCCCGTTAATGTATTAATATATCCTGCTGTAAACAAAGTTCCGTTTACACGATCTATAATATTGATACCTGTTCCTGGCTGAAACTCCATCCATTTACTTTGAAATGTAACTGTTGGATTAAAATTAGCGAGTGTTGTACTGTTAGAAAAAGTAGGGCGCAACCCGGCATTGGTTTGCAAAAGGTTAAAACCTTTCCCTTGAACATCATTCCATTGATATACCGTAGTATTATTCGCAGAATTGGTAACTCCTGCATCTGAAAACAATGAGCCCGAAGTATCTGCCTTGTACCAAGCCGCAGGGACAACTCCACCCGGAGACTGCCCAAATACCATCAGAGGCGTGGTAAAAGCGAGTAAGAGAGGTAATAATTTTCTCATTTTAGTTATTAGTTTATTATTTATTTTACTTTTTTGCTTCTAAAAGCTGTGTCTGATTTATCAAAATCCAAAAGATTTAAACTAAAGCTAAAATGGCGGAGGACGTTGGAAATTTCGTCCTAAAATTCTTCTGAAAAGAATATTTTCGTTATCGTAAAAAATTAAATATAAAGTTGAAAAGAGAATAAAATGTAACAGGAAAAATCTGATAATAGCAAATACAATTGTTTGATGAGAAGTAATAATTCCTTTTCCTAAACTTTCATTTACAGTATCTAGCTGGCTTCTGTTTTGATTTTCGTATAAAAATATTTTTGAAGGTTTAGCAACAGTCTGAACTACTTTCTCTTGTTTTCTCTTAATTTTCTTCTTAAGTCTTTTTTGTTTTACCCGAAGAATTTGTTTTTGAGGATGATCTTTGATGATAACAATCGGAGAAACAATTGCATTCTCAGCAAAGGAAATTTCAGCACCGCCTGTTACATAGATTTTAACAGATTTTTGTTCAGGCTTTTCATCTGATATTCTTTCTGGATTGCTTTCCGAGGGAGGATTGCCATTAGCTCCGTGCAAAGACTGAAAGCAGGAAAACAGCAACAAAAGAATAAGAAAAAACCTTCCCTTCAGGGCCAGGGAAGATTTTTCTTTCCACTCCTCATACAAATGTGCTTCCATTTTTTTTCTGTGTGTCTTAGAATCGTACAACTTGATGATACGACAATATCTGGCTTGAAAAACTCACAAAAACACAACTAATTAAAGATGAATTTCAAGGATATTGTCTTTATTTAAATAAAAAAACTTGTCGGCTTTAGAAAGATATCAACAGCAAAATCCAACTTTAAATTTTAAACTGATAAATATTAAATCAATAACAATTTTTCACTTTGTTTGATTTCAAATTACACTAAAAGTCCCGCAATAATATCAACAATCAGTGATACTTACAAAGATTTCAGTGAATGATTTAGGGTAATTATTCTTTATATTTTTATGCTTTTGAAGAAAATTTCAAGTTTAAAGTTTTACAAAAAAGCACAACTGATTATCAATCCATTAATTAATATTAGAAATGAATAATTGTAAGAAATAATTATTATAAAAATGGTAAACAAATTATAAAGAAATGTATTTTTGTGGTATTATAATTCTTCGGTTGGAGATATGATCAATAGCTTCTTTCAAGAAGAATTAGTAATAATTTTAACATTGAACAAAATTTCTTAAAAACTTAAAAATTCTTAAAAAAACTTTAACTCTTATGAAGCAAAATCTTTACCTGTTTTTTCTTTTCTTTTCACTTCATTTTTTTTATGCTCAAAACAATCCATTTCTCCAAAAAATATAGATCAGCAACTTGCTCAATTCGGCGACAAAAGCACATCCGAGGATGATATAAAAAAGCTGGAACAAATTATTAAAGCTTCAACAGAAATCAATTATAAAAAAGGAATCATCGATGGGAAGATGAAATTACTTTTCGCTTATGCTACCAATGCTGATTACAAAAAAATACTCGAAACGATAAAGGAAATTGAAGCCTTAGATCCTACAGATAATGTGCATTTAGCAGTTCTTAATATCGATAAATCGATTGTAAACAAAGAGATGGGATTAGAAAAAGAAGCCTTGCAAAACCTTCATGATGCTATAGAATATTCAAAACTGATAAAAGATCCCGATCAAAGACATCTGAAACTAGCAAATTGTTACAGTAGAATAGCCCTATATTACGATTACAAATCACCCGATTCTTTGATCAGCAATCTGAAAAAGCAGCGTAAAGAAATCGATCAGTTAAGCGAAGTTAATCCTAAAACAAAAATAAAAAAGCATAGTTTAATTGTTCAAAATAATATAAATATTGGCAATTATTATGTAGGTGTTGTGCAGCCAATGCGTTTAGATCTTGCTGAGCCCTATTATATGGGAGCATACGCCTACAGAACGACACATCCTGAAATTTTTGAAAAATCTGCCATGGAAATTTTAAAAGGTGTAGGGCGTTTTTATCTTGAAAAAAAAGAATTTCAGAAGTGTATAGAAATGGCTAATGAGGTGATTGCAAGAGAAAAAATCAATAAAAATCCCGTTCACAGATTATACGGCTTTCAACTTTTAGCGGATTCTAATGAAGAATTAAAAAACTCGAAAGAGCAGGCAAAATATACCCTGATGTACGCGAAATTGCTCGACAGTCTTAATCAGGTTGCTAAAAAGGAAGTAGGAAAAGAAGTAGACCAGCTGATTACAAAAGCAAAAAAAGAAAAAGATAATGAGCATAATTCTAACCTCAAAAACATTTTTTTTTGGATCGGCAGTTTTATCTTAATCATCACTTTGGGAATATGGCTTTATTGGAAAGATAAAAATAAAAAATTAAAAAACAGTTATCACCATCTTATTGAAAAACTTAATGATAAAACCCATCTGCAACAAATTGTTGTAGAGGAAATCAGCAATGAAACAGAACCCAAAACTTCCCTCAAGATTTCAGAAGAAACTATAAAATCGGTTCTTGCAAAAATGGAAAAATTTGAAGCTTCTGAAAAATTCCTGAAAAAAGATATTACCCTCACTTGGTTTGCCAATTATCTGAATGTAAATCCCAAATACCTTTCCCCTATCATCAAAGCCCATAAAAACAATAACTTCAATGGTTATATCAATAAATTACGAATAGATTATATCATTAGAAAATTATATGAAAATCCGGTGTACAGAGAATACAAAGTGAGTTATCTTGCCGAAGAATGTGGATACGCTTCTCCTCAGGTTTTTGCTTTGGCATTCAAAAAAGAAACAGAGATTACCCCTTCTTATTTCATCGAAAATCTAAAAAACAACAATTAAGGATTTTTTAGATTAAAATTATATTAAAAAATGCCCGTAAATTCTTAGATTTACGGGCATTTTTATCTCAACGATACGGTGAAATATAAAAGCAAAAATCATACCTCACTTCACATTGATTTAAAATTAAAAATTTTATTTTAAGTCTTAAAATCTGTTAATATTTTTTATCACCCTGATAATGTTTGATTTATAAAATTTATCCTTTGTTATTGAAATATTATATTTTTGTAATATTGAAAAATAAATCTCTTATTATTGAAGTATTTTATTTTTATTTATATATTTGCTCAACATTACTCAATTATAAACCATTATAATTGTAATTACAAGATTGTACCCGCTTTTTTAAAAGAATAAAATACAAGCAAACCGCTTTAACATTATTTTAACAATAAATGATATTTATTAAATAATTATTATGAAATTTCATTTATGGTTTTAAACAATGTTAAATAATTAATTTTATTCTATCAAACGAACGACTGGTCTTCATAGCGAAGTTCCATGATTTGTTGTTTAATCTGATTACTAACATTTCAATATCAAATGTAATGAAAAACTTGACCATTTTTGGATTAACACCTTTTGAAAAACCGGATGTTAATCTTACGCTTCAATTACACAAGGCAGGCGCTTTTCCTGTCTTAAGCTTAGGACATGATGAAGAAACTGCCCAAGAAGCAATCAATCAATTAGAACAAAAAGACATCCCTGCGTACGGGATATATTTGAGTAACGAAAAACTATGTTCAATTCAAATTCCTGAAAAGGCAGAAATTGCGATTCTTCCTTTTGGAATTTTCCTGAAGAGCAACAAAAACCTTGCCATAATTTATCAGGTAAATAATTTGGATGATGCCAAAAAAGCCGAGCAATCCGGCGCCAAAGGAATCATCATCAAAGGAAATGAAGCCGGAGGATTGGTAGGATACGAATCTACGTTTGTACTTTTCCAGCGCGTGATTAAAGAAATAAAATCCATCCCTGTTTGGGTGCAGGGAGGAATCGGGCTTCACACTGCTGCTGCTGCTAAATCTCTTGGAGCTGCGGGTATTGTTTTGGATAGCCAATTAGCTTTACTCCCAGAAACTTCTGTTCCGAAAGAGATTAAAGATTTATCTTCTAAATTAAACGGTACAGAAACAAAAATCATCGCCAATCATCGTGTATTGGTAAGACCCAACTCTCCTTCTCTCCCTGAAAATGTAACTGCCGAAGAATTGACAGCATATTTCACAGATCTTGATGTAAGCAAAAGTTATATTCCTATGGGACAGGACATTTCTTTAGCCATCGATCTATATGAAGACTTTAAAAATTTGAAAAAATTAGTTTTCGGATTTAAAGAAGCCATGTACGGTCATTTGAAACAGGCAAAAACACTTCAAATTATCGATAAAGAAAATATTTTAGCGAAAGATTTAAACCTAAAATATCCCATTGCACAAGGTCCGATGACTCGTGTGAGTGACGTTCCGGCATTTGCCAATGCGGTTGCGGAAGCGGGAGCTTTACCATTCATAGCTTTATCTTTATTAAAAGGTAGTGCCGCAAAATCTTTAGTATTTGACACTAAAAATTTAGCTGGAGAAAAAACCTGGGGTGTCGGAATTTTAGGATTTGCTCCACAGGAATTGAGAGACGAGCAAACGTCTTATATTTTAGAAGCAAAACCGCCTGTTGTGTTAATCGCGGGAGGAAGACCGGCTCAGGCAAAAGTTTTTGAAAAAGCAGGAATTAAAACCTTTTTACACGTTCCCTCTCCTGCCCTTTTAGATATTTTCTTAAAAGAAGATGCTACGAATTTCATCTTCGAAGGTCGTGAATGTGGCGGTCACGTTGGTCCGCTTTCAAGCACGGTTCTTTGGGAAAAACAAATTGAAAGAATTTTAAAAGAAGATCATCCCGAAAACATCAGCGTATTTTTTGCAGGTGGAATTCACAATGATTTCTCAACCGCTTTTGTTTCTATTATGGCGGCTCCGTTGGCTGCAAGAGGTGTGAAAGTCGGAGTGTTAATCGGTACTGCTTATCTTTATACTCAGGAAGCCGTTTCTTGTGGTGCGATTCAAGAGGAATTCCAATTACAGGCGTTACAGGCTAAAGAAACGGTTTTATTGGAAACCGCTCCGGGACACGAAACACGTTGTTTAGATACGTCTTTTGCTAAATATTTTAATGAAGAAAAATCTAAATTAATTGCTGCCGGAACCGACAAAAAAGAAGTTTGGGAACAGCTTGAAAAATTAAATGTTGGGCGATTAAGAATTGCAGCAAAAGGTGTCGAACGTCAAGGAGATCAATTAGTCAATATTCCTAAAGAAGATCAACTGGATTTGGGAATGTACATGATTGGTCAGGTGGCGACAATGCAAAACAAAGTAATTTCTTTGGACGAATTACACGAAAATGTAAGTATTAATAATCAAAAATATATTCAGGAAGCTGAACTTTCAGAAGAACCGATTTCCGTAGAAAAACCTTTAGACATTGCTATTATCGGAATGGAATGTATTTTCCCTGATGCTAAAAATTTAGAGGAATACTGGAGAAATATCGTTCTTGGAAAAGACAGCGTAACCGAAGTTCCCGACGAAAGATGGAACAAAGAATTATACTATCATCCTGATTCCAACGAAGCCGATGTTTCCCATTCAAAATGGGGCGGATTTATTCCTAAAATCGATTTCGATCCATTAGCCTTCGGAATTCCGCCACAATCTTTGGCAGCCATCGAACCAACTCAATTATTGACTTTATTGGTTGCAAAACGTGCGATGGACGATGCCGGTTATGGTGAAAAACATACCAACAGAGAAAATATTTCTGTCATCATCGGTGCTGAAGGCGGTAATGATTTAGCCAACAGCTACAGTTTCAGAGGATTTTACAAGCAAGTTTTCGGTGAACTTCATGAAGAAGTCAAGGAAGCCTTCCCTCACACGACAGAAGATTCTTTCCCTGGAATTTTAGCGAATGTAATTGCCGGAAGAATTACCAACCGTTTAGATTTAGGCGGAAGAAATTATACCGTAGATGCAGCTTGTGCTTCTTCTTTGGCAGCAATTGATTTAGCTTGTCAGGAATTGGTTTTAGGCAAATCAGATATGGTTTTAGCAGGTGGTGCAGATTTACACAACGGAATCAACGATTATCTGATGTTTTCCAGCACACACGCCCTTTCCAGAAAAGGAAGATGTGCAACTTTCGACAGCGAAGCAGACGGAATTGCTTTGGGTGAAGGTGTGGCCATTTTAGTTTTAAAAAGATATGAAGACGCTGTAAAAGACTGCGACAGAATTTATTCAGTAATAAAAGGTGTTGGCGGTTCAAGTGATGGAAAAGCTCTTGGATTGACCGCTCCGAGAAAAATCGGACAGGTTCGTGCGTTGGAAAGAGCCTACACTCAAGCCGGAATCAGTTCTGCATCAGTTGGATTGGTTGAAGCACACGGAACAGGAACTGTGGTTGGTGATAAAACGGAATTGAGCGCTTTGACTAATTTATTCAGCCGTTCGGGAGCTTTGCCTGGACAGACGCATTTAGGTTCGGTTAAAACGCAGATCGGACATACAAAATGTGCAGCTGGTTTGGCTGGTTTAATTAAGGCTTCATTGGCAGTTTATCATGGAGTAAAACCTCCGACCATTCATCTTCAACAACCGAATGCGTATTACAACTCAATAACAAGTCCGTTCGCTTTCAATGCAGAAACTGGAATTTGGGCTGATAAAAACCGTTATGCGGGAATCAGTGCGTTTGGTTTTGGTGGAACGAATTTCCACACGGTTATCGCCAATCACCCTAAAGAAGACAATTCTGCGGTATTGCAGTCTTGGCCTTCGGAATTATTTGTGTTCCGTGGAGACACGTATGATGAGGCTAAAATTCAATTAAATCAAATTAAATCTTTACTTGAAGTTAATGACAGTATTGCTTTAAAAGATATTGCTTATAGTTTGGCCACTGGTTCAGAAAAACAAGTGCAATTAAGCATCGTTGCTGATACAGCCGAACATTTGATGATGAATATTGAACTGGCTTTATCAGGAATTGAAAGCAAAGACACATTCACCGTTAATAAAAAAGAAGGAAAAGTAGCATTTTTATTCCCTGGACAAGGCAGTCAGCGCATTAATATGGCTCGTGATTTATTCGTTGCCTTCCCTGAAATGCGAAAATTAATCGACTCTTATCCTGAATTGCAAAAAGTAATTTTCCCCTCAAAAACATTTAATGAAGTTGATTTAAAACAGCAAAAAGAAACGATAAAAGATACCCGTTTAGCGCAACCGCTTTTAGGAATCGTTGATTTGGCTTTGGCTAAATTCTTACAATCCATCGGAATCGTTCCCGACATGTTGGCTGGACACAGCTACGGAGAATTACCGGCATTGTGCTTCGCAGGCGTCTTTGAGGAAGAAAAATTGGTTGATTTAAGTATCAAAAGAGCACAGTCTATTTTAAATTCTGTTGAAGGCGGCGATCCAGGCTCTATGATTGCGGTAAGCGCAACGAAAGAAAACTTACAGCCAATTTTAGCACAGGTTGAAGGTTGTTATCCGGTAAATTATAACGCTCCAACTCAATGTGTGGTGGCGGGAAGTACAGAAGCGATCAACAAATTAATGGAAGTATTAAAACAAGAAAGAATTTCAGCGAAAAAGCTGGAAGTTGCCTGCGCATTCCACAGTCCGTTGTTGGCAAAATCTAAAGGTTTATATCAAACCGTTTTAGAAAACGTTCCTTTCAACGAGATGCAGATTCCGGTTTGGTCGAACACAACAGCAGAAATCTATCCGACAAATGCTTCAGAAATCAAAGAAAGATTAACAGACCATTTGGTGCAGCCTGTAAGATTCGTGGAAGAACTTCAGGCGATGTACAATGACGGTGCAAGAATTTTCATCGAGGTTGGTCCCGGAAAAGTATTAACCGGATTAACGAAATCTTGCCTTGAAAAAGACCAATTAACGTTGTTTGTGGAAGATAATAATACCAACAAATTAACGCATCTACTTTCAACACTTGCTCAATATTTGGGAACAGGTCGAAGCTTTAACATTGCTAAACTTTTTGACGGCCGAAATGCGAAATCCATTCAAATCGATCAGCCCGAATTGTACAAGAAAAGTCCAGCCATCTGGCGCGTGAACGGACAAGCAGCTCATCCAACGACAGGTTCACTTCCTGCTAATGGTGCATTACCAATCATAAATCCACTTCAAATGAACAATTTTACTCAAAATACTCAAACTCCTGTCGCTGAAAATCAGACGAATGCAGAACGTATGTTGCAGGAATATTTAAACAGCATGAAAATGATGATTCAGGCGCAACGTGACGTGATGCTTTCCTTCTTAGGACAGAATCCACAGGTTCACCAAGCTCCTGTTTATCAATCTCCTATTCAAAATGTTCCGGTTCAGAATATTCCTGTGCAAGTGGTTTCTACATCAACGAATAACGGTACTCAAGCAACAACTGTTGTTCCTGTAAAACATGCTCCAATAAAGGATATTAAAACATTATTGCTGCAAGTTGTAAGCGATAAAACGGGTTATCCTCACGAAATGTTGGGTATGGAAATGGATTTGGAAGCAGATTTAAGCATCGATTCCATTAAAAGAGTTGAAATTATTGGTACGCTGAAAGCTGAACTGGGTTCTTTCTCTTCAAACACAGCGAATGAAGATACTATTATGGAACAATTAGCAGGAATTAAAACCTTAAATGGCTTAGTTTCTTGGTTAACAGAATATTCAGGCGCTTCAAATACAACAGAAAAAGTTGGAGTTAAAGAAACTCAGGCTTTAACCTCTCAAGTTCAGACTGGATTTTCTCTTGAAGAACTTCAGACGGCTATTTTAAATATTGTAAGCGACAAAACGGGCTATCCTAAAGAAATGTTAGGCTTAGACCTTGATTTAGAGGCAGATTTAAGCATCGATTCCATCAAACGTATGGAAATTATCGGTGATCTGAAAACTAAAATCGGCTTCGGTGGAGATATGGAACAAGCGGATGATTTAATGGAAAAATTAGCCGCGATCAAAACATTGAACGGATTGGCTTCTTGGATTCATGAAATGAGCGGAAACGCTCCTTCTGAACCAGAACAAAGTGCATTATCACGTCTTCGTTTTGATTTGACTCCGACTGATATTTCTTTAAGTGAAAACACAGAAATCCTTCAAGGAAAACGTTTTGCCATCACTCAAAATGACAGCAATCAGACGTTAGCAATTAAAAATGAGCTTGAAAAACATGGCGCTATTGCAGAATTAATTGATTCTGTTCAAGATTTAACAGATTTTGACGGATTAATTATCCTTGATTTATTCTCATCTTCCGCAAATCACAACATCATCGATCATGTTGATTTAATCAAAAAAATGGATCTTGACAAAGCAAAATGGATTTATCTGATTTCAGATATTCCGGCTCACGTTCAGGAATTGACGGACACTACCCTTTTGCGCCATTACAAAGGACATCCCGGACTTTTTAAAAGCCTTGCCCGTGAATTTGAACAGACCAATTGCAGATTGATTAGCCTGACTTCACCTCAACAAATCAATCAGATCGCAGAAATTGCGTTAAAAGAAATTTTATCAACCGATAAACCTTCAGAAGTGATTTACAAAAATGATCAAAGGCATAAAGTGGATATTATTCCATCACCGTTGTCAACTGGTCTAAGCGAAGCACAAATTCAACTCGATAAAGATTCTGTTGTTTTGGTTCTTGGAGGCGCACAGGGAATTACTTCCGAACTCGCAAAACATATGTCACAGGCTTATCCTTGTACGTATATTTTAGTAGGAAGATCTGCTGATCCGAGAAATCAGGCAACAAATAGAGAATTAGAAGTCATGAAAACCAAGGAAGAAATAAGAGCCTATCTTATCAAATCCGGAACATTCACTTCGCCCTCTGAAATCGAAAAAGAAACAATAAAAGTTTTCAAAAATAACCAGATTCTACGCACCATCCGTGATATGGAGCAATTGGGAAATACAATTGTTTACCAGTCATTAGACCTTTGTGATGAAAATGGTTTGTCTGAATTAATCAATAGCATTTACGAAAAATACAACCGTTTAGATGGTGTTATTCACGGTGCCGGATTGTTGGAAGATAAATTGTTCAAACAAAAAACAACAAGCTCTTTCGGGCGTGTTTTTGATACGAAAGTGAAACCGCTTCGTGTATTGGCGGAACAGCTTCGTACTGATTGTCAGTTTGTCGTATTGTTTTCAAGCATCGCTTCGGTGTATGGAAACAAAGGTCAAACCGACTACGCAGCCGCAAACTCTGTTTTGGATGACTATGCAAATGCTTTAAATAAAAAATTAAAAGGGAAAGTAATCTCCATCAACTGGGGGCCTTGGAAAGGGGCCGGAATGGTTTCTCCAACCCTTGAAACAGAATACGAAAGAAGAGGAATTTCTCTAATTCCATTGGATCAAGGGAAGGAAATTTTCCTTAATGAAATAAAATACGGAACTGAAAGTCAGGTATTAATCATGTCTGGAAGTAACTGGTAATCTCTGTTTTAAATTGAATGTATGAAAAAAACAGATGTTGCAATAATTGGTTTATCTTGTGTCTTTCCGGGGGCACAGGATGTCAACACTTTTTGGCAGAATATTGTCAATAAAGTAGATTCTACCCAATTGGCTCCGGCCGACCGAATCGATCCTGTTCATTTCAGTGACAGCACGAATCCGGTTGACCGTTTTTATTGTCAACGCGGTGGATTTATACCTGATTATGAATTCGATCCAACAGCTTTCGGAATTTTACCATTGGCGGTTGAAGGAACTGAACCCGACCATTTATTAACCTTGGATTTGGTTCAGAAAGCCTTAGATGATGCAGGTATTTTTCAGAAAAATATTTCGCTTGAAAAAACAGGAATCATCATAGGGAAAGGAAATTACACCGGACCGGGAGCAACCCGTGCCATCGAAATTGTAAGAACAGGTGAGCAGATTTCTTCTTTGTTAAAGGAATTGTTACCCGAAGTTTCTTCCGCTGATATCGAAAAAGTGAAACATGCTTTTCAGGAAAAGAAAGGACGTTTTGCAGCAGATACCGCGATGGGATTAATTCCGAATTTAGTGGCTTCATTAGTGGCAAATCGATTCAATCTTGGTGGTGCAGCTTTTACTGTCGATGCAGCCTGTGCAAGTGCTTTACTAGCAGTCGATCACGCGGTACAGGAACTTCAGAGAGGCTGTTCTGACATTATGATTGCAGGTGGTGTTCACACCGGACAAAACGCAGCGTTCTGGAGTATTTTCGCCCAGTTAGGCGCAATGTCACGTCAACAGCAAATCAAGCCTTTCAGCAGTGATGCAGATGGTTTATTGATTGGCGAAGGTTGCGGATTTGTAGTCTTGAAAAGATTGGAAGATGCCGTTCGGGATCAAGATAAAATTTATGCAGTCATTAAAGGTGTCGGAATCAGCAGCGACGGAAACGGAACCAGTGTGATGAGCCCTTCTGTAAAAGGACAATTAAAGGCTTTGCAACAGGCTTGGAAAAATGCAGATTTAGATGAAAATCAAATCGGTTATATCGAAGCTCATGGAACCGGAACTCCGCTTGGTGACAAGACGGAATTACAAACCTTAGCTCAGTTTTTCGGAAAAGAAGAAGGCGCTAAAATTGCCGGAATAGGTTCTGTAAAATCAAATATCGGTCACGCGATGCCCGCTGCGGGAATTGCAGGTTTAATTAAAACCTGTCTGGCTCTGTATCACGATACATTGCCACCGACTTTATACTGCGAAAATCCGACTTCAGAAATGCAGAACACAAGATTCGAGCCTGTTCAGGAAGCAAAAAACTGGTCTAAAACAGGATTACCAAAAGTAGCCGCGGTAAACGCTTTCGGATTCGGGGGAATCAATGCACATGTGGTTTTGGAAGGATATGATATGCCTAAAAAAGATAAGGTTTTAATCTTGGCAAGACCAACACATGAAGCATTATTAACCGCTTTACAAAATAATGAAACAACCGTTGGGGAAGGAAATTTCAGAGTGGCGATTTTCGAACCAACTCCAGCAAGAATTGAAAAAGCGACTAAAATTGTTGCTAAAAATAATCCGTGGAGAAATAAACAGGATATTTGGTACACCAACACTCCTCTATTGCAAAACGGAGAAAAAGTTGCCTTTGTTTTTCCAGGATTAGATGGATTGGCGAAAGGTGAAGTGGAAAGTGTAAGTCGTTATTTCAACATCAATGCACCGATTGAAACGGAAGGCGAAGGTTTGTTAAATGACGCTCTAAATATCTTCAACAACTGCAGTATTCTCGATAATTCATTAAAAAAACTAGGAATTATTCCCGATATGAATGCAGGACATAGTTTGGGAGAATGGCTCGCAGGCTACTCTTCTGAATTGGCGGAAGTAAATTCTGTAAAAGCTCTCATTGATGTTTTAAATCCTGAAACTTTTGAGTTAAAAGATTCTAAATTTATCGCCATCGGAGCTGGAATTGAAACCATTAAACCTATCATTTCAGCAATTCAAAACATTTATATTTCTAATGACAATTGCCCAAATCAGGTGATTCTTTGTGGAAGTAATTTGGCTTTGGATGAATTGGTTCCCGTTTTAAAATCAAAACAGATATTTCATCAGATATTGCCGTTCCAGTCAGGATTTCACTCGCCTTTCATCGCTGATAAATTAGATGTGATTTTGGCAGGAATGGAAAAAGCACAATTTCAGCAGACGAAAATTCCTTTATGGTCGGCAACAACTTTGGAACCGTATCCGGCTGATCAGGAATCTATCCGAAAACTGAGTGCGGAACACCTTGTAAAACCCGTTCGTTTCCGTGAATTGACGGACAAATTATACGAAGAAGGCGCAAGATTTTTCATTCAGGTCGGAACCGGCGGTTTGATTGGATTTATTGATGATACGTTAAAAGGAAAAGCATTCAGTACGATTGCTTCAAGCGTGGCGACACGTTCTGCATTGGCACAGTTTCAAAGAGTGGTTGCGGCGTTATTCGTGGAAGGAAAAACAGTTGCACTGGACTTTTTAGATATTCAAAATCAAACAAAAAAAACGTCCGGAAAAGGTATTAAACTGGAATTAGGCTCACCCATTATCCGTGATTTTAAAGAAATTCAACATCTAGCAAAATCGATTGATACTTCAAAGCCAAAAGTTTCTGCAGCTGTTGTAAAAACAGGACATCCATTGGTTCAGGCATTCCAGGATAATATCTCGGATATGATCAAAATGCAGGAGGAAGTTTTAACCTTATTTCAGGACCGTCCGAAAGTTTCAATTCCAAATGTTGTGTTGCCAAAAGTTCAGGCTCCGATAAGCAAGAATTTTGAGAAAACATTGTACGTAACGTTGGAAACTCACCCTTACCTCATCGATCACAGCTTATTGAGACAGCCAAAAGGCTGGACAGAAGTTGCCGATATGGAACCCGTGATCCCAATGACGATGATTTTCGAACAGTTGGCAGAAATTGCACAAGCCGAAATTGAAGGTAGCCAGGTTCATAAAATTATGAATATAAGCGTTTTTCAATGGATGAATGTGGCAAAACCCTTCGAAAAAACCGTAAAAGGCGAATGGAAATCTGTAAACCATGCTTATTTGGATATTGAAAATTTTGCAAATGCTGAAGTTTTATTAACCTCAACAGCAAGACCAAATCCTACCTTTAATCTTTCCATCGGAGAAATATTACCTATCGAAAGAACTCCCGAAGAAATCTACGAAATGCATATGTTTCATGGTGAAAAATATCAGGGAATTACGGAAGTTTCAAAGGTGGGAACGAAAGGAATTATCGGAAAGATAAAAGGAAATGGCGGAAAAGGTTCGTTGTTGGATAATGCAGGACAATTATTTGGGCTTTGGCTGCAATTAACCTTAACAAAAGACAGAATTGCCTTCCCCGTAAAAATCAAAGACATTGAATTTTTCGGAAATTTACAGGATCAGGACGGTATTTTCGAATGTACCTGCAGCCTGACGGAAATGAATGACGAATTTGCCATCGGAGATATTCTTTTAACCAGAAACGGAAAAGTATGGTGTAAAATTTCAGGATGGCAAAACCGTCGTCTGGAAATCGATTCAGCTTTATGGAATGTATCGATGTCGCCTTTACATAACCGTCTTTCTGAAGAAATTGCTCCTGAAGTATTTTTCTTCCATCAGGCGTATTCAAGGGTGGCTTCTTGGGATTTTATTCTGAAAAGATATTTCAATCAGACTGAAAAACAGCATCATCAAACCTTGCTTCCGAACAAGAGAAAAAGCTACATGGTAAGCCGAGTTGCAGTAAAAGATGCGGTGAGAAATCTTCTTAAAAAAGAAAAAAATCACCCTTGTTTCCCTATCACTTTTGAAGTTGGTAAAGATGAGGTCGGAAAACCTTTCTTAATTGGAGATGCTACGAAAGACATTCACATTTCTTTGGCACATAAAGGAAAAGATGCCGTCGGAATTGCAAAAAGCGGAAAACCGGTTGGAATTGATATGGAAGTCATGGAAGAACGAAGCTCGGGATTCTACGATTTGGTCTTTACCGATAACGAATTAGCCTTATTAAAAGGCAAAGATCAGGCAGAATGGACAACTAAATTCTGGGTAGCCAAAGAAGCTTACGGAAAATTCGTCGGAACAGGGCTGAAAGGAAACCCGAAAAACTTCGAAGTCGAGAAAATTACAGAAGATTCTTTATGGATCAATCAAACAGAAATCAAAACTATTAAACATAAAAATTATATCATAGGATGGACACTATAAACACTACAGTAAAATTAAATCACGAAGAATTATTTACCCTTTTAAAAGGTTTCATCACAGAAGTTATCGGTGAAGAATTTGTAGAAGAAATGGACATTACCCCGGAAAGTTCGTTTACAAAAGATTTGGAAATGGACAGTATCGAAATCGTTTCATTTTCAGAAAAAATCAAAGCGCATTTTGGTGAGCAGATTGATTTCACAGGATGGTTGTCATCCATGGATCTGGACGAGTTGATTAACCTAGATTTAAGTATGATTATCAATTACATCTACGAATGCCAATAATCTCTGTTAACGATAAAAAGGTTCATATTCAGGAACTCAACAAAGGAGCTGAACAAACTGTGGTGCTGATCCACGGTATGTTCAGCAACCTCTCTATTTATTATTTTAATATTGCTCCGATTCTGGCCAAACACTTCCATGTGGTGATGTTTGATTTGAAAAGTCATGGCATGAGCGAGCGTTTTACAGACGGTTACGATCTGGAAAATATGGCTTCTGATGTTTTGGTCTTAATGGATGCTTTAGAAATTGAAAAAGCACATCTTGTCGGTTACAGCTTTGGAGGATTGATTTCTTTAAAAACCGCTTTAAAAGCTCCGAATCGCATCGAGCAACTGGTAGTTATCGAAGCTCCCGATCCGCAAGACGAAAAAGCGAGAAATATTATTGATGAATACAGCAAAGAGTTTCTGGAGCATTATGTAGCCAATTTTACCGACACCACCAAAGTACAGATGGGCAAAAGACAGATGGAAAAAAACCATCGTATGTATGAGTTTCTATTTAATCAGACCAGCATAAAAGCGGATATGATTAAAGAAAAGCATTTCCTAAGCGAAGTTGATTTTTCTGAATTAAAACCTTCAACAATGCTGATGTATGGTGAAGATTCCAACTGCAGACCGACAGGAGAATGGCTCAATTCCCAAATCGGAAACTCTGAATTACAATTAATTCAGGGAGACCACAACATCCCGATTCAGGAACCTGTTTTGATCGCGGAAACCATCGCCCATTTTTTATCAAAATCATTAAAAACCTTATCACAAAACCATGGCTAAATTTGTATTTATAGTTCCACCTTTAACAGGTCATGTCAATCCCACATTAAGCATCGGTGCAACTCTTCTGGAAAGAGGACACCAAGTTGCATGGATAAGTCTCGACCAACAATTACAACATAAACTTCCGGAAGGCGGAGAATTATTATTGATTCAGTATGACCAAACCGACCAAGAAAAAAGAGAAAGTGAAAACTATCTCGATATCATTTCTAAAAAAGTGGTTTATGGAATCGACAGCATCAAATTTTTGTACGAAGATGTTCTGATTCCTTTAAACAGACATTGCTATAACGGGATTATTCCTTTGTTAAAAGAATATCAACCCGATTTGGTAATTGGCGACCATCAGTTATTTGCCGCTTCTATTGCTGCCAAAAAATTAGGCTTGCCTTATGCGACAACAGTTACTGCTCCGGCTGCGATTAAAATCATGAGTGAGCTTCCAAAAGTTCATGAATGGGAAGAAAAACAAATCATCGCTTTACAACAGGAATTAGGTGTTGAAGAAAACCATGCATTAGATTGTTCGGATTTATTGACACTGGTTTTAACTTCCCAATATTTCTTTGGTGAAATGGATCTTGAAGCGAATTACCAGTTCACTGGTCCGGTTCTTACGGAACGTCGTGTTTCCAGTGAATTTGACTGGGATAAATTTAACAGCAATCCAAGAAAAAAGATTTTAGTAAGCATCGGAACGACTTTCGATCACGAACATAAAAAAGCATTTTTCCAAAAGGTTGTTGATGCTTTTAAAGATGAAAACTTAACGGTTGTCGTGGTTTCAGATCCTCAGCTTTTCGAGCAATGGCCCGAGAATTTTATGGTCTATCAGCAGGTTCCTCAGTTGGATTTGTTACGTCATTTGGACGGTGTAGTTTCTCACGGCGGTCACAATACGGTTTCTGAAACGTTGTCGAATGGTTTACCGTTGGTGGTAATTCCGATTGCGTATGACCAGTCGCATGTTGCAGGGCGTGTTGTGCGTACCAGAGCAGGCGAACGTCTGAATTTCAACCGATTTAAAGCACATCATTTAAACGAAGCTGTACAAAATATTTTAACCAATCCTGAATATAAAAAAGCTGCCGAAACCGTTCGCGAATCTTTCATCGAAGCCGGAGGAAGCGCAACAGCAGCCAATTTATTAGAAAACGCCATTTCAAATTCAATTATGGAAAAACCGAAGTCTAAATTTTTATTTGTTGTTCCTCCATTTTTTGGACATATCAGTCCGACTTTGAGCGTTGGAGCGAGTTTAATTGCTCGTGGTCATGAAGTAAAATGGTTCGGAATTACGCCTTTAGACAACAAACATATTCCGGAAGGCGGAAGTTATTTTTATCCTGAACAGGATTTAATTCCTTATCAGGATGAAATTGCTAAGATTTTAAAAAGACAAGATGATGGTCCCGCTTGTTCAGGTCCTGAAGTGATGAAACTGGCTTTGGAAGAGACTTATGTTCCTTTCGCAAAAATGATGATGCCCGGTTTGGAAACATTGACCAAAGAATGGCAACCTGATGTAATTGTAAACGATTGTATTACTTTTGGAGGAGCGCTTTTTGCCCACAAAAATAATATTCCTTGTGTGACGACAACGCCTGTTCCACCCGATGTGATGGGCGATACAGAAAACAGCGCACCGAAAATTTTCGAATGGCAACAGAATTTAATTAAAACTCTTCAAAAAGAAGTCGGAATTGATGATGACGGAATTTTCATTCATTCTCATCATTTAAATTTAATTTTTACATCCCAAAAATTTGCTGATTTTGAAGAAGTTCCAAGTCATATGCAATTTGTTGGGCCTGTAAAAGGTCGTCCAAATCCAGCACCTTTTGACTGGGATAAATTAAATGCTTCAACAACTCCGAAAATATTTGTTTCATTAGGAACACTTTTAGTAGATATTCGAAAAGCATTTTTCGAAAAAGTAATTGCTGCGTTTGCAGATCAACCTGTAACGGTAATCGCTGCTACTCCACCGGAAATTTTCGAGGAATGGCCATCGAACTTTATTGTAAGCAGTTTTGTGCCACAATCAGCTTTGATGCCTCACATGGATGCTGTGATTTGTCATGGCGGTTTTAATACGGTTAATGATACGTTTACCAACGGATTACCAATGCTAATCACACCAATTGCTTACGACCATTTTCATATTGCAAAACTGATTGAAAAAGCAGGTTGCGGAATTAGTATTAGATATAAAAGATTACGTGTTGATGCGCTTCGCCAAACTGTTTTTGAACTCTTGGAAAATCCAACCTACAGAAATGCAGCGAAGGAAGTTCAAGCAAGTTTAATTAACGCCGGAGGAAACGATCGTGCGGTAGAATTGCTGGAAAATTTTGTAGAACAATCCACTTTAGTTCCTGTGTAAGCCTATGAAAAGAAAATTATTATTTGGCGAACGAATGTTGCTTGGTGACGGAACAGAACCTTTCAACACCGTTATTCCTTTCAGATTAAAGGGAACATTTGTGCTGAAAGATATTCAACATGCTTTTGAAAAGATTCAGGAAAAACATCCCTGGTTAAAGGCTGTGATTCAACATGATGAAAAAAATATTCCGTGGTTTGAAGTTTCAGAAAAAGTAAAAATTCCGATTAGAATTTTAGCCCGAAAAGATGAAAACGACTGGCTGGAAGAATCAAAAAATGAGTGGTATAAACTATTCAATTATAAAGAGCAACCATTGATGCGATTTGTATGGATCAAGGGCGAAGAAATTTCAGATATGATGTTTGTGTTTCACCATTGCTTATGTGATGGCGGTTCTGCCATGGCTGTTTTGGATGAATTTTTAAAATTGCTAGACAATCCGAATTACAATATTGGTGTTGAAGATCCGATTTTGGGAATTCAGGATGTGGTTCCGAGCAAAATTCTGAACAGCACTGGACAAAAATTTAAAGCAAAAATGATCGGAAGGCTTGCTGCAACAGCGATTAAAGTCATTCCTGTCAATAAAAAAATGACCGATAGACAAAGCGATTATTTAATCAATTGGAGATTCGATAAAGAGACAAGTCAGGAACTGATTGCTTATTGTAAATCTCAAAAAGTAACGGTCAATACTTTTCTTTGCGCAACACTTTTAAAGGCATTTGAGAAAATCAGAAAGGAAAAAGCATTTAATAAAGTTTCTTGTCCGGTTGATATCAGACGTTTTGCGAATCAAATAAAAGCCGATCATATTTTCGCTTTTGGATTGATGATTGTGGTTTCTTTAAACAAAAAATTCGGTTTTGAAGAAAATTTGAAACTGATGCAGGAAGCCGTTGAGAAAAAAACATCAAAGCTTAATCCATATATCACCATGATGGTGATGGAATCTGCTCATGATGCGTTGACGAATTTCACTAAATTACTGAAAAACGGAAAATCTTCGAACGATTGTATGTTTTCTAATTTAGGACGTATTCCAATTGCGCATGAATACAAAGAATTTACAGTAGAAAATATTTTCAGTCCTTCTGTAATCGGGCCGTTGGGAAATACGACAACGATGGTCACTTCTACTTTCCGTGGCGAGATGGATTTTGCGTTTATGGGAAGTGAAGGTTATTTGCCATATTCCGACGCATTGGCAATTCGGGATGAAATGATGAAAATTGTAAAACAGCAAACACAATCTTTGGCAGTATCATGATTAAAAGAAAACTGATGATGGTAGAAAGAATCATGTATGTTGATTCTGAAACTCCTGTAAATTGTGTATTTACAACCAAGATTAATGGTGAAATCCATGAGGATCATATTAGAATTGCTTTAGATAAAATTCAGCAAAAACATCCTTTATTGAGGGTTTCTATCGATCATAAAAGTGCAAAATATCCTTTCTTTGTTGAGGAAAAAGAGATTTCGTCGATTCCGCTTCGCATTGTTGAAAGAAAAACCGATGAAGACTGGTTGCTTGAATCCGCAAATGAATGGTACAGGCTTTTTGAAGATAAGAAAAAACCAATGGCACAGCTCGTTTGGGTAAAAGGCGGAACGACTTCCGAAATTCTTTGGGTAATGCCTCACTGCCTTTGTGACGGGACAACAGGCATCACTTTGATTCGTGAACTTATAACTTTACTAGATGATCCTAATGTTGAATTAAGTTCGTATGAAAATTTTAATTCAGTTAATGATTTTCTTCCTGCAGATTTTAATTTAAAAAAGAAGAAACGAAAAGCTAGATTTTATGTAATGATGGCGAAACTGTTTTTTTTAATTCAATCTAAAAGTAAAGACAAAAATCTTGGAAAAAACTATGCCCTTCACAGAAAGCTGGATGCTGCTGTTTCCAAAAAAATACTTGAAAAATGTAAAGCGAACGGAATTTCTGTTCATGCATTATTATGTTCGGCTTTTATGCAGGCTTTCAAGGAAATGCAAGGTAAAAATGCCAAAGGAAAAGTGATCAGTCCGGTCGATGTTCGTCATTTTATCCCGGAAATTAAGCAGGATCATATTTTTGCATTTGCTCCGACGGTTGAATTGTCTATCAAAAAAAGACAAAGTTTAATTGAAAATGCACAAAAAATCAAGAAAGATTTAGTTGAAAAAATAGAAAAAACTGAAGCAAGAGAATTGTTATGGATGGGCGAAAACATGCATCCTGTGGTTGATCGCATGATTTCATTATTAAAATCCAGCAAAGGCGGACACGATATTACGTTGTCGAATATGGGCAAAATTGATATTCCGAGTGAGTATAAAAATTTTACGTTGGACACCATTTTCAGTCCGACAGTTGCATTTCCTTGGTTGAATTCTAACACATTGGTGACAACCACTTACAACCAACAAATGGATTTTACGTTTATGTCTAATGAAAATTTTCTTCCGAAAGAAGAAGCGAAAAAAATAAAAGATAAAGCTATTGAGCTGTTGATTTCATGAAATTTAAAATAAAAAAGGCTCAACCGAAACCGCTCAAAAAAACAACGCTGAATCGCTTTCTCAGAAAGCGGATGATTATTTATGTGCTTCCAAATGTGTTTTTTAATTTCATTATTGCTTATGCGAGTTTTAATGAATTGGGTTACACGCATTTCTTTTCCTGTACCCAAAGTTTAGCAAGATTAACGCTGCCTATGGCAATTTTTTTGCCCGTTGTTCTCACGATAGACATCATGAAAAGGGTAACCGATGCCGCTGGACAGGAAGCCATTGAATTTAAGGTTGACGATCAGCTTAATTTAAAAAAATTAATGACCAAGCTGAGCATTTTGCATGGTTTAATTACAGGTTCATTGGTTTTATTAAGTTTATTATCTGCTCAATATATTCTGTCAGAATTTTATAAGCTCGATGCCACTGCAATGGCTTTATTAGTGGGAGTTTTGGCAGGCTTACTATCTATTTTGTTTACGTATATCCCAATATTGATCCTGAAAAGATATTTATACAAAACACTCCCCGCTAATTAATATTAAAAATAAAAAACGATCTGCTTTATTATATGGCAGATCGTTGATATTTTTTCAGAAAATTAAAATAACTTATTTATTTTCTTCAGTTTTTGTTTCCTCTAAAGTAACACTGTACGCTTTTGGAGAATACTTTGTTAATGAGCCTGTAGCAGCATCAATCCCCACTCCGATAGCGCCACCTACAAGGATATTTAGTAAAGTAACAGGATTAAAATTTTTCTTTAATTTAAATTCTTCACTGCTGTAACCTTCTTTTTCGATGGTAATCATTTGTTTCCCCAATCCTCTAGAGATAGGAACTGTACAAGGTGTTGTGCATTTTTCAACGCCTTTGTGAAGAACCTTAGCTCCTTCCGGAACAGAATTAAAAGTGATTTTGTCTCTTGTTCCTGTAAACATAGTAGCACATGAAGTTGTAGAAAGCATCATTCCAAGCAATGCCACAACCAATAGTCTGTTTTTCATAGTTAAAAGTTTATTCCTAATAATTTCAGTGCGCGAACTTACAAAAATTATTCAATTAAAAAACTTTGAAAAAGCTTTTACAAACAAAACTTAACTAAAAAAACAAAATCACATTTCTATTCAGCTGATTTCATTACAATTAGAACACCACCAATATTCTTCTTTTTTATCTTTCAACTTTGTTTTTGTATGCTTCTGACAATTTTCACAGGTACATTGATCATTTTCATTTTCCTTAGCTTCATAGTCACATTCAAAGCAACTCCAGCTTGTTAAAGAAGTTTTTCCATTAATAAACCAGGTGAATGATTGCTCTTTACACTTGGGACATATTTGTAACGCCATATTTAAAATTATTCTTGTTCTCTATTCACCAATTCCATCGAAAACGCAGGAAGACAAATCGCGATATATTCACAAGGCTCTGAAAACGGATTGCTGTAACGAACTCTGGCTCCTTTTTCTATCAAAATACTCTGTCCTTTTTCTAAAGTAACCAATTCACCATCAATTTCGAACTGCTTTTTACCTGAAATAATCAAAGTAAATTCATCAAATTCGGGAGTCTGGTGCGGTTCACTCCAATCTGGAGGTGCTACCATGTGAGCGATGGAAACATTAGAATTTCCTGTGGAATTTCCCCAATGTTCTTCAATTAATTTCCCATCAGTCGTTGGAACGACAAATGGGGATATCTGGATTTTATATTTTTTCATCTTTATTTTTATTCAATTGAATTTGATTTTAACACAAAGTTCGCAGAGTTTTTTTAACTACTAATTGTTTTTCAGTTTCACAAAGGCATTTCATTTATAAAAGGGAACAACAGATTTAATTCAAATTCTATTTAAAATTTTGATTTTAAAACCATTAAGAGACATTTAAGAAGTTAAGATAATATTACTTATGTACATTTTTAAGATAAAAGCAAAGCTTTTCTTAATTTTCTAAACCTCTTAACCATTTCTTAATGGTTCAAAAATATTATGTATTTACAAATAATAATTTTAACCTAAAAATGATTTTCTTTTTTGATTTCGTACACAAAATTAGTTCTTGAGGGCTCCCCGAAATAGGCAACCTCTTCTTCCGCAATTTTCTTTCCGCCTAATCTTTCCAAAGCGGTTTGTGAGCGGTAATTTTTTTTTCCGATATGAAAATGAACAGTCTCCACAAACTGGAAAATATAGTCGAGCATCAGTTTTTTAATCTGAGGATTGATCCCTTTTCCCCAAGACTTTGTTCCGTAGAAAGTATATCCTATGAAAATGCTGTTTTTAGCTTCATCAAAATCATAAAACCGGGTGCTTCCCAAAACGTCGCCAGTCGATTTTTCAACAATTTTAAAAGCTCCTTTGCTTTCGATGGCTCCTTTAAAAAAGTTTTCAAAAACCTCTCTTTGATATCGATCTTTATTCGGATGCTGCTCCCAGACTTTAGGATCAGAAGCCACTTCGTATAAAGACTCAAAATCCCCTTGCTGTAAGGGGATTAATTGATATTTTTCGTTTTCTAAAATCGTTTGAATAGAAAAATTCATTGCTTAACCTTTTGATTTTGCAGCGTCTGATTCAATTTTTTTGATTTCCTTTAATTTATCGGCAATCTTAGTTACTGCATCCGGGCTTGATGGCTTTAAAGCCACCTCAGCCTGCGCCATATCCCATTTGATTACCAAATTCCCAGAGTTTTCCCCTGTTGGATTCAACGTAATTTCAAACCATTCCTGTTTATCTGTCAAAGGATTCACCGGAACCATAACGTCTACTACATCCTGTTTTGGATCGTAAGTATAAGCACCCCATTGTTGGAAATCTTTATTTAAAATCACCTTCCATTCTTTTTCAGTCGGAACGATGAATAATCCGTAAGTACCTGCAGGAACTACTTTTCCGCCGAAATTAACAGATTGTCCGAAAGTAATTTTTGTAGATGAGTTTGCTCCCGCTCTCCAAACCTGTCCGTAAGGCACCAATTCTCCGAAGATCTTACGCCCTTTTACCCCAGGTCTTCCGTAGTCAACCGTGATTTTAGACATTGAAAACTGCTGCTCAACCTTCTGACGCGGGCTCGCTGCCGGCACCGAATAATCCTGAGCAAAACTTAAAGCTGAAGCCGATATGCAAACTGCAAATAGTAACTTTTTCACGTGTAAATTTTTGTCTAAAATTACGAAATCAAAACAAAATAGCCTTCTCCAATTCCAATAATTTTTGTTTACGCCAAATTCCTCCAGCATAGCCAACTAAGTCGCCATTTGAGCCAATCACGCGATGACAGGGAATTACAATCGCTATTTTATTAATTCCGTTGGCCGTTCCGACCGCGCGGATTGCTTTTAAATTTCCTAATAATTCCGATTGTTGTTTATAGGTTCTCACCTCTCCCATTGGGATTTCTCTTAACAATTGCCAGACTTTTTGCTGAAAATAGGTTCCGATGATTTGTAAAGGAACCTCAAAACCTATTCTCTTTCCTTCAAAATATTCTTTTAACTCTGTTTCAAGTTGTGGAAAGTGCTTATTTTCTCCCTGTACAATTTCAGCATGTAACGCTTTAGATAATGACGTGAATTGCTTTTCTATATTTTTCCGATCGGTGAATTCAAGCAGGCAAATACCTTCATCGGTGGCACATGCATACATGGTTCCCAGCGGAGTTTCAATTCTTTTAAGATCAATAACCATTTGTTTCTTACTATTTTTAGGCGAAGTTCCGAGAATATTTTTAAAGCTTTCATTAAAACCGCTTAAACTTTCATATCCTGAATCTAACGCTGTTTCGATAATACTTTCCCCATTTTTTATCTTCTTAAATGCTGCATTCATCCGAAATTCTCTCTGAAAAGCATGGAAAGTCATTCCGTGATTTTTTAAAAACCAGCGGCGAAGCGTTACGGGTTCTATATTTCTTTTTAAAAGGTCTGCATCTTTTATTTTTAATGATACATTTTGAGCCAATTCAGTTAATAATTCCTGAATATATGGAGGTGTTTCATTTAATTTTTTCAGAGGCTGACATACTTTACATGCTCGATATCCTTTTTCGATGGCTTTTTCTGTCGTTAAGAAAAATTCTACATTTTCCCGCTTCGGTTTTCGGGCAGTACAAACGGGACGACAAAATATTCCTGTCGTTTTTACCGCCATCCAGTAGATGCCTTCAAATGAAGAATCTTTATCCAAAGACGCCTGATACATTCTTTCCTCTGTCAGTTTCATTAGGATACAAAAATCGGGGAAAAACTTTTAACATTGATAATTTCCTCGCCTTTTTCTGATAATTTCTGATAAATATATCCGTTAGCAAAATTACCCGATGAAATTCTTTTTACCCCTAATTTTTTCAATATATCAAAATCAGGAAGCTCAGGCATCGCCATAACATTCACCGGAAGTTTTGTGGAATTCACGATGGTTTCAATATCTTTTTCATCAGTAATGCAAGGGACAAAAATTCCGTCAATTCCGGTTTCTTCAAACAGTTTTATTCTTTCTAAAGTTTCTTCTACGGGATTTTCCAGTCCTAATAAAAAGGGATCTGTTCTCAGATTGATGAAAATGTCAATATGAATTTCCTTTAATTTTAAAATAATCGATTTTAATTTTTCAGCAAAAACTGTTTTCTCTTCGATCTTTCTGATGCCATCAATCATATAGCTGTCTTCAATATTAATTCCGACAACTCCGATCTCAGCTAATTTTGAAATATTTGCAACGATTTCGTCCGCATTTTTTCCATAACCGCCTTCCAAATCAACCGTTAACGGAATTGATATTGATTTTAAAATTCTCTCAACAATGTAAAGATATTCGCCAAAAGTCATGTTTTCACCGTCTTCATATCCTAAACTGTGAGCAACCGCCGAACTTGATGTTGCCACCGCTTTATATCCTAAATTTTCATACAATTTAGCACTTTGAGGATTCCAAACATTTCCTAATAATAAGGGTTCATCAGTTTTATGCAGTTCTTTAAAGGTCTGAATATTCGTCATATTTCTTTTTTTGACAAAACTATGGCTTCAGAAATCTACGGACAACCGAAAAATGGACAAGTATTTTTGTCTCTCAAAAATAAAAAGTAATTTAACCTTTATAATTTTAAACTGATAATCTCTTACATAATGTTAAAAAAATCAATCTTAATAATTACCATACTTATATCATTTTCCTTTTTTAAATCTCAAGAGAAAATCCCTTTTCGTCTTACTAAACACAATAATATCATTGTCAAAACTTTGGTTAACGGTAAAGATTCTCTTGATTTGATGTTTCAAATTGCGATGGAAGACGCTTCTCTTTCTCCTGACCGAACGAAAAAAGCAGATCATATTTTGTTCAAAAATGAAATTAGTAACGGGAATACGGTAAAAATCGGAAGTAAAGAATATAAAAACATTCGTTTTTTTGATAATGAACTCACAGGTCATGAAGCCGACGGAAAGATCGGAACAGGAATTTTTAAAGGAAAAGCTTTTAAAATCGATTACGACAATCATCAGTTTATTGTTTATGATATAATGCCGGATTTAGAAGGTTATAGCTCAACCCCTTTATTTTTCAATGACGGACAGTTTTTTATCCCTGCAGATAATATCATTGATAATCAACAACAGGAAGTTTATTTTTTACTACAATCAGGATATTCTGGCGGAATTCTTTACAGCAACGAATTTGCAGACGGAAAACAATTAGACCAAAAATTAAAAGTCTCTGGAGAAAAAATATTAAAAAATTCGGCCGGACAAAGTGTGATTACCAAACAGGGAATTTTACCTTTTCTAAAATTAGATAATATCGTTCTGAAAGACGTTTCAGCAGGATTTTTTGCTGGTGATATCAAAACCCAAAAAGTGAATTATTTCGGAGCCGATCTATTGAGAAGATTCAACTGGATTTTCGATGCCGACCGAAATAGGGTGTATATTCAAAAAAGTAAATATTTCAACGCTCCCTATTACAAGATCATATAATTTAAAACAATATTATACAATAGAAGACTTTCCGATTGGGAAGTCTTTTTTAATAGATTCTAAAGTGAATTATTTTTCTAACATTGGCAAAGCTCATTTATAATCACTACTTAAAAAAGAAAATATAATAATAAATTCTCACAAAAACCACATTATAATTAAACTATCTTGTACTATCCTGCCCTATCGGTTTTTATTCTATAATTTTTTTATACATTTAAAAAATCAGAAAGTGTCGAAATTTTGAATCCAAACAATAAGCTCGTTCGATTCAAAATATTCTTATTAAAGATGATTATCACTTTCAGCATACACATAAAAACAGATATTAATGTATAAAACAAACCAGATCGATGAATAATGCCCAAACCGGAAGTTCGCTTTCTTCTATCTCCCGAAAAAAAAATTATGGACTGCCCCTCATACTTATCACAAGTCTGTTCTTTTTTTGGGGGTTCATCCATAATCTGGATCCTATTTTAATTAAACATTTACGTAGTGCTTTTCAGTTGAGTCACTTTCAGGCTTCATTAGTAGATTCTGCCGTTTTCGCAGCGTACTTTTTACTCGCTATTCCAGCTGGAATCATCATTCAAAAATATGGTTACAAAACAGGAATTTTAACCGGATTATTCTTTTTTGCAGCGGGTTGTTTTTTATTCATTCCCGCCGCGAATACGATCAGTTATCCGTTTTTTCTTGGAGCTTTATTTGTGCTATCGTGTGGTTTAGCAATTTTGGAAACTGCGGCAAATCCTTACATCACCATTTTAGGCGAACCTGAAAAAGCTGCACAAAGATTAAATTTCGCTCAGTCTTTCAATGGTTTAGCAGCCTCTGTAGCTCCTATCATTGGCGGAATTTTTATTTTGGGCGAAGAACCAAAATCTCAGGAAGAACTCTCCACACTTTCTAAAACTGCAAAATTAGCCTACATTCAGGCGGAAACATCTTTGGTAAAAGGGCCTTACCTGATTTTAGGACTAATTCTTTTATTAGTTATGATTTTATTTCTATTCATAAAACTTCCGGAAGTATCGGAAAATAAAGAAAAATCAACGAAAAATTTCTTACAGGTTTTAGGTGTAAAAAATGTCGGTTGGGGAGTTTTAGCTCAGTTTTTTTATATCGGAGCACAAATTTATGTCTTTAGTTTTCTGTTGGTTTTTGCGGAAGATGCCATCCAAATGAAAGGTCAGGAAGCCAAATATTATGCAGGTGTTGCCGGACTTTTATTTATGATCGGACGTTTCGCAGGAACATTTTTCATGAAATATATTTCGCCACAAAAATTATTGGGGATTTACAGTGTAATCAGTATCGTCCTAAGTATTTGGATTGTGATTGGATCGGGAATTTCAACCTTATATGCACTTGTTTTACTGACGTTTTTCATGTCAATCATGTTTCCAACGATTTTTGCTTTAGGAATTGAAGGAGCAGCTTCGGAAACTAAATCTGCATCGAGTTTATTAATTATGTCGATTGTCGGAGGCGCGATCATTCCGCCAATAGCAAGTAAAATCACAGATATTTCAGGAAATATTCATTTATCTTATGTTGTTCCTGTCATCTGTTTTATCATCGTTTTTCTGTTTTCATTAAGATTCAGAAATAAAAATTTATCATCATAATTAATAGAAATAAAAACCTCTGTGATCTTAGTTAAGTGAAACGCCTTTGTGAAACTAAAAAAACGATTAGTAGTCAAAAAAAACTTAGAGAACTTTGTGTTCAAAAAACAACACAAAAGACATTCAATTTAAATTAAAAATGAGCAATTTAATTTTAAAAATAAATCAAAAAGACAATGTTTTGGTCGCATTGCAGGATATTCCTGCAGAAACCGAAATTATTTTCGAAGGTGTAACATATAAGACTTTAGAAGCCATTCCTGCCAAACATAAATTCTTCATGAATGACATGAGACAGGGCGACGAAATCTTTATGTATGGCGTTTTGGTTGGTAAAGTTCAGTACGATTTGGGAGCAGGAACCCGAATGACGACAGACAATACCAAACACGCAGCCGAACCTTATTATTACCGTGAAGTCGATTATCACTGGACAAAACCTGATGTCAGTAGATTTTTATATAAAACTTTTAAAGGATATCACCGTTCAAATGGCGATGTCGGAACAGCAAATTACTGGCTTTTTATTCCGACTGTTTTTTGTGAAAACCGCAATCTGGATATCATTAAAGAATCCCTATATAACGAACTCGGATATGCTGTAGATGCAAAATACAAAAGCTACACGCATCAATTGGTAGAAGCCATTTCAAAAGGAGAAAATTTGGATGATCTTGATTTTTCGCCATCCAATATTCTCGCAAAAGAAAGGATTTTTAAAAACGTTGACGGAATCAAATTTCTCAATCACACAGGCGGTTGTGGCGGTACAAGACAGGATGCAGATACACTCAGCAAATTGTTGGCTTCTTATGCAGACCATCCCAATGTTGCAGGGGTTACGTTACTAAGTTTGGGTTGTCAACATCTTCAAATTGATAATTTTAAAAGAGACTTATACAACAGAAATCCTGATTTTGATAAACCTTTACTCGTTTTTGAACAACAAAAAGCCGAAAGCGAAGAAACCATGCTTAAAAATGCAATTTTCGGAACATTAAAAGGGCTTCTTGAAATTAATAAAATTGAACGTGAAGATGCACCCATCAGCAAACTATGTGTGGGTGTAAAATGCGGCGGAAGCGATGGTTTCAGTGGGATTTCAGCCAATCCTGCGGTTGGTTATTTGGCAGATATGCTTTCCGTTTTGGGGGCAAAAGTTTTACTCGCAGAATTCCCAGAATTATGTGGTGTTGAACAGGAATTAATCGACCGTTCCGTAGACAAAGAAACCGCCGAAAAATTCATCAAATTAATGACGGAATACGATGAACTCGCTCATGCAGTCGGTTCAGGATTTTATATGAACCCATCTCCGGGAAATATCAAAGACGGATTGATTACCGATGCCATAAAATCTGCAGGAGCAGCTAAAAAAGGAGGTTCATCGCCGGTTGTCGATGTTTTGGATTACACAGAATCCGCCACCAAACCGGGATTGAGCTTAGTTTGTACACCGGGAAATGATGTAGAAGCAACCATAGGAAAAGCAGCTTCCGGAGCAACTTTAATTTTGTTCACAACAGGTCTTGGAACTCCGACAGGAAATCCGGTTTGTCCAGTCATTAAGGTTGCTACCAATACAGCTTTAGCAACAAAAATGTCGGATATAATTGATATTGATACAGGTGCGGTTGTTCGTGGTGAAAAAACGATTCAGGAAATGGGAGAAGATATTTTAGATTTCTGCATTGAAGTCGCCAGTGGAAATATTATTCCTAAAGCTGTTGCATTGAATCAGGATGATTTTATTCCTTGGAAAAGAGGGGTGAGTCTTTGATGGAAGAGCCAAGTTAAAAGTAAAAAGAATCAAGGTTGGAGTAAGTCGCATTAAGAATGAAAAGTAAAATAAAGATGGTATTATTTTCAAAATCAGCAGTAAGCCTTAGCTGAGTGAAACGCCTTTGCGAACGAAAAATATGCAGAACAATATTAAAAAAATCTTTGCGCACTTTGCGTTAAAAACAAATAAATAATTAAGATAAAAATGTTTTCATTAAAAAATAAAAAAGCAGTAATAACAGGCGGAGGAAGCGGAATCGGACAAGCCATTGCCGTTCAACTTGCAGCCAATGGCGCCGAAGTTCATATTCTCGAAATCACAGAACAAAACGGACAGGAAACGTTGGAAAAAATACAATCTGCAGGAGGAATTGCAAAAGTTTACGCTTGTGATGTTTCAAAACAGAAGGATGTATTATCCGCTTTCGACCAAATCGGAGCGATTAATATTTTAATTAATAATGCCGGAATTGCACACATCGGAAAAGCAGATACGACATCGGAAGAAGATTTCGACAGAATTTATAATGTCAATATTAAAGGAGTTTATAATTGTCTGTTTGCCGGAATTTCACAAATTAGAAAATCTAACGGCGGTGTGATTATCAATATGGCTTCTATTGCAGCATTGGTCGGAATTCCTGACCGATTTGCTTACAGTACGGCAAAAGGTGCGGTAAAAGCAATGACAATGAGTGTTGCCAAAGATTACATCAATGAAAATATTCGTTGTAATTCTATTTCTCCGGCACGAGTTCATACTCCTTTCGTGGATGGATTTTTACAGAAAAATTATTCTGATAATATCGACGAAATGTTTGAGAAATTATCTAAAACCCAGCCAATCGGAAGAATGGCACAACCAGAGGAAGTTGCTTCTTTGGCGTTGTATTTATGCAGTGATGAAGCCTCTTTCATTACAGGTATAGATTATCCTATTGATGGTGGTTTTACTACTTTGAATAATTAAAAAATAACCTACGAATTACTTTCTTTAACGCAATGTTCGCAAAGATTACAAATAAAACTGATAAAAAAATTTCGTTCGCAAGGGCACTTCGTTCAGCAAATGATAGCAATATTTCTTACTTTAAGTTTTCAACAAGTAATTGTAAAAATCAGTTATCATTTGCTGAGTGAAACGCCTTTGCGAATGATATATATATAACAATATAAAAAAACTTAGCGCTCTTTGTGTTAAAAAAAATTAGGCAAAAATAAAATTAATAAAATTTAAAAATGAAATTAATAAAATTCGGAAAACAGGGACAGGAAAAACCAGGAGTCATTATCGGTGAAAAAAGATATGACGTTTCTCATCTGATAAAAGATTACGATGAAAACTTCTTTTCCGGTGATGCCATTGAAAGATTAAAATCTGAAATACACACGCATAATTTACCCGAAATTTCTTCAGAAGAAAGATTGGGAGCCCCTTTGGCAAGGCCTTCTAAAATTATTTGTGTGGGCTTGAACTATAAAGATCACGCGGCAGAAACCAATGCTCCGATTCCACAGGAACCTATCTTGTTTTTTAAGGCGACTTCAGCGATTGTTGGTCCGAATGATGATTTGATTATCCCTAAAAACAGTACAAAAACTGATTGGGAAGTTGAATTGGCAGTTGTTATTGGAAAAAAAGCAAGTTATATTTCCGAAGAAAATGCACTTGAGCATGTTGCAGGATATGTTTTGCACAATGATTATAGTGAAAGAGCCTTTCAAATCGAGCGAAACGGACAATGGGTAAAAGGAAAAAGCTGCGATACGTTTGCACCGATTGGACCTTTCATTGCGACTCCGGACGAAATTGAAGATGTTCATAATTTACGTCTTTGGTTAAAAGTTAATGGACAAATTTTGCAGGATGGAAATACTTCAAACTTGATTTTCAATATCCCTTTTGTGGTGAGCTATATCAGTCAGTTTATGACATTGCTTCCAGGCGATGTGATCACGACAGGAACGCCTGCTGGTGTTGGTTTGGGACAAAAACCTGAACCTTGGTATCTAAAAGCTGGGGATGTTGTTGAATTAGGAATTGACGGTTTGGGAAGCAGCACTCAAAAAGTAAAAGCATACGACGAATGAAAAAATATTGTCTTGCTTTAGACCTTATTGATAATTCTGAATTAATCGCAGAATACGAAAAATACCATCAAAATGTTTGGCCAGAAATCAGGCAAAGTATTTTAGATTCGGGGATTACGAACATGGAAATTTATCGTGTTCAGAATCGGTTAATGATGATGATTGAGGTGGATGAAAATTTTTCTTTTGAAGCTAAAAATGAAGCGGATAAAAATAATTATAAAGTTCAGGAATGGGAAGAACTGATGTGGAAATTTCAGCAACAGTTGCCCAATTCTAAGCCTGGAGAGAAATGGAAAGTGATGACTCAAATATTTTCACTGTAAATTTGATTTTAGTAAAAATAATAGATTATGATTATCGATTCTCACGTACATTTTTGGAAGTTTGATCCGATTCGAGATCCCTGGATTACGAATGAAATGACTGCAATTCGGAGAGATTTTTTGCCACAGGATTTTTCGTTTTGTTTAAATGAAAATCAGGTTGAAGGTTGTATTGCAGTTCAGGCAGATCAAAGTGATGAGGAGACTTCTTTTTTGTTGAATTTAGCGAAAGAAAATCCTTTTATCAAAGGAATTGTCGGTTGGATTGATTTGACTTCCGAAAAATTGGAAGAATCGCTTCAAAAGTATCAGTTTGAAAAATTAATTAAAGGTTTCAGGCATATTGCAGAAGGTGAAGAAATGGGATTTTTATTGCAAGAAAATGTCCTTAATGGAATCAAAATGCTTCATCAATTTAATTACACTTTTGATATTTTGTTAAGGCAACATCAACTTTTGGATGCTGTAAAGCTTACGGAAAAATTACCTAATCAACCTTTCATTTTAGATCATTGCGGAAAACCAGATTTGAAAACGAATGATCTAAAAGACTGGAAATCGAATATATCAGAATTAGCGAAAAACCCGAATATGTATTGTAAAATTTCAGGACTTTTAACGCAAGGAAATTGGAATTTGATTGATGAAAAATTAATTTTTGAAACTTTAGATTTTGTGTTTTTTGAGTTCGGAATTAGGAGATTGGTTTTCGGAAGTGATTGGCCTGTAATGTTATTGGGCGGAAATTATACATTGTGGTTGGAATTGATTTCAAAATATCTAACTCAATTTTCTCAGGAAGAACAGGAACTTTTTTTCTTTGGAAATGCTGTGAAATTTTACAATTTATAATTAACCACATAAGTCACATTAGATTTAAGTTAAAATTTTGAAAATATTTAGAGCACATAAGTTAAAAAATCAAGATTTTTATTTTGAAAATTTAAAGCATTAAAAACCTTTGAGATCTTTGCTAAGTGAAACGCCTTTGCGAACTTAAAAATGGGTAGTAGTTAAAAAAAATCTTTGCGTACTTTGCGTTTAAAAACAAAAACATGAATTTAAATCTAGATAATAAAATAATTATCATAAGTGGCGGTGCAAAAGGCATCGGAAACGGAATTGCTAAAATCTTGGCCGAAGAAAAAGCTTTCCCAATCATCATCGGAAGAAATGAAGAAGATAACAAAAAAGCTGTTCAGGAAATTATTAATAATGAAGGAAAAGCAGATTTTGTAACTGCTGAACTTTCTCAACCCGAAGAATGTAAAAAAGCGATTGATGAAGTGGTAAAAAAATATGGGAAAATTGATGGAATCGTCAATAACGCTGGAGTCAATGACGGTGTTGGTTTGGAAAACGGTTCGTATGAAGGATTTATGTCGTCCTATCACAAAAATGTGGTACACTATTATCTTTTGGTGCATCATGCTCTTCCCTATTTGAAGGAAAGTAAAGGTTCGATTGTAAATATTGGAAGTAAAACAGCAGAAACCGGACAAGGCGGAACTTCTGGTTATGCAGCTGCGAATGGGGCAAGAAATGCGTTGACAAGAGAATGGGCGGTAGAACTTTTACCTTACAATATTCGTGTGAATGCTGTGATTGTTGCAGAAGCATGGACTCCGCTTTACCAATCTTGGATTTCTACTTTTGAAAATCCGGAAGAAAAACTGAAAACGATTACTTCCAAAATTCCTTTAGAAAACAGAATGACAACTTCAGAAGAAATTGCGAATATGGTTGCGTTTTTGTTATCTGAAAAATCTTCGCATACAACGGGACAATTGATTCATGTAGATGGTGGATATGTGCATTTGGATAGGAGTTTGGGATAAAAATGACTTTAGTTTTATTTAAATTAAAAGAAATTTATAAATTTGTTTAAAACAAAAAAGATGGAATCTGCTACATTAAAAAACATCAACAAAATTCTTAAAGATGCTCCAGAAAATATTTTGGAGAGAATCTTAGGGTATATTGAAGGAATTTTAGAAGAAGAAAATACTGATTTTAAACTGTCTGAAGAACAAAAAGAAAGTCTTCGTGAAATAAAAAAAAGATCCTACGAACAACACACAGAAATTGATACTTTTCTTAATGAAATGAATTCAAAATATGGCATTTAAGATTATCATTTCTGATGAAGCAAAAGCAGATATTGAACACTCCTATCTTTACTATAAAACTAAAGCCACTAAAAAAATAGCCGATAATTTTTTCAGAGATTTTAAATCTAGTTTAAATACTATTTCTAAAAATCCTTATTTTAAAATTTGGTTTGAGGATTTTCATGGAAAATTAATGAAAAAATATCCTTTTCTGATATTTTACACAATTGATAAAGATGCTAAAATCATTGTGGTTGCAAGAGTTTTTCATACCTCGCAAAATCCTGAAAAGTATCCCTAAAATTCTTTTGTTTTGAAACAAAGAACCAAAAGTTCAAGACTTGGAAACTTCCACTAAAAATTAAAATTCAATCATAAAATTCTTAAAACTTGCGCGAATCAAACATTTGTCTTTTGATTGAACATTTGCCTCGCGCTTTGAACAGTGGGAATTTTAATTTTTAATTTTCTTAACGCTTCATTTTCCTATGTCGTAAAAACAAAAAAACGCACCTCAAAAGAGATGCGTTTTAAAAATATCTTAATCCGAAAACTACATCGTTTCCATTTTGAAACTCATACTTTCAAGAACTTTTAAGATGGCTTCAACCGTATCCATTGATGTTAAACAAGGTACACCGTTTTCAACACTCATTCTTCTGATCTGGAAACCGTCTCTTTCAGCTTGCTTCCCTTTCGTAGTCGTGTTTACTACGTACTGAACCTTACCTTTCTGGATCAGATCGATCAGATTTACATTATCTTCATCTATTTTATATCCGATTTTGCAAGGAATTCCTTTTTCTTCGAAGAATTTTGCCGTTCCTTCCGTTGCCCAGATTCTGAAACCAACTTCATGAAATCTTGCCGCCAAATCTGCCGCTTCCTGCTTGTGCTTATCTGCAACTGTGAACAAGATCGAACCGTGAGTAGGAAGTTTCATTCCTGCAGCAACCAAACCTTTGTAAAGCGCTTTTTCCAGCGTTGTATCTTTCCCCATAACCTCTCCTGTAGACTTCATTTCTGGACCTAAAGAGATGTCAACTTTCGTCAGTTTTGAGAAAGAGAACACAGGAACTTTTACAAAAACACCTTCTTTGTTCGGAACCAAGCCGCTTTCGTAGCCTAAATCTTTCAGTTTCTGACCTAAAATAGCTTTTGTAGCCAGGTTTGCCATCGGAACATCTGTAATTTTAGATAAAAATGGAACCGTTCTCGATGAACGTGGGTTTACCTCGATCACATACACATTTCCATCAAAAAGAACGTACTGGATGTTCATTAATCCTATTACTTTTAGTCCTTTTGCTAATCTTTTAGTATAATCTACCAAAGTATCAACCTCACTTTGTGAAATATTTTGTGGTGGATACACGGCAATCGAGTCTCCGGAGTGAACTCCCGCTCTTTCGATGTGCTCCATAATTCCAGGAATTACCACTGTTTCACCGTCGCAAATGGCATCTACTTCGATTTCTTTTCCAACCATGTATCGGTCGACCAAAACAGGGTGTTCCGGGCTTGCGTCTACCGCAAACTCCATGTAATGAGCCAATTCTGCTTCGGTATACACAATTTCCATCGCTCTACCTCCCAAAACGTAGCTCGGACGAACCAGAACCGGATAACCGATTTCGTTGGCAATTTTTATCGCTTCTTCTTTCGATGTTGATGTTTTTCCTAAAGGTTGTGGAATTCCCATTTCCTGAAGAGCTTTTTCGAACTTATCTCTGTTTTCAGCTCTGTCTAAATCTTCCAGAGAAGTTCCTAAAATCTGAACTCCATGAGAAGCCAGTTTATCTGCTAAGTTAATCGCCGTTTGTCCACCAAACTGAACCACAACTCCTTTTGGTTTTTCAAGATCGATGATGTTCATTACATCTTCTTCCGTTAAAGGCTCGAAGTATAATTTATCTGAAATCGAGAAGTCTGTAGAAACCGTTTCAGGGTTATTGTTGATGATGATCGCTTCGTAACCCATCTCTTTGATTGCCCAAACTGAGTGAACTGTCGCGTAATCAAACTCAACACCTTGTCCGATTCTGATAGGTCCTGAACCCAGAACGACGATTTTTTCTTTATCAGAAGCAACACTTTCGTTTTCTTCTTCGTAAGTTCCGTAGAAATATGGGGTTTCAGATTCGAATTCTGCCGCACAAGTGTCTACCATTTTGTAAACCGGCATTACTCCGTTTTCTTTTCTGAAATTGAAAACTTCACGCTCCGTTACGTTCCAAAGAACCGCAATGTTTACATCTGCGAAACCTAATTTTTTAGCTTCTAATACAATTTCTTTATTGAATTTATTTTCAGCAATTGTCTTTTCGAAATCAATTAATTTCTTAATTTTCCAGATGAAGAATTTATCGATTTTACTCCATTCTACGATTTGTTCCCAGTCATAACCTCTTCTTAAGGCATCACCGATGATGAACAATCTCTCGTCATCACAAACTCTGATTCTTCTTTCGATTTCTTCAGCCGTTAAAGCTGCTGCTTGCTTAGTTTTTAAACCAATATGTCTAATTCCGGTTTCCAAAGAACGGATGGCTTTCTGTAAAGACTCTTCGAAATTTCTTCCGATGGCCATTACTTCACCTGTCGCTTTCATCTGGGTTGATAATCTTCTGTCCGCCGTTTCGAATTTATCGAACGGGAATCTTGGGAATTTAGTTACAACATAATCTAAAGCTGGTTCGAAACATGCGTAAGTCTTTCCTGTAACCGGATTCATGATTTCATCTAAAGTTAATCCTACAGCGATTTTAGCAGCGATTTTAGCAATCGGATAACCTGTTGCTTTTGATGCTAACGCTGATGAACGTGAAACTCTCGGGTTTACTTCGATGATATAATAATCAAATGAATGCGGGTCTAACGCCAACTGTACGTTACATCCCCCTTCGATTCCTAATGCTCTGATGATTTTCAGGGAAGCATTTCTCAACAACTGATATTCTCTGTCTGAGAGCGTCTGAGAAGGCGCCACAACGATTGAATCTCCTGTGTGAACCCCAACCGGATCGATATTTTCCATGTTACAAACCACAATCGCGTTGTCGTTTGCATCACGCATTACTTCGTATTCAATTTCTTTGAAACCTGCGATTGATTTTTCAATCAAACACTGCGTTACCGGACTGTGTTTTAATCCTAATTCAGCAATTTCTTTTAATTCAACCTCGTTGGAAGCGATACCTCCTCCTGTTCCACCCATTGTAAAGGCAGGACGAACAATGACAGGATAACCGATATTGTCCGCGAAATTCAAAGCTCCTTCTACCGTGTTTACGATGTCAGATTCTGGAACTGGTTCGTTTAATTCTCTCATCAGTTCACGGAACAAATCTCTATCTTCCGCTCTGTTGATGGCTGATAGTTTAGTTCCCAACACTTCAACTTTGCATTCTTCAAGAATCCCTGATTTTTCTAACTCTACCGCCATGTTCAGACCAGTTTGTCCTCCCAAAGTAGGTAAAAGCGCGTCTGGACGCTCTTTTCTGATAATATGACTTACAAACTGAAGTGAAATCGGCTCGATGTATACTTTATCTGCGATTTCAACATCTGTCATAATCGTTGCAGGGTTTGAGTTAATCAAAATTACCTTGTAGCCTTCTTCCTTCAAAGACAGACAAGCCTGCGTTCCTGCGTAATCAAATTCCGCCGCCTGACCGATGATGATTGGACCTGAACCGATTACTAAAATTGTTTTTATGTCGTTTCTTTTCATTTTAAATTTATCCTTTTTGTTAATGTTGAACCCTTTCGGGTTCTGATGATGTTTGTTTCAACCGTATTCCATAGGTTTCACCCACGGCTACTGTTGTTGAACCATTTCATGGTTCTGTTCTTGGTTGTTTCACCGTTCTTCATAGGTTGCACCTACGGCTATTCATATTGAATCCTTCGGATTCGTTGAATTCTGATATTTAATTTCAGCGGCGAATGCACGCAGCCCGACTTGAGCGGAAATCCTTTTTTGCCATCCTGATTTTTCTATTTTAGCTGAAAAGTTCTGCAAAAAGATTGGCAGCCCTTCGACTTCGCTCAGGATAAACTACGGGCGGATTAAGCTGCCCAAATTTATATTCTACTTTTTAAAATCTTCCATTAACTGGATAAATTCATCAAATAAATAGTTCGCATCTTCTGGACCTGGACTTGCTTCCGGATGATACTGAACTGAGAAACAAGGGTGAATTTTGTGCTTCAAACCTTCGTTTGTTCTGTCGTTCAATGCGATATGTGTTTCAATTAAGTCTGTATTTTTCAAACTTTCCTGATTCACTGCATAACCGTGGTTTTGAGAAGTGATCGCAACTGTATTTTTCTCTAAATCTAACACAGGGTGATTTCCTCCTCTATGTCCGAATTTTAATTTGAAAGTTTTTGCTCCACAAGCCAAGCCGATCAATTGGTGTCCTAAGCAGATTCCAAAAATTGGAACTTTTCCTAGAATCCCGTTAATCATTTCAAGAGCCTGTTGGTTATCTTCAGGATCTCCAGGACCGTTTGACAACATTACTCCGTCAGGATTCATCAACAAAATTTCTTCTGCTGTTACATCTTGAGAAACTACCGTAATGTCGCAATTCCTTTGAGATAACTCTCTGATAATTCCTAATTTAGAACCAAAATCTACCAACACAACTTTCAAACCTCTTCCTGGGTTTGCGTAAGGTGTTTTTGTAGAAACCTGCTCCACCTGATTGGTTGAGAAATTTGTTGATTTCAATTCTGAAACGACTGTGCTTTCGTCTGCATCAGCGTTTACGATTTTTCCTTTCACCACTCCGTAGTTACGAAGAATTCTTGTCAGCCTTCTGGTGTCGATGCCTGAAATTCCTGAAAGCTTTTTCTTTTTAAATAATTCATCTAAAGTAATCTGAGTACGGAAATTCGACGGCAAATCACAAAGCTCTTTTACGATAAGCCCTTTGATAGCCGGCTCTATACTCTCATAATCATCTCTATTAATCCCATAGTTTCCGATTAATGGATAGGTCATACACACAATCTGACCGCAATAAGACGGGTCAGAGATCAGTTCCTGATACCCTGTCATTCCGGTATTGAAAACTACTTCTCCTGCAGTTTCCAATTCTGCTCCGAAACCTTCTCCATGAAACACTTCACCGGACTCCAGTATTAACTTTTTCTTCATTTTAAACTTTTATCTCTTATTATTTATTTATTATCTTAATTAATAGATCGCTCCTACGGAGCTCTTTCTATCTTTATTCTTTACCACGGGTTTCACCCGTATCTATTAACAGGTCGCCCTTTCAGGGCTCGCCAACTTTTTACTTTTATCTTTTTACTTGGCTCTTACTTAAAAGTAAACCCTTGTTGCTCCAAAGCTTCTTTTAAAATGGCCATTCTTGCGAAAACGCCGTTCTGCATTTGTTTGAAAACTCTTGAACGTTCACATTCTACCAAATCTGTATCAATTTCTACTCCTCTGTTGATCGGAGCTGGGTGCATGATGATGGCTTCCTTTTTCATTGCTTTTTCTCTTTCTTTCGTCAAACCATATTTTCTGTGGTAATCTGAAGCAGAGAAACTCATTTGTGAATCGTGCCTTTCATGTTGGATTCTTAATAACATTAAAACATCAACCTCAGCAATTAATTCATCAACATTTAAATACGTTCCGTTGATTAAAGCACCTTCATCAAACCATTGTTCAGGTCCTGAGAAGTATACTTTTGCACCTAATCTTCTTAATGCCTCAGCGTTTGAATTGGCAACGCGGCTATGTTTTACATCTCCAACGATTCCTATTTTTAAACCTTCAAATTTTCCAAATTCCTGATAAATTGTCATTAAATCCAGCATACATTGAGATGGGTGGTTTCCCGTTCCGTCACCTCCATTGATGACAGGAATTTTTATGTTTTTTAATTCTTCAAAATATCTGTCTTTTTTATCTCTGATCACGACAAGATTTACCCCGACACTTTCAATGGTTTTTACCGTATCATATAAACTTTCGCCTTTATTTACCGAACTGTGAGAGGCATCAAAGGGAACCACCTGTAAGCCTAATTTTCTTTCGGCAA
Organism: Chryseobacterium sp. GM_Chr_2; assembly: GCF_026540445.1. Classification (NCBI taxonomy): domain Bacteria; kingdom Pseudomonadati; phylum Bacteroidota; class Flavobacteriia; order Flavobacteriales; family Weeksellaceae; genus Chryseobacterium; species Chryseobacterium sp. GM_Chr_2. The sequence continues at coordinate 48,949 of NZ_JALNUD010000009.1, forward strand.
TATCAAAACTTGTTTTCGTTCTCGTACTGTCTTCAAAGAAAAGATTGGAACAAAAAACTTCGCCTTCTATTTTAGCTGTTTTTCCGTTCGCAAAAGCCAGCGCTTCTGTTACTATACTGTTGATTCTCTCGGTGCTTAGTTCTGTAATTGTAAACATAATATCTTAAATTTTTTACAAAAAAAAAAGCGAAGAAAATATCTTCGCTTAATATAAATAAATATCGTAAAGGGCGTCTGCGCCCGGTAATTCTAATGATATAAATACTGTGTTATTCATTAGGTGCAAAGATACAAAAATTTTACAAACCGACAAAATCTAATTTTGATTTAGATTAAAAAATCTTAATCTCTCGTTATTTTCATTTATATATATTATTTTTGTTACAACTCAACCTTATTATATGGATTTAAAAGACAGAATGATTCTCAGCATAATTCAGGAAGACTCTACTTTATCAGTGAAAGAAATCTCCGAAAAGATTGGTCTTACCTTTACTCCAACCTATGAAAGAATCAAACAACTGGAGAAAAACGGAATTATAGAGAAATATGTGGGTCTTTTGAATCGTGAAAAACTGGGCTTGAATATCGTGGTGTACTGTAATGTTCGTCTGAAAGAGCAATCTCAGAAAGTTTTGGAAACATTCGAAAAAAACATTGGCAAACACGATGAAGTTCAGGAAATCATTAGCCTGTCCGGCGAATATGATTATATGCTAAAAATCATTGCAAAGGATATTAACTCTTATAATGAATTTGCCGTCAATATCATTTCAAATATTCCCAATATCGGACAGTATCACAGCTCAATCGTACTTCACGAGGTTAAAAAATCGACTAAGTTTAAAATTGATTTGGATTAAAATTTTATTTAAACCTAATCTTTTTCTTAATAAATTAAAGATGCTTCGACTTCGCTCAGCATAACATCTCTAATACTAACGTTTTTTATTAGCGATTCATTTGTAGCGTTGTCATGCTGAGCTTGTCGAAGCATCTCATCATCAATCTTAAACATTCTTTTGTTTAAAATCAACCCAATAATTTATTTTTCAGTTTATTAAACTGATATTCTATTTTATCCAGACAAAGATTTCCTATACTTCCCTGATGGGTGTGATTAAGATTTCCGATTTCAAAATCAAACTCATTATTTTCAATCTCCTGTCCTACTTTTACATACGCATCGCGAAATGAACTCCCGTTTTTCACTTCTTCATTTATTTTCTCAACGCTGAAAAGATATTTATACTTTTCGTCTTCAAGAATTCCGTCTTTTACCTGAATGTTTGGTAACGTATAATTTAAAATTTCTAGACATTCTTTTAATGAATCAATTGCCGGGAAAAGAATTTCCTTCGTCAACTGCATATCTCTATGATAACCTGAAGGAAGATTATTCGTCAACAAAATGAACTCATTCGGCAACGACTGAATTCTGTTGCAACGTGCACGAACCAACTCGAAAATATCCGGATTTTTCTTGTGAGGCATAATGCTGCTTCCCGTTGTAAACTCTTTAGGAAAGCTTATAAAATCAAAATTCTGACTTAAATAAAGGCAAACATCGTAAGAAAACTTGCCTAAAGTTCCCGCCAAAGTTGCCATTGCCATCGACAACATTTTTTCAGATTTTCCACGCGTCATTTGAGCGTAAACGGAATTATAGTTCATCGACTGAAAGCCTAAATTATACGTCGTACTCTCACGATCAATCGGGAAAGACGAGCCATAACCCGCCGCCGAGCCCAATGGATTTTTATTGATGATATTTTTTACCGAAAAAAGCATTTCAACATCATCCAACAACGCTTCTGCATACGCTCCGAACCATAATCCAAATGATGAAGGCATAGCAATCTGCAAATGCGTATATCCCGGAAGCAACACGTTTTTATGTTGGTCTGCCAATTTGATTAATATTTGAAAGAATTCGTCCGTTAAAGCAGTAATTTCACGGATTTCATCAACCAAATACAGTTTAATATCTAATAAAACCTGGTCGTTTCTTGAACGCGCCGTGTGAATTTTCTTTCCGGTATCACCTAGTTTTTCAATTAAAATAGATTCGACCTGAGAGTGAATATCTTCCGCACTTTTATCAATTTCAAAAGTTCCGTTTTCAATATCTTCTAAAATTTCTGCTAAAACAGACAACATCTGCTTCGATTCTTCGTTGGAAATAATTCCAACTTCTGCCAACATTTTACAGTGCGCCATCGAACCTTTAACATCATATTTTGCCAAACGCTCATCAAAGTCAAGATCCTTCCCGACTGTAAATTTATTAACTAATATATTGGTGGCAAGGTCATCCTTCTGCCATATCTTTTTCATATTTTTTTCTTTAAAAATTTAGTCTGTTTTGAAAACTCAGCAGGACGCCCTTATTATTTTGTACAAGCAATAAACATTTCCACATGGTAAAGCCTTCATTTTTAATTTTAATTTTTGCATAAATCTTTATTAAAAATATTCAAACTTCATCGCCTGCTGAGTAAGGTCAAAACATATTTGAGTTAGAAGCCTGATGCTGGAAGTTGACTACCAACCGCTTTATCTTCATTCTTTATTTTATTCATCTTCTCATTCCGACGAACGAGAAATCCATTTAATATTATCAAAAAAAATTCTTCAATCCACTTAAATGAAAAAACTATTTTTTTATTATATTTTTCTTTTGTCTTGAAATCGAAGATTCGACGTAGTCAAACAAAAGAAACAAAAATTGCCTCCGTAAAGTCGGCGAATGTTATTTCAAGACTTGGAAACTTCCGCTAAAAAATATTTTTATTCTCTAAAAATCCCAAAACTCGTGCGAATTGAATATTTGTTCTTCGGTTCAAAATTTCTCCCGTGCTCAAACAGTGGGAATTTTTTAACGGATTAAATTTCAATTTTCTTAACGCCTCCGCTTCCTAAGTCATTTTTTGCAGAGTTCATAAACCTCCATCATCAGGTTTTCTGCTTCCAGCTTATAAAACCTTCTCCAAAATCTTGATATAAATTTCAATTCCCTCTGCAATTTCTTCGACGAAAATAAATTCATCGGCAGTATGAGAGCGCCTACTGTCGCCAGGCCCCAGCTTTACAGATGTACAAGGAATAATCGCCTGATCGGATGAAGTTGGCGAACCGTAAGTTGTCCTTCCAATTTCCAAACCGGCTTGAACAAACGGATGCTCCATTTCAATTTTTGAAGAATTTAATCTAAAGGATCTTGCCGTTAAAGTTGATTTCATCTGTGATTGGATGATTTCAAATGCTTCTTTATTAGAATATTCATCCGTAACTCTCACATCTAAAGTAAAAGCACAAGATTCCGGAACGACATTATGCTGAACTCCGGCATGAATTCCTGATAACGTTACCTTTACCTCACCCAAATAATCCGAAACTTTTGGAAATTTGAAGCTCAGAATTTGTTGCAAATCTTCCATACATTTCACAATCGAGTTATCGTTATTCGGATGAGCGGCGTGAGAAGGAGTACCTTTCATTTCCCCATCAATAACCAAAAGTCCTTTTTCCGCAATCGCCAGATTCATCTGCGTTGGCTCTCCTACAATGGCGAGCTCCACATTCGGAAGCTGCGGAAATAAAGCTTCGATCCCATCAAACCCTGAAATCTCCTCCTCGGCCGTCAAAGCAATAACTAAATTATATTTTAAATCTTCTTTATCAAAAAAATGTAAAAAAACCTGCGCCATCGAAACCAAAGAAGCGCCTGCATCGTTGCTTCCCAATCCGAATAATTTTCCGTCTTTTTCAATTGGGAAAAACGGATCCAGCGTGTATGCTTTATTCGGTTTTACGGTATCGTGATGCGTATTCAGCAAAATTGACGGCTTGAAAACATCAAAATTTTTATTCACTGCCCAGATGTTATTTTTAAAACGTTTTGTCGGAATCTGATGTTTTTTGAAAAAATTTTCAATTTCCACAGACGTATTAAATTCGTCTTTGCTGAATGACGGAATTTCAATCAGTTTTTTCAACAATTCTACTGCATTATTCAGTAATTCTTCTTTACTATAAACAGATTTCAGTTCCTGCATGATGATGTTCTATATGGTTTTTTAGTTCGGTTTCTTTAATTAAGAATACCTTATTTACATTATTTTTTACAGCTCCCAAAGCGTTTTCCAACTTGGGTAAAATTCCTTTGTGAAGTTTTCCTTCCTCTTTTAAGGTTGAAAATTCTTCTTCAGAAATATTTTTTATAACGGATTCAGGATTGTTTACATCTTCCAAAACGCCTTCTTTATCGAAACAATACAACAATTCAACATCATATTTTACCGATAAAGACTGAGCAATAACCGAAGCAATCGTATCTGCATTGGTGTTGAAAAGATGACCTTTTTTATCGTGAGTAATTGCTGAAAACACAGGAACCAATTCCAGTTTAAGCAATTTTGAAATTAATTTTTTATTGATACTTTTTTCGGTAATATCGCCTACAAATCCGAAATCTATTTCTTCGTTTTCTCTTTTTTTTGCTTTAATCAGATTCGCATCTGCTCCTGAAAATCCAATGGCTTTGCATTTTTTATGCTGAAGTTTTGCGACAATATTTTTATTGATCCCTCCCGCATACACCATCGCCACAATATCCAAAGTATCTTTATCCGTGATTCTTCGTCCATTCACCAGCTTCTGCTCAATTCCTAATTTATCAGCTAAAGTTGTTGCCAATTTTCCACCGCCGTGTACCAAAATTTTCTTTTCCTGAATTTCAGAAAACTGCTCTAGAAATTGTTCCAATAATTCCTCATTATCGATTAATGCCCCGCCAATTTTTATGATGTATAATTTTTCTTTCATTTTTTATACATTTTGATTGTCAAACCTCATAGGTTTTTGAAACCTATGAGGTTCAGTTATTATTAAGAATTCAACTCATCCAAGATTTCCGAGAAAACTGCCTGAGCCGAAAAAATTCGATTTTTTGCCTGCTGATAAATGATAGAATTTTCACCATCCATCACCTCATCACTTAACTCGACATTTCGACGAACCGGAAGACAGTGCATTACCTTTGCCTGATTGGTATTCTCCAGTTTTTCATTTGTCAACATCCAACTTTCTTTCACTTCTGGCATTGCCGCATAGTCATCAAAACACGACCAGTTTTTAACATAGATAAAATCGGCATCTTTTAATGCTTCGTCTTGGTTGTGAATCACTTTCACATCTTTGGTGAAGTTTTTATCCAAATCATAACCTTCAGGATTGGCGATTACCAACTCAACATCCATTTCCTGCATCCATTCTGCAAAAGAATTTCCTACGGCATGAGCAATCGGTTTGATGTGAGGTGCCCAAGTTAAAACCACTTTAGGTTTACGCTCTTCTTTCCAGTTTTCGGTAATTGTAATGCAATCTGCCAAACTTTGTAAAGGGTGACGAGTCGCAGATTCCAAAGAAATAACCGGAACTTTTGCGTGTTGCTCAAACTGGCTTAAAATACTTTCGTTAACGTCATCTTCCTTGCTTTTCATTCCTGCAAAACAACGAACTGCAATGATGTCACAATATTGATTTAAGACTTCAATCGCATCTTTGATATGCTCAACGGTGTCGCCGTTCATCACCGCCCCGTCCGCAAATTCTAAGTTCCATGCTTCCTGAGCGGCATTTAATGTTAAAACATTTAAGCCTAAATTTTGCGCCGCAATTTGACTGCTTAAACGAGTTCTCAAGCTTGAATTTAAAAATACAAGTCCGATGGTTTTTCCTTTTCCTTTCTCGGTTTCCGAAAGAGGATTTTCTTTAATTTGTAAAGCTTTTTTTATAATATCCTGTAAGTTTTCAACATCACTTACAGAGGTGAATTTTTTCATTTTGAATTGATTTTAAAGATTTTCTAAAACAGTTTTTAAAGCACTGATGAACAAATCAGTTTCTTCTTTTTTAATGTTAAGCGCCGGAAGGATCCTCAACACAGCCTTATCATTAGAATTTCCCGTGAAAATATGATGATTGTGCAACAGGCTGTTCCTCACTTCTGAGCAATCCCTGTCGAGTTCAATCCCAATCATCAACCCTTTCCTTCGGATGGTTTTAATATGTGGAAAATCTTTAATTTCGTTTTCAATATACGCGCCCATTTCCTGAGCATTTTCGATGAGATTTTCATCTCTCATCACATCCAACACCGCAATCGCCGCAACACAAGCCAAGTGATTTCCTCCGAAAGTTGTTCCCAGCAAACCGTTGCTTGCCTGAAATTTTGGATGAATCAAAACGCCACCAATCGGGAAACCATTACCCATTCCTTTTGCGGTTGTGATAATATCAGCTTCAATTCCGAATTCCTGATGTGCAAAGAAATAGCCGCTTCTTCCGTATCCTGACTGAACTTCATCCAAAATCAAAACAGCATCATGTTTTTCGCACAATTCTTTGATTTTAGTTAAAAATTCAACCGTTGGAATCATAATTCCGCCAACGCCCTGAATCCCTTCAATAATAACGGATGATATTTCACTTCCTTGTTTTTCGAAAACCTCTTCAAGTTGTTCGATATTATTCCATTCAGATTTTATAAATCTTTCATCATAATTTACCGGAGCAACAATTTTGGGATTATCCGTCACCGAAACCGCTGCCGAAGTTCTTCCGTGGAATGAACCTGAAAAATACAGCACTTTGCTTTTTCCGTTATGGAAAGATGCCAGTTTTAAAGCATTTTCATTCGCTTCAGCTCCTGAATTACACAGAAATAAATTATAATCTTCCAAACCTGAAAGTTTTCCTAATTTTTCAGCCAATTCAGTTTGCAATTCATTCTGAACCGAATTTGAATAGAAAGATATTTTATCTAACTGTTTTTTTAATTGAGTTTGATAATGCGGATGGTTGTGCCCGATAGAAATCACAGCATGGCCTCCGTAAAAATCAAGATATTTTTCTCCTTTATCATCCCAAAGAAATGATCCCTGAGCTTTTACCGGATTTATGTTGAATAATGGATATACGTTGAATAAATTCATCTTAGTTGATTGTTTTTGGTTGATAGTTGTTGGTTTTCTAATAACTATCTTTATTATTTTTCTTTTGTCTTGAAACAAAAGAAACAAAAGTTCAAGACTGGAAACTGCGGCTAAAATTTTAAATAATTTCCTAAAATTTCTAAACTCGGGCGGAAAGCAAAAGTTCGTTTCTTAAAGATTTTTTTGACCCGCCACTCAAACAGGAGAAATTTTTTAACGGAAATTTTTCAAAATTTCTTAACGCCTCCGTTTCCTAAGTCGGTTTTGATTGAGCTTTAAAAATTCACAATTGACATATTGACAATTGACATTAAAAAGCAATCGGCTTTAAGTTCAATCCTAAATTTTCTTCCCAACCCATGGCAATATTCATATTTTGAACTGCTTGCCCAGAAGCTCCTTTCAACAAATTGTCAATCGCTGAGTGAATGACCGCAACATTCCCACATTTTTCAATCTGTATCACACAGCGATTTGTATTGACAACCTGTTTTAGATCAATTGCTTTTTCGCTTACCTTTACAAAAGGTTCATCTGCATAAAAATCCTTAAACAATTGTTCAATATCTGTAAGTTCTACATCTGTTTTCACCGTGGAACTTGTAAAAATTCCTCTCGCAAAATCCCCTCTCCATGGAACAAAATTCAGATTAATTTCATTTGAATTAAAAGCAGTTAATTGCTGTAAAATCTCATCAACATGTTGATGTGTCAAAGTTTTATACGCCGAAATATTATCATTCCTCCAGGTAAAATGTGTCGTCGCCTGTAAAGACTGTCCCGCACCTGTTGATCCCGTAATTCCCGTTGTATATACTTCATTCAACAAACCTTTTTGAGCCAAAGGAAGCAAAGCCAGCTGAATTGCAGTTGCAAAACATCCCGGATTGGCAATACTTTTTGCTCCTGAAAGTTGTTTTTTGTTGATTTCAGGTAATCCGTAGATGAAATTTCTTTCTCCTAAATTACCATCCAAACGAAAATCATTTCCTAAATCGATCACCAACGTTGAATCTTTTACAGGATTTTGAGTCAGCCAATTCTGACTTTCTTTGTGAGGAAGACATAAAAATAAAATATCAACTTCTTCAGGCTGATCAGTTAAAACCATCTCACAAACTGTCGCTAAATCCGGGTACAAATCTGAAATTTTTGCACCCGAATTCGAACGACTATATAAAAAACTCAAAGACACATGAGGATGAAAAGCCAGCAGACGAACCAGTTCGCTTCCCGTGTAACCGTTGGCTCCGATAATTCCTGCTGTTTTGTTAATTTCAATCATTTTTATTTTTACCATAGGTTTTACCTACGGCTATTATTGTTGAACCCTTCGGGTTCTGGGTTAAAACGCTGAATTAATCTGATGATAGATATTTAAAGAATTGCTGACAATTTTTGTATATCCTTTTACATCATCACCTGTCCACGCTCTGTTCGCTTCACCATAGCTTCCGAATTTATCGGACATCAAATCATGTTGAGATTCAATTCCATTCAAAATAAACCGATAAGGATGAAGCGTTACAAAAACTTTTCCGCTGACTGTTTTTTGAGAATCAACCAGGAAAGACTCGATGTTTCTCATCACAGGATCTAAGAAAAGTGCTTCGTGAAGCCAGTTTCCGTACCAGTCGGATAATTGGGACTTCATCATCTGCTGATATTTTGAAAGTGTATGTTTTTCCAATAAATGGTGCGCTTTGATAATCACAGATGCCGCAGCCGCTTCAAAACCAACTCTTCCTTTAATCCCTACAATCGTATCTCCAACGTGAATATCACGACCAATTCCGTAAGCCGAAGCCAACTCTTCAATTTTTTGAATGGCATAAACCGAGTGTTCAAAATTTTCACCGTTTACCGCTACAACTTCACCATTTTTAAACTCAATTTCCAATTCTGCAGGCTGAGTTTCTTTAATTTGAGAAGGAAAAGCTTCTTCGGGAAGGTAATTTCTTGATGTCAAAGTTTCTTTTCCACCAACTGAAGTTCCCCAAAGTCCTTTATTTACAGAATATTGTGCTTTATGGAATTCCATTTCGTAACCGTGACTTTTCAAAAACTCGATTTCTTCTTCACGAGACAAAGCCATATCACGAATCGGCGTAATAATTTCAACATTCGGGCACATTACCTGAAAAATCAGATCAAAACGAACCTGATCGTTTCCAGCTCCTGTACTTCCGTGAGCAATGGCATCAGCTCCAACTTCAATCGCAAATTTTGCAATTTCCTGCGCCTGAATCGTACGTTCTGCGCTCACAGACAAAGGATAAGTATTGTTTTTCAACACATTACCAAAAATCAAATATTTCACGCAAGAATTATAATAATCTTCCTGAGCATCTACGCACCTGTACTCTTTTACCCCAAGATTTAAGGCTTTTTTCTCCAGTTCTTTTTCCTCTTCTTTTGAAAAACCTCCGGTATTTACAGTAACTGCATACACATCATACCCTAGTGTTTCACTAAGATATTTAGCACAGTAAGAGGTATCTAAACCTCCGCTAAACGCTAAGATGACTTTCTTGTTCATTGCTATATTTAATTTCCGGCTGCGTATGGGCAGCTCCATTTTTTGTTATATTCTCAGGAACGAAAAGCATGGCCGTACAAAGGCAGTTTTTTCGTTCTTTTTTCATTAAAATATCATAATTCACACAGCTTTTACAGCCATTCCAGAATTCATCATCCTGAGTTAATTCAGAATAAATTACTGGTTTGTAGCCCAAATCGCTGTTGATTTTCATCACGGCAAGCCCCGTTGTTAATCCAAAAACTTTCGCATTCGGATATTTGTCTCTAGATAATTGGAAAACTTTATTTTTGATTAAAGTCGCAGCACCCCTCTCCCTGAATTTCGGTGAAACAATCAGTCCGGAGTTGGCCACAAACTGACCGTGCGACCAAGTTTCTATATAGCAGAAACCTACCCACTCCCCATTTTCAGTAGCTACCACAGCATTGCCATCTGAAATCTTCTTACTTAAATATTCTATGGAACGTTTCGCAATACCCGTCCCTCTTCGCTGTGCAGAATCGTACATTTCCTGCTGTATTTCACTCACATACATCAGATGTATGGATGAGGAAATTTCTATTTCCATTTATTTATCTAAATTTTTTGGCAAATTTAAAACATAATAACTTTAAAAACCAAATAAAAAAGATAATATTTTTGTTTAAAATAAATATGCAGGTAAAATTATCTTTACACTAAATTAACATTTTGCTAAATTATTATATATTTGCTAAAAAGATATATATATGGAAAATCAATGTCCTAAATGTAACGGTAATAAAGTTGTAAAAAGCGGAATCATTAATGAAAAACAACGCTTTCTGTGCAAAGACTGCAACTATTATTTCACGGTAAAAAAACTGGGTAAACAAATTGACGACTACTATGTAACAAAAGCATTACAACTATATCTAGAGGGATTAAGCTTCCGTGAAATAGAAAGAATTATCGGCGTTTCCCACGTTACGATTAGTTCATGGATTAAGAAATACAATATTACAAGACCACCCCATTCAGAATTCCATCCGGTGTATAAAATTTTAAAACAACATGAACTCGTGGAATACATGAGCAAAGAAGAGAATCTTAAAAATTCAGGTTTAATTATTACTCAATTTGCTGATAAATATATGCTGATTAAATGGGAAAGATTTAAGAAGTGATATTATAAATCAATTGTCAATAAATGAATTGTGAATTTTAACCACAACCACAAAACGACAAACCTTAAACTAAAAGAAGATTATATATATTGTTACCACTAATATATATTAAATTTTAATAACTAAATTATTAATTACAATTTGGCTTTCATAAAAAAAACGCCAAAAATTGATAATTTATGAAGAAATTACTCACTTTTATTGGATTGGCTTTAATCAGCAATTCTTTATATGCTCAAGGTTCTCCTGATTATGGTAGCGGATTAAAAATTAATCTCAACCAAGAAGGCGATAAATATGTCAGATTTATTTTATGGGATCAGTTTTGGTTAAGAAATACCCAAATGAACCCCGGAAGTATGGTTGGCGGAGAAGCTACTGATAATTCCTGGAGCCTAGGAAACCGTAGATTACGCTTATTAGCCTACGCCCAAATCACCAAAAGATATATGATTTTGGGGCATTTTGGAATTAATAATCAAACCTTTATCAACGGCGGCGCACCTGGAACCACCGGAACAGGAGGAAACGGAAACGGCAAAAAACCTCAGCTTTTTTTCCATGATGCCTGGAATGAATATGCCGTAATCATGCCGGGAGAAGCGGGTAAATTCAGTTTAACTTTAGGAGGTGGATTACACTACTACATGGGACTTTCCCGTATGACGATGGCTTCTACCTTAAATTTCCTGACAGTTGACTCCCCTATTTTCTCCTGGCCTTTAATTGACAACTCTGATCAGTTTGCAAGACAATTAGGAATGTTTGCGAAAGGAAAATATGGTAAATTTGAGTATCGTTTTAGCTTAAATAAACCCTTTGCAACCGATTTAACGCCAGCAAACGTGACCGATCCATCGAAAGCCGTGGCAGTTGACAACAACGGAAATCCGAATTTTTCCAAAGCTGGTTATGTTGAATATCAATTTTTGGATGAAGAATCTAATTTATTACCTTTCAAAGTAGGTTCTTACTTAGGAACGAAAAAAGTTTTCAATGTAGGCGCTGGTTTTTATCATCAAAAAGACGGAACGAGAACTTCGGTAAACTCCAATATTGAAAAACACGACATAACGTTGGTTGCCGTGGATGCTTTCGCTGATATTCCTTTGGGAAATGCTAAAAATAAAATGGCAGTTTCAGCGTATGCAGGCTATTACAACTATCAATTTGGTCCCAATTACATCAGAAATTTAGGAATCATGAATATTGCCTCCAACGATCCTAATTTTATCGGCGACAGAGCCATAGCCGGGCCAGGAAATTTACAACCAACCATCGGAACAGGTAATATTATCTACGCGCAGGCGGGTTTACTTCTGCCAAGTCAAGCGGAAAAACCGAAAATCAGAATTCAGCCGTTTGCAGCCTATACGCATAAAAGTTTTGAAGCGTTTGATAAATCTTCATCACAATTTGATGCGGGTGCAAACTGGCTCATAGATGGACATCACGCAAAAATTACAACACAATATTCAACAAGGCCTGTTTATACAAGCCCTACAGAGAGCCCAAAATCCAAGGGAGAATTTATTGTGCAGTTGCATATTTATTTATAAAAATACTATTCAACTAAATTTTCATAATAACAAGACATTTTTTTACACGTAAAAGTTTTCAAATTAAAAAACACTTCGACAAGCTCAGTGTGGCAGGAGAATATAAAAAAAATATAACGTTCAAATTTTATCGAAGATAAAATCTTTGCGCCTTATAAAGTAAATCAGATATATCAATTCAAACTAACATTAAATCCAACAATATGAGCGAAAATCATCACGATGCCTACGAAAATATGACCGACAAGCAGAAAAACCGCACGATTTGGAGCGTTATCACTGCCTCATCACTCGGCACATTGATAGAATGGTACGACTTCTATATTTTCGGAAGTTTAGCCATGGTTTTAGCAACTAAATTTTTCCCAGCAGATAACCCGACCGCAGCATTTTTATCTACGCTTGCCACTTTTGCAGCAGGATTTGTGGTAAGACCTTTCGGAGCGTTATTCTTCGGAAGATTGGGAGATATCATCGGAAGAAAATATACCTTTTTGGTTACTTTATTAATCATGGGCTTCTCAACATTCCTGATCGGCTGTATTCCAAGCTATGAAACCATAGGATTTATGGCGCCTGTTTTAGTTTTAATTTTAAGATTACTACAAGGATTGGCTTTGGGAGGAGAATACGGAGGTGCCGCGACTTATGTTGCAGAATATGCACAACCGCACCGAAGAGGTTATTGGACTTCATGGATTCAAACAACAGCAACGGCAGGACTTTTCATTTCATTAATTGTGATTTTAATTACAAAAAACACCCTTTCTGCAGAAGAGTTCGACGGCTGGGGATGGAGAGTTCCATTTTGGATTTCTATTTTAATGGTCGGTGTTTCTTACGTAATCAGAAAAAACATGAAAGAATCTCCGCTTTTTGCTAAGGCTAAAAGTGAAGGAAAAACTTCCAAAAATCCTTTAAAAGAAAGTTTCGGAAATAAATACAACTTCAAATTTGTCTTACTGGCGTTATTCGGAGCCGCGATGGGACAAGGAGTAATCTGGTATACAGGACAGTTCTATGCCATGAGCTTCCTTCAAAAGGTAATGAATGTAGAATCTGCACAGGTGGATTCATTAATGGCAACGGCTTTACTTTTAGGAACACCATTCTTCGTGTTTTTCGGATGGCTGTCTGATAAAATCGGACGAAAAGCCATCATGATGACCGGAATGCTTGTTGCTATTTTAGCTTACAGACCTATTTATGACGCAATGTTTAAAAGTGTAAATCTAGAGACTAAAACAGTAGCCGCCAACGGAATTACAGAAAAAAGAATCGCCAAAATCCATAAAGATATTGCAACCGACAGCTTAGTGACTTTCCATAAAGAAACCCTTTTCACAGACGGAACGTTAATTAAAAAAGACAGCGTTGTACATTGGTCGCCAAACGGAGCCGTTATAAAAGACGGAAAAGCCGAAGAAGCAAAAGTTTCACAAACCGTGAAATTAGCAGACAATACAAAATGGTACTTGATATTTTTAGTATTCATTCAGGTGATTTTTGTGACGATGGTTTATGGTCCGATTGCAGCATTTTTAGTGGAAATGTTCCCTGTGAGAATCCGTTATACATCAATGTCGCTTCCTTATCACATTGGAAATGGTGTATTTGGAGGATTGCTTCCGGCGGTGGCAACGTATTTGGTAACAACAGGAAAAGAAGCAGGACACGCCACATGGTATCTGGAAGGACTTTGGTACCCGATCGGAGTTGCCGCCGTCTGTTTATTGATCGGATTATTTTATCTTAAAAATAAGAACAATAATATTCACGATTAAGCACTGAATCACTCAAATTTTTATTAATTTTAAATCAACTAAAATGAACGGACTAAAAAAAATATTAGGCATACTCTGGATAGCCATCGCGCTGGTGGTGGGATATTTCGGAATTACGGTTTTGGGAATTCCAAAAATCACATCAGGAAAACAAGAAGACTTGGTTTTCGGAATCATTATTCTATTTGTTTTGATGCCGATTATCTCAGGCGGAATGGGAATTTTCGGATATTATGCCTTAACGGGAGAATATTCTGACGATAAAGTTTAATTTATAAACGATGAATGATAATTGATGAATGATCCCGCATCTGTTCATCAATTATCTTTTATCAATTATCATTTATGAAAAAGAGACACGAACAAAAGCTAATCATTCTAAGCATCGGACTTCTGATCGCCTTTAGCATTCCTGTTTCATTGTTGTTTAACAGTGACAGAGACGTTTTTGGCTACCCGATGATGCTGATTTATATTTTCGCTGTCTGGATGGTTTCCATCATTATTTCTTTTGTAATCGTAAAAAAATATGATGAGTAGTTTCGCGTTATTTACGGTGGTTTTGTTCTATCTTGCACTTTTGTTCTTAGTCGCTCATTTGGCGGAGAAGAAAAAAAGCAAGATTTGGATCAACAATCCCTACATCTACGCGCTTTCTTTGGCGGTATACTGCACCGCATGGACGTATTACGGAAGCATTGGAGTTGCAGCAACAAGCGGACTCAACTACCTCCCGATTTACATTGGTCCCATCATGGTAATTCCTGCATGGATTTACATTAACACCCGAATTGTTCGGATTTCAAGAGTGAATAAAATCAGTAGTTTGGCGGACTTCATTTCGCTGAGATACGGTAACAGCAGAAGTTTCAGCGCGATTATTACGATCGTTTGTCTTTTAGCAATTGTCCCTTACATCGGTTTACAAATCAAAGCTATTTCTGAAACTTTTCACCTGGTGACAGAAACTCCGATGTCAAAAAATATTTTAACTGATAATGCCACTTTTGTCGTGGTATTAATTGCCTTATTTTCTTCTTATTACGGAACAAAATATGTTGATGCTTCAGAAAAACGTTTGGGAATTATTTCAGCAATCGCCTTGGAAAGTTTCCTTAAACTATTCTTTATCATTATTTTAGGATTATTCGTTATTTATTTTGTGTTTGATGGATTTTCAGATATTTATCAAAAGGCAAGTCAGTTTGAAGATTTTAAGACAAAAAATACATTCAACGGAGTTGAAGGCGCTATGAATTGGATGGTTCTTTGCCTGATTTCAGGAACAGCAATTTGCATTCTTCCAAGACAATTTCACACAGCAATTGTTGAGAACAGGCAAGAGAAGCACATCAAAACAGCCATTTGGTTTTTTCCACTTTACTTATTGATTTTCACTGTATTTATCTTTCCGATCGCTTGGGGCGGAAGGTTAGTTTTCGACGGACAAAAAGTAAATCCAGAGTTCTACTCTATTCTGATTCCGCAACATTTTGACAATACTTTGATTACCGTCCTGGTCTTTTTGGGAGGATTAAGTTCTTGTATTTCAATGATTATTATTTCGGCAATTACTTTATCCATAATGCTTTCCAACAATTTAATTATTCCTTACGGTTTATTGGGAAAGCTAAAATCTGAAAACGAAACCCAAAACAACAAACTCATTACCAATATCAGAAAATTCAGCATTTTTGCTCTGATAATCATGGCGTTTGCGTTTTACAAATATTTTATTTTAAAAACTTCGCTGGATTCGGTTGGTTTGATTTCATTTGTTGTGATTGCACAATTAGCACCTGCTTTTTTCGGCGCTATTTTTTGGAGAAGAGGAAGTTACAAAGGCGCCGTGATCGGATTGTTGGCAGGCTTGATCATCTGTTATTTTGGATTAATTATTCCTCAATATTATTTCTCTTACAACCAAGAATTAAAAGGCATTTTGAGAGAAATGTACGACGCTTTTGATTTCTTTAAAATATCTTTTTTAGGTAGAATTCCACAGATTTTCTTTTGGTCAATTTTAGTGAATACGGGTTTATTTGCGATTCTTTCCGTGAGCAGCAAGGGTAATTATCGCGAAAGAAATTTTGCTGAATTGTATGTTGATATCGATAAATATATCCAAAACCACGAAAATGCTTTCATTTGGCGTGGAACTGCTTATGTTTCAGATATTAAAAATATTCTTGAAAGATTTTTAGGCAAAAATAAAACCGAACAAGCATTAAGAATTTTCAATTTAAAATATAATATTGATTCTCAGACAGAAACTGCCGATTCAAGATTTATTAAATTCTCGGAAAACCTTTTAGCAGGAAGAATTGGGACTGCTTCTGCGAAAATTTTAATCGAAGGCGTAACCAAAGAAGATAAAATATCTTTAAAGGAAGTTTTAAACATTTTAGAAGAATCTAAAGAAAATATTACACTTAATAAAAAACTGACCGAACAATCGGAAGAACTTCAAAAATTATCCGATGATTTAAGAAAAGCCAATGAAAGTTTAATCATCAAAGATCATCAAAAAGACGATTTCCTGGATTCTGTCGCTCATGAATTGAGAACTCCGATTACCGCAATTCGTTCGGCAGGAGAAATTTTAGCAGATGACGACGATATTCCATTAGATATCAAAAGAGAATTTTTAAATAATATCATCTCCGAATCCGACCGATTAAGTGAAATTATTAATGATATTCTTTATTTAGACAAACTTCAACATGGCGAAATTGTTTTGAATATTCAGGAAAATAATATTATTGAAACTTATAAAAAAGCATTAAATCCGCTTCTGCACTTGATTCAGCAGAAAAATATTCATTTAAGCGAAGTGAATCTTCTCAATCAATTTTTGTTTGAATATGATGAAGCAAGGATGATTCAATTATTTCAGAATATTTTAGGAAATGCTTTAAAATTTACAGATGAACAGGGAACAATTCAGGCTAAATTATCTGAAAAAGAAAACAATTTAGTTATTAAAATTTTCAACACCGGAAAGCATATTCCTGAAGAAGATTTGGAAATGATCTTTGACAAATTTTATCAATCGAAAAATCAGAATATTTTAAAACCTACAGGAAGCGGACTCGGATTGGCAATTTCAAAGAAAATTGTACAAGCTCAAGGCGGAACGATAAAGGCAGAAAATAGCGGATTGGGCGTGACTTTTACGGTTACTTTACCTAGAGGAAATGGAATTCAGGACAGAGAACCCGAAGGGTTCAATAACAGTAGCCGTAGGTAAAACCTATGGAAAAGGATAAATAAACACAACCAGAACCCGATAGGGTTCAATAATAAAAAACACAAATGAAAAATGGGAACATATCGACAAATATTTTATCATATCGTTTTCGGAACAAAACATTGGGAACCAACAATTAATGAAAATAATGAATCAGAGCTATACAAATATATTTGGGGTATTTTAAAGAATAAAAAATGTAAATTATATAGAATTAATGGAATGCCAGACCACATTCATATTTTTTGTGATCTGCATCCAAATATAAATCTCAGTAATTTGGTAAAAGATATAAAGGTTGCAACCAATTTATGGATGAAAGAATCAGGATTATTTCCAGAATTTATTGGATGGCAGGAAGGATATGGAGCATTTACCAATTCAATGAGAGATAAAGAAAGAATTATAAATTACATAAAAAATCAAAAAGAACATCATAAAAAGGAAACTTTTGAAGATGAATTTAAAAAGCTTTTACACGAGCATGGAATCGAACCAGAGAAACAGTAAATTAATGAAATTCAACCCTTACGGGTTGATTTAATGCAAATCATAATCTATATTCCATAGGTTTTCACCTACGGCTATTGAGATTGAATCCTTCGGATTCTCCAGTAAATAATAAAAAAACAATGAAGTTGAACACAGCTAAACACACAAAACACACCTTATGAAAAAAATAATTATCGCGGATGACGAACACAAAATATTAATGTCATTGGAATACAGTTTCAAAAAAAACGGTTATGATGTTTTCATTGCAAGAGACGGAACTGAGGTTCTGGAATTTTTAAAAACAATGGTTCCTGATGTGATTCTATTGGATATCATGATGCCGAATCTTGACGGTTACAGCACATTAGAAATCATTAACCAAGATGAAAAATTAAAAGATACAAAAGTCATTTTCCTGAGTGCAAAAAACAACCCGAGAGATATTGAAAAAGGCTTAGAAATGGGAGCTGATGCGTATGTTACAAAACCTTATTCTATTAAGAAATTAATGCAGCAGATTGAGGAAATGTTTTTATAGACTTTGAGATAATAGAGAAAAGGCAATAGACTTTTACGCACCGTCATTGTGAACGAAGTGAAACAATCTCGAAAAAGATTGCTTCGTCACTGCGTTCCTCGCAATGACATCAAACACAAAAAAATATGAATACAGACGATTTATTTAAACAAAGCATAGAAGACAAAGAGAATTTCTGGAAAGAACAGGCTCAGCAAATCGACTGGTTCGAATTTCCTACTACTATTCTATCAAAAGACGAAAAAAATTACACCCAATGGTTTTCCGACGGAAAACTTAATATGTGTTATCTATGTATTGA
Source organism: Chryseobacterium sp. GM_Chr_2 (assembly GCF_026540445.1). NCBI lineage: Bacteria > Pseudomonadati > Bacteroidota > Flavobacteriia > Flavobacteriales > Weeksellaceae > Chryseobacterium > Chryseobacterium sp. GM_Chr_2. Next base: position 67,561 of record NZ_JALNUD010000009.1, read on the forward strand.
TAAACATATTGAAGACGGTTTTGGAGAGCAGATTGCGATTGTTTACGACTCTCCGGTTACGAATCAAAAGAAAACATATACTTTCAATCAGGCGAAAGAAGAGATTTCAAAATTGGCGGGAGGTCTGCTTTCTTTAGGTTTGGAAAAAGGCGATACAGCCGTTATTTACATGCCGATGATTCCGCAGACTTTGTTTGCAATGTTGGCTTGTGCAAGAATCGGAGTGATTCACAATGTGGTTTTCGGAGGTTTTGCACCCCATGAATTAGTAGTGAGAATAGATGATTGCAAACCTAAAGCTTTGATTACCGCAACCGCCGGAGTAGAAATCGCAAAGAGAATTCCCTATTTGCCTTTGGTAGAAAAAGCAATTGAATTAGCTCAGGATAAAGTTGACAATATCATTGTTTACAACAGAAAATTAGTAGATAATCAACATGAAATGTTTGATGGATTAATTGATTATGAAGAATTAGTTCAAAAATCAGAACCGGCAGATTGCGTTTCCGTTGAATCCACTCACCCACTTTATTTATTGTACACTTCAGGAACGACTGGAAAACCGAAAGGTATCACACGCGACACAGGTGGATACGCTACTGCTTTGAAATTTTCGATGAAATTTATTTACGGCGTTAAACAGGGAGAAACATATTGGGCGGCTTCCGATTTTGGTTGGGCGGTTGGTCATAGTTTTTCGGTTTATGGGCCTTTAATTAATCGAAATACCACTATTATTTTCGAAGGAAAACCTATTATGACTCCTGATGCGGGAACATTTTGGAGAATTATTTCGGAATATAAAGTTTCAGTGATGTTTACCGCTCCGACTGCTATTCGTGCGATTAAAAAAGAAGATCCGAATGGAGAATTGGTTAGAAAATACGATTTAAGTTATTTCAAAAAACAGTTTTTGGCAGGCGAAAGATGTGATGTTGCGACTTTAGATTGGTTTGCAGAACACATCGGAGTTCCTGCGATTGATCATTGGTGGCAGACAGAATCGGGTTGGCCGATGTTGGGCTTAATGACTTTTGATGATAATTATAAGATTAAAAGAGCTTCAGCCGGAAAACCAATTCCGGGTTATGATATTAAAATTTTCGATGAAAATGGATATGAATTGGATGCGCACCAGGAAGGTTATTTAATTATCAAACTTCCGCTTCCACCAGGAGCTTTGCTGGGAATTTGGAATGATAATGATCGTTTTCAAGACAGTTATTTGTCGCAGTACAATGGTTATTATTTTTCAGGGGATGGCGCTATAAAAGATGAAGATGGCTATATTTTTATTACAGGAAGAGTTGATGATGTGATAAATGTTGCAGGACATCGGCTTTCGACTTCTGAAATGGAGGAAATTGTTTCATCACATCCCGATGTTGCAGAATGTGCCGTTGTCGGAATTGATGATGAGCTTAAAGGTCAAATCCCTTTTGCGTCGGTTGTTTTAAAAAATGGTTCAACAATTTCAGAAAAGGAAGTTGAAAAAGACATTGTAAAAACAGTGCGTAAAAAAATAGGCGCTGTGGCCTGTCTTAAAAATGTAATGATTGTAAAACGTTTACCAAAAACACGATCAGGAAAAATTTTAAGAAAATTGATAAGAACTTTATTAGACGGGAAAGAATTTCAGATTCCATCGACAATTGATGATGAAAAAATCATTGAAGAAATTCAACAAAAAATCTTAGAGTATAGAAATATATAATCAAATTTCTTACAATATAATGCAAGAAAAATTCAACAAAATAATTAATGAAAACATTAAACCATATCTAAAATTAAATGGATTTGTAAAAAAAGGAATGAATTTTTATAAATCTAACAATGATTTAATGTTCGTCATAAATTTTCAAAAAAGTCAGGGAAATACTTCTCATCAGACAAAATTTTACATAAATTGTGGAATACATTCAAATCTTATTAATAAAGTAATTGGAGAAAATGAAACAACTCACCCTAAAGAATATGAATGTCATTTTAGATGTAGAATCTCATCTATTATACAATCACAGACAGAATATTACTATATCACACAGGAAACAAACATTGAGAATTTGTCTAATATTATCACCTCAGATTTGAACTCAGCTGTACATATGTTTGATGAAATACAATCGATCAACGACTTAACAGATTTAATGATTGATAAAAATGGTTTGGAGAATTACAGAGAATTATTTGAATTTCTATTATTAAGCAATAATAAAAAAGATTTAAAAAAATTCATCCAACAACTTTACAGTTCTTTTGGAAATGAAAAAAGATGGATAATATTTGAAAGAAATTTAAATGAAATTTTGTTAGAAAACAATATACAAAAAACAATTAATGATATATTAAATATAAAATAAAAAGGATATGAGAAATTACCTAATAGAAGATTTGCCACATTATTTTGAGGAGTATAAAAAGTCTATCAAAAATCCTAAAAAATTCTGGGATAAGATTGCCGATCAGAACTTTGTGTGGTATCAAAGATGGAGCAAGGTCGTAAAATATGATATGAATGAAGCGAAAATCACTTGGTTTAAAAATGCTAAATTAAATATCACAAAAAACTGTCTGGACAGGCATTTAGCCGTAAGAGGAGAAAAAACCGCAATCATCTGGGAACCAAACGATCCGAAAGAAGAAGCACAGCATATTTCTTATAACGAATTATACACAAGAGTTAATAAAACAGCCAATGTTTTGAAAGACATGGGCATCGAAAAAGGCGACAGAGTTTGCATTTATCTTCCGATGATTCCCGAATTGGCAGTTACAATGTTGGCTTGTGCGAAATTAGGGGCGGTTCACTCTGTTATTTTTGCAGGATTTTCTGCTTCTGCCGTTTCTTCAAGAGTAAACGACTGCGGGGCAAAAATGGTGATTACATCCGATGGAAGTTACCGTGGAAGCAAAGTTTTAGACTTAAAAAGTATCGTCGATGAAGCCCTTGAAAAAACACCTTCTGTTGAAAAAGTTTTAGTGGTAAAAAGAACAAACAACGAGGTGAAAATGAAGGAAGGCAGAGATCATTGGATGGCTGATTTGTATGAAAAAGCATCTTCCGATTTCGTGACTATTATTATGGATGCAGAAGATCCTTTGTTCATTTTGTACACTTCCGGTTCTACTGGAAAGCCAAAAGGAATGCTTCACACTTCGGCGGGCTACATGGTTTACACCGCTTATACCTTCAAAAACGTATTCAATTATAAAGAGAACGATATTTATTGGTGTACTGCCGATATTGGCTGGATTACAGGGCATTCTTACATTTTGTACGGACCACTTTTAAATGGCGCAACAACTGTTATTTTTGAAGGCGTTCCAACTTATCCTGAACCAGATAGATTCTGGGAAGTCATTGAAAAGCATAAAGTTACCCAATTCTACACCGCGCCGACCGCAATTCGTTCTTTAGCTAAAGAAAGCACAGAATGGGTTGATAAACATGATTTAAGTTCATTAAAAGTGATCGGTTCAGTAGGTGAACCTATTAATGATGAAGCTTGGCATTGGTTCAACGATCATGTTGGAAAGAAAAAATGCCCGATTGTTGACACTTGGTGGCAAACTGAAACGGGAGGAATTATGATTTCACCGCTTCCATTTGTTACTCCTACCAAACCAACATACGCTACCCTTCCGTTACCCGGTATTCAGCCTGTTTTGATGGATGATAAGCGTAACGAAATTTCTGGAAATCAGGTAACAGGAAATCTTTGCATCCGTTTTCCGTGGCCGGGAATTGCAAGAACAATTTGGGGCGATCATCAACGATATAAGGAGACTTATTTTTCAGCTTTTCCAGGGAAATATTTCACGGGCGATGGGGCTTTGAGAGATGAAGTGGGCTATTACAGAATTACAGGTCGTGTGGATGATGTCGTTATTGTTTCAGGACATAATTTAGGAACCGCTCCTATTGAAGACAGCATCAACGAACACCCTGCTGTAGCCGAATCTGCTATTGTAGGCTTCCCTCACGACATTAAAGGAAGCGCTTTGTACGGATTTGTTATTTTAAAAGATTCAGGAGCCGACAGAAAGCAGGAAAATCTTGTAAAAGAGATCAATCAGCTGATTTCAGACCAGATCGGACCGATTGCAAAACTGGACAAAATTCAATTTGTTTCCGGACTTCCGAAAACACGTTCAGGAAAAATCATGCGTAGAATTTTAAGAAAAATTGCGGAAGGTGATTTTAATAATTTCGGAGACATTACAACATTGTTGAATCCGGAAATTGTTGAAGAAATTAAAAACGAACGAATTAACTAAGCTATATGATCTGAGAAATCAGGCAAGCGAACCTCTTTGAGGTTCGTTTTTTTATTTTTAATAATTGAATAATTAAACAATTGTTCAATAGACATTTCCATCAATTCAAACATTATGTTATAGATAAAATAATTAATATCAAATTTAACTAAATAATTATCAATTTATTTCAAATTATTTTATTATCTTTAAACTACAATTTTAAAACTATTGCTTATGTCAAATATATTAGCTGGATTATTTGAACATCACAGCGATTATAAAAAACTTGAAGCCGATTTGGAAAAGGTGGGCTTCGAAAGTTCAGATTACATCGTATATCTTGATGAGAGTCATATCAACGCTCAATATCTTGCGAGTGTCTCGGTAAAAAATAATGAACAGATCGATGGAGCAAAAAATATTTTTTCACAAAATGCCGTTGTTAAAACCTTTTTATTTGAAAATATGAGCTTAGAACAGGCTCATTATCAAAAACTGAAAAGCTATATCGACGCACGATCAAAAGCAGAAATACACAACAGTCCATATGTAAGAATCAAAGCTTCCAGCAATGGAATGGATTCTGAAGTCAAATTTTAATATTATATAAAAAAGCTGATAACCGGAAATCCGTAGAGCGTTCTACGGATTTTTTGTGTTTGAAAACCGGAAAAAATTTCGTATTTTCGTTAAATATAGGCTTTCTACACAAATGAGTTACGACTTAGAACAAGAAAATAAGGAGATCCTTGCTAGATATAAGGATCTAATTTCGAACACCTACAGAACTTTGGATGAGGAAAATAATAAACTTATCCGAAAGGCATTCGATATTGCGCTGGATGCCCACAAAGACCAGAGAAGAAAAACGGGCGAACCCTACATCTACCATCCTATTGCCGTTGCAAAAATTGTAGCGACAGAGATTGGGCTGGGTGCAACTTCTATTGCCTGTGCGCTTTTGCATGACGTGATTGAAGATTCTGATTATACTTATGAAGACTTAAAAAAGATCTTCGGGGAAAAAATCGCCAACATTGTTAATGGTTTGACGAAGATTTCCATCATGAATCATCAGAATATTTCGGTGCAGTCTGAAAATTACAGAAAACTGTTACTTACTCTTTCTGAGGATTTTAGGGTAATTTTAATTAAAATAGCCGACCGTCTTCATAATATGCGTACGCTGGAAAGTATGGCTCCGGATAAGCAAAAGAAAATTGCTTCTGAAACGGTTTATATTTACGCTCCACTCGCGCACCGTTTAGGTTTATATAATATTAAATCTGAACTTGAAGATCTATCTTTAAAGTATAATAATCCTGAAATTTATACGGAAATTACCGAAAAACTAGAGCTCGAAAAGGAAAGCAGAGAACGATATATTGAAGAGTTCAAGAATGAAGTTTCGGAGAGAATCAAAGAAGAAGGATTAAATTTCACGATAAAAGGTCGCGCAAAAGCAATTTCTTCCATCTACCGAAAAATGCTAAAACAAGGCGTTTCGTTCGAGGAAGTATTTGATAACTATGCGATTAGAATCATTTATAAGTCTGATGCCAAGAATGAAAAATTCCTTGCTTGGAAGATTTATTCTATTGTAACGGATGTTTACCACAGTAATCCGTCGAGAATGCGCGATTGGATTACTCAACCACGTTCTACAGGTTACGAAAGTTTACATTTAACCGTTTTGGGGCCAGATAGAAAATGGATTGAAGTGCAAATTCGTTCTGAAAGAATGGACGAAATCGCCGAAAAAGGTGTTGCCGCACATTATAAATATAAAGAAGGTTATAAACAAAGTTCTGACGACCGAAATTTCGAAAGATGGGTTACGGAAATTCGCGAGGTTCTGGAACAGCAACAAAATCTTTCCACTTCTGAACTTTTGGATAATATTAAGCTAAATCTTTATTCAAAAGAAGTTTTTGTATTTACACCTAAAGGTGAGATTAAAATTTTACCAACAAATGCGACGGCATTAGATTTTGCTTTTTCCGTTCACTCCGATTTGGGAATGAAATGTTTGGGAGCAAAAATCAATGGAAAATTGGTCCCAATTTCCTATGTTCTTCAAAATGGAGATCAAATTGATATTTTATCTTCACAAAATCAGAAACCAAAATCGGATTGGCTGGAATTCGTTGTTACTTCAAAGGCTAAGTCTAAGATTAAAAGTTATTTAAACTCGCAAAAAAATCAGATCGTTGAAGAAGGAAAAGAAATCTTGCAGAGAAAACTTCGTCATGCTAAAATTGCATTTAGCGAAGATGAAGTTAATAAACTTCAAAAATTCTTTAATTTAAAAACGTCGCAGGAATTATTTTTAAAATTCCAAACTAACGAACTCGATGCGAGTAGTTTAAGAAAATATATTGAAAGTAAAAATGTATTTAACAATTTGCTTTCAAGATTCCGAAAATCTCCTTCAAAAAATAGTACGGGAGTTTTTGATGAACCAAAGCATCAGAATTTAGACATGATCATCTTCGGGAAAGATGAGGAAAAACTGAATTATACTTTTGCTAAATGTTGTAATGTGATTCCTGGGGATAAAATTTTTGGTTTTATCACAATTTCTGAAGGAATTAAAGTACATAGCGACAATTGTCCGAATGCCATTAACTTGAGAGCTCAATATGATTATCGAGTAATTCCTGCAAAATGGGTAAATGCTGAAAGCTTCAAAAACCGTGTGAAAATCGAGATTGAAGGGCTTGATAGGATGGGAATGATCAATGATATCACAACGGTCATCAGTGGCGCTATGGGAATGGATATGAAGAGTATGTCGATTGAATCTAACAATGGAGTTTTTACAGGAAATATCAATTTAGAGGTAAAAAATAAAAGCCAACTCGAGCAAACGTTTAAAAAATTAAAGGAAATCAACGGAGTTTCCAGAGTTCGACGTGTATAGAATATCTAATGAATTTATCGATTTACTTTAAAAAATTTTTCAGCAACAGTCAGTCATCAGGAATTATTCTAATTTTTTGTGTATTGATTTCGCTTTTGATTGCGAATTCGGCTGCTGCTGATGGTTTTCAAAATATTTTAGATAAAGAAATTGGAACTCACTTTTTTCATCTTAATTATTCCGTAAGCACTTGGATTAATGATGGTTTAATGGCTATTTTCTTCCTTTTGGTTGGTCTTGAGATCAAACGAGAAATGGTAGAAGGTGAACTTTCATCATTCAAAAATGCTTCATTGCCTATTTTTGCTGCCGTTGGCGGAATGCTCGTTCCTGCTGTTATTTTTACTATTTTCAATTCGGGAACTGAATATAGCAATGGCTGGGGAATTCCGATGGCTACAGATATTGCTTTTTCATTGGCTATTATTTCAATGTTGGGAAGTAAAATCCCGAATTCTATTAAAATTTTTATTGCTGCATTGGCGATCGTAGATGATCTGGGAGCTATTTTGGTGATTGCTATTTTTTATACAGATCAAATTCATTGGATATATCTTCTTCTTTCTTTGGGAGTTACAGTTCTTTTATTTTTATTGAATTTCTTAAAAGTTACTAAACTTATCTTTTATATCATTCCTGGATTATTTTTATGGTATTTCCTTCATCATTCAGGAATTCATGCAACAATTGCGGGTGTTTTATTGGCTTTTTCTATTCCTACTAATGTTTCTAATGTAAAAATTTCACCATTAGAAAAATTGGAACATCAACTACATTTGCCTGTAAGCTTTTTCATCATGCCAATTTTTGCTTTAGCCAATACCAATATAACTTTCAACAGTTCTATGGTTGAAGGCTTAACAAGTACGCTTGGATTGGGAATTATTTTAGGCTTGATATTAGGCAAATTAATTGGAATCAACCTATTTTCATTTATCGCTATTAAACTAAAAATAAGCTCATTGCCACAAAATAGTTCATGGTTTCAAATGTTGGGTGTAGGATTACTGGCAGGAATTGGCTTCACAATGTCAATTTTCATTGCACTATTATCATTTAAAGAACAAATTGAAATTCAGGATGAGGCAAAATTTGCGATTTTAATCGCTTCTTTCTTAGCCGCAATTTTAGGATATATTATTTTGAATATCAGTTCTAAAAAGCAAATTGAAATTTCAGATTAGTTTTTAACGACCGTCCATTTTCCTTGTAAAGCTCCCATTTTCCAGGTTCCGGATTTGGTTTCTAAACTTCCATATAAAAGAAATCCAGATGGCGACGGGCTCATGGTAGATATTGCACCGCTCCCTCCACCTTGCATTGAGGTATAAAAAGTTTCTTCAAACTCCATAGATTTTCTTACGCCTTCAATTCCGCCTTTTTCACCTACATTTAAGACAAGCGTTCCACTTTGATCGCCTGTATAAGTTCCTACCCATTTTCCTTTGTAAGGTGTTACATAATTATCTTCTTGTCTATTGCGTTCGATCTCATCACAAGAGAATAAAAAATTTAAAGTAAGCAGAATTGTCAATATCTTAATTGTTTTCATCATGGTTTAGTTAATTTTTCATTGGATTATTTTTCAAAATCAGGCTCTATTTCGCCATTTGACTCTTCTCTTTTAATTTCATCAGACAATAATTTTTCGATTCTTAGTTTTCTGATCGCCATATTCAATTCGTTTCCGAAAAGAAGAAGATAAACATTTACATTTACCCAAACCATCAACAAAATCATACTTCCAATTGACCCGTACAACACATTATATCTTGCAATATTCTTAACATAAATCGCAAAACCATAAGTAGTTACCACAAACAAAACGGTCGTAAGAACAGCTCCCGGAACCGCCTGTCTGAATCTCGCAATCTTTACCGTCCCAAGCCAGTAAAAAAGTGCCAAAAGTATAAAATAAAACAATGGAAAGGAAACGAACCCGATAATTTTTGAAAGGTTATCTACCAGCCAGCTGATGTCATAATTAGGCGTAAAAAGTTTTAAAACAACTTCTGAATAATATACACCGAAAAGCGCTAAAAATACGATGGTTATAAACCCTATGGTAATAAAAAAAGAAAGAATAAATTCCTTTACATCACTTAGTTTTTCTTCAGAATTTTCATTAAATCCGTTGATTAAAGAAAAAGTACCGTTGGTTGCAAAAACCAAAGCAATAATGATGGTTAAATTGCTTATCCCCTTCATATTCGGGATAATATTGTTCTGAATATATCCTCTCACTTCCGTCTCCATATTGGCAGGGAAAACATTATGAATTAAAACCTCAAAAATATAGAATTGCAACTTATCATAATGCGGCATATAAGGTAAAACTGACAATAAAAACAGCAAAAAGGGAAATAAACTTAATGTAAAACTCCACGAAATACTTCCCGCTTTTCGCCCTATTTTGCCTTTGAAAATTCCTGTAATATAGATCTGGAACATTTGCCAAAGCGATATCCCCAATACCGGAATATGAATATCATCAAAGAATTTCTGAACTTTTATGACAAAACCAGGAATTTTTATACGCATACTTTTTCAATTAAAAATTTAAAGCTTTATCTATCTTATCAAAATTTTTATTCATCAATTTCGGAGCAGTAAATCTAAAACCAATCCCAATTCTGAACAACCATTGTGTGCTGGAATAAAAATTTTCATTAGAACTATTCACCCAATTCAGCTGAGCTCCGCCACCAAAAAACCATTTACCACTGTCATACCCAACCCGCGCATTGGAGTAAAATCCGATATTAAACTCGTGAAGATCATCTTCATCTATCAATTTCGAATAATAGGCTTCAGGATAGGCTTCTGCAATCACATACCAATTACCTTTTATTGTTTTTTGCACTCCTCCACCCGTTCGTAAGGCAATTCTAAAGTCTTTACTTTTCGAATTATCTACATCATCATCGTTAAAATTTGCGTCTTGATAAATAGCACGGTTAGTATCACTTAAAGTATTATATTGGTAAAACAAACCCGTACTCACCACAAAAACATCTTTTAAAGGCTTGTAAGTCATATTGGTAAAACTACGATAATCAACCTTATTTCCCAACCACAGATAACTCGTTTCGCCTCTGTAAGAACGATATTTCGCATCCGGAAACTGCAAATAGCCTTCCTCATTATAATCTGATCCGTAGAGAAGCCTCATAAAATCTCTGGTGTCCTGAAAGTACAATCCTTTCACTTCACTATAATAAAGAAATTGTCTGATTTTAGGTGCTACAAAAAAAGAAAATCCTAAATTAAAATATTTGGTTTTCCCTTTTTCAGCATCATCTCTGTTGATTTTGGTAAGTTTGGGTGCAAAGGAAAAAGTGACATCAATCCATCGATAGCGCAGGAAAAATTCAGTATAAAAAGCATCATTTGGTCTTAAACGAAAGACTTTATCTTCATAAAGAAGTCCTAAAGAATCATCAATATAGCTCAATCCGGCAATCAATGAAATTTTATTTTTATCATCTTCCACATATTTTTTTATTTTAACAGAATCTTCATTAACATCCTGACTGTAAGATATTAATGAAAAAACTAAAAATATGATGGAGAGTAATTTTGTTTTCATCCGATTGGTGCAGATTACAAAAGTACTGAAATTTTTAAAATTCGAACATTCTTAAAACTCTACAGATTATGAATTTCTTCAATTAATGAATACCTTTGCCACCTAATTTATTTTAAAGCGTAAACATGCAGATCAACTTGCTTTGTATTGGTAAAACAGATGATAAAGAAATTACTTCTTTAATTAATTATTATTTAAAACGTCTTCCCAAACACTGGAATTTCGAAATTATTGAAATCCCAGATGTAAAAAATGCGAAAAATCTTACGCCCGATCTTTTAAAGAAAGAAGAAGCAAAATTATTTTCAAACCTTATCGATAAGAATGATTTGGTTGTTATTCTAGATGAAAAAGGAAAACAATTTACCAGCAGAGAATTTTCGCAAAAAATCGATAACTGGATGAATTCTTCAGTGAAAAAAATTCACATCCTGATTGGTGGCGCTTATGGTTTTTCAGAGGAAATGTACAACAGAGCCAACGAAAAAATGTCATTATCTAAAATGACATTTACGCACCAGATGATCCGGTTGTTTATCGTTGAACAGTTGTATCGCGCCGACCAGATTTTACAGGGAAAACCTTATCACAACGACTAAAGTTAGTTTATTTCTTTAAACCAATCTGTCTTTTCGCTTCTCCCACAACAAAAGCCACGGAATTCGCAATATTAAAACTTCGGATTAATTTTGACATCGGAATGGTTAAATGATTTTCGAATCGTGCTAAAACCTCATTGCTTAATCCTACGCTTTCTTTGCCGAACACCAGCCAATCGCCGTCCTGAAATTCTGTTTCCAGATAAGATTTTTCGGCATGAGAACTCATTAAGAAAACACGGGAAAGATCAGGAATTTGCTGAATCCATTCATCAACATTGGCATATTCGGTTACGTCCAAATGCACCCAATAATCCAGTCCGGAACGTTTTAAATTTTTATCATTAATCACAAATCCAAAAGGATGAACGAGATGCAATTTGCTTTCTGTGCCAACACATAATCTTCCGATATTTCCGGTATTATTAGGGATTTCGGGCTCTACAAGAACGATATTTAACATGATATTTTTAATAGCTTCCCCCTTAAAGAGAAACCGTTGAAATGATTAATTTTATTTAACTGTTGAGGTGGGGCATTTTGTATAATATTCTGCTAAAACCACTTTTTCATATCCTAAAGAAACAGCTTTATCAAGATTTGTACAAGCTTCTTTTGGTCTAGCTGTATCAAACAAAATCAAAGCTTTTGTCACGTACGATTGCGGAAATTTTGCATCAATGGAAATGGCTTTATTAATATCAGCCAGCGCTTCTTTAGATTTTTTCATTTTAAGATAAACATCTGCTCTTCCATTATATAAAAGAGATTCCGGCTTTTCGGAAATTAATTGATTGTAATCTTTCAAAGCGCCTTCCAAATCTCCGTTATTCTTTTTTAAAGTCGCTAAACCTGTTTTCGCAAAAATATTATCCGGTGCAAAACTTAGAATCTGATTTAAATCTTTTATCGCCAGCTCCTTTTTACCTTGCCCGTCATAAATTTTAGACCGAGTAAGATATAAGTCTACATTTTCAGGATCTACCTGAAGTCCTTTTTCGACATATTCAAGTGCTTTTACTTTATTTCCTTTTTGGCTGTGTAATGAAGCCAAATTAGCATAAACCGGAGCCGATAAAGGATTGGCAATTAAAGCAGATTCATAAGATTTCAATGCCAAAGCAGATTTTCCCAATCTTCGCTGCGAAGTTCCAAGATAATTCAAATATTCAGATTGAAATTTCTGAATTTGTTCTTTTTCGGCTAATTTAGAATATTGCTCCTCGGCACATTTATAATCTGCCTTTTTGAAGCATTCTTCAGCTTTTGCCTTATCCTGAGCGTAAAAATTTAGTGAGAAAAGCCCGAAAGCTAAGAGTAGTAAATGTTTTTTCATGGGTTTATATTTTGTTTGTTGATGACTTTTTTTGCGAGTGCACCAAAAATCACTCCCAATAAAGTTCCAACAAACGCCCCCACCAAAATATCTACCGGGAAATGCACTCCTAAATATATACGGCTGTATGACACAATTGCCGCCCAGGCAAATATAGCATAAGGAAACCATTTAAGCTTCTTTCTCAACAAAATTGTTAGATAAGTCGCCAATAAAAAGGTATTAGAAGCATGTGCAGAATAAAAACCATACTGCCCGCCGCATTTTACAATTCTCATGTGGTGTTCTAAAGTAGGATCATGACAAGGTCTTAACCTCGCAACGCCAAATTTGAAAACACTTGCCAACTGATCAGAAACAGTAACAGCAATTCCAACGAAAATTAATATAAAAACTAACGATCTTAGTTTATAATTTTTAAATAAAAAATAACAGAAAATAATGTAAAGCGGAACCCAGATCCACGTACTGGAAATCATCATCCAAAACTGGTCAAACGAATTATCCCCCAAATTATTGAGAAACAAAAAGACCTTTTTATCTTCCTGAATAATTTCCTCCATCTTATCTGCTTACAGGCCCTTCATACGAATCGTCGTCTGCAGGTTTTGGTTTTGGAGGTTCGTTAGAAGCCTGTTGCGGTTCTGTAAGAATATCTTTTTGGATATCTTTCATCGGGTTGAAATCTTTCGCCGCATCTTTTACCTTCTCGATTTCGCGCTTTATTTCAGAGACAGGATTATCTGTTTCTTTCATAATTTCCGTTTTAATATCTTCTACGGCACCACGCATTTTTCTTACACCTGCGCCTAAGTCACGTGCAATTTGTGGAAGTTTATCCGGTCCGAATAATACAACGATTGCCACAGCAATCAGTGCCATTTCTCCAATACTTAATTCCATGCTGTAAAATTACGAAACATTATACACATACAATACGATTGTTTTATATTTTAAACAAATTTTAAGATATGTGAAGGGAGACGTCAGTTTATGGTTAGTGGTTGATAGTTGTTGGTTTATGGATTTTAGTTATTCGTAATTTTAATCATTAGTGATATGCTGTTTTAATTTTTGAAGCTATTTCCTGCTTTCACTCATACTCCTCACCCCCAACTTTCCATCGCTCACCACTCCTAAATCCCTCCCACTCCCAAACTCTCCAACCCAGTTGCGGGGTAACCGTTCAATCAGGACTAGGCGGCGGTTTGTTATTCATTATTTGTCAATATTACAAAATATTAATTCACAATATTTAGATTTATAAAACAATTTTATTATCTTTAAGACACCAACCCTTAAAAAATTTAACTATGAAAAAATGGCTAACCCCAGGTAAGGTTTTTGCTTTTGCAATGGCATTACTGCTTACCAGCTGTCAAAACGAAGACAGCGAAATTCAAAATCAGGAAAATACTGCCCAAAAAGTTTCAATAACTGATTTAAAAAAAGAAATAACAGCTTCCAATTCAGCTTTACCGGAAATTGTTCAAACTCAGATCAACGATTCCAAAGCTAATCTCGAAAAGTATTTGAAAAATGATCTTCAAATCTCAGAAATTTCTGCTTTAGGAAAAATATCAACACAAAAAGGATTAGAAATTTCACAGGAGCTTATTTCAGAAAAAAGCACTTTCATTGCTTCCGGAAATATTTTAGAACCTGAAACATTAAAAATTGGAACCATTGGAACTTTAAGCTCAGGAGACGAATTGACAAACATTCAAACAGAATTAAAAAATTTAGTCGGAAAAGAAATCTTATTAAATTCCGATGTGCTTGAAATTTCATGGAATTATAAAGGAAATACCTTCACCACACTTTGTTTTTACAACGAATCCGGAATTATCTGGGACAATGTTTTAGGCGGATTGATGATGATGGATACAAGAGGAAACGAAGAAAAATCAAATAACAGTCAGGCAAAAGTTTCTTCAACTTGGTATAAACAATGGTGGACAGCGAATTGGCTTTGGGGCTCTAAACGTGGTGAAATCGGATATAAAATTACGATTTATTACACAGGATCATCGGTATCTAATGTTGATGTAAGCGATTGGGGAAGCATCAGCCTCGGAAAAGCAAAAAGTGAAAGCAAAGTAACAAAGAAAACTGGTGCTTACGGGCAATGCAGATATGCTTTGGGACTTTGTACTCCAACAGGTTCTTTAAGCTTTAATTCAAGCAATTTTTCGGTATCTTTCTCAGGATTGGGAAGCAACATCGTAAGCAACGGAACGAAATCACTTTATCCATAATAACTCTTTCTTTCAATGCAATGCAAACGGCGAATCAAATTTTGATTCGCCGTTTTTTATTATTTTATTTGAAATTGAATTCCATTTATAGATTTTTTTACTTTTAGCGCAAAGCATACAAAGATTTTCTAAATACTAACTGTTTTTAAGTTACATAAAGTTGTTTCACTTATAAAAGCTCACAAAAAAACCTTCAAAATCATTTCAAATGATATACAATCTATTTAATCTTCTTTTTCTGAAAAGCCATATAGGTAATCACCACACTTACCGCCATTAAGATAAACGCCAGGAAAAATGGTGCTCCTGAGAATTTGAACGGTGCTTCATCATGTGTGAAAAAGTAAAATAAATTCGTCATCATCGGAGGTCCGATAATTGAAGTGGCACTCATTAAACTCGTTAATGCTCCTTGTAATTCTCCTTGCTCGTTGGAAGGAACACTTTTCGTGATCACCGATTGAAGCGCAGGACCACAAATTCCGCCTAAACAATAAGGGATAAGGAAGGCAAACATCATCCAGCCTTGGGTTGCAAACGCGAATAATAACATCCCGATGGCATATAAAGTAAGTCCGTAATAAATACTTTTTTGTTCTCCGAATTTTGGTGTCGTCCAACGAATTAGTCCACCCTGAACCAAACCTACTAACAAACCGACCACTCCAAGGGAAATCCCGACCATTCTTTCATCCCATTTGAATTCATACATCGTGAAGAAACTCCAGTTGCTTTGAACAGCGTGCCCCGCGATGTAGATTAATATTAATGAAACAATTAAACCTGAAATTTCAGGGTGTTTTCCTAAAAATTTAAATGATCCAATGGGGTTTGCTCTTTTCCAGTTGAATTCTCTTCTTTTATCTTTATCTAAACTTTCAGGAAGGATGAAATACCCGTAAAGGAAATTTAACAAACATAAAACTGCCGCCGCATAAAAAGGAACTCGTGCTCCATAATGTCCTAAAACTCCACCCAAAACAGGCCCGATTATGAAACCTAAACCGAAGGCTGCACCGATAAGTCCGAAGTTCTTTGCGCGGTCTTCATCTGTGGAAATATCGGCAATGTAAGCACTGGCTGTGGTGACACTTGCTCCTGTAATTCCAGCAATGACTCTTCCAAGAAACAGCCACAGAATGGTTGGTGCCAAAGCGAGTAAAATATAATCGATTGCGAAACCGAACAATGAGATCAGAATAATCGGTCTTCGTCCGTATTTATCACTCAGATTTCCGACAACCGGAGAGAAGATAAACTGTGTGAATGCATAGGCAAAACCCAGCCAGCCGCCATATTTTGCAGCTTCACTTATGTCCGCATGAATCAGTTCCTCGATCAATTTCGGAACCACCGGAATGATGATTCCCCATCCCGTAATGTCAATCAATAACGTAATAAAAATGAAGCTCATCGCAGCTTTCTTCTTCGAATTTTCCATAATGCTGCAAAAATAATCAAATTGGGAAAAATAATGATTCTAAATTGGTTTTTGTTTTTGGTTGGTCGTTTTTAGTTTCTAGTTCCTAGTTGATAGTTGATGGTTTTTGGTTGATAGTTTTTTAATTAGGGTTTTTAGTTTGGGGAAATTGTCATTCTGAGCGGGAAATAGTCGAAGGATTTTTGTTTGGATTGAAAGTATTGATTTTTTTTTCAAATTTTTAAATGAATGACGACTTCCCTAGCCCTGATTGCAGCATTTGTTTGAGCTCATTTCTTTTAAGGATTCGGCTCGGCGGCTTCGCCGCCGAGCCGAATCCTTAAAAGAAATAGCGAGTGCGGAAAGCAGGAAAAAGCTTCTAAAAAATATTTCATTAATAGTAAACAATTATAAACTTTTGAGCACGAAAAAAGCCTTTCAAATTGAAAGGCTTTTTCTTATTTATTGTAGTATAAATTATTTTGAAGCAAGTACTTCTTTGTTGGAAGTCGTTTTACCGTGAACTTCGTCTTCTTTTCCGGTCTTCAGGAAGTCATAGGCAATTGCCGATGCAATGAAGATGGATGAATATGTACCGAAACCGATACCCACTAATAGAGCAAACATAAATCCTCTTAGGTTATCTCCACCGAAAATGAAGATCGCCAAGATTACTAAAATAGTAGTAAATGAAGTGTTGAATGTTCTACCTAATGTACTTGAAATAGAGTCATCGAATAAACCAGCTAGTGTTAATGATTTTTTCTCTCTCAAATATTCTCTAATTCTGTCGAAGATAATTACCGTATCGTTGATTGAATACCCTAATACAGTAAGGATTGCAGCGATGAAATCCTGGTTGATCTCCATGTTGAATGGCATGTACTTGTGAAGCAATGAATACGCTCCCAAAATGATCACCGCATCGTGGAACAATGCCGCAACCGCACCAAGAGAGAACTGCCATTTTCTAAATCTTACTAAAATATAGATGAATATACCTGCCAAAGCAGCAACTACAGCTAAAGTACCGTGTAATTTGATATCATCAGCAACGGTAGGTCCTACTTTTTCAGAAGAGATAATTCCTGCGTGATCTTTGTCTGCAGATTTGAAATCCTGAATTGTGATCCCAGCTGGCAGCTGAGTTTTTAATCCTTCAAATAATTTTTGCTCAACAGTTTGATCCGCTTTTAATGATTCATCATCAATAAGGTAATCTGTAGAGATTTTCAATTGTCTGTCGTTTCCGAAAGTTTTAGCTTCAACAGAAGAGTTTTTACCGTCTTCAGTCTGGAACATTTTAATCAAATTAGCTTCAACATCTTCAGCGTTTACATCTTTATCAAATCTTACCACATAGTTTCTACCCCCAGTAAAATCGATACCGTATTTGAAACCGTGAGTGAAGATTGAACCGATACAAACTAACGTAAGAACCGCAGAAATAATGTATGCATATTTTCTTTTTCCAATGAAATCGATCCAAGTATTTCTGAATAAGTTTTTCGTTGGAGCCGTCCAAACAGAAAGTCCTTTTCCTTTTTCTAGTCTGTGGAAGATCATTACTCTCGAAAGAAGGATTGACGTGAATAGAGTCATTACCGCTCCAATCAATAACGTCAATGCAAAACCTTTAATAGGTCCTGTTCCGAAGAAGAATAATACAACCGCCGTTAAGATCATTGTTAAGTGACCATCGATGATCGCGTTCAATGCATGTTTGAAACCATCTTTGTATGCTTCAAGAATGCTTTTACCCGCAAATAATTCTTCTTTTGTTCTTTCGTAAATGATAACGTTCGTATCCACTGCCATGGCCATGGAAAGTACGATACCTGCGATACCCGGAAGCGTAAGAGTAAAGTCTCCAGAATCCATGATACCGAAAATATAGAATAAGTTTATGATCATTGCAATTACAGCGTATACTCCCGCACCACCGTAATAGAAAATGATATAAACAATAATGATTAAGAATGCAATCCCGAATGAAAGTACACCCGCATCAATAGATTCCTGCCCTAATGACGGACCTACCTGAGTAGCCTGAACAACTTTTGCACCTGCAGGTAATTTACCCGCTCCTAAAACGTCTACCAATTCTTTAGCTTCCTCCTGAGAGAAGTTACCAGAGATCTGAGTTCTACCGTTAGGAATAGCACCTACAACGTTCGGCGCTGTGTATACTCTGTTATCAAGTGTTACAGCAACTGGTTTTCCCACGTTTTTCTCCGTTAAAGTTTTCCAGTCTTTAGCACCTTTAGAATCCATCTGCATGTCTACCACCACTCTGCTCAACTCGTCATAGCTGATGTTTGCAGTTTCTACAGCACCGTCTACAGGAGCCTTCTGGTTGATGTTACCTCTGATAGCATACAATACTAAGCTTTCGCTGTCTGTAGCCTCAGGCTTGTAACCCCACATAAACTGAGTATATTTAATGTTTGCAGGACGCAAAGACTGAGCAATTTTGCTGTTCAAGATTTTGTTAACAGCAGCTGTATCAGATAATTTTACGTTCGCAACACCATTAGTTCTTAATTTGTCTAGGTTAAGAAGATTCATGAAGTTTGTATTCTTCGCAACTCCCATAGAATCACCTTTTGCAGAAACCATTGTAGTTAATGACTGGAAATAAGGAGCGATTTCAGGAACCTGCTGTACTTCCCAGAACTGAAGTTTTGCAGAAGTCTGAAGCATTTTCTTCACCTTATCGATATCTTTCATACCAGGCATTTCTACAGAAATTCTAGCCGTACCAGGTACTCTCTGAACATTTGGCTGCACAGCACCCATTTTATCGATTCTCGTTCTGATAACCTCGAAAGCTGTACCTACAGAAAGATCAATTCTTCTTTTTACGATGCTTTTTACCTGCTCGTCGGAAGTATTGTATTTAATTTCTGAAAGATTCGTGTTTCCGAAAAGCTCAGGATCAGCAAGTTTCAGGTTGGTACCTTTTGCCTTGTTGATCGCATCGAATTGATCAAAGAAATTATCGATGTAAGATTTTGTAGAATTTTTCTGAACTTCATCGGTCTTGTTCAAAGCTTCGATCAAGATTGGGTTGGTAGAATAATTGGTTAAATCATTCACCAAGTCTCTCTGGTTGATCTCCAAAAGAACGTTGATTCCCCCTTTCAAGTCCAAACCAAGTTTCATTTCCTTGTCTTTGGCTTTAGAGTAATAAAGTTTAGTAAATCCTAAATTCAAAGTATCCTTAGAAAGCTTTAAAATTTCTTTCTGGTACTTCTCCGGATTGTCTCCTGCAATAGCAGTCGCCTGCTTTTCAATTTTGCTGGCGTACCATGTTGGTAATAGCTCATTTAAGCAAATTAACCCTAGTACAATAGCAACAATTGTAATAAGTCCTTTTCCTTGCATTTTGTTATAACTACGTTAAATTAAGTCGGCAAATATAATCATTTTATTGAATTTTATGAATTATTAACAACAGAAATCGTTTATTTTCAGATATATCGGCTATCTCATTTACATTAAACATTTACTAATGATTGTTATGAATTTTAATTAATAATTCAATAGCGATTGGTATAAAATTTTCATTTATAAATTCAACACACTAAATATCAAAATATTATGAAAAAACTACTTTTTTGCGTAAGTATTTTTTCTTCTTTTATCGTTAATGCACAAAGTATTAATTTGGAAGAATTTGCTACCGGGCTTACCGCACCCGTTGAAATCACGAACGCCAACGACAGCCGATTGTTTGTCGTACAACAGAATGGAATGATTAAAATTATTCAGCCCAACGGAACGATAAATGCTACCAATTTTTTAAATATAAGCTCAAAAGTTCTTTATGGCGGTGAAAGAGGACTTTTAGGATTGGCGTTTCATCCTCAATACTCTACCAATGGGTATTTTTTTGTGTATTATAACAATACCGCAGGAAATATTATTGTGGCAAGATATACCGTAAGCGGTACAGACGCGAATGTTGCCGATCCCAATTCTGAAAAGATCTTGCTGAATATTCCGAAACCATTTGATAACCATAACGGAGGAAGCATTCATTTTGCTCCAGACGGCAATCTTTGGATTGTTACCGGTGATGGCGGAAGCGGCGGAGATCCTAATAACAATGCTCAAAACAAAAATTCTCTACTCGGAAAAATGCTGAGAATTGATGTGAATACAGAAACAGCACCTTACAATATTCCGACAAACAATCCTTTTGTAGGAACCGATGGCGCGGATGAAGTTTGGGCATACGGACTTCGAAATGCCTGGAAATGGTCTTTTGACCTAACAACAGGAAATGCAATGATTGCCGATGTTGGACAAGGGCAAATTGAAGAAATCAACAGAATGCCGCTTACCCAAGCAGGAATTAATTACGGATGGCGATGCTACGAAGGAAACAGCGATTATAATACATCGGGTTGCGCGACTCAATCTACAATGACTTTTCCTGTGGCAGTTTATGATCATTCGGGAGGGAAATGTTCCATTACGGGAGGTTATGTTTATAGAGGAATGCAAAATCCGGATTTAGTCGGGAAATATTTCTTTGCCGATTATTGTTCTACTCAAATAGGAATTATGAATACAGACAATTCTGTTGTCTGGACGCCTGCTTATTCCGGAAATAATTTTTCCACCTTCGGACAGGATTTCCAAAAAGAATTATATGTTGCCGCAGTGAATAACGGAAAAATTTACAAAATCACGACAAGTACGTTGGGAACTCAGGAAGTTAATAATTTGGGTAATATCAGAATTTATCCTAATCCGGCTTCTGAGGAAATTTTTATTGATGGAATTTCAAATAAAAAGATTACCGCAGAAATTTATACTACTGAAGGTAGAAAAGTTTGGGAAAATGATAGAGTAAAAGACGGACAGAGTTTAGATATTACAGATGTTCCTGCAGGAGTTTATTATATTAATTTAAAATCCGGGGAAATGAATTCTTATAGTCAGAAATTGATTGTTAAGTAGCAGTAGGCTTTAGGTTTAAAGTTTATTTGTATTTTTTAACGCCAAGTTTAATGTAATCATCTTTAATTTTAAGTGAGCAAAGCAGGAATCAACAAGTTGATTTTATGAAGCTCTAAGTTAAATGATTCTTAATAGGATGATAAATAATGTATTTATTATCTAAAAATCGTTGTGCATTTTGATTTTGATTTGTTTTCGTCACTTCAAGTAGATTTTTGAAAAAAATCGTATCGAGAAGTTTGTAATTTTAAAGATGAATCTGTTCTCGATACCTTTTTCTCCACTTTGCTACGAAAAAATACTCGAACTGACGCATCTAATACCAAACTTTTGCAAAATGCCCAACGGGTTACCTAACATAAAAAATTGGCTGACAAGCTAGCCCCGATCGCAGCATTTGTTTGAGCTCATTTATTTTAGTGATTCGGCTCGGCGGCTTCGCCGCCGAGCCGAATCACTAAAATAAATAGCGAGTGCGGAGAGCGGGAAATTGCTCCTAAAAAAATAGAACTTTTCAATCCATTAAAATTCATTGATCTTAAAAACAAAAAAGCGATTCAGTAGTGAATCGCTTTTTATTTATATCGTCATGGAGAAAATCCTTGTTTCAGGTTTGTTTCTCATCATCCTTAAATCAAAGACCATGGCTACGTTTCTCGTAAACGCCCTTCCTTTCTCTGTTATTTTTATCTGATGACCATTAATTTCTACCAATTCATCTTTTTCCATTTCCTGAAGCATTTCAAATGCATTTTCAAGTTCTGGGAAAGAATTTTCTATATCAAAAGTGGTTTCAAGCTGACACATTAAATTTAAAATATGTCTTCGCACCGTTAAATCTTCATGATTCAGAATATGACCTTTTACCACCGGAATTTCACCTTCTTGTACCATTTTCTGATATTCTTCCACCGTTTTTACATTCTGAGCAAAAACATACCATGAATCTGAAATCGCAGACATCCCCAAACCAACCATCAGTTGAGTGTTGCTGGAAGTATAACCCATGAAATTTCTGTGCAGTTTTTTCTGAATTAAAGATTGATACAAATCATCATGTTCCAAAGAAAAATGATCCATTCCGACCTCAATATATCCCAGATCTTCCAATAGTTTTTTACCATCTTCATACAAACGACGCTTTTCTTCACCACTCGGAAGGTCATTTTCATCAAAACCTCTTTGTCCGACTCCCTTTACCCAAGGCACGTGAGCGTAAGAATAAAATGCCAGACGATCCGGTTTCAATTCCATTGTTTTGCGGATGGTATATTCCATTGCTTCCCAGGTCTGATGCGGAAGTCCGAAAACAAGGTCGTGGCTGATTCCTCTGTAACCAATCTCTTTCGCCCATTCCGTCACTCTCTGCACATTTTCAAAAGGCTGAATTCTGTTGATCGCTTTCTGAACTTTCGGATCATAATCCTGAACTCCAAAACTTACTCTTCTGAAACCAAGATCGTACAAAGTCTGAAGATGCTCTTTTGTTGTATTGTTTGGGTGACCTTCAAAAGAAAATTCCGGATGTTCGGCAATCTCAACTGTTTCAAAAATACCTGAAAGCATTTTTTTAAGGTTTTCAGGAGAGAAAAATGTGGGTGTTCCGCCTCCTAAATGCAGTTCTTTCAACTTGGGTTTTTCATCAAAAAGCAGAAGATATAGTTGCCATTCTTTCAAAACACTCTCCAGATAAGGTGTTTCTACGCTATGCTGTTTTGTAATACGCTTGTGGCAGGCACAAAATGTACACAATGCTTCACAGAAAGGTAAGTGAATATAAATAGAAATTCCTTCTTCTGCATTACTTTCATTAAATGACCTGATCACGCTTTCTTTCCATCTTTCAGGAGAAAAACTACTTTCGTCCCAATAAGGAACGGTAGGATAAGACGTGTAACGAGGTCCCGGAATATTATATTTATCGATTAAAGAATTCATTAAAATTTTAAATTTTCTGGGAAATCCTAAAGTGAATTTCACAATGCAAAATTAACTATAACTTACCAATTTTAAATCATGAAATATATTAGGCTTTATCTATCATGTTTATTTTATAATCAATCTAAATACTTCTTCCGCAAAATTTTTGCCCAAATCGATATATCCGGCGCTATCATAATGCCAGGGATCGTTTCCGTAATTGTATTTCTTTGTAGAACGGACGATAGCCGCTTTTTTATCATTTTTAACAAATTTTTCCTGAGCATATTGCACCAACTCTCCCATTGGCCATACTTTTCCGACTTCGTTTTTCCCTGAATCTGAAATTTTTCCGATCACCACAGGCAAATCATCGGTAAGCAAAGTAGCCCTCATCTGATTCATCAACACTTTTATATGATTGTAATAACGATTTGCAATTTCTTCATTATAGCTTGCATCGCCTTCCCCCTGCATCCAAAGAATTCCGGACGGAATAATCTCATCTTTTTGGCCATTTCCATCAATATCTGTTTCAGCTAAGGCATTTTTTACGGTTTTTAAAAAGTTATCATATTGATTGATTCCATTCTTTCCATTAAAATCAGCATCCCAGCAACCAAAACCTGCGGCTGCCAAACTATCAATGGAAGTGCCTTCTCGGGCATATTTTATCAAGGCAATTTTATCATTGGGAAAAAGCTCTTTCATTCTTTTGGCAAAAGATAATTCTAACCCAAATCTATCGGAAAGCGTGTTTATTTTTCCATCAGATTTAAAACCCGTTCCGTTTCCAGGTTTTAAAACGTCCCATTTTCCGATTCCGCCATTCGTTTCTCCGTCAGGCACTGAATTTCCCTGAAAAATATAAACATCTTTAAAAGTTTTCAAATCATTCGGAAGGTCTTTATTATAGCCAAAACCATTCATATTCGATTGTCCAGCCAAAATAAAAACCCGAACTTTTTGAGTATAAAATAAAGTAGGAAGTAATAAAAGGAAGAATATTTTTAAGTTTTTCATGGGGAAAATTTAGTGAAAATTAATTTAAGGAGAATCTTTATTTCTTGAATATTAAACGAACATTCCGTCAGACCGAATAGTGCAGCGTATCGATAACTTTATAGTGAAAGGATTTTTATTTAACCATAAGCTTCTCGATACATTTTTCTCCGCTTCGCTGCGAAAAACACTCGAACTGACGGAACGCATATTTAAATTCAGACAAAAATTTAAAACTTCAATTTCAAAACAACAATTCTATCTTTTCCTGCAACCACAACTGTGTTTTCATCAACCCATTCGCATGTAAAAAGACTCTTTTCTTCGGATATTTTTGTCCAAGTCTTTCCGTAGTCGTTGGAAAATTCAATGTTTTTCGATCCAACCGCAATCATATCCTTTCCCTTACTGTTAGGTCTTATTTTTACGCAAGATTTATAACCTCCATTCTTACCGGAAGCCTGGATTTCCCAATTCTTACCTCCATTATTGGTTGTGGCAATGTTGTTTTCGTTATTTTCAGGATTCATATAATTTCCGCCTACTGCAACACCAAAATTTTCATCTGAAAAATCAATTGAAAAAATTCCGGTAGAATAGCCGGTTTCCATTCCGGTATAAAACTGCTCAATGGTATTGTCTTTTATATTTAATCTTAAAATTTTCCATGATGTAGCAATCCAAATCCAATTGTCAAAAGCACTAATATTGGTATTACTTCCCGCAAAAGCACCTTCTCCTTTTCTCAGTAGAAGTTTATCGTATAATTCAGAATTAAAGTGCTTTTTGTTGTAATCGAATTTAATAAATTTAAGTTTAAGATTACTATCAGGATCACTGTAGGTATAGAATTTTTGTTTATGAGAGATTAACGCATCATAAAAAGCAGTTTTTGCTGTATCTTTAAATATAACTTCGGATTTTAAGCTCTTTTTATCAATCTTAAAAAATTCTGCAGGACTTTCTACATTAATGGTGTAAAAGTTTTTTTTATCCTGAGCCAACGTTCGGAATTGAAGTTTTTTTTGTGAAAGTTCAATCTGTTTTTGATTACTAGGATTTTTTAAATCCACAAAACCAAATTTGGAATCTGTTCCGCTGTACCAAACCTTATTGTCATATAATTCAATAGCACGAATGCTTATTTTATCATTAAAAATAGTGGTAAAACTTTCTATTTTCTGGGAAAAGGCAAGCGTTCCCGTACAAGCCAATAAAACTAAAAGTAATTTTTTCATAGATAGCAAAAATAAAAAAACCCGCCGAAGCGGGTTGATATATTAATCATTATTCTGATATTTTTCAGGATTGTTTAGCTTACTGTGTGATTTTCCATAAATGAAATACACCAGTCCTCCAAGGAATAACCAACATGCAGAAAGCTCTAATGCGTGAGCGCTTAGGTTGAAAATCAAATATACATTAATGATTACCCCTAATGCCACTACGATTTTGTAAGCAGGCACTTTGAATGGTCTAGCAAGATCCGGCTGTTTTTTTCTCATTACCCAAACCGCGATACAAACCAATGTAAAGGCAAATAAAGTTCCGAAACTCGTCATATCCGCCAATGTAGAAATTGGTGTAAATGCTGCTATAAATGCCACCACAACTCCTAATAAAATAATTCCTTTGTAGGGCGTTCTTGTTGTTGGGTGTAGTTCTCCAAAGAATTTAGGAATCAAACCGTCTTTTGCCATTCCGATGAAAATTCTTGATTGACCCATCATCATTACCATTACTACAGAAATTAAACCTACTGTTGCAGCAATCGTTACGATATTACTAGCCCAGTGTTTTCCAGCAATTTCAAAAGCATAAGCCACAGGCGCCTTAATCGCATCAGGGAATTTACCTTCAGGATTAAAATCTGTATAATGCATCATCCCTGTTAACACAAGAGATACACAAATATATAAAGCTGTACAGATTAATAATGAAGTAATGATCGCAAAAGGAACATCTTTTTTAGGATTAATAGCTTCACCTGCCTGTGTAGAAACGGCATCGAAACCGATATAAGCAAAGAAAATAGCCGCAGCTCCTGAAATAATTCCTTTAATTCCATACGCAGAAACCATCTCTCCTTCGGAGTTTTTAATTAAAGTTTCATCAGGAATAAATGGCTTCCAGTTTTTCACGCCTTCTGCTGCAGTGTACATTTCAGGGCTTGAAAATATGATATAACCACCAGCAATCACAACAAATACAACGGCTGTAGTTTTTAACAATACAATTAAATTATTAGCTCCTGCTGCTTCTTTAGTTCCTTTTACCAATAATGCAGTAATTAAAAGAACAAGAATGAAAGCTGGTAAATTCATCGAAAAGCCATCACCTGTATAACTTGCAGGATCTGAAGTAAGATACGACGGGAGATGAACTCCAAAAATCTTGAGAAATTTGTTAAAATATCCCGACCAGCTCACGGAAACCGCCATACTGGCCATGGCATACTCTAAGATGAGACACCAACCCATTGCCCATGCAAAAATTTCTCCTACTGTTCCGTAAGCGTATGCGTAAGCAGAACCTTCTACCGGAATGATAGAGGCAAACTCCGCATAACATAACGCCGCAAAAACACAGGCAATACCTGCCACAATAAAAGAGATCGCCAATGCCGGCCCTGCGTGATAATAAGCTCCGGTACCTGTAAGTACAAAAATTCCTCCACCAATAATCGCTCCTACCCCAATTGCCGTTAAGCTCCATTTACCAAGGACTTTTTTCAGCTCGCTCTTTTTCATATCTGCCTCATAGGCACTTAGCGGCTTCTTAACCCAAATTTTAGACATGTTTTTTTATTTATTAAAGATTTACGAAAATATAAAAATTTTAGAAATCATATTGTTTATTGACAAACTTTCGTCATTTAATTTAAATACAAATGGTTAAAAATCTGATTTACACATTATTTAAATCATTTTAAAATATGCGATTTTTTGCGTATTTTTGAACCCATGAATTTATACGATCTTTTCGTAAAACCCTACGAAGACTACAATTCTCTAGAGATTTCCATGGAAGCATCTGCTGCTTTTTTCGGAATTCTGAGCGTATATTATTCAATTAAAAAAAATATCTGGGTTTACCCTACCGGGATCATTTCTACTCTACTTTATGTTTACATTCTTTTCAATTTTGGATTGCTTGGCGATTGTATGATTAATGTCTATTATACCATCATCAGCATCTATGGCTGGATCTTGTGGTCTAAAAATTCTGAGGATAATATTCATGTAGATGTAAAATGGGCAGAAAAAAAAGAATGGGTATATGGGATTTTACTTTTCATCATAAGTTTAATCTTAGTAACTGTAGTATATTATTTTAAACCATATATTGACAATCGATTTTCGATGAAAGATGTGAATCTTGGTCTTTATCATTTAGATTGGGCTAACTGGCTGGATGTAATTACCACTTCTACCTTTTTACTCGGCATGTGGCTAATGGCGAAAAGACGCATTGATAGTTGGATTTTCTGGATCATCGGAGATATTATCTGTATTCCGATGATGATTTATAAAGGTCTCGGGATCACTTCGGTTCAATATTTGGTATTTACTATAATGGCGATCTCAGGATACGTTAATTGGGAAAAAAGTTTTAAAGCAAAAAAAGTACAATAAAGTCATGAAAAATTTATTAAAAATAGCATTCAGTATTTTCACTATCGCTAGTTTATCATCTTGTATCGCGTATTCTGACGGATATGCAAACACTGGCGGATATGGTGATCCTTATTATAACGACGGATATTATTATGCACCATCCGGATATTACGGAAACGGTGGATATTGGGGTAACGATGGATATTATTACAGAAACGACGTAAATTATTATTACGACAACGGTGTACCTTATTATTACTACAATTATAATAATTCAAGAAGAAAAGTATATGTAGAAAGAAGATCTACAGGGCAGGGACAGAATACGTACCAAGGAGGTTTCGGAAATTCAAATACCAATAATAGCGGAAGAAATAATTCTGGAGGTTTCAGAAATTCTAACTCTCAGGGAAATAACAACAGCGGCGGTTTCAGAAACTCAAATTCAAACTCGAATAATAGCGGATTTAGAAACCAACAGCAAAATAACAACCAGAGACAGAACAACAGCGGATTCAGAAATCAGCAGCAAAGTACTCCACAACCACAACAGAATAACAATAGTGGTTTCAGAAATACCAGTCCGCAGCCGCAGCAGAATAATTCTAACTCAGGAGGGTTCAGAAACAGTTCGCCAACAACACAGCAGAACAGCTCTTCTTCCTCATCAGGAACAGGTGGTTTCAGAAGATAATATAATCATTCTAAATAAGAAAACGAGCAGCTAACACTGTTCGTTTTTGTTTTTATTTAGTAATTTTGTAAGTTAATTTTTTAGTCAAATTAGAGAAAAAAATATATGGAATTTTATAAATATCAAGGTACAGGAAACGATTTTGTAATGATAGATAATCGTTCCGGAGAATGGAATGACCTATCCATCGAAAATATTCAAAAACTTTGCGACCGACGTTTCGGAATTGGCGCAGACGGGCTTATTAAAATCAATCATGCAGAAGGTTATGATTTTGAGGTTGATTATTATAATTCTGACGGTTCTAAAAGTTTCTGCGGAAACGGAGCGCGTTGTTCAGTGGCTTTCGCTTTTTTCTTAGATATTTTTGAAGGTAAATGTAAGTTTATCGCCATCGACGGTGAACACGATGCAGAAATACACAACGGAATCATTAAACTTAAAATGGGTGACGTAAATGCTATTTTAAATGATGGTGAAGATAAAGTAATGGATACAGGCTCGCCGCATTATGTAAAATATGTTGAAGATATCGTAAACTACAACGTTTTTGCACACGGAAACGGCATTAGAAATTCTGAAAATTATAAAGAAAAAGGCATCAACGTGAATTTTGTTGAAAAAATTTCTGATGAAGAGATTTTCGTAAGAACCTATGAACGAGGCGTTGAAAACGAAACTTACAGCTGCGGAACGGGAGTTACGGCTTCAGCTTTAACTTTTCTACAAAATAACAATCTAATCTCTGTAAAAGTTAAAACGCTGGGTGGAAACTTAAAAGTTTATGCAGAAAAAAATGGAGACAACTTCCAGAATATTTGGCTTGAAGGTCCGGCGAAGCAAGTTTTTAGAGGAAAGGTAGACCTTTTGTAAAAATTTAGTAAACTTTTAATCAACATTTATGAAAAAAGCAATTCTCATCATCATTCTACTCGTTTTTGTAGTAGGAGGATTTTTTGGTTTGAGATTTTATAATAAATATTACGGCAACAACGTAGAAAATGACGGCTATGTTTTGATTCCGCATCAAGCGAATTTTAAACAAATTTTAGACTCTGTCGGAAAATATGTGAAAGATAAAGAATCTTTCGAAACTGTTGCTAAAATGAAAGATCTTGAACAGAATTTCAAACCGGGGCGTTATCATTTTCAGAAAGGGTTGGGAAATACCAATTTGGTGAATATGATTAAAGCCGGAAACCAAAGCGAGAATAGCTTTAGAATTGGTGATTTTGGAGACATTTACCAGATGGTTGGTAAAGTCACTAAAAAAACAGAGCTGGATTCTTTAAAATTTGTGGATAATCTGAACAGTATCGCTGCTGAAAAAGGATATAAAAACGCTGAAGATCTTAAAAAATATTTCTTCATCGATACGTATAACTTTTTCTGGACGGTAACACCTAAAGAGTTTTTCAAAAAATTCGAAGATCAGTATAATGATTTTTGGAATAGCGAAAGAAAGGCTAAAGAGCAGCAATCGGGATTAACGAGAGATCAAATCTACGCGTTGGCCTCTATTGTTTATAAAGAATCGGGAGGGAAAAAAGATGAAATGAGAACCATTGCAGGATTGTATCTGAACCGTTACAGAAAAGGAATGAAACTTCAATCTGACCCAACGGTAATTTATGCCATCAATCAGCAAACCAACTTTAAAGAATCTATAAAAAGGGTTTTTTATAAGCATTTGTCTACTCCATCGCCTTACAATACGTATGCAAACAAAGGAATTCCTCCGGGACCGATTTGTATCGTTGATAAAAACTCTGTAGATGCTGTGTTGAACGCGGAAAGCAATAATTACATCTTTATGTGTGCTGATCCTGCAAGATTCGGTTATCACAAATTTACGGCAAGTGCTGAACAACATGCGATTAATGCAAAAGCGTATCAGGACTGGCTGAATTCAAAGAATATCAAATAGAAGAAAAATTTAACTTTAATTTAACAATATAATAATTAACATTTAGCCTTAACAAGCGACATATACATTACAAATACATAAACTATCGTAATATTTTGAAATTTAAACCTTTATTAAATTCACAATATTAGGAATAATACTTTCACGATTTTACACAAAAACAAATCTATGAATCAGACGGAAATTATTAACCTTTTCACAAAGAAAACTCTAGGGCTTACCTTTGTACTATCGGCGGCGGCATTTGCTTTTGGTCAGGAGAAAGTAGGCGTATCGGGATCGGTTGTCAATAAAAGCAATCAGCCTGTGCCTTACGCATCTGTGACGTTCAGTAATAAGGAAAACAAACTCTTCAGCGACGCAACGCTTACTGACGAAAAGGGACAATATAAACTAGACCTTGCACCGGGCAATTATGACATTACAGTAGAGGCTATCGATTACAAGAAAAGCCTTACCAACAAGCAAATTACGGCTGCAGGAAACATCGGAGCTCTATCTATTGAGCCTGAAGCAAGCGCTACCAATGTAAAAACTCAGGATATCCAGGGAGTTACCATTACAGTTCAGGCAACAAAGCCTTATAAAGTAGAGCTTGATAAAAAAACATACGATCCGTCTCAAGATATTGTAAGTAAAGGAGGAAATCTTCAGGATGTTTTAACGAACGTTCCATCGGTTTCTGTGGACACAGATGGTACTGTTTCCATGAGAGGAAGTACTAATGTAAAATTCTTAATTAATGGTAAACCTTCGGCATTACTAGGAATTGATGATGGCGCGAATGCATTACAAAGTATTCCTGCTGACCAGATAGAAAGGATTGAAGTAATTACCAACCCTTCTTCAAAATTTGAAGCTTCGGGAACTTCCGGTATTTTAAATATCATTTTAAAGAAGAATAAAAAAGTAGGTTTCAACGGAAGTGTGGTCGGAACATTAGGATATTTTCCTAGAACAGCTCTTAATGCTAACTTAAGTTGGAGAAAAGATAAATGGACGTGGTTCTTAAATGGTGGCGGTGGCTATTCTGAAAATAGAAATAAAAACGACACTGAGACTACTTACAACAACATCGATCTTAGCACCCCAAAAGATCTAACGAAGCAACCAAACGATATTCAACAATATCAGCTTCAAAATTCACGAAATAAAAGCTATAACAACAACTATAATGCGAGTGCAGGTTTTACCTATGATATTTCAGATAAAACTTCATTAAATCTATCAGGAGTCGTAAGAACTTTCGAAAGTGATAATAATGAGTCTCTAAAAACTTATAATGAGTTTTACAGATATAGCTTGAATGTTCCTCAACAGTGGAATTTCATGCAATCTAATGTTGAAAGAAATTCTGTAGGAAGAAATAATAACTTGGCATTCCAGGGAGATATTGGTTTAGATCATAAATTTGATGATAAAGGGCAGAATTTATCCTTATCATTAAGCTTACAGAGAAACAGAAGCAATAATGACTCAAATATTCTTGAAACTGAAAATGCAATCCCGGTTTTAGAAGACATTACAAGAAGAAATTCAATCAACAAAACATTGGTAGGAAAAGCAGATTATGAACTTCCTATTGGTGAAAAATCTAAAATTGAAGCGGGTTACAGAATAGATGTAAACAGCAATGAATACAACAATACAGTAACAAGTTCTGCAACAAATCCTCTTATTGCTAATTATAACAATAATACCGATTACAGAGAAATTTTCAATGCTGCTTACGTTCAGTTCAAAAGTAAAGTTGGAAACTTCGGATATCAGGTTGGTTTAAGAGATGAACATTCTAATGTGAGAATTAATTACATCAATCAAAATCCTTCTTCTCCGCCTATTGATAAAACTAAGAATTACAACAATTTATTTCCTAGTGTTTTCTTAAGCTATGATGTTTCTAAGGATAATCAGATCTTAGTTAATTACTCTCGTAGAATTGACAGACCTAGATCGTTCTTTATGGTTCCTTTCCCAAACTACACGAACAGTCAGAATATTTTCGAAGGAAACATTGATTTAAATCCATCATACGTAGATTCTTATGAAGTAGGTTATAATATTTCAAGAAAAAGATTTACCGTTAATCCTACTCTTTACTATAGACATGCTACGGACGATACCAAAATGCTTGTTTATAGACCAGATGAGAGTGCAAGTGTTTTCTACACAAAACCTATTAACTTAGGAAATGATGATCGTTATGGTTTAGATTTAAACTTTACTTATGATCCGTTCGCTTGGTTAAAAATCATGGGTAGTGTAGATTTATTCGGATATAAAACAACCGGAATTGCCTACTATGAAACGAAGGATAGTGAAGGAAACGAAAAAATCGGTTCTATGGATTTCACAGGAGATGGTTTCTCTACAAGAGCACGTTTGAATACTACATTTAAACTTGATAAAACTTTCAGCGTTCAGTTGCAAGGATTCTACAGAGGAGCACAGAAATCTGCCAACCAAAATACGCAGGATATGTATGCTTTAAATTTAGGAGCATCCAAAACAATCTGGAAAGGTGACGGAACCATAGCTTTCAACATTCAGGATATTTTCAATACAAGAAGCAGAGAAGTATACAGCTTTAATAGCGATTACACCCGTAGAAATTATATGCAATGGCAACCAAGACAGTTCTCAATATCTCTTACTTACAGATTTAAGCAAGGAGAAAAAATTGATCAACCTAAAAGGAAAAAAGACATCAACTCCAATGAAGCTGGAGACGATCAGCAAGGAGGTCCAATGTAATAAAGCAAAAATCCCGAAACAGATGTTTCGGGATTTTTTTGTTTTAAAATAAAGAAATTATTTAATTGTTTCAGACTGAGTAATTTTTCTGCTTTCTGCTTCAAAAATTCTCCTTCTCAGGTCGCTTGAAGAAAACCTGTGATCTCTTTTATTATAATAGATCTCAATTCCTTTTTCTTCACAATATTTTTTACCTGTAAAATCTCTGTCAAGATAATCGTCTCCGATGATTCTTACATCAATCACAAAAGACTTCAAGATATCCTCTAAATCTTCTTCCGTATAATAAGGAATGATTTCGTCTACCGCATTTACCGCTTTCAACTGAATATATCTTTCAACGATAGTCTGAGTCGGTTTATTTTTCGTAGGACGGTCGTGAGAGGGATCAATCTGAAGACCTACAATTAGATAATCGCAAATTGTTTTTGCTTCTTCCAACATCTTAATATGCCCTGCGTGTAATAAATCGAACGAGGAAAACGTAATGCCTATTCTTTCTGTTTTCATATAAGTATTTTTAAAATTTCGCCGTCATGAATGTTCTTTTAAATGGATAAAAGACCGGCGATTCTGGGAAAATATTTTTTAATTCTTGTTTATAATCTTCTTTAAATTTCTCTTTCAGATTTTCATCTGATAAATTTTCAATATAAGGAATCATTGCAGTACCCGAAGCCCAATTATAGATAGCTTCCGCATCTTCCATCACATGAGGAAATACCTTTTCGAACACAACAATATCGTTTCCTTTATTTTCGTACAAAATCTTTGCATAATCTTCAATCTTTAAAACAGTATATTCTCGTGTCCAAGAATGATATGCTGTTTTATAAGGCTCGGTTTCTGCTACTTTTCTAAGCAGTTGATGAACAATAAATTCATGATTAGAAGGTATCTGAACAGCTAATTGTCCGCCCTTATTAATCTTACTTATAATTCTTGGAAATAATTCTTTATGATTACTACACCATTGAATTGCTGCATTAGAAATAATTAAATCAAAGGTATCATTTAAATTTAATTGTTCCTCAATATTTCGTTGAATAAAGCTTAAACGATTAGTTTCAAAATGCTTGGCTTTTTTCAGCATTTCAGCAGAGGAATCAATACCTAAAACTTTAGAATCCCTTAAATGATCCAGTAATTTTGAAGTCAGTTCTCCCGTTCCGCAACCTAAATCAATAACAGACATATTATCTTTTAGATCATCAACAAGATTCAGCAAATCAAAAAACGGAGCTGAACGCTCATCTTTAAATTGATCATAAACTTCCGGATTCCAAGCCATAATTTTATTTTATGAATTTCTGGATTTTAAATATTTCTGCCACTCCCAAGTAGTTCTCAAAGCATCTTCCAAGCTTGTTTCAGATTTCCATCCAAGCTCTTTTTCTGCTTTGTCTGCATTCGCATAAGCTACGGTAATATCACCTTCCCTTCTCGGACAAATCTGATAAGGAACTTCAACATTATTCGCCACTTCAAAAGCTTTTACAACCTCTAAAACAGAAGACCCCTTCCCTGTTCCCAAGTTATAAATATCAACGGTTGTTTCATTTGATTGATTTTCAATTAATTTTTTTAAAGCTGCAACGTGAGCTTTAGCCAAATCAACCACATAAATATAATCACGAACAGCCGTTCCGTCAACCGTTGGGTAATCATCTCCCCAAATGCTCAGCTTTTCTCTGATGCCCGCAGCCGTTTGGGTAACGTAAGGTACTAAATTATTTGGAATTCCAATCGGTAATTCGCCTAATTTTGCCGACGGATGCGCCCCAATAGGATTGAAATATCTTAATAACGAAATTTTACGTTGATATGCTTTCGCAAAATCAATTAAAATCTCTTCACCCATCTGTTTGGTCTTTCCGTAAACACTTTCCGGCATTTTTAACGGTGTATTTTCATCAATTGGCATTGTATCTGCCTGCCCGTAAACTGTACATGATGAACTGAAAATAAAATTCGAAATTCCTCTTTCTTTAAATTCCTGAAGAATATTGATTAATGAAAATAAATTATTCTCATAATAATCAACAGGCTTCACTTGGCTTTCACCAACTGCTTTTGACGCTGCAAAATTAATACAGCCTTCAATTTCATAAGCATCAAAAACCTGAGTCAGTAAATCTCTTCTCTTTAAATCAAAAGGATAAAAAGCAGGCTTCTTACCTGCAACTTCCTCAATATTTTTTAAGATGAATTTTTCTGAATTTGATAAATCATCAACAATAACAACGTCAAAATTGTTATTCAAAAGTTCTACAACGGTGTGAGAACCAATATATCCAAGCCCTCCTGTGACTAATATTGCCATGTTTTAATTATTATTTTTTTAATCATTATGTGTTCCTATTGAATCTATTTCATTTTTAGACGGAGAATGCTTAAAGTAATTTATTAATAATCCGGAACCTATAAGCAAAGCTATAAATATTAAAAAAGAATATAAATAACGATCCATACCTTCTTTATAGTTATTAAAAAAGCTTATTGACCATAAAATACATATTAAGCTAATCGAAATATTTAAACATAAAAACATTCTTTTAGCCTCCTTAAAAATATTTATGAATGTTATTATTAATAATATAAATGTTAAAAAAATTAGAAGGTAAATTGGAATTTGAAGCATTCTATATTGCTCAACTATACCATAATTTTTAAATAATATATTAATGATAGCTGCACTATAATAAATCAGCCAACCTAAAACAAAAATAATTGTAAAAAAGTAAGCAAATTTATTTTTTAATATTCTCTCGTCATGAAGCATAGCTTATCCCATAAACTCCAGTACAGCATCCGTAATATACTTCAACTGCTCTTCATCAAGCTCAGTATGCATCGGAAGAGAAATTACCTCATCCAAAAGCTTATCTGTATTTACAAAATCGGCATCATTACTTTCCTGATAATATGCTTTTTGTTTTCTTAAAGCTACCGGATAATAAATCATTGCCGGAATATCTTTTTCAGCTAAAAATTTCTGCAAATCATTACGCTTTCCATTCAAAATTCTTAAAGTATATTGGTGGAAAACGTGCGTTGAGTTTTCGTCTCTTTTCGGAGTTAAAATATCTTTATGATTTGCAAAAGCTTCATCATAAAAATCAGCAGCTTTTCCTCTTGATTCGTTATACGTATCCAAATGAGGAAGTTTCTTTCTTAAAACTGCCGCCTGAACGCTGTCTAAACGAGAATTCACACCAACTTCATCATGATAATATCTTTCGTACATTCCGTGGTTTACAATTCCTCTCAAACGGTGAGCAAGTTCATCATTATTGGTGAAAATAGCACCACCATCACCATAGCAGCCTAAGTTTTTAGACGGAAAAAAAGAAGTGGTACCAACTGTAGACATGGTTCCTGATTTTTTTACTGTTCCGTCCGGGAAAGTATAATCTGCACCAATAGCCTGTGCATTATCTTCAATAACGAATAAATTATTTTCTTCTGCAATTTTTAAAATTTCCTCCATATTGGCGCATTGCCCGAAAATATGAACAGGAATAATTGCTTTTGTTTTTGGAGTAATTGCTTTTTTAATCGCTTCAGTAGAAATCGTAAATGTATCATAATCAACATCCACCAAAACAGACTTAAGTTTCAATAAATGAATAACTTCAACTGTTGCAGCAAATGTAAAATCTGCAGTGATTACCTCATCACCTTCCTGCAGATCCAAAGCCATCAAAGCAATTTGAAGAGCATCGGTACCGTTTGCGCAAGGAATAACGTGCTTTACGTCTAAATAAGACTCCAATTCATTCTGGAAGGACTTTACTTCAGGGCCGTTAATAAAAGCCGCCGAATCCATTACATTTAAAACTGCATTATCTACATCATTCTTTATTTTGTAATACTGACTTTGTAAGTCAACCATCTGAATTTTTTTCATAAATAAATATTTGTGTAAAAATAGGGAATTTAAAATCCTTTTAAAAATTTTATTGATTTTGTTTTATCTTTATACAAAAGAAAAATATGAAAAAACTTTTACTCTTTTGTCTTTTAGCGGGTTATTCCACTTCTTTTGCGCAAACACAGCTGGTTTTTGTTTATTTTAATGATAAACCAAACAAGGCTGCGTTCTATGCCAACCCGCTTTCTGAGCTGTCTCAAAAATCCCTCAACAGACGTTCAACATTAGGAATTTCATTGAATGATCAGGATGCTCCGATTGAACAATCATACATTCAAAATATTCAGAATCTAGGTTTTACCGTAACGGATTATTCAAAATGGCTAAATGGAGTCGCTGTGAATGCAACCACTGCTCAAATTACCACACTTCAATCTCAGCCTTATGTTCAGAGTGTTGAAAGTTTTGCCAAAAATTCTAATGGAGGAACCAAAATTGCACATCAAAATAAATGGCAAGAAACCTCAGCTACCAATAAAACCCAAACCCTTTTTGATTATGGAAATGGTTCGGCACAAATTGATCAGATTAATTTAAGACCGTTACATCTGGCAGGTTATACAGGAACTGGCGTTACCATTGCAGTGATTGATGCCGGATTCCCAACTGTAGATACAGGTTCGGCGTTTTCAAGAATCAGAAATAATAATCAGATCAAAGGCGGTTATGATTTCGTAGCTAAATCTTCCAATATCTACAATCCCACATTGCTTGACCATGGAACCGTTGTTTTAGGAGCAATTGGCGGTTATCTTGAAAATACTTTCGTAGGTTCTGCGCCCGATGCCGATTTTTATTTGTACCGAAGCGAAAATGCTACTGTTGAAGTTCCAGAAGAAGAGCTGTATTGGATTGAAGCTGCGGAAGAAGCCGACCGGAAAGGGGTTGATTTAATAACAACTTCGTTGGGTTACTCTACTTTTGATGATTCGAGGTATAATTATACCTATTCTGATATGAATGGTACAAAATCATTTATCGCAAGAGCATCAGAAATTGCAGTTAACAAGGGAATTTTTGTGCTTATTGCCGCAGGAAATTCGGGGGCTCAGCCGTGGCATTATATTACAACTCCGGCAGATAATACAAAAGTTTTTTCCATCGGTTCTGTAGATTCCAGCGGAAATCCTTCTAATTTTTCTTCTTTCGGACCAAATTCTTTAGGCATAATTAAACCCAACGGAAGCGTTCGAGGAAGTGCGGCGGCTACGGTAAATAATAATTCTCAGGTGTCAGTAAGCGGAACTTCCATCGCCACACCTATTGCTGCAGGTGGCGTTGCCTGTCTTCTTCAGGCTTTTTCTTCTATGAACAGAGATCAGATGAGAGCCAGATTACAGCAAACCGCTTCTCTTTATCCAAACCACACCAATCAGATGGGCTACGGAATTCTTAATTTTGGAAATTTTTATAATGGTGTTTTAAATACTTCAGAATTAGTTAAAAAAGAAAAATTAAGCATTTTTCCGAATCCTGTTAAAAATATTTTAAATATCGCTTCCGAAAATGATATTATTTCCCTTGAAATTTATGATAATCTTGGAAGGTTTATTCTGAAAAGTAAAGATGAAAAATCTGTTAAGGTAGATTATTTCCAAAATGGAGTCTATTATTTGAAAGTTCAGACCAAAGATAAAATGTATTATGAAAAATTTATCAAGGAATAAATTGAAAAACCTCTCGGATTGAGAGGTTTTCTTATTTTAAAAATATTTTTAAAACTCTAAATTATCAAAATCTTTAATTTCTGATAACATAATGGGCTTCTGAGCTTGAATTTTGCTC
The DNA here is from genome assembly GCF_026540445.1 of Chryseobacterium sp. GM_Chr_2. Classification (NCBI taxonomy): domain Bacteria; kingdom Pseudomonadati; phylum Bacteroidota; class Flavobacteriia; order Flavobacteriales; family Weeksellaceae; genus Chryseobacterium; species Chryseobacterium sp. GM_Chr_2. Next base: position 106,550 of record NZ_JALNUD010000009.1, read on the forward strand.
CATGTTTCTTCAAAAACTTCTTCTCCACTTTCAGCATTTGGATCTGTATTCACTTTATCCTGCTTTTTTCCCGTTAAAAAATTAATACTTGTTTCATTATTCACCACAGGTCCGTTATTATCACTTGCGTCATAACCTATCAACTGAAAATCTGAACCTTTTAATCTAAAAGTATATTTCCAGAAACCATATCTTCCGTGCGCATAATGAACAAATAAATTTCCTTTTTCCACATATACCATCAATTCTGGAGCATAGTAGGCACCACCCTCTTCATTTTCCGATGAAAAGCATTTGTCATTTTCAGTAACCGACTGATAATCTCCATTTTTAGTTTTCAAAAGAACGATAATTCCTCTGCGGTTTCTATCTAATTTTCCACGATATTCATCTTGAATAATTTCGCTTTTTTCTGTTCCTTTGATGATTAAAATACAGTCTTCAAGTCCGTCATTATTGAGATCACCGTTCACTTTTTCAAAAAGAACAAAGCCTTTCGGAATAAAACTATTGGGCTCCTTATTTGTTTTTACTGTTTCAACATGATCTTCTATTACCTTCTCTAAAGACAAAGCTTCGTTTTTTGCCGAAGAAGGCAGTTTATTTTCCTTTGAATCTTTACAGGCAACTGATAAAAATAATCCAGCCGCCACAAATGGTAAATACAGTAAGTTTCTCATATATAACTATTAAGCCGAATTCCTGCTCGCATTAATATTTCCGAACAGCGAACGCGTCACCAACTTTCCATATGCTTCCAGATCGCCTTCTCCTTTCTGAATTTTCATTAAAGCATATTGCTGAATACTTAGCAGCGGCAACACAATTCTCTCACGGATTTTCACCGATTTTCTGGAAAGCGGATCTTCTTCCTGAAGCATTTTAAAGCCAGTCAGTTCCAGCATAATTTCCTTTGACAAGGTATATTCATCAAATAAAACATTCCAAAACGCACCAAATTTCGGATTGTTTTTAATATAATACGTCAACGGAAAGTACGTTTTATTCATACTCATCATAGAGTTCAGAACTAATGTTTTAAAGAAGTCCGAACCTTTATATAGTTCTCTCACTTCATCAAATCTTCCCTGCTCTTTCAACTGCTGCATGGCAAATCCGAAACCGAAGAATCCCGGAACGTTCTGCTTCAGTTGTGACCAAGATCCCACAAACGGAATTGCCCTTAAATCTTCAAACTTCAACTCGCTGTCGCCACCACGTTTCGAAGGTCGGCTCCCGATATTTGTTTTTCCATAATATTCCAGCGTACTCATTTCCTGCAAATAAGGAACAAACATCGGATGCGCCTTTAAATCCGAATATTTTTTATAACTGATCTCTGCCAATTCAATGATTAGCGCTCTTTCTTTTTCTGTTAAATCTTTCTTTGCATTTTTGAAAACATCATTTTCAACTCCCGCGGTCAACAACTGCTCAAAGTTATATTTTGCCTGTTCTTTATTTCCGAAAATACTGGTGATCGTCTGCCCCTGAATGGTTAATTCAATCTTATTATTGGCAATTGTTTTCCCTTGTGAAGCATAGAAATCATGAGTTTTACCACCACCTCTTGCAGGAGGTCCGCCTCTACCGTCAAAGAACACGACTTTAATTCCGTTTTGTTCGGAAAGCTGTGTTAAAACTTCCTTCGCTTTATAAATTTCCCAATTGGCTTTCAGATAACCTCCGTCTTTTGTTCCGTCCGAAAAACCTAACATTATGGTCTGCTGATTTCCTCTTTTCGCCAGATGTTTTTTGTAAACCGGATTCTGATACAACTCATTCATTACATTTTCAGCATTGGCAAGACCTTCCATCGTTTCGAAAAGCGGAACAATATCCATATTAATTTCTTCATCCTGATAGCCGCAAACCTTGAAAAACGCATACACATTCATCACGTCTTTTACCGCATCAGAATTAGAAATAATATAACGGTTCATTCCTCTCAAGCCATTCAATTGCTGGATTTCGGTGATCTGAGAAACTGTTAACAACGTATCTTTTACAATATCTTCAAAATCATCCGGATTTACTTTTTCTGAGATTTGAATTAACTGATTGAATTTTTCCTCATACGTGGCATCAGCAGTTCCGTTAATTTTGGCAAAAACATTATCAATCACTTTCTGATGAATTCTGCTGTCCTGACGAACATCCAGTGTCGCAAAGTGCGTTCCGAAAATCTTCACACGGTCTCTGAAATTAACCAAGGAATCAATAAATAAAGAATTGTGCTCTTCCACCAAAATCTTTTCGGCTTCATCAATTCTTTTGATAATATCTTCAGCTGTGATCTTTTCATTTCTGAAAATGGCACCATACAGTTCATCGCTCAGCTTTTTTAGAACATCTGAAACTCCTCTGAAACTCAGCCTTCTTCTGACTGTTTTCAGGTTATTATAATAGGCTTTTAAAATCGCGGAATGCAGCTCTTCGGCTACTCGTTTAGTAACATTAGCCGTTACAAAAGGATTTCCATCGCGGTCACCTCCCGGCCAGAAGCCCAGCTGAATCACATCTTCATGCAGATGAAAATGATCGCTTCCGAATGTTGTTTTTATTTTGGTAAACAATTCGCCAATTGTGTCGTAATATACATATCTCAAATAATAGATAATGCTTAACGCCTCATCGATCGGAGTTGGTTTTTCTTTGTTTACAAACGGTGTTTTTCCCAATTGCTGCAAGAGCATATCGATACTTGTGATGGAATCTGTCGTGATCGCATTTCTGAGATCATGAAGAATTCTTTGTACAGAATTTGGATAAAACTGCGTCGGGTGAGCGGTGAAAACAATTTTGATGGCAAAATCTTTCAGCTTTTCACGCACTTTCTCCAGTTTATGATCCTGATGTGAACGTTCGAAAAGATTGGTTACCGTTCCGTTATCACTTTCAGAGTGAAGATTAGGGAAAGCGGCATCTTCAATACTATCAAATAAAACCACCTGTCTTTCAATATATTGTATGATTTTAAAAAGCAGTTCGAGTTTCTGCTCTTCGGTCTGTAAATCGGTATGGTTTTTAAAGAATTCTTCTACAATTTCTTCGGGCGTTTTTCCGGCTTCGTAACCGAGTTTACTTTCCTCACAAAGAAACGGGAGAAGCATCCCGATATTCGTCATTTTATCATAAGGCAGGCTCATAAATAATGAATTATATATCTGGAACTTATTTTCCACAATCTGCCTGAATTTTTCTGCGCGTTGGTCGTGTCTCATATAACAAATGTAGGAGATTTTGTTTTGAATTCAAATGAACTTTAGTTTAAAAATAATTAATTATGTAATTTAATATGAAATATTATTCAAAAAATATAATTTTGTAAAATCATGAAAAAAGTTTTAATTCTAACCTTTATCCTTCTATTTCAATCTTTTTTCACTCAACAATGCAATTGTGATAAAAAACCTTTATTAAAGAATATTATTTCTTGTAAACCTGAGATTTTAAAAAATGGAGCTCAAATTTTTTGGCAGTATAACTGTGATTCTTCATGGTTAGTTTTTCAGAATAAAAAAATAAAGAAAATCCTTTTCAGTCTTGATAAAGATTTCATGGATTTAACAACGAGACTAGGTTATAGTAACATAGAAGAATGTAAAAGTACTTTTTTGGCAGAATATAGAACTATTTCAGGATGTTGCGAACCATCCGAATATATTTTGCATAATAAGAACAATGCAGATATTATTGGAAAACTTGGATCATTTTTATATCGTCATAAAACTAAACACAATACCCCATTTATATTAACCTTACAAAATTTCACTACAATTTTATATACAGATTTAAATACAAATAAAATTTATCCATACCACATAGAAAAAGGGCTTTTGGAAAAGGTAATGTCACAAAATAACTATTTAACGATTGATAATATTTTCGATAAAATTGAAATACATGACAATGTTATACTATTACAGTATAAAGTATTAAATAAAAATAATAAATTTGAAAATAGATCAATTAAGATTAATCTTAAAAATTCTCATGCGACATCTTAAAAGATAACCTTTTAAAAACTTTAAACATAGATGAAATTCGGAATTATTTTTTATGCTATTTTAGGTATTTTAGCGTTACTAATAGGGACATATTTACTACAGTATTCTTTTCCTCTTTCTATTATCTTTTTTATCGGAGCCTTTATTAATGGGCTTTTCATTCATAAAGAATATAATATTCACAAAAATGATTCAGTTCAATATGACGAACTAACGCTTCCTGATGAAATTATCATTAAATATTCACGTTCAGGCAGAATTATTTCTATTTCCGTTTATAGCATCTTTGTAATTTTGGGATTATTTTTCCTTTTAGGTTTTAGATTCAAATTGAATGGACCAACAATATTCATATTAATTGTACTTATCGGATTCATTGGCTACTTTATTTTTAAAATTATTTTAGAAATAAAAAAATTATCTAAAATTATGATCTCTATTAATGGAAAAGGAATTCAAATAAAAGACAACCCAATATATTTATGGAATGAAATCCAACTTGAAAAAATTATTGTAAAGCATTTGGTAAGTCGTGAATCTAAACATGATTATAGACCTGAAATTAATTATTTGTATTTCTTCCACAATATAAAAAAATAGAACTCAATATAGACGATTTTGATATTACCGATTTTCAGCTTGCTCAAGTTTTAAAAATATTTAGAAATCGTTATAATTCAAATACATTATAATTTTGCTCACAAAAGTTTAATGATTAATTTTATTCCATCAATCCATTTCCAATGAAAAAAATATTCCTATTTTTCATCACTACTTTTCTACTCTCTGCCTGTGGCGAAACTTGCTACAATGCTCCATTTCCTATCATTTTTGAATTCGTGAATGCCAATGATGAAAACTTAATTACCAATGGGACGCTTACCACATTTTCCGCCATTGAAGAAAATCAATCGGGAATACAATTGACCAAAACATCTGATGATAAAGTTGTTTTAGAAAACGTAGGTGCTTATAACGGAACAAAAAACTATACTTTTCATTCTAACGTTAAAAATTTCAATTTCTCCATTCAATCTTCTGAATTTAAAGGCGGTTGTGACGGCTACCAGATCAATAAACTGACATTTACCGGCGTGGGCATTGACGTAACAGACGAAAAAGGATATTATAAAATCGTATTGGAATAAATTTTGACATGGGTATATTTGCAAAAACAAAAGCATGAAATTATTTTTTCCGATCGCCTTGCTGTTATCAGGTTTTGTTTTCGGGCAGCAAACGATTCCTTCTGATTTCAAAAAAATTCCGGAAATCCTGGATAATGTAGATCTGCTCTACCCTTTCATTGTTCCGGATAAAAAATATGAATATTGGTCGGTTCTTCGTAATGACAGCGATCCGGATCCCGATAAATCCATTATTTATGAAAGCCAGATGCCTGTTTTTATGACGCTCAATGACCCTGCACCCGAAAAAGGTTTTTTTCAGGAATGTATAGGCAACAGATGTTTTTCTTACATCTTGGCCTGTGAAAACAGTCAATCTAAGTATTTTTCCAGCGATCAGCAATTGAGAGATTTTATAGGAACTATCAATAATCTTCCCGAAGCACTTCTGGTCGCCAAAACCTATGGCTTCAGTTTCGATTCAACAGATAAAACGGGAGGTTCTTATAAAATAGATAATCAGAATATTACGCTATATTTATCTAAAGCCAAAAGTTGTCCTCAGACCAAAGAATCTTTTTTAATTAAAATCAATAGAAAAACTGGAAAATTAGAAAGTAAAAGCAATGGGATTTATTTCAAAAATGAAGAATGTGTAAATCCATAATTTATTAAAAGCTCTCGATACAATTTTTCTTCACTTTGTTACGAAAAATCACTCGAGCTGACGTTTGATAAAAAGAACCATAAGTTTAAAAATTTAAATTAAAAACTAATTATTTTTGCCATGAAAAATCAAGTTCAATTGTTGAGAGAAAGTAAAAACTTAACTCAGACTGAGCTTGCAGAAAAAGCAGGAATTTCCTTAAGAACCGTCCAACGAATTGAATCTGGAAATATTCCCAAAGGCTTTACCTTAAAATCTCTGGCAAAAGCTTTAGAAACATCTACCGAACACATTTTTATAAAAGAAGAAATTATTAATGTTTCCAGAGCAAAATTGATTAATTTTTCTGCGTTGGCTGGAATAATCATTCCGTTTGGCGGCATTATTTTCCCGATGATTTTAACATATAAAACGACGGAACCCAGAAATAAAGAATTGGGCAAAAACATTGTTGCTGTTCAGATTATTCTGGCGATTGTAATGTCAGTTATGATGATCATCAGTCCGTTTATCCAAAAATTATTTTCGTTAAAAATTCCTGTTTTTATAATTCCTTTACTTCTGTTTTTATGTTTGAAAGTCGCGATTGTGATGATAAATGGAATAAGCCTGAACAAGAAAAACGACTTACATATTAAACTAAAAATCAACTTCTTATAATTAAAGTCACAGAACTGTCATATGATTGTCATATCCTTTTTGCTGCAAAACCTATTCAGAAAAGCGAATCTTGCATAAAAAAGCGAAATGAAAACTTTCAAAAAAATTACTCTTACTGTATTCATTATTTTTAGTCTGCTGTTCATTGGCGGATATATTTATTTTAATCAAAAATTTACGCCGCCGATCAACACACTTACCGTTTCAGGAAATTCAGGAAATATTCCTATAAAATGGATTAAGGATGGTGAGAATAATTACTCTGCTTTGCTGCTTCCTGTTAATTTAAAAAACATTGATAATACATTTTATATGCAGCTCGATACGGGAACGCCGACGACTGTTTTTTATCAGAAACCCTTAGAATCTATTCAGAAAAAATTCTTTCCGAATAAAAAATTTAATGAAATATTTTCAGATTTTAATTTAAACAAAATGAAAATTACGTCTTCTGATTTTTCAGTGATAAATTATGGAAATGAAATTAATTTTAAAGATCCAAAAGCTATTCCTATCATTGGAACTATCGGCAGTGATTTGCTTGAAAAAAGAATTGTGATTTTAGATTTTAAGAATACAGTTTGCTCATTTACAGAAATCATCAATGAAAAGGGATTTTCTGACTTTGAATTTAAAAAACGAAAAATTTTACTTCCTGCAAAAATTGGAAATAAAACACTAAAACTCCTGTATGATTCCGGAACAAGCGGCTATGAGCTCATCACTAATTTAGAAGGCTGGAATCAGTACAGAATTCCGAAAAGCCCGGAAAAGCATGAAAAAGGAAATGCCTGGGGAAATACTTTAACAATAAAAACATCGGCTGCAAACCAAAAACTTGAAATTGCCAATTCTGTTTTACAACTTTCAGAAATTACATATATCGAAGGTACTTCTAAAATTCAGAAGCTCCTGATGAAAAGTTCCGGAATGGAAGGAATGTTGGGAAATAAAATCTTTATCAATTCAACCTTAATTTTAGATTGTAACAATAAAAAATTTGTAATAAGATAAAAGTTTCTTTAAGTTTTATTGGAAAAGCGCAAAGGCTCAAGGTTTAATAAAAATGTGCTGTTTTTAAGACGCAACGAGAAAATCAAAGATTTTCTTTTATAATACTGATGATCAATCTTATCTCAGATAAAATCTTTGTGCCTTAAAGCGTACTATTTGGTTAAATAGCTTTCTGCCCTTTGTGAAAAACCAACCTAAAATTAATTTTGATTAATTTTTTAAACCGACTTTAAAATGTAAAACAAATTTTCACGGCAATTTTCCCTAAAAATAAATAGGTCGGCATTGATTAAAAAGCCAATTGTTTTAATAAAAATCAATGATATTAATTTTAAAACTTTCTTAACTTAAATTTCATGAAGCTTTCCGTAAATTTGGCTTACAAAAATTTAAGAACAATGCTTAATTTCGAATTTAAAAATCCAACAAAAATACTTTTCGGGAAAGGTGAAATTGCTAAAATTTCAAAAGAGATTCCTACAGACGCTAAAATTTTAATGATCTATGGTGGTGGAAGCATCAAGAACAATGGCGTTTATGATCAAGTAAAAGAAGCTTTGAAAGATCACGATTTATATGAATTTGGCGGAGTTCCTGCCAATCCGGAATATGAAGTGCTAATTAATGCTTTAAACTTCATTAAAGAAAATAATATCACCTATCTTCTGGCTGTAGGTGGCGGTTCTGTGATCGACGGAACGAAATTCCTTTCTGCTGCAGCCAATTATGACGGTGAACCTTGGGAAATCCTTAAAAAACCCGTACGAACTTTTGAAGGTGAGGGAATGCCTTTTGGAAGTATTTTAACATTGCCTGCAACAGGCTCTGAAATGAATTCAGGATATGTGATCTCCAGAAGAGAAACTAATGAAAAATTATCATCAGGCGGTCCCGGACTTTTCCCTGAATTTTCTGTACTAGACCCTGAAGTGGTAAGAACTATTCCTAAAAACCAAGTGGTAAATGGCCTTACAGATGCTTACACTCACGTTTTGGAACAGTATATGACGGCACCTTCTTCTGCAGATTTGCAAGAAAGAATTGCTGAAAGTATTTTGATCAGCTTACAGGAAACGGCACCAAAAGTATTGGCAGATGATTTTAATTATGACGCGGCCGGAAACTTCATGTGGTGTTGTACCATGGCTTTGAACGGACTGATTCAGAAAGGAGTTATTACGGATTGGGCAGTTCATACAATGGGGCACGAATTAACGGCTTATTTCGGAATCGATCACGCAAGAACACTGGCAATCATCGCGCCTTCTCATTACCGTTATAATTTTGAAGCTAAAAAAGGGAAATTAGCTCAATACGCAGAAAGAGTTTGGGGTGTGAAAGAAGGTTCTGTTGAAGAAAAAGCAGAATTAGGAATTAAAAAATTAGAAGAATTCTTCCACAGCCTTCATATTCAGACTAAACTTTCAGACTATACAGAAGATTTCAACGGAACAGCGGAGAGAGTGGAAAAAGCCTTTACAGAAAGAAACTGGTTAGGTCTTGGAGAACATAAAAATCTTACACCACAAGATGCTTATAAAATTGTGGAAATGAGTTATTAATATAGAAGGATGCAGAAAGTTGGATACGGGAAGTTTTAATCATTGAGATTATTTACATCAAGGAATCCGCAAGGCTTCCAGCTCCCCCCTTCCATCCTCCAACCCTCAAATTATATTTTTTACAAACATTCGTTTAAAAAACCTGAATTTCATTAGAGATATTTCAAATTTATTTATATTTTAGCATATTCTTAAATTTGTAAAAATGAAAAAACAATTACTTTTATTTGCCTTTTCCGCGCTAGCACTTACTTCTTGCGAAGATGATAATATTAAAGCTTATGAATTAGACATCATGAAGGGCGATTGGAAGGTAAGCAAAATAGAGTATGTTTCAGGAAAAGACAATAAAACAGTAATTACTACAGATACAATTACAGGATGTGAAGCTAAGAGTTTTATTACTTTCAGAACAGATCTTTATGCTAAATATACTGCCTATACAGGAACAGGAGGAGCAGATTGTCAGGTAAGTGCAACGAGTGAGGGTACCTACACTTACAATGAAGAAACAAAGGATCTTACTTTGAAATTCAAAAATGAAGATGATGATAAGTACAGAGTTACAGTTCTTACAAGCAAAGAATTGAGAATGATGGAATTACAAGATAAAGATGACATGCAGGATTATGATGGAGATGGAAAGCTAGATTATGTCTATATAAATTATGTAAGATAAAAAACCTAAAACTCCCGAAGGCTTCGGGAGTTTTTTAGTGAGAATAATATTAATTTTTAAATTATTAACAATGAAGAAGATCCTTTCAGCATTTTTATTGCTGACTTTTGCCCTTTTCTTTTCACAAGAAAAAAAACCGATGTATTGGCAAGACATTCAAAATTTTAAAAAACTTGATAAAGAGACAGCACCTCCTAAAGATGCTATTCTTTTAATTGGTAGCTCATCTTTCACAAAATGGACAGATGTTGCCAGTTATTTCCCTACTAAAACCATCATCAACAGAGGTTTTGGAGGATCAAGATTAATAGATTTGAATACTTATTCTGAGGATCTTTTAAGCCCTTATCAGCCAAAGCAAATCATCATTTACTGCGGTGAAAATGATTTTGCTGACGATGATAAATTAAAGGTAAAAGAGGTAACCAACAGATATGTTGCTTTTTACAAAAAAGTTCGTGAGAAATTTCCTAATATCGAAGTAGATTATATTTCTATCAAATATTCTCCGAGCCGCGAAAAACTTTGGCCTCAAATGAAAGAAGCCAACCAGATTATCAAAGCTTTTATGGAAAAACAACCTAACTCAAAATTCATCGACATTACAAAAGCAATGGAAGATGCGAATGGAAAAGTTAGAAAAGATCTTTTCGTAGGAGATATGCTTCACATGACGCCAGAAGGTTATAAAATCTGGACGAATGTGATGAATCCTTACATGAAATAATTATTTATTTTTAAAATAAATTCTAAAACTCTCAAATTGAGAGTTTTTTTGTTTTTTTAGACTTCATGGCAAAAATTTATTTGTCATTATTCAGATTTTTTTATTTCTTTGCGCCACTTAAAAACTAAATTTAAACCATGAAGAAATTATTATTTCTGGCGCTTTCTGCCGGATTCGTTTTTAGCTCATGCAGCAATGACAACGATGACAATCCATCAATTATAGGCACTTGGAGACCTTCACAAACCATTACCGTATCTGGTAAAACAGGAAATGTAATAGATACAGAAAATGCTTCTACCTGTTATAAGAAAAGTACGTTCGATTTTAAATCAAACGGATCTATGGTAGCAACCATTTATGATGAAAACGGTGCTGGAGCATGCTCCAATTTAGGAACCGATACAGTGCAATATTCTTATAATTATGACAAGAAAAGAATAACCATCGACGGCGAAGAACAAGAAGTTATAAGTCACACCAACAATAAAATCCAAATCGTTACAGATTACGACGACGAGGATGGCGACGGTATTGATGACAAAATAATGATTGTCCTTACAAAATAAACTTTCTAGCATAAAACCAAAAAGTCCCTATAATTGAGGGACTTTTTTTATTTCTTTCTTTTCGATTTCGAAATTGCTTTTTGTTGTGCTCTGTTAGCTCCAAATTTTTTCGGAGCTTTTCTTTTTGAAGGCCCACCCCAGTTTTCTTTGGTATTTTTGGCTTTCTTTTCATGGAAAGCACCTCCCCCATCATTCAACTTCACCTGTGCCGGGTTTTTCATCACCACCTGATCTTCTTCCGAAGCAATCTTTTTAGGATTAATTTTCACTTCTTCAGGGAAATCGATGAATTTTAAATCTTTATCCATCAACACCTCAATATCAAGAATTAAAGGTTCTTCTTTTTTGGTTACAAAAGTAATCGCCTTTCCATCTTTATCTGCTCTACCTGTTCTACCGATTCTGTGGATATATTGTTCAGGAATATCCGGAGTTTCAAAGTTGATTACGTGCGTAATATTAGAAATATCCAAACCTCTCGCCATTACGTCGGTTGTAATTAAACCTCTTAGCTCCTCATTTTCAAAGCTTTTCATTGCTTTTAATCTGTAGTTTTGAGATTTATTAGAATGAATAACATCAAACTGTTCAGGGAAAAGCTCATCAATCTTTGTAAACAATAGATCAGCATGCTTTTTATTATTATTAAAGATCAACACTTTGGACATATCCTCATTGTTCTTCAATAAATTTTCAAGTAAATTAATTTTAGTATTAAAATTTTCTACTTTATAAGCAGTTTGTTCAATTTTTTCAAGCGGAGTTCCAGATTTTGCCAAAGAAATTTCAACCGGATTTGCAAAATATTCATCCAGCATATCATCTACCGCTTCCGTCATCGTTGCAGAGAACAAAATATTCTGTCTCTTCTCCTTCATCATTTCGAAAATGTGCGTTAATTGCGGTCTGAAACCTAAGTTCAGCATTTCATCAAACTCATCAATAATCAGTTTCTGAACTTCTTTTAAAGAGATTGCATTATCAATCGCCAAATCCATCACCCTTCCTGGTGTTCCTACCAAAATATCACATCCATCGTTAAATAACAATTTCTGTGTATTGATATTTTTTCCACCATAAATTCCGATAACTCTTGCCGTGATATTTTCCGTTAATTTCTCAACAATTTCCGTTACCTGCACTACCAATTCTCTCGTAGGAACCAATACCAAAACCGTTGGATTCCCGGTTTTATTATATTTCCACGTCTTCAAAACAGGTAAAAGATAAGCTAATGTTTTTCCGGTTCCGGTTTGTGCAATTCCCATCACATCTCTTCCTGAAAGTATCGGTTTGATACTTTTTTCCTGAATTGGTGTTGGTTCAAACAAATTAAGATCCGCTAAAACATCAAGAATTTTAACCGGAAGGTCAAAATCTGCAAAAGTGAGTTTTTCCATTTTGCAAAGATAGGTAATTAATTTTGTAGTAAGGAAGCTGGAGGTTTGAAGCTAGAAGATTATCAACTTTATGCATATATTTCAAGTTGAATATCAACTTCCTTTCTTCCAACCTCCAGCTTCAGCCATTTATTCCACTTTCATGCTTTTGCTAATAATTTTAATATCATCATCTTTCCAGACACTTGACGTAATGATTACGTATCCTTTTTTCTTCGGATCTTTTTTAATCGGAAATTTATCTTCTTCCCATTGAGAACAATGCGTGGAGATTGGTGAAACTAAAGGTTCCCATGCATTCTTTTTGTAAGTATACACATACAACGGATGCCAGCAGCTTGTACACCAGCCGGGATAAAAAGCAATTTCGTCTTTGCCGTCATTATTTAAGTCTCCAACGGTGTATAAAGTTCCGCTGTTAGCGGGAGAAATTTTAAATGACGGAATACTTTTATCACTGAAATAAATGGTGGTCTCGCAAACTCCGTCGCAATCATCATTACAATCGCTCACTTTTACGTAGGCGAATTCTTTTTTTCCGTCACCATTGAAGTCTCCCGAGAGACCATCTGATTTTTCAGATTGAGCAGATAATAAGGAAGAACAAAATGTAAATATGGATAAAATAAGTATTTTCATAAGGTTATTTTTTAATCTATTTCCTTGTAATTCTTAGTAAAATAATAATCACCAGCAAAACTGAGAAAGCAAAACCAAGAACTGCCACAAGCGACATTTCTCCGATTCTAGGTCCCGATTCTGAAACAAAAACAATGGCTGTGGCAATAATATTAGCTCCTAAAATCATTGCTAAAATTAAATTGACAATACTTGATTTTATGAGTTGATTCGTTTTTTCAATATTCTTTATTTCGCTGGAAACAGTGAATTTATTTTCGTCTAATTTCTGCAAAACAGAACGGAGTTCTCTGGGAATTTCATCCACATTATCCGTAAAATTCATTACCTTGTCGACACCGGTTTTAAAAAGATTCTGCGGACTGATTTTTCGTGCAAAGATTTTTTTTGTGAACGGACTTAAACTTTTCACCACATCCAAATCCGGATTGATATTTCGTCCAACTCCTTCTATTAAAGTAATTCCTTTAAATAAAAGATAGAAATAATCAGGCATTTGAAGTCGGTTATCCGCCAAAACATCTTTCATTTTATTAATGATCTCCTGCGCATCGATTTCTTTTAATGAAGTACTGTGAACGAAATTCAGAATATCTTCCACATCATTTTCAAATCTCCTTTCATCCGGAATTTCATAGCTTAAGGACATTTTTTTCAAATACCGAACAATTTTATGCGGATTTTTAGCTACGAAGCTTACAATTAAATTTTCAAGATCTTCCTTATCTTTTGGCGGAATTTTTCCTACTGCTCCAAAATCTATAAAAACAACCTTTCCGTCTTTTTTAACTAAAATATTTCCTGCGTGAGGGTCGGCATGAAAGAAGCCAAAATCCATAATTTGGGTTACAAAAAGTCGTAATCCAACTTCAGAAACTTTCACAGGGTCAATATTATTGGCTAAAAGAACTGACTTATCTGTTACTTTTATTCCATCAATAAATTCCATGCAAAGAACATTATTGTTAGAAAATTCTTCGTATACTTTCGGAACGTACGTTTCTTTATTGTCTTTAAAATTTCGTTTAAACTGTAGGATATTTTCCTTTTCATTAATGAGAGAAACTTCTTCCAGCAAAGATCTTTCAAAAGTAGAAATAGCCTGTTTCAGATTGAGTTTTTCACCCATTTCAGAATAGGATGAAACCAGCTTTTCCAAATCCTTAATCAACAACAAATCATCTTCAATGACTGACTGAACATCAGGTTTTTTCAATTTCAGAATCACCTCGCTTCCATCACGCAAAGTTCCTTTATAAACCTGAGCGATAGAAGCGGTTGCCAAAGGTTTTGCCTCAATTTCTGCAAAATGTTCTTTCACGGAGATATTCAATTCGTTTTCCAGAATTTCTTCTACATTCATATCAACGGTTTCTACCTTATCCTGAAGTTTTTGTAACTCCTGAATAAGCTCTGCAGGAAGCAAATCTTCCCTGTTACTAAATGTTTGACCAAGCTTTACAAAAGTAGGTCCGAGTTCTTCCAAAACTAGCCTGATGCGTTCGTAAACCGTTCCTTTAGAAACAATTTCATCAGGATTTTCGGAAACCATTTGTTCCTGCTTATTTCCACCGTTCATTCTCGCCAGCATATCTTTAAAACCATATTTGCTCAATACGGAAATCAATCTTGCAGACCTTTTCAGCTTTCTCTGTTGCTTATCAAACATACTCTATAAATGTGAATGCAAATTACTCCAAAAATTATTCCTATACCATTCACTTTTTAAATTAAATTCATCTCCATAAATTAATATTAAACTTTATATTTATCCTAAAAAAGATGATCAAATTAATTCGTTTTTGGTTTCGCTTCATTCCATCCGAAAAAATTCCATCAACCATACAATTAGGTTGTGGAGTTACAGCTTATAGTTATGAGGATGCACTATTACTTTCTATAATATTTACATTTACGAAACTAAATAAATATGAAAATTTTCAATTAAAATGATAAAAAGTCTAAGATTAATATTTATCTCATTAGTTTTACTTTCATGTAATGAGCATAAACTATTTTATAAGAAAATTGAAACTGGAAGCTATAAAATTGAAGGCTATACTTATGATAATTATACTGATAGAATTTTCCCAAGCGAATTAATTATTATTCACAAACTTTCAAAAGATACTATATTTAAATGTGAAAATTGTTACCGCGATTTTCACATGATACTAGAAAATACATTATTGATTTACGGAGGAAAAAGACTTGATAGTACCATTGCTCATGGTATAATTTTGAAGAAAATTCCAGTACCACAAAACTATAAATATAATCCACGATTTTCTGATTCAGATGAATAATTTCAACATAAAAAGCTCATTTAACATAGCAAGTAGGGATCTCTATATTATCACTGGTAATTTTGTTCACCCTCAACTACAGTTGACAACATTAAAATACATATTAATAAACAATAAGAAAATATTAATTGATGAAATAAATGAGGTTATTATTAAGAATAAACTCTATTTTGCTCTTACATTAAAGAGAAACAGTCTGGAGGATTCTACCTTAAATATAATTAAGTCTTTTAAAGAAAATGAAAAACTCACAATTGTTGAATAAAAATATTATATTTACAATAATACAATAACTAAACCATGAAAAATTCAAACAAAAAATCAATTTCAAGAGAAGATCTTAAAAAAATTACAGGAAGTGTAATCGTGCCTAACTGTTCTAACTTTTGTTGCCCTGATGATGGCAAACCAACCTGCCCGGGAATTTATTGCTTGGATGTTCTTTGTCCGCAAGTTTAATTCAAACTGAAATAAAATAAAAAGCCGGAATGCAAGTTGATTCCGGTTTTTGTTTTATCTGAGATAAGTTTCGTAAAGGTCTTTTCTTCGGTCTTTCATCACCTGAACCGAACCATTGTAATGAAGATCTTTCAATAAATTCAAATCGACATCTACAATAAGCGTCATTTCTGTATTTGGAGTGGCCTCTCCTTTCACTGCATTGGATGGAAAAGCAAAATCCGATGGTGTGAAAACCGCAGCCTGACCAAACTGGATGTCCATATTATTAACTCCCGGAAGGTTTCCTACACAACCGGCAATCGCAACATAACATTCATTTTCAATAGCTCTCGCAGCGGCGCAATGGCGAACTCTCATATACGCATTCTGAGTATCCGTTAAATAAGGAACGAATAAAATTTTCATGCCCTGATCGGCTAAAATTCTTGGCAGTTCAGGGAATTCGACATCGTAGCAGATCACCAATCCGATCTTTCCGCAATCGGTATCAAAAACTCTAATCTCGTTTCCGCCTTTCATTCCGTAGTATTTTCTTTCATTCGGAGTGATGTGAATTTTTCTGTATTCATCAATCCTACCGTCACGATGAAGAAGATAACTTACATTATACAGTTCGTTATTTTCAAAAACCGGCATGCTTCCGGAAATAATATTGACATTATAACTAATCGCCAGACTTGAAATTTTATCTTTAATTTCTTCCGTTAATTTAGCGAGTTCAATCATACTGTCGCGCTCAGAAAGCTTGTTGAAAGGTGCTAATAATGGTGTATTGAACAATTCAGGGAACAAAACAAAATCAGACTTGTAATCTCCCATTACATTCACGAAAAATTCTACCTGCTCGTAAAAAGAGTGAATGTCTTTAAAATGCCTCATCTGCCACTGCACCAATCCCAAACGGATAATGCTGTCCTGCATCGTGTTTGGTTTTTTGCTATAATAGATGTTATTCCACTGAAGAAGCACGGCATTTTCTTTGGAAGACTCATCCTCAGGCAGATATTTTTTCATGACCCTAATCGGCAGAAAATTATTGGAAAGCTGAAAAGACAGCACCGGATCATAGATTTCTTTGTCTCTTACTCTTCTGATATATTCTCTTGGAGAGAGTTCATCACTATGTTTATGATAGTTGGGAATTCTTCCGCCTAAGACAATAGATTTTAAATTTAACAATTCACAAAGTTCTTTTCTCGCGTCATATAATCTTCTTCCCAGACGGAGCTCACGGTATTCCGGATCTACAAAAACTTCAATTCCGTACAGAACATCGCCTGTGGAAGAGTGTGTATTAAAAGTATAATTCCCTGTAATATCGCTATACGTATGATCGTCTCCAAACTCGTTATAATTCACGATAATAGAAAGCGCTACAGCCGCCAGTTTACCATCGACCGTGATACAAATTTGCCCTTTCGGGAACATTTTGGTGAGTTTTTCTATGCTCCTTTTTGACCATATCGACTCCGACATTTGAGGATAAGCGCGTTTCATTGTGATTACCAATTCATCATAATCCTGAACGGAGAGCGGTCTTGTTTCTATTTGCATTTGATGTATTTTTACTTAAATTTAGGGAAAAAACTTATAACAGAATAAATGAAAGAATTAATTTATAGTAAAATTCAAGAGTACGATTCTGAAATGGAAATTTTTGATATTTCATTTACAAATCGTCCATTGCCTATAAATGAATTGATAAGTTTATATAAATTCCGAAATAATATAGCTAAAGATGAAAGTGTAAAGAAATTGACCAAACAAATTCTTGATGATTTTTATCTAATAGAAAAGCAATCCTACGAACATATTAAATTTGTAAAGGCAAGATATAACGGAATAAGCAGAATATTCTTTTTCAGTGAAGATTATTCTAAAGTTTTCTCTGATTTTATTTTTTAATAAAACGCTTTTAATTTTTATGAAAAAAATTATAGTTTCAGCTATCATCATTTTAATTATATTTCTTGCTTTACCATATATCTCCAGTTCTGTTGGATGGTATGGATACGGAAAATGGAAATATAGAGGGAGAACCTCAAGTATCAAAGATTCTAAAAGTAGAAAGGTTTTTGTAAAGGAATTAAATTATAAGATCATTGATTCAGCTAATTTTAAAAATTTCCAATTTAAACCCTATTTAGAAAGAGGTTTTTCTTATGGAAAACATTCGATGGAAGATACTCGAATTTGGAGTAATAGTAATTTTTCTTACAATATTAGCTATGAAAGAAATCTAAAAGATTCTATCGTTTTATATTTTACCGAAGAAAGTATTGAGAAATTAGATAGTTCGGATGTCGTTTGGGGATATTCCAAAACACCCTATTTAAAAGATACACTCACTTTGACAATTGAAGGAGCTAATAATCATTATGGATCGATAAAAATTTGGTAATTTCAAGCCGATGAAAAAAATATCAATAATTAATATAGCAATATCATTGATCTACTTATTAATATCAATGTATTTTCAAACAGATTTCTTTCTTGAATTCATTCCTGTGATTCTATTAATTTTGATTATTAATTTTTACATTATTCATCAACACAATCGAAAAATAATACTTTATCTTTTAAATGGTTTAATTTTTTTAATACCAGTTTATTTTTCTAAGTATTGGTAAGATTGGTAACAAAAAAATCCCGCCAAAAGGCAGGATTTATATGTAAAATTCAAGTCAAAAATTATTCCCACTCGATAGTTGCAGGTGGTTTGCTTGAAATATCGTAAGCTACTCTGTTGATTCCTCTTACCTCGTTGATAATTCTACTTGAAACTGTATCTAAAAACTCGTAAGGAAGTCTGCTCCAAGTTGCAGTCATAAAGTCGATGGTATTTGCAGAACGAACCACAGCAGTGTATTCGTACGTTCTTTCATCACCCATTACTCCGACAGATTTTACAGGAAGAAGAACTACAAAAGCTTGAGAAACTTTCTCATACAAATCGTTTTTGTATAATTCCTCGATGAAAATATCATCAGCTTCCTGAAGAATTCTTACTTTCTCTTCATCAACAGCACCTAAGACTCTGATTCCCAAACCAGGACCAGGGAAAGGATGTCTGTGAACCAAATGATGAGGAATTCCCAATTCTTCACCTACTTTTCTTACTTCATCCTTGAATAATTCTCTCAAAGGCTCAAGCAATTCAAACTCCATATCTTCCGGAAGTCCACCAACATTGTGGTGAGATTTGATCACTGCTGAAGGACCATTTACCGATTGACTTTCAATAACATCAGGATAAATTGTTCCTTGAGCTAAGAATTTTGCACCTTCAATTTTATGAGATTCTTCATCAAAAACATGAATAAATTCGTTTCCGATGATTTTTCTTTTCGCCTCAGGATCATCAACTCCGGCAAGCTTTGAAAGGAATCTTTCTTTAGCATCTACCAACTTGATGTTCATGTGGAAATGTTCCCCGTAATTATCCATTACTTTTTTGCCTTCGTCTTTTCTCAATAATCCTGTATCAACGAAGATACAAGTCAATTGATCGCCGATTGCTTTATGGATCAAAACTGCCGCAACAGAAGAATCTACCCCTCCTGAAAGTCCAAGGATCACTTTCTGATCTCCTACTCTTTCACGGATTTCTTCTACTGTTTTATCAATATAATTGGTCAGTTTCCAGTTTTTCTCTGCGTCACAGATTGCAAAAACGAAATTTTCTAACATTTTCCCACCTTCCTCAGTGTGAGAAACTTCCGGATGAAACTGTACACAGAAAATTTTCTTCTCTTCATTTGAAATCGAAGCAATAACTCCTGATTTTGCATTTAATTCAAAACCTGCAGGTAAATCTCCAACTTCATCAAAGTGGCTCATCCAAACAACAGAATTGTTGGTAACCCCTTTTAATAAAGAAGATTCTTTTACGATTTCTAAATGTGCTTTTCCGTACTCCCCTTTTACCCCTTTATGAACTTTTCCGCCTAAAAGGTGTGCTGTTAACTGCATTCCGTAGCAAATTCCCAACACAGGAATTCCCTGCTCATATAATTCTTTCTGAACTAAATGTGCATTTTCTGCGTTGACAGAACTTGGTCCACCTGAAAGGATAATCCCTCTCGGCTGTTTTTCTAAAATTGATTCTAAGGGTGTATTGAAAGGCAAAATTTCAGAATACACTCCCATCTCACGGATTCTTCTTCCGATAAGCTGGTTGTACTGTGATCCGAAATCTAATATGATAATACCGTTGTTCATTTTTATAATTGATAAATGATGATTGATAAATGATGAGTTTTTAATTGTTTTAAACCTTTAAAAAGAGTGTTTGTCATTCCGTAGGAATCTAAGCTATTTAAAATTTTTATCATTGCAGTAGAGATTCCTACGGAATGATAAAAATTGGTTTTATTTTAAATTAAAATTTAACTCAAATATTTTTTAATTAATCTTTTGGCTAAAGCCAATTCGATTTCTATTTTCATTAATCGGGCTAAAGCCCAATCCTATTGATGAAAATCTTTTCAATGATGAAATCTTTACAAAAAAAGACCTGGATTGCTCCAAATCTTTTTTCATGATTTTATTTTAAAACTTTCCGATGTCGTCTCTGTAGAAACCGTAATCGAAATGTACATGACTTGCGTCTTCATAAACTTTTTTGCGGGCATCGTCATAAGTAGCGCCAGTAGCTACGATGTTCAGAACTCTACCACCGTTTGAAACTACTTTGTCTGCCTTTCTGATTGCTCCTGCATATAAAAGATTACTGTGCTGAACTTTATCTTCGCCTGTAATCTCAAAGCCAGTCTCAATATTTCTTGGATAACCTCCAGAACACATTACCAGACAAACTGCTTTTTCGTCTTTAAACTTAAGCTCGATTTCCTTTCCATCCATACAGTCCTGAATAACGTCAAGAAGATTATTCTCCATTAAAGCCATCAATACCTGAGTTTCAGGATCACCGAATCTCATGTTATATTCCAAAAGATAAGTCCCTTTTTTCGTCACCATCAATCCAAAGAAAATGATTCCTTTGAAACTGAAACCTTCAGCTTTAAGACCTTTTAAAGTAGTTTCAAGAATATTTTTTTCAAAATCAGCATAATGTTCAGCAGTAAATTCGGGACTTGGTGCTACCGTACCCATACCTCCTGTGTTAGGACCTGTATCTCCGTTTCCTGCTTTTTTATAATCTTTAGCAGCAATACAAGGATATAGTTTTTCGCCGTTTGAAAACGCAATAATAGAAGCTTCAAAACCTTGTAAGTATTCTTCAATTACCACACGGATTCCAGCATCTCCAAAGATTCTTCTGATCATGAAATCATGGATGGTAGCATCAGCTTCTTCCAACGTTTCACAAATAACAACACCTTTTCCACCTGCTAAACCACTTGCTTTGATTACCAAAGGATATTCCTGAGTCTGAATGTATTCTTTCGCTTCATTGTATGAATCAAAAACTACTGCTTTCGCTGTTTTGATATCATAGGTCTGCATAAACTTTTTAGAGAAAGCCTTACTTCCTTCTAAGCTTGCCACTTTCTGGTTAGGACCAAAAACTTTCAGATCATGCTTCTTAAATTCATCCTTCAAACCTGCCACAAGCGGAGCTTCCGGACCTACGATCGTAAGATCAATTTTTTCTTTAATAGCAAAATCTCTAAGTTCTTTAATCTCTGATAAATGAACATTTTTCCCAATTACATCAGTAGTCGCATTTCCGTTAGCAAAGAACATTTTAGAAATTCTCGGGTCATTCTGTAGTTTTGATGCTAAAGCAGATTCTCTTCCACCTTCACCTATGATTAATATTCTCATACTTTATTTATTATCTAGTCTAATTTCTACAAATATATAATTTTGGATGGTATAAATACAATCTCAAAAATATTTTTTAATTCTATTTTAATTAATGTAAAAAATGTCTAATTCCAGTAAACATCATCGGGATTTTATGCTCGTTAGCCGCCTCGATGCTGTCCTGATCTTTTACACTTCCTCCTGGCTGAATGATCGCTGTGATTCCTTCCTGAGCGCAGAAATCTACGACATCACGGAAAGGGAAAAACGCGTCAGAAGCCAAAACTAAGTCTCCTGTGAATTTCTCTTTAGCTCTTTCAATCGCTTGTTGAGTTGCCCAGATTCTGTTTACCTGTCCACCTCCGATTCCGAAAGCCTGAATTCCGTTGGAAACTACAATTGCATTAGATTTTACATATTTTACTACCCTTTGAGAGAATAATAATGCTTTTTTCTGCTCTTCTGTAGGCTGAGTTTCAGTTACCACTTTAATATCATCTGAGAAGATGCTGTCGTTATCCTGAACTAAAATTCCACCGTCGATTTTCACCCAAGTCTGTTTGTCAGAAACAGGATTCACGATTTTTATAATTCTTAAATTTTTCTTCTTTCTTAAAATTTCTAAAGCTTCCTCATCAAATTCAGGAGCCATAACAATTTCCAGGAAAGTTTTGTTTAATTCTTCTGCTGTTGCTGCGTCGATTTTGTAGTTCATTGCAACAATTCCGCCAAAGATAGAAACAGGATCACATTCGAAAGTTTTTGTATACGTTTCCAACGCTGAAGTTCCGATCGCAACTCCACAAGGTGTAGAGTGTTTTACTGCACAACAAGCCATTTCTTCTTTGAATTCAGTTACTACTTTCCAGCAAAGATCCATATCACGAAGATTATTGAAAGACAATTCTTTACCTCCCAATTGTTCGAAATCTTTCATTGCACCGTTTTCGAAAGTAGAAACGTAGTAAGCTGCCGTTTGATGCGGATTTTCACCATATCTAAGGTCAGAAACTTTTTTGTAAGAAGCATTCAAATAAGTTGGATAATCTTCTTCCAAAAGCATTCTTGAGATGGCTCCGTCATAAGCAGAAGTAAGGTTGAATACTTTTCCTGCCAGTTTTTTACGAGTTTCGATGTACGTGTCACCGTTTTGCTCCATTTCGATTTTTACTGCTGCGTAATCTTCAACATCAGTAATTACCGTTACAGAATCAAAGTTTTTAGCAGC
The DNA here is from genome assembly GCF_026540445.1 of Chryseobacterium sp. GM_Chr_2. Classification (NCBI taxonomy): domain Bacteria; kingdom Pseudomonadati; phylum Bacteroidota; class Flavobacteriia; order Flavobacteriales; family Weeksellaceae; genus Chryseobacterium; species Chryseobacterium sp. GM_Chr_2. The sequence goes on from NZ_JALNUD010000009.1 coordinate 129,372, forward strand.
AGAACGAAGCATTGAAGGACCTCCGATATCTATGAATTCTACCTTTTCGTGAAGAGAAATGTCTTTGTTTACATTTTCGAAGAAAGGATAAAGATTCACGATTACCATGTCAATCAGGCCAATTTCGTGCTCCTGAACTGTTTTCATGTGTTCTTCGTTGGAGCGAACCGCCAACAGACCACCGTGAACTTTCGGGTGTAATGTTTTCACTCTTCCGTCCAACATCTCAGGGAAATTGGTAACCTCATCAATCTGAATTGGATTTAAACCAGCGTCTTTCAAATGTTTGAACGTCCCTCCTGTAGAAATCAATTCATAATTTTGGGCTTCCAAAAACTGTGCGAATTCGATTAATCCGCTTTTGTCAGAAACACTGATTAAAACTCTCTTTTTGCTCATTTTACTTTCGATTTTTTGCTTTTTTTGACAGGATTTGTCATCCTATCCTGATTTAAATCGTCCCTTCGGGACTCTTTTAACCAAGAACTTTTACTTTCAATTTTTACTTTTTACAGCTATTTCAAACTGTAGACCGGTTCTTTCACCTCCGATCTTATTTATTTTTACTTAGATTTTGCTTCTTGAAAAATTTTTAAATCTAAATGTGTTTTTTTGTTTTGATTAAAGAGTTGCTTTCCTTCGTCAAGCTTAGGATAAACTTTAAGCTCAGCATGACATCTCTAATACTAACTTTTTTACTTTCTGTTTATCATTCTGAAAGCATCTGCTTAGATTCCTATGGAATGACAAACTGTTGTTTTTAACGCAAAGAGCGCTAAGATTTTTATTTTTCTTGCTGAATATTTTTCGTTCGCAAAGGCGTTTCACTCAGCAAAGGGTGGATGTTTTTTTAATACTTTATCTTTATTAACCACCCCGTCAAAAATTCTTTGAATTTTTGCCATCCATCCAAAAGAGGGGAATTTTTGTATCGCTAATAATTAGTGTTTTAATTATTATTTAATACTTTATTTATTGCTATTGGAAAAATTTCGTATTCTATAATATGAACTTTCTCTGCAACGGTTTCGGGAGTGTCATTTTCTGTGACTTCGAATGATTTTTGAAGAATGGCTTCTCCTTCATCGATTCCCGGAGTTACAAAATGTACGGTTGCTCCGCTTTCTTTTTCTTTTGCTTCAATTACCGCGTTGTGAACGTGATGTCCCCACATTCCTTTTCCTCCGAATTTCGGAAGCAACGCCGGATGAATATTGATTATTTTTCCGACCCAGTTTTCACAAAACTCAGGTTTTAAGATTGATAAAAATCCTGCCAATACAATTAAGTCTGTATTTTCCGGAATGATTCTACTCAATTCGCTGCTGAAGTTTTTTCCTCTCGGAATCAGAACGTTTTCTATGTTATGATTTTTTGCTCTTTCAAGTCCGTAACATTCTCTGTCGGCAACTACTAAAGATACTTTTGCATTCTGGATTTCTCCGTTATCAATGGTATCGATGATTCTCTGAAGGTTTGTTCCTGAACCTGAAACAAGTATAACTAAGTTTTTCATTTTATTTTGTGAGCCTTGTCAAGATTTGAAACCTTGACAAGGCTTTCTATGTTATTAACTAGCCCCGATTGCAACGGCATCCTTTTTCTGAAATGGCTTTGAAAAAAAGCGTTGGCGAAAAAGATACAGTGGAAAGCGGGATTAAGCTCCTAAAATTTTAAATCAATCTTTTCAGCTCCTTCCGTGATTTCTCCGATTTCGTAAGCATCATCAAGAAGACTTAGTACTTTTTCAGCTTTTTCAGCATCTACAACTATGATCATTCCGACACCCATGTTGAATGTTCCGAACATCTCTTCACGAGCTACGCCACCTCTTTTTTCAAGTTCCAGCATGATGCTTGGAATCTGGATTTTTGAAGCGTCGATTGTCGCGCAAAGTCCGTCACCGATAATTCTCGGAATGTTTTCGTACAAACCACCACCCGTGATGTGAGCAATACCAGCCACTTCAACATCAGCAATAACTTTATGAATATCTTTATAATATAATCTTGTTGGAACTAAAAGCGTTTCGTACAAAGGTTTTCCTTCGAATTCTTCGTTGAAATCCGGGAACACTTTTCTTACCAAAGAGAATCCGTTTGAGTGGAAACCTGAACTTGGAAGAGCGACGATCTTGTCACCAGCTTTGATTTTTGATCCATCAATAATTTGATCTTTTTCCACGATTCCTACGCAGAATCCTGCAACATCGTAATCTCCTGGTTGGTACATTCCCGGCATTTCGGCAGTTTCACCACCGATTAATGCGCAGTTGTTGTCTTTACAAGCTTCTACCATTCCTAAAACGATCTCAGCAGCGATTTCTGAATCCAGTTTTCCACAAGCTAAATAATCAAGGAAAAATAAAGGCTTTGCACCGTGACAAAGGATGTCGTTCGCACACATTGCGAAGCAGTCTACCCCGATAGAATCGTATTTTTTTGAGTCTAAAGCCACTTTAAGTTTAGTCCCAACTCCATCTGTTCCTGACACCAAAACAGGATTTTTGTAGCCTCCGATTTCGTAGAAAGCTCCAAAACTTCCCAAATGATTCAATACATTGGAATTGTGAGTTTCGCCCACCGCTTTTTTGATCTTATCAACGGTTTTGTATCCCTCCTCTTTGTCTACTCCTGCAGATTTGTACGTGTTGCTCATAGTATTTAATGTAACAGTGTATCAGTTTAACAATCTAGCGATAATTTCAATTGCCAGGGTGCCCGATTGACACATTTTATTTTTACTTTTTATTCAAATTTAGAAAACAAAAAAGCCGACAATCTTAGTAGATTATCGGCCGTTATTTTATCTGAGAATTTCAGAGCCCACAATTTTCCCTTTCTCGGAAAAACATTCTTTATAGGAGGTCTGAATTTTCATTTCTTTTCTTTTTGCAAAGATATTAATTTTATATTAATTTTCAAATCTATTTTTCAAGGATAGATTCAATAGCCGAAATTTTCTGAATTTTCTCTTTTAACTCACTGTTTTTCTCTTCGTTAGATATTTTTTGAGCTTCTTTATCAAAATTATCATTAAAGAAAGGAAGCGTGAAAGTATCAACAATATTACCTCCGTGAAGCGGGAAACGCTTTTCAGCAGCTTCTAAAACACCTAAACCACCTCTTCCTCCTGGAGCAGTTGCCATCAACAACATAGGAACCTGATTCCAAACGGCTCTGTCTTTGATTCTTGAAGTCCAGTCGAATACATTTTTAAACGCTGTTGAATATGTTCCGTTGTGTTCTGAAAGTGAAATTAAAAGTAAATCTGCGCCATCAATTTTTGCAGCAAAATCGTGAGCTTGTTGAGGAACTCCGCTTTCTGCTTCTCTTTGGTGTTTGTAAATTGGCATTTCAAAATCGTTCATGTCTACGATTTCAACTTCTGCATTTTCAATTAATGATGAAGCGTAAGAAACTAATAGTTTATTGATTGACGTCTCGGAATTACTTCCTGCTACTGCTAAAATTTTCATTGTTTTCTATCTATTTTAAAGTAAAGTTATTTATAACTGTCTTGAATTTTAACGCAAAGGTCGGGAAGATTTTTGTGAAAATCTAATATTTTATGTTTTTAACCACCCCGTCAAAAATTCTTCGAATTTTCGCCACCCCTCCAATGGAGGGGAATTTTTACTATGCGAAAATTATTTTGTTTTAATTATTTCAAATACACCGGTAATTCCATTGGAACTTCCATTAATAGGATTTCTGTGTCTTCTTCAGCTTCAATGTTGAAACTTTGGGTGTCCCAGATTCCTAAACCGTCTCTCTCGTTTAAAATTCTGTCGCCCACTTTTGCGCTTCCTTTTAATACAAAAGCATAAACACCATTTCCTTTTTTATTAAGCATATAATTTTTGCCATTTCCTTTTGTGAAATTGGCTAAATTGAACCATGCATCTTGGTGAATCCAAACTCCGTCATCATTTTTATTCGGGGATAAGATCTGTTGGAATCCGTTGATTTTTTCACCTTCTTTGATGCTTTTCTGATCATATCTCGGTTCCACATCCATTTCTTTTGGGAAAACCCAAATTTGAAGAAATTTTACCGCTTCATCTTTATTTTTATTATATTCGCTGTGCATCACCCCCGTTCCGGCACTCATCACCTGAATTTCGCCTTTTTTAATAACAGCCGTTGTTCCCATAGAATCTTTATGTTCCAAATCACCTTCCAAAGGGATAGAAATGATTTCCATGTTTTTGTGAGGGTGTGTTCCGAAGCCCATTCCCTGAGAAACGGTATCGTCATTCAAAACCCTTAAAACACCAAAGTGTGTTCTGTCATGGTTCTGATAATTCGCAAAACTGAATGTATGATAAGAATCTAACCAACCATGATTGGCGTGACCTCTTGTATCTGCTTTATGATATACTGTTTTCATATTGTCTGATTTAATGATACAAATGTACGGTGGAGGAATCGGAAAAATGTTGATGTAAGGTAAGAAACGATATGGAAATATGATCAACAATTATTGAACATTCATCACTGAGATTTGAAGACAAAGTTCATTAAGTTTTTTGAAAATTGATTTTTTAAGTTTCACCAAGCCATTCTACTTATATAAAGACACAGAGATCTATTAAAAAAATGAAAAATTTTCTTAATTTAAATACGTGATCATTCCTTCCCCATTCTTCGCAGCTTCCGCATACATTTTCTGAACGACTAAAAAATTATCCGCTAAATACTCAAAAGCATCATCTCCTTCTGCCCAAATTTCAGGATAAATTCCTAACTCGGTCATTTTCTCAGGATCGAATTTTAATTTAAGATCATTAACGGTAATTTCAGCAATCTGTTTACTCAAATCAACAACCTGCTCTGGTGTTAAATAATGAGCTGGGCCATATCCTAAATCTTGATTTTCATCAATCAACTGCCCGCTGAATAAAACTTTGGTAAGCGGATGATTTATTTCCGATATTCCATCACCCGTCAATAAAAACAGAATTCCGTCCCAAGCTTTGTCGATATCATCTGGATTTTGATAATCCGGGTTTTCATTTTCACCGTAAAGCCTAGCTTCTAACAAAGAACTGTCGTTTAAATATCCTTCAAGTTCAGCTTTTGTTACCCGAAGTAAATTTCCTATCATACTCATAAATCAAATATTTTTTGCTTATTTTGATGTTTAAATTTTAGATAAAAATAAAAAAAACGAACCGAAGCCCGTTTTATAAGTATTGAAATTTTATTTTAAAAATGTACCTGTTGAATTTCTTCTTCAATTTCTTTTGGAGTATCATGTTCTGATTTAACGAAAAATAATGTTAAAACCGCTCCCAACAACATACAAACTCCACCAACAACTACATAATCAATGGCTTGTTTTCCGAAAACACCACTTACAATAGGACCTCCGAAAATACCGTTAATAATCTGCGGAATAACAATGAAAAAGTTGAAAATCCCCATATAAACGCCCATTTTCTTTTGTGGAATTGAATCGATCAACATCGCATAAGGCATCGCCAAAATACTTGCCCAAGCAAATCCCAATCCGACCATTGAAATCCAAAGATTGTTGACATCTTTAATGAAATACATCGAAATTAGCCCCAAACCACCACAAGCCAAAGCTAAAGCGTGAGTTTGTTTTTTTCCAATAAATTTAGCGATCGGTGTTAAAGCAAAAGCAAAGAAAATCGCATAGAAATTATAACTTCCGAACAAACTTCCCGTTAAATCTCCGGCTTTATTAAATTCTGCAGAATGTGTATCATCCGGTGAAAGCCCAAAATGATGAGTCGCCAAAGCACTTGTTGTAAAAACCCACATCGTAAACAATGCAAACCATGAGAAAAACTGAACAATTCCCAGTTTTTTCATCTGAGATGGGATATTATTAAAATCTTTGAAAATATCTGAAAATTTAGATTGATGTTCCACGATTTCCTTACCATCATCAAATGCTGCGAATTCTTCAGGCGAATATTCTTTAGTTGTAATAATCGTATATAAAATGGATACAATTAAAACCGCCGCACCAATGTAAAAAGCATAAATCACATTATCTGCAACAAAACCTTTGGGAGCTGAATTTGAAACGCCCCATTTTGTCAGCCAATTTGGTAAATCCGAACCAATAACCGCTCCAATTCCTATTAAAATCGTCTGAACAGAAAAGCCAATCGTTCCCTGATGTTTTGGCAACATATCTCCTACCAAAGCTCGGAAAGGTTCCATCGCTACGTTGATGGAAGCATCCATCATTGCTAAGAAAATAACAGCCAATAATAAAACATTTGCAGCCATCATTTGCGTTGCAGAAGCTGCATTTGGAAGCATGACCAAACCTATTGCACAAAGAATGGCTCCAATTAAAAAGTATGGTTTTCTTCTTCCCAAAGGACTCCAGGTATTGTCACCCATGTGACCGATGATGGGTTGAACAATCAATCCCGTAATCGGTGCAACCAACCAAAACCAAGACAATTCGTGAACATCAGCTCCGAAATTAGCCAAAATTCTACTTGCGTTTCCGTTTTGCAGTCCAAAAGCCATCTGAATTCCCAAAAATCCCATGCTCATGTTGATGATTTGAAGCATTGATAAATTTGGTTTTATTTTTTTCGTCATTGTATTATTTTGATTTTAATTGTTGAATTAAAGCATCCTCAATCGGAGCTTTTTCTGCCACTATTTTATCTACAATATCGTTCGGAACCGTCACAGAAAGTACATATTGTTTCACTTTCCATTGTCCGTTGATTTTTTCGACAACGCCCGAACCACGACAGATTTTCATTTGAGTATCTAATAATTCATCAAACCAAGCCAGTTTTCCGTCTTTGCTGAAATAGATATTTCTTTTTAATGAAGTGAAATTCCAGGTTGTTTTTTTATCGAAAAAAGGTCTTGCCCAAGCCATAAATGCTTTTTTGTCCCAAACTTCAGTAGCATCTGTTCCGATGAATGTGGATTCGTCTGCGAAATAATTGAAATAGGTTATGAAATCAGCTTTTGCAGCAGCAACGTTGAAACCATCGAGCATTGTTCCGATTGCTGTTTTTTCTTTGTCGAATTTTGATTGAGCTGAAATGGTTGTAAAACTCAATACAAACAGGATGAATGTAAAGAATATTGTTGTTTTTTTCATGTTTAATTTTATTTTTTAACGCAAATAGCGCAAAGTTTCTTTTTTAACTACTAACTGTTTTTAAGTTCTCAAAGGCGTTTCACTTAAACAAGATCATAAAGATTTGATTGTGATATTTGTGAAAACATTTATGCTATTCGTATTTAATTCTTTTTTTAACGCAAAGAGCGCAAAGTTTTCTTTTTTTAACTACTAAACATTTTTAAGTTAGCAAAGGCGTTTCACTTAAATAAGATCACGGAGACTTGGTTGTGATATTTGTGAAAACATTTGTGCTATTCGTGTTTTAATTCAATTCAATGACCATCGATGTTTTCGCTGGGATTGTTAAGCGGTTTTGCAATGAAAATTCTTTGTCGGAAATAATGTCTTTTCCTTTTGAAAATCCCTTTAAAGATTCTGCAAAATGTTTCAGATCCAATGTTTCTTCTTTTTCATTGTTATTTAAAACTACCATTACGCTTTCTTTTTCGTTATATCTAAAATACACAAAAACATTATTCTGAGGAACGAAATTTTTAGTTTTTCCGGTGTGAATCACTTCTTTTCCTTTTCTCCAGTTCAGTAATTTCTGTGTGAACTGATAAAATTCCTTTTGATCAGGCGTTTGATTTGATGGATTAAAAGCGTTTATTTTATCCGATTTCCAGCCACCCGGAAAATCTCTTCTGATATCGGCATCGCCGCCTTTGTTTTTATCACCGCGCATTCCTACCTCAGAACCGTAATAAATTTGTGGAATTCCACGAACCGTTGAAATTAAAGTCAACCCTAATTTATATGCTTTCGGATCATCATTAAAAATTTCATTCCATCTTTCGGTATCGTGATTCTCGAAGAAAACCATGACATTATTAATGTCAGGATACAAGAAATCGCTTGATAAACTATTGTAAATACGATTCATCCCGCTATCCCAGCCTTCTTTTTCCTTCAATGCTTTCGGCATATCCCCGTACAACATAAAATCCATAACCGACGGAAGATTAGAATTATAATTTGCTGCTTCTCCCGTTTTGGAATCCTTTTGCCAAGCCGAAATATGACCAGCAGTATTCAACCAAGTCTCTCCAACAATATTGAATTTTGGATATTCATCGGTAATCGCTTTTGCCCATTTTGCCATTGCTTCTTTGTCATTGTAAGGATAAGTATCTACCCGAAAGCCTCCCAATTCAGCGTATTCTATCCACCAAATTGCATTTTGCGTTAAATATTTTAAAACCAAAGGGTTTTTCTGATTAATATCCGGCATTGTTGTGTCGAACCAGCCGTCCAAAGCTACTTTTTTGTCAATTTCTGAAGCATTGGTGTCGAATTGAGTTGTGGTTTTATAATTCGAACGTTTGAAACCATTTTCACCATCCTTGAAAATATGAATCCAATCTTTGGTTGGTAAATCTTTGATCATCCAATGCGAAATCCCCCAGTGATTGGTAACATAATCCATCACCAGCATCATCTTTCTTTTATTTAATTTTTGAGAAAGTTCTTTGTATTCTTCATTCGTTCCGTAACGACCGTCGATTTTATATAAATCAGTTTGCGCATAACCGTGATAAGAATACACTTTTTCATTGTCTTCATTCACCGGAGTTAACCAAACAGCCGTTGCACCAAGATTTTGAATATAATCTAAATTATTGATAATTCCTCGCAAATCTCCGCCATGGCGCCCATTGGGAAGACTTCTGTTTGCTTTTTCAGTCAAGTTGGGTTGAGAATCATTTTTTTCATCGCCATTGGCAAAACGATCCGGCATAATCAGATACATCACATCTTTTGAGGTAAAAGATTCTCTGTTAGCAGAGTTAGGTTCTCGTTGTTTCAATTCATACGTATAAGAACCTATATTTTTTTTACCTTTTTTGATATTAATTTTAAACTTCGGAACGTTGATCTCATTGGTATTTACCGTTACAAAAACATAGTTCGAATTTTCAGTTTTCTGAATATCTTTCGCCTGAATACCATCCGAAAGTTCAATTTCATTATTGGCTATATCTTTTCCATAGACCATGATCTGGAGTTCGGGATTTTTCATTCCTTTCCACCAAAATGCGGGTTCTACTTTGTCTAAAGGTTTTTGTGAGAAAGCGATAATCGCAGTTGAGAGAGCGATGATGGTGTATATTTTTTTCATTTTAATTTAACATTTATTGAATATTTCTTCTACATTTTTTAACGCAAAGTACACTAAGTTTTCTTTTTAACTACTAACCGTTTTTAAGTTCACAAAGGCGTTTCACTTAACTAAGCTCTCAAAGATTTTTGTCTTAAGTTAGTTTTTTAAACTTTACGCTTTTGTATTTTTTAACGCAAAGGGCGCTAAGTTTTTTTGACTACTATTGTTTTTTAAGTTCGCTAAGGCGTTTCACTTAACGAAGCTCACAAAGATCTTTTATTTTGCATAAGTCAATTTTAAAATTTTAATTTAGCCTATATTTTATATTTTTTAACGCAAAGAGCGCTAAGTTTTTTTGACTACTATTCTTTTTTCGTTCGCAAGGGCGTTTCACTCAGTGCTTTTGATATTTGTTTTAAATTTTATCTTTTTCGGTATAGCCGATGCAAAATAAGGTTTCACCTTTGTTGACGGGCGGAGTTCCTATTTTATAGAGGATAATTCCGTTTGTATTTGAAATAGCGTCTTGTTTTTTATTTCCGAATTCATCGGTTATATAACCTAAGATTTGATTCTTTTTTACTTTGTCTCCGCTTTTCAAATCGCTGTAGAAAATTCCGTTTTCAGGAACTTTGATATAGTCTTGCTGATTGAGCAGAATTGCTGTTTTTTTGTTGATGAACTTCGATTTACTTCTTATATAATTTCCGGAATTTTCGAGCATATTGTAAACTGCTGTTTTTATCATTTCTACATTTTCTTTTTGCACCATTCCCAATTTTCCGGCCTCAATACTTAACGCGGTAATTCCTTGTTGAGTAGCTTGTTTGAAAGCATATTTTGCGGGTTCAGTTTGGGTTAAATTGTAAGGATATGAAACAATGTGATCAATTTGCGACTGAACTGATAAATCATGAGCCAACTTGGTATTTTCAGGAGTATCTTTTCTGTTGTAATAGCATACAAATGGCAGTAAATCTTCGTTGGCATCACCTCCGTGAATATCTAAAAATATCGTTGAATTTGAGATAATTTCTTTGGTGATAATATTTGCAATTTGGTCCGTCGGAGTTCCATTTGCAGAACCCGGAAAAGCGTTGTTTAAATTCTTTTGGTCTAAAGGATTAATGAAAGGTGTTCTTTTCTGAAAAGATTCAACATTCGCAATCGGAACAATGATGATCGTTCCTTTGATCTGATCGGGATCTATTTCCTTCAATATTTCCTGAACGGCAACAATTGGCGGATATTCGTAACCGTGAATTCCTGCCACGATAGTGAAAACCGGTCCTTTTTCCTTCCCTTTAATTATAGAAACAGGAAGATAAGTTTCTTTTGTCTCACTTTTAATAGTAAAAACGGTATCTTTTCTAAATGAACCCTTCTGTTCAAGGATTTGACTTATTTTTTGTGCATTGACCCAGGAACCCATTATTGCTAATGATAACAATGTCGCTTTCTTCATAATTTTCATAGAATTAAAGATAATCAAATAATTTTTAAACGACTGATTTTCTTTGTGCTATTTTGCTTGCCAACCAACTTACATAGAACAGCTGAAAACTATGATAAACCATCACCGGAAGTAAAAATAAAACCTTCTGATCATCAGGAACTCCCAATACCAAAAGGAAGAGACTTCCGTGTACTAAAGATTTCTTTGATCCACAAAACGTTACTGTAATAATATCTTGAGCATTGAACCTCATCTTTTTTGCAATGAATTGCAAAATATTGTAAACCGCAAAAAATAAAAAAAACACACTGAATGCCAGAATTAAAAATACAATTGGAGGAACTGAACCGAAAATTTTCTCAATAAATGCTGTGGAGAAACTTTCATAGACAATTAATAAAATAATCAGCCTGTCAAATTCTGCGATGATCGTTGAATATTTGGTAATCCATTTTTTGAATATAGGATTTAACAAAATTCCTAAAATGATAGGTAATAAAACTTTAATTAAAAGCTGCTGAATGACTTCGCCATGATTTTCGGAACCGGAAGTGGGTTCAAGGAAAAAGCTCATCAATAATGGCGTCATGACAATTCCTATTAATCCTGAGATAGATGCGTTGAATATTGCGGAAGTCACATTTCCTTTAGCAATGGAAACCATGACTACAGATGATGAAACTGTTGAAGGCAAACAGGCGAGAAAGAATATGGAAAGCCAAATGTTTTCAAATTCCGAGCCTTTTACCAATGGGTAAAACAGTAAAACCAACAGCGGAAAAAGAATGAAGGTTCCCGACTGGATAAGTAAATGCAGCTTCCAGTTGGAAATATCTTTTACGACTTCTTTTAAATTAAGTTTTAGCCCGTACAAAAGGAAGATCCCCGCAATTCCCCAATCGATAAATGCCGAAAGATTGAAATATTCATTATAAGATTCCTTAAAAGGGATCAATTTTGCCATAAAGACCATTACGATTAACAGGAGAAGGAATGTATTCTGCTTGTTAAAAATTTTAGCCATCAACATCATTAATTAAGATAAAATTGTTTTAAAAATAAAAAAACCTTAAAGTTTTTGTCTTTAAGGATTCTAAATTTATGGAATATTTATTTTATGATGTTATCATTTACTTTCAATATAATTATCATTAAATAATTTATTCGGTTTTAAATAAATAACATTTTGTTGAAAATCGAGAAATACATTAAACCTCTTTAATATCTCATTTCCTAAAATATGCATTCTTCTATTGCTTACTAACCTACTTTCTGAGAGCAATTGAGCCGGAATACTTTTTAGTTTATATTTTCCTAAAGATAACGATTGAAGATTGGCTGTAACAACCGGAACTTCATTTCCCTGACCGCCTTTCATCATTACTTTTTTAATTATTTTCATTTGATCTGTTGGAAAACTTTGTTCTTTTAATAAAGGTTCATCCAGCATTGCTGTTCGTTGATATCCTGTATCAAAAAGAAACCAATCTTTATTCTTTTTTGCCCCTTCCTGTATGGTTGTTTCTACAAAAAATAATTGATCGTAATATTTTATATTTAACTTTTCATACGATTTATCTTTTTGTACAAAATTGGGAAGCTTGGAATGAACAACCATTATACCGAGATCGTAATTGAGTTCTACCACCATTCCATCGAATAAATCCCAGCCAAATCTTCCGTCTGTTCCATGCCCTGATAACTCTACCTGACGAATTCTGAATCCTTGATATTTTTTATTTCCGATAGAAAGAATATTGGGACCAGGTTTTAGAGGTTGTTTAATTTTATCCTTCAAAGCATCTTTTGTAAGAGAAAGGTTAATCGTTCCTGTATCAAAATTGAGTGTAAGAGAATCTGTCTTATTCAACGCTGTTTTCACAAACATCGTATTCTGCTCATTGATTCCTAAACGAATACTGTCATGAAATGCTGGCGTTGTCTTGCTGAAATCTTTAGACAGAGAACTTTCGATTCTTGTGTAGCATGAATCTTTTCCTTTTAAAAGAATCACAAAATCTTTCTTTTCCCCCTGTTTTATTAATATTTTAACTGAATCTACGTCAGTTTTTACTTTAACAATTTTAGATCCTTTTCCTATTTTTGAGACCGTATAAATATCTGGTTTTACAGATGGATCAATATTCCAATCTGTTTTTAAAGTGCCATCTTCAATAATAATTGCCTTAGACGAATTAGCTCTTAAAACAGGAAGTTTCTTTTGAGCAATGATATGAATAAGTGAGAATATTGAAAAGACAAATACTAATGTATATTTCATATAATATATTATGATTAAATTAAAAACTTCCCCAGATATGTCATTACAATATCCAAAGATGAACTGCCAAAAGTTGAGCCGTCATGAAAACAATTATCTGTGGGAGCAATATAATAGTGATAAGGAGGCTGCTCTATTTTCAGCACAGGATAATCTGGAAATAATTTCATGAAATATGATGTTATATTCTTATTATTCACTTCATTTTCATGTACATTCATTTTCGTTTTAATCATGTTGTAAACTTGAAGCATGGAAAGATTAATTAACAACAGATAACGTGATTCTTTGCCAATATTCAAAGAAATTCTATTGCCAAACTTATGAGCTGTATGTAAAGTCATAGTTTCGGAGCTATCTTTATGAATGCCAATAAATTTCAAATCATTAATTGTAAAACCTATTGGAAGTTTTCGTTTGTCTAATGATACAACTTCACTATTTGCATAATTAGTCGCTAAACTCATAAATCTGAAAGACCCCTGCGAAATATTTTCAAGAAATTCATTTAACAGCAAATTAATCTCACTTATTAAATTTTGATTTTCTCTGAATTTCCTAAATACCTCATCATCAGATTGAGCTTCTTTTAAATTCAAACCATCAAATAATAATTGAATATTTTGAGGAATTTCACCTATAAATACAGAATTGTAATCTTTTTTGTCTTTATTATTTCCTGCTATAATTTTATATTCTGAAAGATTTAATTTTCGCCAATCTCTTTTAGGTAAATAAGCCTCCGATTCATATTTTTGTGAAAATTTTTCATCTTTAAAAATTAATTCATTAGAATGTTGTTTTGAATGATGTATAAGTCCTGAATTAATCTGAACAATTTTAGAAAGGTCATCTGCATATATTTTAATTCCTGGTTTTAGTTTTTCCATATTTTAATATTTATCAAAAACTCCTACATAAACCATAGTTATATCAAACTCTTTATTGCCAAGTGTAGTACCATCATGAATAAAATTGTCTGTAGGCGCAATGTAGTATTGATAAGGTTTTATTTCGAGTTTTAAAACAGGATATTCCGGATATAAAATAAAAAATTGTTCCACAATATTTTCCGAGGTTATTTTTTCTGAATATTTTTTTTGAACCTTCCCATAAATTTGTCTTAGTGTTAAATTAATAAAATACAGATAGCGTGATTCTGTACTAATATTGATAGAAATTCTGTTATTCGATTTATAGGCAGTATGGGGAGTAAATAATTTACTTTTATCTATATGTAAACCCGTATACTTAAATTGATTTTGCCCTAAATGATGAAAAGTAGTACTCTGCATATCAGGAAGTGATCTTGCAATTCTGTGAAATTTATAATTATTTTCACTAGATTTTTCACTCAAAAATACATTCAGTGTATCATTTATTTTTTTTGTTAATTCTTCATCTTTTTCAAATTTCTTTGGAACATCAAAAAGAGATTCACATTCATGCAGGTTTAATTTTTTAAACAAATCTTGTAACGAATCTGGAATAAAACCGATTGCCAAAGTATTAAACATTTCGCCATCAGCAATATCTGTTAAAATTTGTTTATGCTCTAAATCAGTAAGTTTATGCCAATCTGTATTTGGTAAATAAGCATTACGAAAGTATTCAATCTCAAGATTTTTATTATCTACCAGAGAAACACCTGTATTAATCCAAACTTGATCTTTTATATTTTCAATATGACGATCATAAACTTTAATACCTTTCTTTAAAATCATACTAAACTGTAGGCTAATAATTTATCTTTAATATTTTCGTGAATTGTAAAAGAAGTTTTATTTTCCAACTCTTCTACAATTTCTAAATAGGAAACTTTTGAAAGTTGCATCTCTTTACAAACATCCGCAGGCAAACTATCAATAAGATCGTTTTGAATATGAGTAACTAACTTTATCATATCGTGACAATAAATTGTAGGATTATCAAAACCGTTTTCATTAGAATATCTATTTAATAAAAAACCTCCACCACATATTTCATATATTGGGCAATTAAGACATTTCTCATTTACCATTTGGTGGGAGTTAATATATATATCAAACAGAGGGTCTTCTAATACAGCATCAATTTCATGGGTATGGATATTAATTTCATTTCTGGTAATTCCTTCGTAACAAGCTCTGATAGAATCTGCTACTTCAAGATTCCCATTCGTTTCCAATACTGCAACACCATTCTTTTTTAAACCAATCATTTGATCGCCCACTTCTTCACCCACAATAAGTTGAATTAAAGTTTTAAAAAACCTCATGTCCGGTCTTTTAGAATCACTTTTCCATATTTCGAACAATTCAATCAACCAATCCGCGTATGGAGTATAACCACTGGTATTTACTTTTTCTTTTATCGTATCATCAGGTAACTTATCAAAATGTCC
This sequence comes from Chryseobacterium sp. GM_Chr_2, assembly GCF_026540445.1. NCBI lineage: Bacteria > Pseudomonadati > Bacteroidota > Flavobacteriia > Flavobacteriales > Weeksellaceae > Chryseobacterium > Chryseobacterium sp. GM_Chr_2. Next base: position 144,730 of record NZ_JALNUD010000009.1, read on the forward strand.
GTCTGGCAGAAGAAGATTAAAGCTTGGTATATTTAGATTTTTGAACTCCTGATACAGCTCGATTGGAGTTATATTAAGATTAACAACAGATAAAACACCATGCATTCCTTTATTCAAACCTAGCTCTATGGCCTGCTGAACATCATCATAAGAGCCTTTACCATTATGAAAAACTCTATACTTATTATGATATTCTTTAGGCCCATCCATACTAATTCCAACGCGAATATTTAATTCATTAAAAAGATCATACCACTCTTCATCTAGGCCAACACCATTAGTTTGAATGACAAAATCAAAATAAGAATTGTTAAGTAGCTCTCTGAATATCTTTATACTTTCGCGATAAAATTCTTTTGGATATAATAGTGGTTCACCACCATGAAATACGATCTGAAAAGATTTTAAACTATTTTCAGTACCATAACGAGATAATTTTTGAGCAAAAATCCGAATGGTATCCATAGACATAAATTTAGGCTGCTTTAAGTAGGTTTTATCTCCTAAATTATACATGTAGCAATAAGAACAATTAAGGTTGCACCTACTTGCAACCTTCAGAACAAAAGAAGTCACCATATCTATATCAATAAACAAAGTTCTCCGTTATTTTACTAACGAAGAACTTAAGTTTTAAAAATCAGTAATTTTTAAGCTCTTAAAAATTGATCAGGTGCTCTGTCATAAGCAGCTGAAGCTCCTGTTACTGCCAAAATTCCACAATTAGGATCTGTACCACCTCCAATTCCTGTTCCAGGATTAGTGATTCCGACACCTCCAAAAATAGCCTTATAAAGATCTACATTTTCTTTGTCTGAAGTTTGGATTGATTTTTTTAGAATTTCTTTTTGTTCAAGATTACTCGTGATCTTAAATTTCTTTTTCATAAAATGAATTTTGGTTATTAATTTACTTATCTCACCAAATATAGAAAATTAATTTCACAGTAAAAAACAATTTTAATTAAAAAATTATTAGTTTATTTTCTTAATAGATATCGCAAACCCTCCACTTCTTACCATTTTAAAGTTGATCTTAGATTTACTCGTGATCTGCTTTTTGTAGATATTATAGCTTTGAGGATTGTTGATGTAATCTGCATCTTTTCCATCTTCATAGATCGTTGCTTCATACTTCTGACCTTTATCCAGGAAAGAGAAATCTACGCTATAATCACGTTTGTTTTCATCGGTAATTCCTCCTACAAACCAATTATCGGTACCTTTTGCTTTTCTTGCTGTTACCACATAATCTCCCGGTTCTGCCGATAAAATCTTCGTATCATCCCAATCTGCTGCCACATCTTTGATAAATTGGAAAGCATCCATGTGCTTTTTGTAGTTTTCAGGAAGATCAGCTGCCATCTGAAGCGGCATATACATCGTTACATAAAGAGCCAACTGCTTTGCCAGCGTTGTTTTCACAAAACGAGTATCTCCAGGGAAATAATAATCTAGTTTTGTCTGGAAAATTCCCGGCGTGTAATCCATAGAACCTCCCATCCATCTTGTAAACGGAAGAATCGTCTGATGATCCGGATTGTTTCCTCCAAAAGCTTCATATTCCGTTCCACGAGCGGCTTCCGCAGAAATATAATTTGGATAAGTACGGCTTTCTCCTGTCGGACGTACCGATTCGTGAGAATTTACCATAATTTTATACTCATTGGCTTTCTCAGCAATTCTGTAGAAATGGTTGATTGTCCATTGAGAATAATGATGCTCTCCTCTCGGAATGATGTCTCCAACATAACCAGTTTTTACAGCATCATAACCGTATTTGTTCATCAACTGGAATGCTTTATCAGACCATCTTTCATAATTCGTAGCCGAGCCTGAAGTTTCGTGGTGCATGATTAGTTTAATTCCTTTTGAATGTGCATATTCATTCAACATTTTAATGTCGAAATCTGGATATGGCGTGATAAAATCGAATACATATTCTTTTGAGTGACCGAACCAGTCTTCCCAACCAACATTCCAGCCTTCAATCAATAATCCCTGGAAACCGTTTTCAGATGCGAAATCGATATATTCCTTAACTTTTGTATTGTTGGCAGCGTGTTTTCCGTTAGGCGTTAATTTAGAGAAATCGGTTACGCCAAGACGCACGTTAGATTCCGGCTGACCGTATGCCCACTGAGATTTTCCGATGATCATTTCCCACCAAACACCCATGTATTTTGTTGGGTGAATGTAAGAAGTATCTGTATATTTCGTAGGCTCGTTTAGGTTGAAGATCATTTTAGAATCCATTACATCTTCTGCTTTTGGCGAAACGATAATCGTTCTCCACGGCGTTACAGAAGGTGTTTGAATATATCCTTTTGCTCCCTGTCTGTCGGCTGTAAGGTGAGTTTTAAGCTTAAAATTCGTAGCATCTACTTCAAGGTGAGAAGCCGGGTAATCTAAAACAGCTGCTTCTGCAACGTTGATATATAAAGGCTCTTTTCCTTCTTTTTTAAGCATTAAAGGAGACTGAACTGCATTTTTGATTAATGTCTGAGATGCATTGGCATCTGCCGCTTTTGGCCATCTTGCAGGAATTTCAGAAACTTTTGTTTCCTGATACTGGTATTCCTGAGAATCGTAATCTGCAACCATCCACCAAGATTTCATATCTGTAGGAAAATCGAATTCAGAATCTTCTTCTCTGATCACGAAATAGTTCAGGTTTTTCTGTTGAGGAAATTCATATCTGAAACCCAAACCATCATTAAACAATCTGAATTTTACAACAATACTTCTCTCAGTAGTTGCCTGATTCAGCGTAACTGCCAATTCGTTATAATTGTTGATATAGTTTTTCTTTTCACCCAACACCGGTTGCCAGGTTTCATTTTTAGAATCTCTTTTTTCTTCTGTTTTTGTGAAACCGCTGTTCAGATCGAATTTAGCATCTTCAGGCTTCGCGATTTCTGAGGCAAATTTTATAGAAGTATCTTTAAATAATCGTAATCCCAATTTAGAATCCTCAACAACTGTTTTACCGTTGTATTTAAGGTTGTAGTAAGGAACGCCTGCTTTCAACTGGAAATCCATTTCGAATTTTCCGTCCGGCGATTTTAAAGACTGTGCATTAACACCCGCAAACATCATTGAGAGCAAAAAAGCTCCAACTGTAATTTTCTTCATAATGACTATTTATATAAACTTTAAAAATAAAGAAAGTGCTGTTGTAAAGCAGCACTTTGCTCTGTTGTTCAGATTAAATTAAGGTTAATTTTTTAAGGAGATTTAGAATAATGGAATAAAAGAAAACTCTCCTGTGATATCATTAAAATAGACATCATAATTGAATTGTGTGCTTACAGGAATGTTTCCTCCACCAATATCACCTACTCCAAAAAACTCCTGAGCCGTTCCCCAGTTAGTTCCCCAATCGTGGTTTGCTCTAAATTTAAACTCTCCAGCTTTAAGCTCTACATTTTTCTTCACCCAAATGTGCGCATCAAATGTGTTTTTTTGCAAATCAACATCTGTATTCCAATCTCCAGATGCAGATCCTATCATAGAAATAGATGTAAAAGCACTTGTAGGAGGCGTTATAGGAACTAAAGAATACGTTAGAGCAGTTGTATTGATGGTCAGTTTATAATACCCTGCCGTAGCTACATTAATATTTCCTGATCCACCATCTGTACTTAAAGTTCCAGCAGAACCACCTAAACCATATTGAACATCCCAGTTCCCAGGAGTTTTAATTATTTTAAAATTACCTTGAGCAAAATATCCGGTATACGAATAAGCACCTGCCGTAGCTGATTTCTGTAAAGGAAGAAATTTAGTATTTGTAACCTCATTCGTCCATCCTGCTGCAGTTGCATCACCAATCAGATATAAATCGGTATAATTGTAAACAGGACCTAAGAAATAAGGTGTAATATTCATCGTAATTACATTCGAATAAAACCCGCCTTCTCCTACTTTTGTTCTTAATCTCACTTCTATTTCTACAGGAACATCAGGTGTTGCTCCCAAACCTAAAGCAATAGCATTAAGCTGTTTATGGGTAAAAGTAGTCGGAGAATTCACTGCGTCTGTACTTGAAGCACCCGCAAAAGATTTTCCTTTTATACCAAACTGTACCTGTTGAGTAGAAACAACAGATAAATCAAAGGTAGATTTAGTCCAAGTTACACTGAGTGCAGTTTCATCCGGATTATTTTTGTCAAGAACAATGGACGTTTTATCTGTTGAAACCTTCCCTTGAGTTGTTTCATGAATAACTGCCTGATCTTCATCTTTTTCACACGAAATAATCATGAAAGATAAAAGTGCAAAAGCAAATATGTTTAAAATTTGTTTCATTTTGAATACTTTTAGAATTAATAACCAGGATTTTGAATCAGATTATGATTAGCATTTAAGTCACTCGCCGGAATTGGATAAAGATTTCTAAAATTGTCAACAGCTTTACCGTCTTTCACACCTCCTTTAAATGGCCACAGATAAGCTCCAGAAGTAAATTTATCAAATCTAATTAAGTCAGTTCTTCTTACCGCTTCCCAAGAAAGTTCACGCGCTCTTTCATCCAAAATAAAATTCAAATTAATAGACGTTACATTTCCTGAAGTATTTCCGTAGGCTCTTTCTCTCAACAAATTAACATATTGAACGGCAGTTGCATTGCTCCCGCCACCGCCACGTAGAACAGCTTCTGCATAAGTAAGGTAAGCTTCTGCCAATCTGAACATTGGGAAATCTGTATCTACAAAATCTCCGGCAATATCAGATCCCGGTTGCCCGTTTCTTTTGATATTTTTAAACTTAATGATTGGATATCCATCTGTAAATGTTGCCACATTATTAATTTCTAAACTTTGGCCATCTGTATGGAAGTTTCCTCTTTTATCAAGAGAACCGTTCGTCGAAGGAAACAAATTTGCAATGTTTTTCGTACTTCTTAAACCACCCCAGCCACTGTTGATTCCGAAATTGGCAGGCACCATAGAGCCTCCCGTGCCCGCATGAATAATATAAGTAGTTCCTCCAAATGTTCTGGTGTGAGTACCATCGTAATTTACAGAGAATATTGTTTCATTATTATCTAAATTATTATCTGCCAAGAATAGCTCTCCATAATTTGTTTTTAATGAATATCCTGCATTAATTACCTTCTCAGCATACACTCTTGCATCAGAATATCTTCCTTGCCCTGTGTACACTTCTGCATTTAAATAAAGTTTAGATAAAAGCATCCAAACAGCAGCTTTATCTGCTCTTCCATATTCATTTGTTCTTGGGTCTTTTAATAAACCTTCAAGATCTTTTAATTCTGATTCCACATAATTGAAAAGTTCTTTACGCTCAATTCTTCTAGGAGGAGTTGTACCTACCTCATCAGCTTCTGTAGCGAAAGGACCATTTCCAAATAAATCAATGGCGTGAGTATAGCTTAATGCTCTCATAAAGCGAGCCTCATTTCGGTATAATCTGGCTTCGTCTGCATTAGCACCTGTAATGTTTCTTGACGCTAATTTTTCATCTGTTGTCTCTCTGATAAACTCATTTGAAAGCCCAACCTGATAATATATTCTGTAATATAATGCCGCAATAAATTCATTGCTAGAAGACCAAGTCATACTATGAAGATCCGGCAAAGAGCCATCTCCCCAAGCAATAACAGCTTCATCTGTTGGTAATTCCTGCAACTGAAAGTATTGTCTGATATAGTTAGATGTTCCTCCGTCTATTCCACTGATATCAGGATCACCATCACCCCCATTCTGACCACTCATTGCTAAACCTGCATAGATTTTGGCCAAAACGTTTTTATAATTGTTAAAATCTGCATATACAGAAGCTGAAGTTACTTCTGTTTCAGGCATTCTATTCAAATCACTTTCACAAGAGCTAAGAAATAGTACCGCAGTAAGCCCGGCAGCAAATATTGTTTTATTGATATATTTAAATGTCATGATATGATAGTCTTAATTAAAATTGAAAATTAAATCCTAAAGAATATACTCTTGGTCTTTGATATAAATTATTATCTATACCATTGAAAACTTCCGGATCTAAGCCGCTATATTTTGTAATGATAAAGGCATTCTGAACAGAACCAAAAATTCTTAGTTTAGAATCTTTTATAAATCTTGGGAAATTGTATCCTAAGTTTATATTATCCATTCTTACAAATGATGCATTCTCTACATAATAATCTGATAAAAGCTGAGTACGCTTAAAGCCTGTATCTAAGTAACTTACTTGAATGTTTTGAAGATATTGATTAAGATTAATTCCTTGTTCTGTACCATATTGAGATGCAACATTGTTATAAACATAGTTCCCAATACTTGCTCTCATGGTGAATCCTAAATCCCAATTTTTATAATTGAATTTAGAAGAGAAACCTAACAACACATCTGGTGCAGGAGATTTGTATCTATAAAGATCATCATTGTTAATGATTCCATCACCATTTCTGTCAACATAAGCTCCTTCAATTGGTTTTCCGGCAGTATCATAAACTTGTTGATATACGTAGAAAGAATTTGGCTGATACCCTTCTGTATGTACCTGAATTGTTGTACCTGTAGCTCCACCAATAGAATTTACAAGAACCTGAGAAGAATCAAGATTCGTAACTTCAGATCTGAAATGAGTAGCATTTACGTTAAATTCCCAAGAGAAACTATCTGTTTTCACAGCTTTAACGTTTACGTTGGCTTCAATTCCTCGGTTACGCATATTACCAACGTTGGTAAGCAAATAATTAGTAAGATTGGATAAAGCAGGAACCGGAATAAAACTTAATAGATCTCTTGATTCTTTCTGATAAACATCAATGGTACCACTGATTTTATCGTTAAGGAATCCAAAATCAAGACCTAAGTTAGTTGTTGTTGTGGTTTCCCATTTAATATTTTTATCATATCCCTGCGCTCTGTAAGTATTGTAGAAAGTATCTCCTAATTGATACTGTGCACCGCTATTAGATAAAATATATCTTGGTAAATAAGGATAATCATTTTTATCTATTTCCTGCTGTCCGGTCTGCCCCCAACCTGCTCTTAATTTTAAAGTAGAGATTGTTTTAGAATCTTTTAAGAATCCTTCCTGATCAATTCTCCAAGCTAAAGCAACAGAAGGAAAATACCCTACTCTATTCTCTTCGCTAAATCTCGAAGAAGCATCTCTTCTTAAAGAGGCAGTTAAAAGATACTTTTCATTAAATGTATAATTTAATCTTCCGAAATAAGAAATTATGGTATTCTGAGTAAAAGAATCATTTCCTGTAGCAGGATCTAAAGCTCCTGTTCCAAATACTGTCGGTGCAAATGGCTCAGATCTCTGCCAGTCCTGATAAGAATAACCTGCAGTGAAATCTACGGTAGACTTTATAGACTCAAATGTTTTAAGATAGTTAAAATAGAAATCTAATAATTTATTTTTCTTTTCTTGTGTATATCTTCTATAAGAACCTTTATTATTAAAAGCAGAAGCTACAGTAGGAAGCACTCTGGTATTTCCGTTAGAATCACTATAATCATAACCTACATTCAAATTGGCTCTTAATTCCGGTAAAAAATGGAATTTATAGTCAAACTGAATGTTTCCTATCAATCTTTTTACGTAAGAAAGATCCCATCTTTGATTCAACATAGAGACTGGATTCTTTGTTGCGTTCGTGTTAGGCTTTCCATCACCCTGCAACCATTCCCAATACCCTCCATAGTTGGTAAAAGAAGGATCATAAACATTTTGTGTAGGATCAAAAACAACAGCCGAGCCGATAGCCCCATCATCTTTGAATCTGTTTTCTACATAAGTTCCTTTTAAATTTAAACTAACTTCTAAATGTTTATCAAAAAATTTAGGATTTAAATTCAAAGCCCCTGTAGTTCTTTCAATCGTATTTGTTCTGATAATACCTTCCTGATTCAGATATCCCAAAGACAATCTGTAAGGTAATCCTTTTATACCACCTGATAAAGAGATATTATTATCAACTCCGACCGCTGTTTGGTAAATTTGGTCTTGCCAATTGGTATTAGCATTTCCCAAATATCCTTGATAAACAGATGTTGCTTTTTCTTTTACAACCTTACGGAACTCATCAGCAGACAACATATCTATATTTCCCATTTTGTTATAAACGGAAGTCGTTGTCGTATAATTTGCCTTTAGTTTTCCTGTTGTTCCTCTTTTTGTTGTGATAATTACAACCCCATTCGATGCTCTACTTCCATAGATTGCAGCAGCAGAAGCATCTTTTAAAATACTGAAACTCTCAATATCATTAGGATTTATTAAAGCTAAAGGGTTTGTTGCCCCGCTTATCCCGTTTGTATCTACAGGTACACCATCGATCACGATCAAAGGATCATTTAAGGCATTTAGCGAAGAACCTCCACGAATTCTTATCGTAGATCCTGCTCCCGGAGCACCTCCGTTATTTGTAATCTGGATTCCTGAAGTCTTACCTTGGATTAATTGTTCTGGTGAATTGATACTCCCTTCATTGAAGTCTTTTGCGGAGATAGCAGTCACAGATCCCGTTAAATCTGTCTTCTTCTGCTTTCCATACCCAATCAAAACAACCTCTTCTATTTTTTTCTCCTTGGTTGTGGAATCCTGAGTTTGCGCATGCATCATGGAGCTTGCCAATAGAAATGCGGGCGCTATTTTTAATACCGTTGTAAAATTTCTCACAATATTATTTTTATATAGTTTCGTTTTTTAAGAATAAAGACTGTAAGTCAGTCTTGCAATTTAAAAAAAAATTAGAATTATGTTAATTTTATTAAAAATTTGGTTAAAATTGTGTAGATTAAACGAGTGTTTTAAGTTAAAAAACTGTTTTCCATTTATTTACATTAAAATATGCAAGACATAATATTAATTTAATTTTAACAAAAAATTAAACATGCGTTTAACTAAATATAACATTTGAGCATCCCTTATCTTGACAAAAGCTTTTAAAAACAGTAATTCAAACAATTTTCAGGGAGAATCCGTATCTTTGCAGTCAAAATTTAACTATAAATGTCAAACAGAAAGATGATTACGGCAGCTTTGCCTTATGCAAACGGACCGGTTCATATAGGACATTTGGCAGGTGTGTATATTCCTGCGGATGTTTACGCAAGATTTCAGCGAAGATTAGGAAAAGATGTAGCGTTTATCTGTGGTTCAGATGAGCATGGGATTCCTATTACCATCAGAGCAAAAAAAGAAGGAGTAACCCCTCAGGATATCGTTGACAAATACCACGAGATCATTAAAAAATCTTTTTCAGATTTAGGGATTTCTTTTGACGAATATTCGAGAACAACTTCTAAAAACCATTACGAAACCAGCCAAGATTTCTTCAAAGTTTTGTATGAAAAAGGGAAATTCACAGAAGAAATGTCTGAGCAGTACTTCGATGAACAGGCTGGAGAATTTTTAGCTGATAGATACATCGTTGGAACTTGCCCAAATTGTGGAAACGAAAATGCTTACGGAGATCAGTGTGAAAAATGTGGTTCTACCCTTTCTCCATCTGAGTTGATTAATCCAAAATCAATGTTAAGTGGAAACGTTCCTATTTTAAAAGAAACAAAAAACTGGTATCTTCCATTAAACGAATACGAAGATTTCCTAAACGAATGGATTATTGAAGGTCATAAGGATGATTGGAAACCTAATGTTTACGGACAGGTTAAATCTTGGTTAAACGACGGTTTGAAACCTCGTGCGATGACCAGAGATCTAAATTGGGGTGTTCCTGTTCCACTTCCGGGTGCAGAAGGAAAAGTGCTTTATGTATGGTTTGATGCGCCGATCGGATATATTTCTTTCACCAAAGAATGGGCAGAGAAAAATGGAAAAGATTGGAAAGATTACTGGCAAAGCGAAGAGTCTGATTTAGTTCACTTTATCGGAAAGGATAATATTGTGTTCCACTGTATTATTTTCCCTTCGATGATGAAGGCTCACGGCGATTATATTATGCCGAAAAACGTTCCTGCTTTTGAATTCCTTAATCTTGAAAACGATAAAATTTCAACTTCAAGAAACTGGGCAGTTTGGGCACACGAATATGTTGAAGATTTCCCTGGACAGGAAGATGTATTGAGATATGCTCTTCTTTCTTCAGCTCCGGAAACTAAGGATAATAATTTTACCTGGAAGGATTTTCAGACTAAAAATAATTCTGAGTTAGTTGGAATTTTCGGAAACTTTATTAATAGAGTTGCTGTTTTAATTCATAAATATTATGATGGAATTGTTCCTCAAGGGGATGTAAATACTCCTGAATTAAAAGAAATAAACAAAGCCGCAAGTGAAATTTCAGGATTCTTAGAAAACTATGAATTTAGAAATTCTTTAACAGCTTTGATGAATTTAGCACGTTTCGGAAATCAATATCTTCAAACGGAAGAGCCTTGGAAAACGATTAAAGATAACCCTGAAAAAGCTGCACATTCATTATTTGTTGGAGCTCAGATTGCTGTTGCTTTGGCTCAGTTATGTGAACCATTCATGCCTTTCAGTTCTGAGAAATTATTGAATATGTTTAATGTTCAAAAATCGGATTGGAATGATGTTCAAACAAAATCTGTTTTAATTGAAACAGGTCATAAAATCAATGAATCATCTCTTCTTTTCTCAAAAATCGAAGATAATGTAATCGAAGCTCAAATCCAAAAACTGGAAGACACGAAACAAAACAATAAAAAAACAAACCCTAACGCCAATCCTATGAAAGACGAAATCACTTTTGATGATTTTACGAAAATCGACTTAAGAACAGCGACAATTACAGAAGCTGAAAAAGTTGAAAAAGCAGACAAATTATTAAAACTGACCGTAGACACTGGTGTTGACGTAAGAACTGTCGTTTCAGGAATTGCAGAAAGCTTCACTCCGGAAGAAGTTATTGGCAAACAAGTAATGATTTTATTAAATCTTGCACCAAGAAAAATCAGAGGAATTGAATCTCAGGGAATGTTATTATTAACCACAAAACCAGACGGAAAATTATCTTTCGTAACACCAGACGACAATAATGTTGAGAATGGTATTGAGATTGGATAATTTTCGATATTTCATATATAAAAAATCCACATGAGTTTCATGTGGATTTTTTATTGTCATTGCGAGGAGCGAAGCGACGAAGCAATCTCAAATTTAAAAACAATATTTAAACTTAAATTTCCTTAAAGCCTTAATAGAATCTTAATGGTTAAAAATTTGAAACATTAAGATTTATTTAAGTAGTTAAGATTATTAAGAGTTTGCTTCGTAGCTTCGCTCCTCGCAATGACCTACACTTTATTTCTTTGTCAATCTCGCCAAATAAGAATCCTCATCCTGCAAAACTTTCTCAATATTAAAACCATTATTTTCTGCAGCATTTTTCAATGTATAAAAGTCAAGATACAGCCATTTTATAGGCTCTTCCGATTCGCCTTTGTAATGAACAATATAATCTAATTCACCATAATATCCGCCTGCAGGAATATACACTCCACCATCGTAATCTTTATCGAACATATACAGAATATCCGTGCTGTCAATCAGGATTTGTCCGTTTTCATTTAATAAAGAATGAAGCTTTTTAAGGTAGATATCAATTTTCTCTAGACTTCCAAAAATACCTGTTCCGTTCATCAATAATAAGATAGTATCGAAAGTTTGACCTTCAAAATCCAGCATATTTTGAGAAACAGCTTTTTTGATTCCACGTAGTTGACAAACTTCAATTGATTTTGGCGAAATATCCAATGCAGTAAGATCCAGATTCTTTTCATTTTGGAGATATAAAGAATGTGAACCCGCTCCCGCTCCGATATCCAACGTTTTTCCTTGAGATAATTCCAAAGCTTTTTGTTCAATATCATTCATATCTTCAAAATCACGGAAAAGATAATCCACCGGAAGTTCGTCCAGCTCAGAAATTGAAGTTTCAGTCTGCAGATCTTCAGGATTTTCATCATGATAAAAATCCCAAATCGCTTTGCCCATTAAATCTTTCATATCTTATTTTAAAGCCGCAAAGATAAGATTTTGAATATTGAAAATAAACGAGCTTCCTTAATTTCTTGACGTTGTATAATTTTTTAGGAGCTATTTTCCCGCTTTCGCTACTCCCTTTTTCTAGGTTCGGCTCGGCGGCTTCGCCGCCGAGCCGAACCTAGAAAAGAGCTCAAACATACCGCTAAATCGCGGCTAGTAATTCAGTCTATAATTCAAAACCTAAAATATATATCTAGTTTGTCATCCTTTAAAACTCTAATCAACAATCAGTCTAAGATTTTTGATCCTAAGTCTCCACAAGAGCAAACTTCTAAAAAAATTAGAACACACTCAAATCATATTGTTTCACCAAATCAAGAATCATATGATAACCCGCTAAAGAATTTCCATGCCCGTCCAATGCCGGACTAAAAACCCCGATTCCGATTTTCCCGGGAACACTTACAGTAATTCCGCCTCCGACTCCGGATTTACTCGGTAAACCAACCGTTCGAGAATATTCACCGCTGAATTCATACATTCCTGCCGTCAGCATCTGAGATTCCACCAATCTGGCGATGTCTTTATTTTTGTATTTAGCATCTCCATCAAAACGAACACATTCATTGGCGAAGAAATAGCCTATTTTTGCCAAATCTTCTGTAGTAAGTTCAATAGAACACTGCTTAAAATAATTATCTAGTTGATCTTCATTTCCGGAAATCAATCCATTATTTTTCATCAGATAAAACATTCCGCGGTTACGGTGTCCGGTTAATTTTTCAGATTCATACACAGATTTACTGTACTCAATTGTAGGATTTTTGGTAATATATCTTACCATATCTAAAATTTTCAGGAAAGGTTTATCACCATCACCTGAAATCAGAGAAGTTGTGAGAATCGCCCCCGCATTCATCATCGGATTAAGAGGTTTTCCTGTAGTTTCAAGATTCGAAAAATGATTAAAAGGTTTATCAGATCCGAAATAACCTATTTTATCAAAAACATTGGCTTCTCCCCTTTCCGTCACCGCTACCATCAACGAAATGATTTTTGAAATACTCTGCATCGTAAATTTCTGCTTCACATCTCCGACATTCAATACTTTACCATCCTTTCCTACGACTGAAAAGGCAATCGATTTGGCATTCATTTTACCCAATTCAGGAATATAATCAGCCACTTTACCTTGCGTGTAATACGTTCTATTTTTTTCGAGAATTGTACTTAATGTTTTCTCAGAAATCGTGGAAATATCGGCTGCTTTTTGAGCATAAACTACCGTGTTAAAAGACAGAACCGCTGCAAATAAAATTCCTTTTGCAGATAAAAAGCTATATTTTTTCATATCGAATACGCACTATTTTACTTTTTCCAAAAGATAAAGTTTTGCCCCTGAAAAAGCCAATTTGGGCATTACATTTCCTTCCAGAACCATTGTTTTATTATTGACCTCAATTACCGAAATATAATTATTGGAATTGTATTCAATATAATTTTCCTTTTCTTTTGTTACAGGATTTTTACCGAATTCCAGAGAATATTTCACCCAGTCTTCTTTTTCAGAACTACAGTGTACCGGCTGAAATTTTGATCTTTTAGCCTTAAAAATAATCTGCTCAAAGCTATCTCCACATTCCGAAGTAAAAGAACTTTCAGGATTTTGATCTTTCGTAAAATCTTCAAAAGAACCGCGATATACACCTACGATCTTCCAGGTTCCATCTAGACGGTCTTCATCTATTTTTCCATTCGCCTTTCGAACCGCCCAACTGATGCCGTTTACTGTACCTTTCACCGCTTTATAACTTACGTTCACTGCGCCTTTTACCACTTTTGCAGCGGTAGAAACTACGCATGAATTTAATATCAAAGCAACTGAAGCCAACAAGATTACTTTTTTCATCATCTAATTTTTTATTTTCACAAAGATAATATTCCGAGGGTACCCGATGAAGAAATTAAGCATTAAATTTTTCTTCCAAATAATATTACCATCATCACGATTAACATTTTCTATTTTTTAATCGGCTTTATTCTTGCAATTATTTCCTAACTTGTCTAATTTAAAAATCGAAGAAAAGAAAATAGAACATCATTATTTTATGACAAATAAAGAATTTAATTTTCATAAAGGCTTCACTTTCAGCAAACATATTCCGGAGGAAATTTCGCATTTTGACAGAGTTTTTGATGTTTTCAAAGACCTTTTGACACACACTTCCGGGGATATTGAAGAAGCCTTCGAGTGGCTGGATATGCTGGACAAGGAATATGATATTTTTAATGATGAATATTCTTTGGAAGACTTTGAAGAAGACCTTAAAAAAAGAGGTTATATAAAAGAAGAAGATCCTGAAGACGGAAATTCGGGAACGGGAAAAGGTAAAAATATCCTGACTCCAAAACTGGAAGCTGCCTTGCGTGAATTTGCCTTAGATCAAATTTTTGGTAAACTTAAGAAAACAGGAATCGGGAATCACAGAACGACTAAAACAGGTGTTGGCGATGAAAAAGATGGCGAGAACCGTTCGTTCCAATATGGTGACGATCTTTCTTTAGTGAATATGACCGAAAGTCTGAAAAATGCCCAGATCAATAATGGAATTTCAGACCTTCGCATGACGGAAGACGATCTGATTGTGGAGGAAACGAAACATAAAGCGCAGATGAGCACGGTTTTAATGATCGATATCAGCCATTCCATGATTTTATATGGTGAAGATCGAATCACTCCGGCCAAAAAAGTGGCTATGGCTCTGGTGGAATTAATTAAAAGAAAATACCCGAAAGACTCAATCGATATTATTGTTTTTGGAAATGAAGCGTGGCCGATTAAAGTGAAAGATCTTCCTTATTTACAGGTCGGACCTTTCCATACGAATACGGTTGCCGGACTGGAGCTTGCGATGGATATCCTTCGTCGAAAAAGAAATACGAACAAACAGATATTCATGATTACCGACGGAAAACCAAGCTGCCTTCGCCTACCCAACGGTGAATTTTACAAAAACAGTGTCGGTTTGGATGAAATGATTGTTTCTCAATGTCTCAACAAAGCAGCACAAGCCAGAAAACTGAAAATCCCAATCACGACTTTTATGATCGCACAAGATCCTTATTTGCGACAGTTTGTGAAGGAATTTACAGCTCAGAATAAAGGAAAAGCTTTCTTAACAGGACTTTCCGGATTAGGTCAAATGATCTTTGAAGATTACGAAAAAAATAGGATTAAAAGGATTTAAAAGAGCCAAGGAAAAAGTTAAAAGTAAAAGGGTAAAAGTAATTTTACATTAAAAATATTTCAAATCGAATTCAATAAAAAATAATCAGATTATTAAGACAAATGAAAAACGATATTACATTTAAGGAATTAAAAAATTCAGGATATACAGATAAAACCATCAATCAGGAAATTCAGGCTAATTTAATTGCTAAAATTAAAGCTAAAGAACCTGTATTTGAAGGACTTTGGGGATATGAAGACACGGTGGCTCCTCAATTAAAAAAGGCAATTCTGGCAGGACATCACATCAATCTTTTGGGATTACGCGGACAGGCAAAAACGAGAATTGCAAGAAGCATGGTCAATCTTTTGGATGAATATATGCCGATTGTAAAAGGTTCAGAAATTAATGACAGTCCGTTTCAACCGATCTCAAAATTTGCGAAAGATCTGCTTGAGAAATTAGGCGATGAAACTCCGATCTCATGGGTTCACCGCTCCGACCGTTTCTTTGAAAAACTGGCAACTCCGGATGTGAATGTTGCGGATTTAATTGGTGACATCGATCCCATTAAAGCAGCTACTTTGAAACTTCCGTATTCTGACGAGCGTGTTTTACATTACGGAATGATTCCGCGTGCTAACCGTTCGATATTTGTATTGAATGAATTGCCCGATTTACAGGCAAGAATTCAGGTTTCATTGTTTAATATTTTGCAGGAAGGTGATATTCAGATCCGTGGATTTCAATTGAGAATGCCTTTGGATATTCAGTTTGTGTTTACGGCAAATCCGGAAGATTATACCAACAGAGGAAGCATTGTAACTCCGTTGAAAGACAGAATCGGTTCACAGATCTTTACCCATTATCCTACAACGATTGCGTTGGCAAGACAAATTACCGAGCAGGAAGCAGCGATCTCAAACGAAGACAGAGCACAGATCCAAATTCCGGGACTGGCGAAAGATTTGTTGGAAGAAGTGGCTTTTGAAGCGCGTGACAGTGAATATGTAGATGCGAAAAGTGGCGTGAGCGCAAGATTAACAATCAGCGCCATGGAAAATCTTTTTGCAGCAGCAAAGTTGCGTTTAATAGAAACTGGTGCAGAAAAAACGACGGTTCGTCTGCTTGATTTCATGTCGATAATTCCATCCATTACCGGAAAAATCGAATTGGTGTATGAAGGCGAACAGGAAGGCGCCGATTATGTAGCCAAAATACTGATTGACAAAGCTGTGATGGTACAGTTTGAAAGTATTTTCCCAAGAATTTCTAAGCTGGAAAAAGAAGGAATCAAAACGCCATATACTGATTTAATTCAATGGTTTAATAAAAATCAGCTGGAATTAAATTATGCCGATACAGACGAAGAATTTTACAAAAAACTAAGTGCAGTAGAACCTCTTAATAGAGTTGTGGAAGAAAATGCAGACGAATTTAGCCAAGAAGATAAAAACTTCTGCAAAGAATTGGTTTTATGGGCGTTAACGATTAGTAAAAAATTAGACAAGTCTGAAAATCAATCTGTTTTTACTTTTGATTCTGCAGATGTGAGACAGCTTTTTAGAAATTAAACAAATACATAATTAATAATAACACGGATTTACAGTCCGTGTTTTTTTGCTTTAAACTTTAAAACATTCCTAAATTGGGCGATTATTCTAAACCTCACAGGTTTTCGAAACCTGTGAGGTTTGTCCATTTTTAAACTTAACCTTATTGGCTCAGAAAGCTTTTTCTGAGCCTACAAACTTTTTTAGCCCCGATTGAAACGGCATCCTTTTTTGTTGCGGGCGCAGCGAAGCGGAGCCCGTAACAAAAAAGATATAGTGGAAAGCGGGAAAAAGCTTCAAATAAAATTAATATTGCATTTCGATGTAATTAAACAGCTTCTAAAAAAGCAAAACCCCACTTTACAATGAAAATGGAGTTTTGCAAATGAAAAACAAGGTATCTTTATATCGCAGGACCTGCTGCATCTTTTATTTCGTTCACTAATCTTTTTCTTTCGCGAAGTCTTTTTCTCGCCAATGCCGATTTTCCGTTTAATATTTTAACAAATCTTGCATATTCGAAACGTTCTTTTCCGAAATGGTGCGTGAAAACATAAATCAACACTCCCAAGCCCATCAAAATAATATATCCGAATATTTTTTTATTAGCTATAATAATGGCATTCAACTGAATAGTCTTCATATTAGCAGATACACTTTGTGGAGTTATCGTCATTCCATCCATATAAACAGCGAGATCTCCAATGGCAACAACCTGAAAATGATATTGAAACCAAGCGTAAATTGCTGAGAAAACTCCGACTGATAAAAATGTTCTCCAAACCAAGACCAATCCTATGGCAGCAAGCATTTCATCCAACTCCAGTTTATCAAGCGTATAAAACCAGACTGAAATGAATAAGGCGCCCATTCCGTATCCTTTTAAGAACATCGGTAAATACCAATTGTCATAACTGAATTCGAGCACCATCGAAAAGTACATCACCATCGCATAGCCCACCATTGCTGAAAATCCTGAAAAAATGAACATCTTTAGCGGAATTTCTTTTTTAAACCAAATGATGGCAATAACTCCGGCTAAAACCAGTCCGGGAATCATCAATAAATTTAATCTTGCATTAGTTAATTGGTCATATCCCAAAACTCCGACTGCAAAAGTGTTCTGAATAGAGGTTGTTCCTAAAAACATTCCGAGCATAAAAAGCATAAATAATCCGTGCTGAACATTGTTTTTAGTGAAAATTTTAAATGATATATAAGGTCTTTTCAACGTAAACTGACGAATCGCCAACAAGGCAAAACTCACAAAAGCGGCGATACTTGCATTGATAATATTTCTTGAATTGAGCCAATCCTGCTGTTTTCCAAACGAAAAAACATAGGCCGAAAACATAAATGTGGAAACGAAAAGTAAGATACTCAACCAATCAATATAATGCAACGGAACTTTTAATGCAAAATATTTATCGTGCATAAAAACCCAATGCAGCAAAGCCAAAATGAAGCACCCAACCGCCATGATCACATAAAAATGCTGCCAGTTGTATTGAATGGAAACTTCCACCGCATAATAGGCAGAAACCTGATTCATGGCTAAAACGAAGGTATAAAATCCGCCGTAGAACATTCCTCTGTTTCCGATCATGGCCATTAACGGTAAAAATAATTCAATCGTTACCATCATTTTTAAAAACCCGATCAGCAAAGCGGAAAATACGAAGATCATCGGTTCAAAAGTTGTTGAATTCAAATAACTCAACAAACCTAAAAGCACCAGTAAAAGTGTCATTTTATCACGAACTTTGTATCTCATTTTCATTCTCATCACAATCGGCATACACGCGCCCATCCCAATGGTAGTCGCATAATTCGCCCACATGAAGTACTCTGTCATCGCCCCGGTTCCACTCACCACATAGCTGATGTTTCCCGTATACACGCCCCCCAACGGCATTACCACCGCAAGAAGCAATACAATCAGCAAAAGCTGCACGGGTTTCGGAACCCAGTCGTTGTATAATCCTTTATTGTACATTTTTTGAATAAGAGCCAAGGAAAAAGTGGAAAGAGATAAGTAAAAATTACAGAAGTAAAAAATTTCAATAAATCAATCTAAATCCGTAATCTTCACTTTACTTAAATATTCAACATTTTACTTGGTTCATTTTACTTATTACTTGTTACTTATTAATGTTCACATTCACGTTCATTCCCGCGCTTAGTTTAGCCAGATCTTCTTTTTTATTGGAAGCCGTAAACTCTATTCTCACAGGAATTCTCTGTTGAACTTTGATAAAATTTCCGGTAGAGTTATCCGTCGGAACACTGGAATATCTCGAACCTGTAGCCGCTGAAATAGCAGTTACGATTCCTTCAAATTTTTGTCCGCCCAATGCATCGGCTGTCATCATCATTTTTTCTCCAATTTTGATATTCGGCATCTGGCTTTCCAGGAAATTGGCGGTTACCCATTTTTGTCCGTTCAGAACAATCGTAGCCACTTGCTGTCCGGGTTGAATCAATTGCCCTTCAGAAATCGTTCTTCTTCCCATTACTCCGTCATATGGCGCGGTGATTACCGTGTAAGATAGGTTAATTTTTGCCATATCCAATGCAGATTTTGTTCTCTTAATTTCCGCATCGTTAATCCCTAATTTACTTCTTACCTCCGTTGTCGACAGATTTGCAGACTGCTTTTGATTCACTAATGTTTCATACGCCGCTTTCTGTGCATCATATTCGGTTTTCACCTGGTCATACTGTTGTCTGGTTACGGCTTCTGAAGCCAACAGATTTTTATATCTGGTTAAATTTTGCTCTGCATTCCAAAGTCTGGCTTTTGCTCCTGCAATATTAGATTCCATTACGCTTACGTTGTTGGAAACGGTATTTACCGATGAACTAGTTGCTGTCTTTTGTGCCAAAGCATTCTGATAAGCCGCTTCTGCCTGACCTAATTGTGTTAAAATCTCGCGGTCATCAAGGATAACCAATGTATCTCCTTTTTTAACCTGTTGATGTTCAATGAATTTTATTTCTTTGATATATGCTGAAACTCTCGTATTGATCGGGTTGATAAACTCCTCAACCTGAGCCGCTTCGGTATACGTTTTGTCGCCCACGTGAAAATATTCACGTACCAGCCAGAATAATCCGAAACCAATCACCAAAAACACAATAATGTTGGAGATAATGGCTCTGATTTTATTCTTTTTATTTTCTTTCTTTTTTGCCACAGCACTAGATTGTACGGGTGCCGGAGCTGTATTTTGAGTATTTTGTTCCTTGTTTTCCATTGTTTTGATTTTCAGTTTTAAACTTTTTTCCTTGTGTTATTTATTTTAAACGCAAAGGGCGCTAAGATTTTTTTGACTACTAAATGTTATTAAGCTCTCAAAGGCGTTTCACTTAAAAAAGACCTCAGAGAATTTATTTACAGCGTTCCTGTAGATTTCAGAAGATTATAATATTGATACAACACATTGATTTCTGCATTGGCATAATCTAATTCTGACTGTAATTTTTGATTTTGCGCATCAATCATTTCTGCCTGTACTGCCAACTGATTCAAGTACTTAGCTTCTGTAATCTTATAGTTTTCTTCTGCTAAACTTTTAGCATCATTCAGAATATCAGCCTGTTGAATCGACTCTTGATATTTTACATACGCCGCATTCACTGCCATATCAATATTCTGCTGAGTCAACGTCATTGCATCATTCGCCTGATTTTTCTGAATTTCGCCCAACTTTACTCTTTCTTTCGTTTTATACAGATTATCAATATTATAGCTTAAAGAAACCCCCGTTTGCCAACCTCCCGAATACATATCCAGCACAGGATTTCTCGTCGTGATCGGTCTTTGTAAGGTATATCCTCCGAAACCTGATATCGTAGGCATTTTATCAGTCTTTATAATCTCAATATTTTTGTCTGCCACATCAATATTTGTTTTAGCAGATTTCATTAGAGGATTGCTGTCATGGGCAAGATTTACGTAATAATCCATACCGATTCCGGCATCTTTGCTTTCAACATTTTCAACAGGAATAATCTCAGTATCAGAAGGTAAACCCAAAGCAATACTTAAATTATAATTAAGGATCTTTTTATTATTCACCAACCTTAAAATTCCCTGATCTAAGTTTTTGATGGCCAGTTCACCACGAATCACCTCGTTTCTCGTCACCATTCCCTGCTGATAAAACTTCTGAATATTTTTCAGACGTTCCTGAGCCAGTTTTTTGTTGTTTTGAAAAACTTTCTGTTGATTGATGATTTTATAAACATCCAAATAATTAGAAATAACCAAAAATTTCACATCCTGCTTATTCTTTTCTAAATCTAATTCTGAAAGTTGCTCACGAAGTCCCGCCAGTTCAATCGATTTATTTACCAATCCTCCTTTGAAGATGAGTTGAGTCGCCTGAACAGCATAAGAACTTCCGTAATGAGGCATCGGAATAGTCGTAGAATTTGAAAAATCCTTATCAATTGCTAATACGTTTCCTAAATAGAATTGACTTGTAGAAGCCGTAATTGTCGGCAATTTTTGAAGTTTAGTAACGTTCGTATTTTGTTTCGCGATGTCGATATTTTGTGCCGAAACTTTCAACTGCTGATGATTTTGTACGGCGAGTTCGGCCACCTCATTCGCTGTCATCTGTTTTATTTCCTGTGAAAAAAACAGCGCAGGAAAGACCGCTATCATTAATGATAGTGCTGTTTTTATATTCTTTACCATTTTACCTTGTTTTACGAGTACAAAGTTAGGGTGATTACACCCTCAAACAAATGTTTGAGAATTGGAAAAAGATGTTCAAATGTAGGATTTTAGTTTTCGAACTGATTTCTGTACTGTGACGGACTTTCACCCAAATGTTTCTTAAAAAAATGTGAAAATGAGTATTGATCGCTAAAACCAAGAATAGACGAAATCTCCGATATAGGTTTGCTGGAAGAGTTTAAAAGCACTTTTGCTTCATTGATTACAATTAAAGCAATAATTTGGCTCGCCGACCTTCCCGTAATCTCTTTAATAACCGATGAAAGATGTCTGGTTGTAATCGACTGCCGTTCGGCGTAGAACTCTACTGTGCGCTCTGTGAGATGATGCTCTGCAAGATCATTCAGAAATACAAAAACAATCTCTTCCTGTCTCGACATTTGGTTCATAGAGCTGCTGTCTTCCTGAGAGATAATCCCTGCCATCTGGTAACAGAAAACAGAAAATAAATGCTCCACGATCTCCTTTTTATAGGCCATTTCCGTTTCAGAATCCAGAATATATTTAAGGAAATTGACACTTTTCCAGACCACATCCATTTCATCCTTATGAAAAGGAAGCCCAATATTCATTTGTTGCCTGAAATAGCGATACGTAATTAATCGATTGAATTTCAATGATAAAGCTGAAATAAATTCACGTTTATAAGAAACCATTCTCGACTGGAAATCCTCACTTACGGAAACCATTTCATAAATCGTCTGCGGATCGGTTACCATAAACATATTGGCAGAAAGTTCAAGATCACGAAAATGCTGTTTAAGCTTTATAGTGCCGCTTTTAATAAATATAAACGCAGGATTATCAGGTCGAAAAGGCTTATCGACAGCAATTCTTTCGAAAATATTATGTTGAGTAAAAATCTCAACCCCAAATTTTTCTAAGGCAGACATAGCACAAATGTAAGCAATCTCCTGAGCGATTACAAAAATTTATTATTTTAGTATTTTCCAAATTTCTACTATGAGAAAGATTGATTTACTTTTTGCTGAATATGGCGAAAGCCACAGAAACCCGACCAATAAGCTGATCCATTGGATCTGCGTTCCTTTGATTTTCTGGACGATTATAGGATTTATTTCACTCATTCCCTCAAAATCCATTGGTTTTAGATATATTGGTGAAATCAGTTACATAAGCCTTATCGCGATTGCATTAGTTACCCTTTTCTATATGCGCCTTTCTTTTTTGGTAAGTTTAATCATGCTATTTGTAATGATTTTAATGGAAAGTTTCGCTTATGGAATCAATATTCGTTTTGAAGAAAACTCTTGGATCGTTTATCTTTCTGTCTTCGTCATTACGTGGATTCTGCAGTTCGCGGGACATAAAATTGAAGGCAAAAAACCTTCTTTCTTAAAAGATTTACAGTTCCTTCTAGTAGGTCCGATCTGGCTTTTAAGTTTTATTCTTAAAAAGCTGGGAATCAAGTATTAGTTTTTTGTAAGGAAGTTAGAAGATGGAGGCTGGAAGTTTATGCAGCACAAAAACTTCCAGCGCCCATTTTCCATCATCAAGCTAATTAATCTTCTAAAGCATAAACTGCAAAACTTGCCAACCAGTGATCGCCTCCGTAATTTCCTTGGAATAATAAAGGAAGTCCGTTGTTTAAAAATATGGTTGCTGTTTTTTGGAATTCCTTTTTTAATGGATGATTATCAGGAAGAGATTTTGCAATTCCTTTCATACACCAGGCTTTTGTAAAGGATAAACCAACCAGATGAACGGTTTGATAATCAGACAAATCACTCACAACAGGAATTTTTTCAATATTCTCTAAACTTCGTTTTTCGTAGAAATTATTTAACCAAGAAATAAATTCTTTTTGAGGTAAAACTCTTCGCATTAAATCTGCAATTTCAAGGCTCGGCGAAAAGAAATCAGAACCATCCGGCTCAAGGTAAGCAGGCGTTTTTGTATTATTTAAATAAAAATATTTAGCCTTTTCTATTAACTGATTTTCAAAAGCTTTGTCGCCTGTTGCCCTTGCCCAATCTAATGCAAAAACCATTGCGAAAGCAGTATTCGGGTGAACTCCTGTTCTGTTTGGATAGGTTTGTTTTGGTAAAAAAGCTTTCCAGGAAGCTAAAATTTTATCCGTCAAAGGTTTTAAATTCTGATGCCAAACTTTCGCTTTTGGATTGTCCCAGGTTGCTAATTCTTCATCCAGTTTCAATAACCAAGCCCAGCCGTAGGTTCTTTCAAAAGTTCCCGTCAGTTGATATTTGGTGAAATAAGCTGCTTCCGTCTGAAGATTTTCTTTTTTAAATGAATTATCAAGAATATTTTCAATGTCTTTTGCAATCGATAAGTTGGGCTTTGTTTTTAATAAACGAACCAACATCCAATGCCCATGCACTGAGCTGTGCCAATCGAAACAGCCATAAAAACTAGGGTGCAGATCTTTTGGGGTTAAAGGAACTTCACCCGCATTATTAATAATATGCGCTGTTTTGTTCGGGTATTCCTGATTGATGCAATGAAGTGGTTTTTCGGATAATTTAATCGCCATTTCGTCTGTCAGCTTCGGAACTTCCTGTGCGAACATCGAAAATGGTAAAAATAGGATGGCTAAAAGACTCTTTTTCATTCAATAAAAATATAAAATAAATTCAATTTTTAGCCGTTTCTGGTCAGGTCAAGAATAAATTTATAAATTCATTCCCCTAAAATTCAATTGTTCTTTAAAATTTCAATCTGTTTCGGTTTTTACCTCTACTTTTGATAAGGTTCAAAAAAAATAACTCATGAAAAAATTATTGTTATCACTCTCATTTTGTACTCTTCTTATTCATTGTAAAAAGAATGAAACACAGGCTTTAAATGCCAGTTTAGTGGATATTGTTCAGGAAGATAAAGTAGCAAATTATTCACCTGCTGCCATTTCAGAAAAATCAGCCAGTGTAAATAAAAATCCGTATTTAAATACAAATGATACAATTTCCAAAAAAATCATTAAAAACGGTGAAATGACGATTCAGGTTGGCGACACGAAAAAAGCTCAGAATCAGGTGAATGAAATCGTAAAAAAGAATAATGCCTACATTCAGAAAGAAGAGTTTCGAAATACAGATACCGATGAAAATCTTAACTTAATAATAAGAGTTCCGCACAAAAATTTCGACGCATTAATCAATTCGTTTTCAGACGGAATGGGTTCTGTTTTATCTAAAAATATTTCATCAAATGATGTCACGGAAGAATATACAGATGTTTCCATTAAACTCGCCAATAAGAAAATCTATTTGGAAAAGTACCGGGATATGCTGAAAAGCGCTGCTACCACGAAAGACATGCTGGAAATTCAGGAAAATATAAGGGAACTGGAAGATGAAATTGATGTTTCAGAAGGCAGGCTTCGATTTATTGATGATCGCGTGAATTATAGCACTCTGAATCTTACTTTATATAAGGAAAAAGTAAGAAGTTCAATGACTTCAAAGATTGGTTTTGGAAGCCGTTTTGGAGATTCTTTCACAGAAGGCTGGAATAGTTTTATTGCTTTCTTTCTTGGTTTGACTTCACTTTGGCCGTTCTTTCTGCTGATTCCTGTTGTGATTTTTCTTTGGAGAAAATGGAGAAATAGGAAGAAAAAATAGTTTTTTATTATTAAAATGCTTCGACAAGCTCAGCATGACATTTCTCTAATATCAACCGTCTATTTCAACGGTAAATTTGTAGCAATGTGTCTTGCTGAGCCTGTCGAAGCATCTATTAAATGTTTTATTAAATTTTGAGATAAATATAATTCTAAAAACCTAGCATAAGCTTGCTACGTACATCACAATGACTATTTCCCTAATACAAAAACAGCAGGAATTTTATGAAGTTCTGGTTTTTGTTTTTGCCAGTCTTTTATCGTTTTTGTTTTGATGAATTCCTGTTCAGGATCGTTGATATTGGCCGCAATACAAAGCTTTGTATTAGGCGATAAAAATTTAACTAAATCTTCAAATAGCGCATTATTTCTATAAGGCGTTTCCATGAAAATTTGCGAATATCCCGTTCTCTGAACTAAGCTTTCCAAATGAACGATTTGCTTTTTCTTTTCTCCTTTATCAATTGGTAAATAACCATTAAATGTGAATTCCTGACCATTAAAACCGCTTGAAATTAATGCTAAAATAATAGATGAAGGCCCTGAAATAGGAATAACTTTGATATTTTTTTCATGACACCACTTCACCATCAAATTTCCGGGATCGGCAATACATGGAAGTCCGGCTTCGGAAAGCAATCCGAAATCCTGACCCTTCAGCATCAGTTCTTGAGCTTCTTTAATGTCAGCATTTTCGGTATATTTATCCAGCAAAAAAAGCTTCAGATCGGCTTGTTTTTTCTCAGGCGCGAAGAATTTCACCACTTTTCTGGCTGTTTTTTCGTTTTCAACAAAGAAATAATCCGTTTGCATGATATACTCCTTTATTACAGGCGAAAAATGTGTGATAGAAGTGTTTTCAGAAAGATAAGCAGGCAGTAAAAAAAGCATTATTTTAGTTATAAATTAGAAGTTGCAAGTTATGAATTATAAAATTACTGATGAATCGTTTGTAGCTGATTAAAAATAGCATCACATCCTTTATCAATAAGCTGGAAAACTTCTTCAAATTCCTTCATATCTCCCCAATAAGGATCAGGAACTTCTGCATTTTCATCATCATTCAAAGCCTCCAAAAACAGAGAAACCTTCTGGCGTTGTTCTTCGTTTTTAGCTTTTGAGATAACATCTGCCATCACATCAATATCCATACAATAAATCTTATCAAATTTATCAAAGTCAGCATTGGTAATGGGTCTTGATCTCTGTTGTGAAATATCAATCTGATGATTTGCTGCCGTTTTTATCGATCTATTATCAGGATGTTTTCCTTCGTGCATGGAAATTGTTCCGGCAGAATCTATCATAAAATGAGAAGGTACCTTTGTTTTCATAATCCCTTCTGCTAAAGGGCTTCTGCAAATATTACCAAGACAAACCATTAATATTTTCATACTGTTTTATTTAAAAATTAAAAGATTTAATGATTAAAAAATTATTGTATTAAACAAAAAATGAAGAATAAATTTTATTCTCCATTTTTATATTTTTAATTGAATTATTTCTTATTGCTTGATTTTCTCAGTCAAGTCTTTTACATACTTTTTGATCTCTTTATCAATTTTAGAAACATCTTTAATCGTATCACAAGCATACATTACCGTAGAGTGGTCTTTTCCTCCCATTTCTTCACCAATTTTGCTGAATGTAGAGTTTGTATATTCTTTTGAGAAATACATTGCCAATTGTCTTGGTAATGCAATTTCTCTTTTTCTTGTTTTAGATAAAAGCTGTTCTTTTTTGATTCCGAAATAATCGCAAACAACTTCCTGAATATAAGGAATATTGATAACCTTTTTCTGATTGGCAGCGATCTTATTAATGGTATCTTTTAATAATTCAAGGCTAAGATCTTTCTTATAAATGGTAGAATAAGCAATTACCGAGTTGATAACTCCAATAAGCTCTCTTACATTTGTTTTAGTTTCAGTTGCTAAGAAATCAAGCACATCATCCGGAAGAACAATTCCGTCGCGGCTTAATCTGTCTACAATAATCTGTCTACGCGTTGGCAAATCCGGTGATTTAATTTCTGCAGAAAGTCCCCATTTGAAACGGGAAACAATCCTGTCCTGAATATCCATAATATCAGCCGGAGCTTTATCCGATGTCAAGATGATCTGTTTTCCGTTTTGATGTAAATAATCAAAAATGTGGAAGAAACTATCCTGAGTCGCAGATTTTCCTGAAAGGAACTGAATATCATCGATAATCAAAACATCTACCATTTGATAGAAATTCGCAAATTCGGTCTGCTTATGAGCTTTAGCAGCTGAAATAAACTGCTGGATGAATTTTTCAGAAGACAGATACAAAACTACTTTATCCGGAAACTGGCTTTTAACTTCTAAACCAACGGCCTGTCCCAAGTGCGTTTTCCCAACTCCGTAACCACCATATAAAAATAATGGGTTGAAAGCCGTTGCACCAGGTCTTTTAGCGATAGATCTAGCTACGGTAGCCGCAAATTTGTTGCTTTCTCCTTCTATATAATTATCAAAAGAAAAGTCTGGCTTTAAGTTAGAATCAATATTTACTTTTCTGATTCCAGGAACCACGAACGGGTTTACTATATTTGACGAAAACCCTTGAGGCATCGTTTCCTGCATTTTTGGAGGAGGAACTGTTTTTCCCTTCATATTCATGGTAACAGGCTTTTCTAAACCGCTAGGTTTATTTTCCATTACAGAATACCATAGTTTCACTCCTTTTCCAATATTTTTCTTCAGGGCAGCAGAAAGTAAGGACAAGTAATTATCCTCAATATATTCCTTGTAAAAATCGCTCGGAACCATCAACGTAAGATTGTTCTGAACCAAAGAAATTGGCTGAACTTTATCAAACAGAAGATCGAAAGATTTTTCAAGCTTTTTTAAATCAGAATTATCTTCAGCCGCGTTTAAGTTATCACGCATAAACTGCAGACATTTCTGCCAAATCAACATTAAATTTTCATCCATAATTTACGCCCCGATTAACTCTAGATTATTACATTTTTAGAAGGAGGACAAAGGTCGAATTTTTTCTTTTCAAAAAAAAATATTGCAGGTATTGATTATTTAAAAATATATTTGTATGTCTAAAATACACCTTAAAATGATACATACAACACTCTCAATAAGAGTACGTTACGGAGAAACAGACCCCATGAAATATGTTTACTACGGAAATTACGCCGAGTATTTTGAAGTTGCCAGAGTTGAGCTTTTCCGAAGCATAGGAATGTCATATAATGAGATTGAAAATCAAGGAATTTGGTTGCCTGTTTCGGAGTATAAAATTAAGTATTTGCGACCAGCTTTGTATGATCAAAAATTAGAAATTCATACATATGTAAAAAAAACTCCGGGAGTAAAGATTGAATTTGAGTATGAAATTTTCAATGAAGATATGATAAAAATCACAGAAGCCTCCACTACGCTCTTCTTTTTGGATGCAAAAACAAACAAAGTCATTAAGTGTCCGGATTTTTTAATGGAGCTTATAGAGAAGAGTTGGAATGAGCAAGTTTAATGTTTAATGTTTAATGTTTAATGTTTAATGAAAGTAACGGTGAATTAACGATATTAAACCTCGAAGCGTAATTACTTTTTCACTACATTTAAAATTCAAAATAAATAGAGATATAATGAAGATTGCATTTTTAGGTCCGCAGGCGAGTTTCACTCAGTTGGCAGCCACACAGCTTTTTCCGAACGAAGAATTAATTCCTCAAACCAATATATTAGATTGCTTTACGGCTGTAGAAAACGGAGAAGTAGACAAGGCTGTGGTTCCGTTGGAGAACTCGATTGAAGGAACAGTTTCGATGACGCTGGATTATTTATATAAAACATCCGACATCAAAATTGAAGCAGAAGCCGTAATGCCGATTGCCCATCATTTGATGATTCATCCTAATAATGAAGCCGAAGAATTAGAAAAAATCTACTCTCATCCGCAAGCGTTGGCTCAGAGTTTTCATTTTTTAGATACAAACTTTAAAAATGTTCAAAAGCAGGAGTTCTCTTCCACTGCGGCAGCGGCAAAGTATGTTTCGGAACATCCTGAACTCAAAAGAGCGGCAGTTGCTAATCAGTTCGCGGCCAATTTATATGGTCTGAAAATCATCCACCGAAATATTCAGGATTTTGAGCAAAATCATACCCGATTTATCGTCATTTCTAAAGTGCAAAATGTTTACGATAATGAAAAACTAAATACTTTAGGTGAAAAATCGAGTTTATTGATTACTCTTCCTGAAGATCATGCTGGAGGTTTGCATCAGGTTTTGTCGGTTTTTACATGGCGCAAAATGAATTTAAGCAAAATTGAATCCCGAACATTGAAAACCGGTTTAGGAAATTATTTCTTCTTCATCAACGTTGTCGGAAATTGGGATAAAGTATTGCACGAAAATGCTTTGGAAGAATTAAAATCTATTGGAGCCGAAGTCGATTTCTTAGGTAATTACAAAGAATATCTTTTGGAAAGCTGATTTTTCATTAATAAGAAATTTTGACATAAAAAAATATGACAGTTTTTCTTATTCTTGAAAGTTAATTTTCAAATATTAAATAAAACAACAAAAAATTATTGTTTAGATTAAGTAAAATTTAGATTAAATAAAAAAAATAAGCTTTTTTGTCAGTTTACACAAAATAATACTGTCACATTATGTGGCAGTATTATTTTTTTATAAAAATTATTCATTGAATAGGGATTTATTAGTATTTTTGATGTCGTTTAAAACAAGATTTTTATTTTTATAATTTCGAAACATATTGTATTTATAAGACTTTTTTAAACACATAACATAGAATCAATTAAAATTATGATACCATATCTTGTTAATAATTAAAATTTTAACAATCCAAAGGCATAATTTTTGTTGATGATTTATTTGAAAACTAATTAAAAAATTTACTCATGAAAGCAACGATCTTTACCCTCATCTTTGCAGCTGCCGCAAGCAGTATTCACGCTCAAGTTGGAATCAATACACCAAATCCGACAGCAACTCTCGACATCAATGGTACTATGAAAATCAGGCAAACACCTTCGGCGCCCGCTTTACCTGGTTATCAAATTTTAGCATTAAATCAAAATTCAGGTGGCGATTTCCAAGTGGCACAAGTAAATCCTCAGCTTGTTGTAGATGCTGCTGTAACTGCAGTAAATACTACTGGGATAACAAATACTTCGGTATATGCTGCAAGAAAGACAACTGGAATAAGCTTACTGAGTCTGGGATTATTTCCGACAGGTTTCAGAGCGGTGAACTTCTTAACTACTGAAAGAACAGTAGGCTCTGCAGCTTTATTTTCTGATACAGACAATACCTACACGATCCCTTCCACCGGAACATATGCTATTGGTTTCAGTTTCAGATATGGAACAGGTTTACAGGCTGAAATTCTTGCTAATGCCCCAGGAATTGGAATCGTAAGAACAAGAGCAGGTGTAGCAACGCTTATTGACAACCGAGCATTTAGTGGTGCTAACCTTCTGATTTTAAGTTTAACGATTTCGGAATCAAGCCTTAATTCTCTGTACCCTTTGCAGGCAGGTGACAAGATTTCATTTGGCCTTACAGGTTCTACAGCATTATCAGCAGGCCTGATAGGTTCCAGCCTTTCGTCTTTTTACATTTACAAAGTATCAAACTAAGATTAATATTATTTAATCTGTATTACCAATCACTCTGTCACATTTTCGGTGGCAGAGTTTTTTTATCCTTATTCATTTCATTTATATTATATTTGATTTACAAAAAGCAAATAATGAACAGCATTTTTATCATCATATTAATAATAGCTATTGTTCTCGTTTACGCAAGTCTCGTTAATAGAATTAATGATCTGGAAAGAAAAGTTGCCGATTTGATGCGGGAAAAAAGCTCTGAGGTTTATTCTAAAGAAATTACACCCAAAGCTGAAACTGCTGCTCAGCCAGAATTAAGCAAAGAAGTGGCTTTTGAAAATGAACTTCAAAATGTAACTTCAAAACCTCTTCAGGAAGAAGTGATTCAGGTTCCTCAAAAAGATTGGATGAAGCCTGTTTTTGATTTCCTTAAACAAAACGCCTTAACTATCATTGGTATTTTCACCCTTGTTTTAGGAATCGGTTATTTTGTAAAATATGCTATTGATAAAAAATGGATTGGTGAAACACCCCGCGTGGGCATCGGGATTGCAACGGGAGCTATCATCATGACGGTCGGTCATTTTTTGAGGAAAAATTACAATGTTTTCGCCTCTATTATTACCGGCGGCGGAATTGCAGTTCTCTATTTTACCATTACCATTGCCTTTCGCGAATATCATTTGTTTACCCAAAATACAGCATTTGTCGTTACTTGCCTTATTACACTACTTTCCATTGGGCTCTCCTATTTTTATAAAAGTGAAATTTTAATTATTTTTTCGCTTTTCGGAGGTTTCTTAGCACCATTAATGATCAGTACAGGGCAAAGCAACTACCCTTTTCTTTTTACTTATTTAATGGTTTTAAATGTAGGAATGCTAATTATCGTTTTTCTGAAACATTGGAAAAGTGTGGGCTGGATTGCCTTTGTTTTCACCAATATATACCTTTTCTATTGGACGATTGAAAAAACGGAAATTCTAAGTGTTTACTTTTATGTCATCAGCTATATTGTTTTTTATGCATTTGCATTACAGGATTATTTCAAGAAAAATACTCTTTCGATTGCTGATATTCTGATGTTGGTTTTAATTAATTTTTCCAGCATTATAGGTTTGGTTTATACATTTAATGAATTGAAATACGAACCTGTAATTATTTTCCCGATTATTTTTGCTTTGGTAAATTCTGTTTTATTATTTAAAGAATACAGCAAAAAAAGTTTTGAAATTAATTATTCAACATTTTCAGCAATTACAGTAAGTTTAGTAACAATTGCGATTGCATTACAGTTTAAAACTCATTTAATTACAAGTGTTTGGGCTATTGAAGCTACCCTTCTCCTATTTATCTGGAAAAGAACCAACCATAACATTTTTAAAATATGTTTTTATATTCTGTTTCCGCTGGTTATTATTGCACAGATTATTACTTGGGGCGAATATTTTTCATCAGATAAATTGAATATTGTTTTCAATCCTGTATTTCTCACAAGTTCTGTAACGGTTATTACCACTCTTTCAAATTTATTTTTATTAAGAAAATTAACCGAAAGCGAAGAAAAAGAAAATAATTTTTTCGAAAATTTGTTCATTCTTGCAAGCTATGGAATCATTTATTTTGCTTTATTGTTTGAATTAATCTATCACATTTCTCACAAACCGTGGAGCATTATCTTCGGAACCGGAATTTTATACAGCATCTATTTCATTTTCGTATTATTATTACTCCGAAAAGTGTTTGATATTAGTAAAGAATTCAAAATTGGCTTGTCTTACCTGTTTTTGTTTTTGGTTATCATTAATTCGTCCGTTTCAGGTTTAAGTATAATTGAATCCATCATTTCTAAAAAAATCGACAGCAGTTTTTATGCCCTTCATTTATTATATCTTATTCCGTTTGTTTTTATCGGTTGGAAAATTTTACCTAAAATCAAATTTTTCAGTGTAAATATTTCATACTGGATTTTCTCATTAGCCTTGATCTCTGTTGTCAGTTTTGAATTGTACCATATCTACAACGTAACAAATTCCAATACTTTGGCTGAATCTTACGAGCTTGAAAAACATTTCAGTATTCTTTATTTACCTATTATTTGGGCTATTCTGTCAAGCTTATTCATTTATATAGGATTGAAAAATTCAGTCTCAGAACTTACAAAAGTTGGCTTTGCATTGATCGGAATTGTTGTGTTAAAATTATACGCTTACGATGTTTGGCAAATGGATAATGTTTCGAGAATCGTTGCTTTTATCATCTTGGGAATCATTTTATTATTAAGCTCATTCACCTTTCAAAGACTTAAAAATATCATTAAAAATTTGGTAGATCATAAAGAAGAAAATATTGAAAATGAGACAACAGAATCTCAATAAAATCATTGATTTGTGATTAATTTCCAAATTAAACCGAAACTTCGTTCAGATTTTGTAAAAAATAACTATATTTATCCAGTTTTTAATCTTTATATATTCTCCAGATTATGAAAAAAATCTTCTACTCTTTATTAATGTTTTCTTCGGCAACTTTATTTGCTCAGAAGAATCCTTCAACAAGATTTGCCGTTGCAAATGATGTGGTAGGAACCGTAGATATGTTCAATATTAGAAAAGATATCGTACAAAGTAAAAACGCTTATAAAACAGCAGCTACTCTTCCTCAAAGCTTAAAAAAATACAGTTTTATTGCTGAAAACGGCTTAACTGAAGTAAAAATAAAGCAAGGACAAGGAGGTCTTGACAGGCTTACGATTGCAAAATTGAACAACCAGTATCAATTACCCAATGATAATTTGGTTTTGATTGACGGATATGAATTTAAAGATCCTGCAACAGCAGTTTACGGAGATCTTTTAGCTAAAATGGAAGTGAAAGACTACAACGGCAAAAAGACTTTATACATTACGACTCAGAGATAATTTATAAAACATATTTCACAAAAAGGATGCCTTTACAGCATCCTTTTTTAGTATTTATTAGTCCATTTTTTCTTAAGCTCTTCGTAAATTTTTTTCTCCGTTGCATTATTTCCCGGTTCATATAATTTTATGTTTTTGATTTCTTCCGGTAAAAAATCCTGATCGACAAAATTACCTTCGTAAGAGTGGGCATATTTATATTCTTTACCATAATCGAGGTCTTTCATCAGCTTTGTCGGCGCATTTCTTAAATGTAAAGGAACGGGAAGATTTCCGGTTTGTTTTACCAAAGCCAATGCTTCATTGATCGCATTATAGGTTGAATTACTCTTCGGAGAAACCGCCAGATAAACTGCAGTTTCACTTAAAATAATTCTTGATTCAGGATTTCCGATCACATTTACCGCCTGAAAACAATTATTAGCAATCACCAACGCATTCGGATTGGCCAAGCCAATATCTTCAGAAGCTAAAATCAGCATTCTTCTGGCAATGAATTTAATATCTTCACCTCCAGCAATCATTCTTGCGAGCCAATACACAGCGCCATTAGGATCACTTCCACGCATCGATTTAATAAAAGCAGAAATAATATCGTAATGCTGCTCGCCATTTTTATCATAAAGCGCCATGGTTTCCTGCAAAACTTCCAGCACATCTTCATTGGTAATCTTTTTCTTTTTTGAATTAACATATTGATTCAAAACCAATTCCACGGAATTAATCAACTTTCTTCCATCACCTCCCGAATATTGAATAAAAGCTTGTTTATCAGCAATTTCAAACTCTGTTTTTTCATCCTGATTATATCGATTTAGAGCAATATCAATCAGTTCTTCCAGTTTTTCATAAGTCAAAGCTTTTAAAATATAAACCTGACTTCTGGAAAGTAAAGCAGAAACTACCTCAAAACTCGGATTTTCCGTTGTCGCTCCAATTAAAACAATCCATCCTTTTTCAACCGCATGAAGCAAAGAATCCTGTTGAGATTTATTAAAACGGTGAATCTCATCAATAAACAAAATCGGCGACTTTCCGGAAAACAGATTTTGCTTTTTAGCATCTTCAATCACATCGCGCACATCTTTCACTCCAGAAGAAACAGCCGACAATTTATAGAATTTTCTACCCGATTTTTCAGAAAGAATTTCCGCTATGGTTGTTTTCCCCGTTCCCGGCGGTCCCCAAAAAATAAGTGAATTCAGATTGTTATTATCAATCATTTTTCTGATGGTTCCTTTTTCTCCGGTAAGATGTTCCTGCCCCAGAACCTCATCCAGCGTTTTCGGTCTCAGTTTTTCGGCTAATGGAATATTTTGACTCAAAATTATTGTTTGATTTAAAGTAAATTTTTAATGTAAAGGTCACAGAAACGCTGCAAAAATCATGATTTTAAATCTAAAAAGATGACAAATCGACGAACACCCGAATTTATCCGATGAAACGCTGTTTACACGTCTGAAACTTCTAACAAATTTAAACTAATTTTCAATTTTTTACCCTATTTTTGCAATGTTTTGAAACTTACATTCAATAAAATAATCACTTTTCCTCTGGTAATTCTCATCAAATTTTACCAATGGTTTATCTCGCCTTTACTTCCTAAAAACTGCCGTTACGAACCTACTTGTTCGCATTATATGGTAGAATCTTTGCAAGTGCATGGCGTGTTTAAAGGATTTTGGATGGGTATAAAAAGAATTGCAAAATGTCATCCTTGGGGAGGAAGCGGCTATGATCCCGTGCCACCCAAAAAAAACAAAATCAATAAATTAAAAAATTACTAAAAAAATAGAGATGAATAATATTTTTTTCAGAATCTACCTCGCTGTATTTGCATTAATTACTCAAAGTATTTTTGCACAAAACTATCCCGGCGGATTATCAGAAGGAACTTTAAAAGTAAATTCAGCTGATGTTCCCGTAAAGATTTACGCAACAACAGAATTGGGAGATTTGAACGTTTTTCCAGACAGAAAAGTTGAAGGAAATGTTTTGGTGATTCTGAACGAATCTAATTTTGAACCGAATTATTATAATTTCAGTGCTTTAACTTTAGATAAATTCAAAACAGCGCAATATCAGTTTTTAGATAAAAATTTTAAATTGATCACGACTCCTGTAAGTCAGGAAAATATTGACACCTTTAAATATGCTGTAAAATCCAGCAAACCGATTGCTGCATCAGATAATGTGGAGCTAGATACTCCTTTTAAAATCTGGGATCCTACAAAAGGTATTCAGTTGGGGCCTGTAACATTACATTTTTACAGTTTAATGTTTGTCTTTGCTTTTGGTTTTGGTTACGTTTTGATGACAAAAATCTTTAAAATCGACAATGTAAACCAGAAATATCTGGAGCCTCTTTTCACATGGACTTTGATTGGAACGATCTTAGGCGCGAGAATGGGACACGTTATTTTCTATCAGCCCGAATTGTTCAAAGAAGATTTCTGGAGTGTATTTTTACCGATAAGCACTAAAAACGGATTTAAATTCACAGGATTTTCCGGATTGGCAAGTCACGGTGCAACCATCGCTTTGATTTTTACGACGCTTTATTATTCATTCAAAATCATAAAGAAAAATCCGTTTTGGGTATATGACAGACTAGGAATTGTAGTATCTTTGGGCGGTGCATTTGTAAGATTAGGGAACTTTTTCAACTCTGAAATCATCGGAAAACAAGTAGACCCCAACTCTCCATTTGCGTTACTTTTCCCACAGCAAAGCAGCGAATACGGAATCACGGTTCCTCGTTATCCATCCCAATTATTTGAAGCTTTTGGATACGTTTGTCTGTTCGTTATGCTTTGGATTTTATACAGAAAAACGAATAAAAAATATCAGCAAGGATGGTTATTCGGATTATTCTTCATCATTCTTTGGGCAATCAGATTCTTCGTTGAGTTCTTAAAAGAGCCGCAGGGAGACGAATTCATCCAATTCGGAGGATTAAATACAGGACAGGTACTTTCGATACCTTTTATGATAGCAGGATTCGTGATCATGGCTATTTCTAAAAAGTTTAAAATCACGCAGGCGGAAAACGAGAAACCGGAATAATTTATAAAGTTTATATTTAAATACAAAAGCAGATTATAGTTTTATAATCTGCTTTTTATTTTTAGGGAAACTCAATATTTTTTAAAGTTTAATTTCTACTTTTTCATTGATTTCTTCAAAAACTTTCCTGAATTCGTTAATAACGTCGGTCGGCAACATAGCTTCTTTTGAATGTTTTATTGAAGCAAAATCTGCGGCTTTTCCATGAAACCAAACCCCTAAAATCGCAGCCTCTTCCTCCGTATATTTTTGCGCTAAAAATGAAGTAATAATTCCCGTCAGAATATCACCACTTCCCCCTTTTGCCAATCCGGAATTTCCGGTAAGATTATAAAAAACGTTTCCTTCCGGCGTAATGATTTGGGTATGATGATCTTTCAAAACAATGATAATATCAAGCTCTTTAGATTTTTTTTTCGCCAAATCTGTTCTTTCAAACGAATCTTTTGTTGCTCCGAATAATCTTTCAAATTCTTTCGGATGAGGCGTAATGATTGATTTTTTCGGAATTAATTGTAAACCATCTTTAGTTTCAGCAATAACATTCAAAGCATCTGCGTCTAACACAACAGATTGGGAGTATTCCTTTAAAAACTTCAGAAGAGCCTTTTGTGTTTTCTCATCTTTTCCGATTCCAGGACCAATTCCATAGACTGAATTTTCATTCAATTCAATATTTTCAATCTGCTGATTCCCCCCTTCGATAAACATCGCTTCCGGACAAGAAGTTTGGAGAATTTCATAACCACATTTCGGAGCATGAGCAAATGTTAATCCTACACCAGTTTTCAACGCTGCCTGAGTTGCTAAAACTGCGGCACCAATTTTACCATAACTTCCGGCAACAATAGTTACTTTTCCAAAAGTTCCTTTGTGTGAAAAATCATTTCGGGGTTTGAAGATATTTTTTACCACCTCATCGTCGATCACAAAATCATTCGTGTTAGTCTGCGAGATATATTCTTCACTTAAATTAATATCTAAAATTTCAACTTTTCCTGTATATTTTCCTGTTTCAGGATGAAGAAAACCTTTCTTCCAAAGTTGAAAACTTAAAGTATAATCTGCCTTTAAAATCGTTGAATTTTCATCTGCAATACGATCAATAAAAAGCCCAGAAGGAACATCAATAGAAATTTTGACATTCTTTTTTTGGTTTAAAAAATCAATTAAATCTTTTAAATCACCTTCTATATTTCTAGACAAGCCAATTCCGAAAAGGGCATCAATAATAATCGTTCTGCTATCAAAACGGTAACTTTCGGCATCTTTGAAATTCTTGATTAAAACGCCTGAAAGTTCTTTTAATTCTTTAAGATTTTCATTCGCATTTTCAGAATATTTAGCTTTAGAATTGATGAAAACATCTACATCAAAACCTTTCTGATAAAGCATTCTTGCAATGGCAAATCCATCACCTCCATTATTGCCATTCCCACAAAATATCGCAAAGTTTCTATGGTTCTTACAGTTTTCAGAAATCCAGTTTACGCAGGCTAATGCTGCTCTTTCCATTAACTGTATCGAGGGAATTGGCTCATTATTAATTGTATACAAATCACCCTGACGAATTTGTTCTGCCGTGAAAATTTTCATTATTAATTGTTTTACTAAATTTAATTATAATTATTCAATAAGTAAATTTTAAACCCAAAAAACTCATAAAATGTTGAATTTTAAAAATTGAAATTCCTACTTTTGTGTATAGACTAATTAAAAAAATATAAATTATGGGATTTGTAAAAGAATTTAAAGAATTTGCATTTAAAGGAAATGTGCTTGATTTGGCGGTTGCCGTGATCATTGGGGGTGCATTCGGAAAAATTGTTTCTTCTTTAGTGGAAGACGTTATTACTCCGTTATTACTAAACCCTGCGTTGAAAGCTGCGGGTGCAGAAAACATTTCAAAATTATCCTGGAATGGTGTAACCTACGGAAATTTCCTTTCTGCGGTGATCAGCTTTTTATGTATCGCTATGGTGCTTTTCTGGTTGGTAAAAGGAGCTAATAAGATCATTAAAAAAGAGGAAGCGCCTGCTGCGCCTGCCGGACCTACTGAAGACCAAAAATTATTAATGGAAATCAGAGATTTGCTTAAAAGTAAAAACAATATATAACAAATAAAACCACCTCAAATTGAGGTGGTTTTTACTTTATCCTTAAAATCTTAGTTGATCTGTAAAATACTTGAGATCTGCTCTGCCAAAGAAAGCCCGATTCTATCCTGCGCTTCTAATGTAGATGCTCCTGTATGCGGAGTTAGAGAGATTTTAGAATGATTCAGAATTTCTTTTGAAGGTGTTGGTTCGTTGATGAAAACATCCAATCCTGCGAATTTCACTTTTCCTGAATCCAAAGCTTCAATTAAAGCAACTTCATCAATAACACCACCTCTTGAACAGTTTACAATCGCAACACCGTCTTTCATAATGTCGAATTCATTTTTCCCGATCATGTAACCGTCCTTCTGAGCCGGAACGTGAAGCGTGATAAAATCTGAATGTTTCAAAACATCCTGAAGCGGTTCTGTCTCAATATCAACATTGATGAACTGATTGTTGTAAAAAGTAACTTTAATACTCGCTCTTCCCACATTGCTATCTGCTGCAATCACTCGCATTCCAAGACCTAGAGCAATTTTAGCTACTTCTTGCCCGATTCTTCC
Source organism: Chryseobacterium sp. GM_Chr_2 (assembly GCF_026540445.1). NCBI lineage: Bacteria > Pseudomonadati > Bacteroidota > Flavobacteriia > Flavobacteriales > Weeksellaceae > Chryseobacterium > Chryseobacterium sp. GM_Chr_2. The sequence goes on from NZ_JALNUD010000009.1 coordinate 184,079, forward strand.
CATTCCAACAATACCAATTGTTTTTCCTTTCAATTCGATACCTGCAGCATAGGCTTTTTTCAAACCAGCAAACTCAGTATCGCCTACCAAAGGCATTTTTCTGTTGGAATCCTGCAAAAATCTAGCACCTGAAAATAAGTGAGCAAAAACCAATTCAGCAACCGATTCTGAAGAAGCAGAAGGAGTATTAATGACATGAATTCCTTTTTCCCTTGCATAATCTACATCAATATTATCCATTCCTACACCACCTCTACCGATGATCTCGATAGACGGACAGTTATCAATAATATCTTTTCTTACCTGCGTCGCACTACGTACCAAAATTGTACGAATCTGGTGCTCATTAATGTAATCTACCAAAGATTCCTGAGGAACTTTTGCTGTAATCACTTCAAATCCTTTCTCCGTTAATGCATCAATTCCAGATTGATCCAAACCATCGTTTGCTAAAACTTTCATAAAACTTTTTATCGATTTAAAAATTAAAAAGATTAAACAATTAAATAATACCCGCGGTAAAAATTTAATCGTTTAATCTTTAAACTAAATTTTTTTATTCTTCTTCTTTAAATACTTCAATAGTAACCTGCTTTTCTACAAGGTCGGTAAATTTACCTTTGTATCTTGTGGCTCTTACCAAGTGATTATCAATCCAGTGATAATTTCCGCCTCTTGGTTTTCCGCACAATACGCTGTGGTATTTGAAGCCATGTTTATCCAGCCAATCAATGGTAACTTGTTTTAAATTTTCAGTTCTGGAAGTGAAAAAACAAATCTGATGGCCTTCGTCATACCATCTGTTAATGGTTTCTAACGCGTCTGGAAAAGGCTCACAAGTAACCATTCTTTCCGGTTCTTCGTTCGGAACATCTTCTGTAATAGTTCCGTCAATATCGATTAAGTAATTCTTTACTCCGTCCTTCAGAATTGGACTAATGTGTTCTATGTACTCTAATTCCATCGTTAAAAATTGAGTTGCAAAGTTACGGCTTTTACATCGAATGAAGGCGTTAAACTTAGTTTAAATTTAATTTTTGCTTTAAAAATTATTATTTAAGGAATAAAATCAACATGTTACCTATCGTTTTTATAATTTTAGTTAAAATTTTTTCTTTTTTCAAGGTCTTACTTATGACGATTTACATTTAAAACTTGATTTACTTATATTTGAATAACACATTTATAAAATATGAAAAGAACATTGGCTTTTGTTTTTGCGCTTTTAGGATGGTTTGCTTTAATTGCTCAGTATTGTTTAATGCTGAAAAATTCGGTGCTGAATTTTAATGAAATGACGATTCAATTTTTCAGTTATTTTACGATTCTTACCAATTTAATGGTAGCTATTTATTTTACCAATCAGGCTTTAAAAAAATCAGATTCAGAAATAAAATCAGGTTTACTTACCGCGATTACCATTTATATTCTGATTGTCGGAATGGTATATCAGGTTGCTTTACGATCGACATGGAATCCCACAGGTCTGCAGAGAATTGTAGACGAATTGCTGCACAGCATTATTCCTGTTTTAGTTATTATTTACTGGCACTTGTACGAAAACAAGAAAAATTTACAGTACAAACAAATGGCATTATGGGCAATTTATCCTTTATTCTATCTTTTTTACATCTTAATAAGAGGAAGTTTCTCTAAATTTTATCCTTACCCGTTTGTGAATGTAACTGAATTAGGTTTAAATAAAGTTTTTATTAATGCGTTTTTCATCTTACTCTTCTTTTTAGCATTATCTTTTTTATTTATTCGAATAGGGAAAGCTTCTAAAAAGTAAATTTTAGATTCATTCTTAAAAGCAATGATGTTTCACCAAAAATTTCCAAAATACATTTATTAAACTTACATTTGTAGAAATGGAAGAACTCGTAGTTTTAGTCAACCCTCAGGACAACGTTTTAGGCTTAATGGAAAAACAGCAGGCACACATCAATGGCGTGCTACACCGTGCTTTTTCCGTGTTTTTGTTTAATGAAAAAGGAGAAATGCTTTTACAGCAAAGAGCCGACGAAAAATATCACTCTCCATTGAAATGGACCAATGCGGTATGCTCTCATCCAAGAAATGGGGAAACGTATCTTGATGCTGCGAATCGAAGATTAAAAGAGGAATTGGGAATTGAAACCGAACTTTCAGAAAAATTCCATTTTATTTATAAAGCCAATGTTGGCGGTGGCTTGTGGGAACACGAGCTAGACCATGTTTTTGTAGGAAATTTCAATGCTGAATTTAATTTAAACAAAAATGAAGTGGCGGCCGTACGATATATTTCATTGGAAGATCTTGACCGAGAACTTGCCGAAAATCCCGATAACTTCACCGAATGGTTTAAGATCATTTTAGCTGAATACAAACATCATTTTTAGAACAATGAAGAAATTAATAGTCGCTTTTGCCTTTTTATTAGGATCTTTTTCATTTGCTCAAAAATCTACGGTATTTGATACAGCCAACTACTCGATCAACGTTCCGGATGGCTGGAAAACCACCAATGACAGCGATATTATTAACATTTTCCCTTCCGGAGAAATGGGAGCAATCACTATTTCCGAATATCACGACCTTGCTCTTCCCAAAGAGGAAACTAAAAAATTCGTCCTTGCCCTTTACCAATCTGCCGATGACGAGAGTAAAGTGAAAAGCAGCAAAGGAAAAAAGGGATATACAGAATATTTTTACGAATATCTGGATCCAAAAGACAATCTTTTTTGGATAACCAAGGTTTTTCAGAAAGATAAAGATCTGTATTTAATTTCCATTAATTGTAATCAAAAATACTGGAACGGGCATTTTATGATGCTTTTCAACGAAGCCTTTAACAGTTTTAAAATAAAGAAATAGAAATAAATTTAAATATGAAGAAAACAGCCTTGTACGACAAACACGTTTCTTTGGGAGCTAAAATCGTACCTTTTGCAGGTTTTGAAATGCCTGTGCAGTATTCCGGAGTTACAGAAGAGCATTTTGCCGTAAGAGAAAAAGCAGGATTGTTCGATGTTTCTCACATGGGACAGTTTTTTATTGAAGGTCCCGGTTCTAAAGAGCTTTTACAATTCGTTACAACAAACAATGTAGATGCTTTGGAAAACGGAAAGGCACAATATTCTTGTCTACCTAACGAAAACGGAGGTATTGTAGATGATTTGATCGTTTACAAAATGGCAGACGAAAAATATTTTGTGGTTGTAAACGCTTCAAATATTGATAAAGACTGGAATCATATTTCAAAATACAACACTTTTGGAGCAAAAATGACGAACGCTTCCGACGACATGTCTTTATTGGCAGTTCAGGGTCCGAAAGCGACTGAAATTCTTCAAAAATTAACAGAAACTAACCTTTCGGAAATTCCTTACTATCACTTTACAGTAGGCTCTGTTGCAGGAGTTAGCGATATTATTATTTCAAACACTGGCTACACAGGAAGTGGCGGTTTTGAGATTTATTTTAACAATGATTCTGCGGAAAAACTTTGGGATGCCATCATTGAAGTGGGTGCTGAAGAAGGAACTATCCCTTGCGGATTGGCTGCCAGAGATACTTTGAGACTAGAAAAAGGATTCTGCCTTTACGGAAACGATATCGATGATACTACGTCTCCGATTGAAGCGGGATTAGGTTGGATCACGAAATTTGATAAAGATTTTGTATCTAAAGAAACTTTCGCAAAACAGAAAGAAGAAGGCGTTACCAGAAAATTGGTTGCTTTTGAATTAACAGATAAAGGAGTTCCAAGACACGATTATCCGGTTGTAGATTCAGAAGGAAACGTGATCGGAAAAGTAACTTCCGGAACTCAGTCTCCTATGAAAAAAGTAGGTTTGGGTCTTGCTTATGTAGACAAGCCTTACTTCAAATTGGGTTCTGAAATCTTCATTCAGGTAAGAAACAAAAATATACCTGCAAAAGTGGTGAAAGCTCCTTTTGTATAATTGAATATTGTTTAAAATAGAAAAACCGTCTCGTACATTTTACGAGACGGTTTTGTTTTTTAGGAGCTTATTCCGGCTATCCGCTGTATCTTTTTTCGACGGCTTCCGCTTCGCTACAGCCGCCGAAAAAAGGATGCCGCTCCTATCCGGGCTAGGCCTCAGTCTTTACGATTTTATTCGTCCACTTTCATTTGGACTTTCTGTATGTTGCATTTTATTCCCCGCAGTTTGTTTGGAACTTCCGTCAATTGTATACTCCCAAAGCTCTTCTAAAAACCTAACGGGTTTTGAAAACCCGTTAGGTTTGATATTTTACTTACTGAAACTTTACTAAAAAATTAATTTTAATTAGCAAAAAGACAGATGATATTAAAAAAGGAATTCCGCCTAGTAACGATAATCTATCCAAACTAGATTCTGAAAAATCTTTAATTAAAACAAAAAACGCCAACATTAAAGCAATACAAAATGTATTTATTAAAATTTTCTGTAGCTTCCAAACCTTCACTTTCAAAATGATTAAAAGCAGTATTTGAAAAATTAAAGATAAAAATGCAACAGGTAATAATCTTCCATCATAAGAATCAAATTTATTGAAATGTATTCCCTCAGTTAAAATAAATTTAGGACTTAAAACTTCAAATATTAGCAAGATACCCAAACCATGCCCCGCACCTATTACGATTACAGCATTTAGAATAACGGTAAGAATTACTAAAAAATTCAGTTTTTTCATTTATGATGGTAGCTAATCAACTTATTATTCTGCAACGCCAAAAAATTCTTTCAGTGCTTCAACATTCTTTTTATCATTGCCTACGAAAATTTCATTATCAGTAATAAAAACAGGACGCTTCAAAAAAGTATAATGATCAAGAAGCAATTCTTTGAAATCCTTTTCCCCTAAAGATTTTACATCCAAGCCTCTCAACTTAATCTGAGTCGATTTTTTACTGAATAAAGCTTCATACGATTTTGTTTTATCATACATTTCAGCCAGTTCTTCTTCCGTGATCGGTTCTTTTCTTATTTCTCTATTTTCCCAATCTGATAAATCGAATTGCGCTAAAATCTTTCTGCAAGTATCGCAGGTATTAAGGTGAAAAACTTTCTTCATAATTAAATTTTAATCCTCAAAATTAAGGCTAAATAAGAGATTCTGAAAATTATTAAATATCTTTATTGAAATTAAAAAAAATGGAGAACAAACCTATCACTTTTCAGTTTATTTCAGAGCCTTCAGATGTGAACTACGGAGGAAATGTACATGGAGGAAGCGTTATGAAATGGATCGATCAGGCAGGTTATGCGTGTGCAACCACTTGGAGCGGAAATTATTCGGTAACCGTGTATGTTGGCGGAATACGTTTCTACGAACCTATAAAAATCGGGGAAATTGTAAAGGTAGAAGCCCAGGTAATTTATACAGGTTCTTCGAGCATGCACATTTCCATTAATGTATTTTCCAGAAATCTGAAACAGCCTAATTTTGATAAAAAAACACATTGTATCATCGTGTTTGTAGCGGTTGACGAAAATGGTAAGAAACTTCCCGTTCCCAAATGGATTCCAGAAACCGAAGAAGAAAAACAGCAGGAACAATATGCCAAACGTCTGATGGAGCTAAGAACGCAGATTGAAGATGAAATGAAGCCGTTTTTATAATATTTAAAATTATCCTATATTTGCCCTATAAAAGGAAATGGTGTTCTTCCTTACCCAACCGCCTTCAAAAGCTGATGACGCCTGATTAAAAGATTATTAACAGTAATTAAATCAGGAAAAATATGCCTAAAAATCAACGAGCACTTAGAACAAAAACTGTTTTTCATACAAAATTTTTCTTCAGAAAATACCCTGCGTTGCCTTATATTGCGAAATGGCTTTGCATCAGTTTAATCATTGGTGCTTTGGTAGGAACGGCTTCGGCAGGCTTTTTACAGTCATTGGAATGGGCAACCCAGTTTCGGGAAAATCATATCTGGATCATTGCCTTTTTACCTGTTGCCGGTTTTTTGGTCGGACTTCTCTATTATTACTTCGGGAAAAATGTGGAAGCCGGAAATAATCTTTTAATTGAGAATATTCATGAGCCGAAGGAAATTATTCCTTTCAAAATGGCACCTTTTGTTTATTTAGGAACCATTGTTACTCACTTTTTCGGAGGTTCGGCGGGTCGCGAGGGAACCGCTTTACAAATGGCGGGCGCGATTGCCGATCAGCTGACCAAACCTTTCAGATTAGATCAAAATGAAAGAAGAATTTTAATCATTTCAGCGATTGCTGCCGGATTTGGCTCTGTTTTCGGAACACCTTTGGCAGGAGCTGTTTTCGGACTTGAAGTTTTTCTGATTGGTAAAATTCGTTACAATGCTATTTTTCCTGCGTTTGCATCCGCGATTTTAGCCGATTGGGCAACGAATCTCTGGAACGTAAAGCATACCCACTATCACATTGATTTTATTCCGAAACTTGAATTTCTGCCTATTGTATACAGCGTTTTGGCAGGAATTGCCTTTGGAATCTGTGCCGCAGCGTTCAGTAAAATAATTCATTGGGCAGGCTCAATTTTTAAATCTAAAATAAAATATCTACCGCTTCGTCCGGCTATCGGTGGAATTATTGTTGCAATAGCCGTTTTTACTATGGGAACGACGAGATATATAGGCTTGGGAATTCCAACCATCGTTGAATCTTTTGAAAAACAACTTCCTTTGTATGATTTTGCCTTAAAAATGATCTTTACGATTGTCACACTTTCGGCAGGATTTAAAGGCGGTGAAGTCACCCCGTTATTCTTCATCGGAGCGACTTTGGGAAGTGCTCTGTCATTACTTATTCCGCTACCATTTGGATTATTGGCGGGAATGGGTTTTGTGGCTGTTTTCGCCGGAGCAACCAATACCCCACTCGCCTGTATGCTGATGGGCATTGAATTATTCGGTGCCGAAAGTGGCGTTTATATTGCTATTGCGTGTGTTGTTTCTTATTTACTATCAGGAAACAACAGCATTTATACGAAACAGAAAATCGGAGAAGCAAAAAACAGAAGATTCGAACATCTGAATGATAAAAGTTTCTCGGATCTATAGAAATTGGTTGATAGTTGTTAGTTTTTTGTGTAAGATTCTTAATTTTATGAAAACTAAAAACGATTAACCGCCAACCAACAACCAGGAATATGTTTGATTATCGATTAAAAGTTTTTCATACGGTAGCTTCAAGATCGAGCTTTACAAAAGCTTCGGAAGAACTGAACATTTCTCAACCCGCGGTCACAAAGCACATTAAAGAAATAGAAAATCAGCTGAACACCAAGTTATTTGATCGAAAAGGAACGTCGATTCAGCTGACGCAAAGTGGCAGAATTTTGTTTGAATATGCTGAAAAAATCCGAAATATTTATCGTGATCTGGAGTTTGAAATTAATCAGATCAACCAACAGCATAAAGGGAAATTAATCATCGGAGCGAGTACAACTGTTGCTCAATATATTTTACCCGAAATTTTGGCTAAATTCAATTCGTACTATAAAGACATTAAAATTGAACTGCTTACGCACAACACGGAAATTATTTCGGAATTACTGAAAGAAGGAAAAATTGATTTGGGGATTATCGAAGGAGAATCTCAATCGAATTATTTTGATTATCAAATATTTAAACCTGATGAAATTGTACTGGTTGCAAAAACCAATCATTCTTTAGCCAATAAAACTTTGAATCTTAAAGATTTATATGATCTGGAATTAATTTTCAGGGAGCAGGGTTCAGGTTCGTTAGAATTTATTCAAAATCGATTGAAGAAAAAAGGAATTAATATTGAAAACCTAAATATTGTAATGCAACTGGGAAGCAGCGAAAGTATTAAAAATTATCTTTTACATTCGGATGCATTGGCTTTCCTGTCGATCAGTACGGTTTTAAATGAACTGAAAAACAATCAATTGATGATTATTGATATTAAAAATTTTAATATTGAAAGAAACTTCCGTTTTATTCTTCCAAAAGGCGAACAATCTGAATTGATAAGACTATTCCTGAAATTCATCAATCAATTATAAGGTTTAAATCCAACAACAATCAACTAGAAACCAGCAACCAAACTATAACTAAAAGTTATCAATTATAACAAAATACAATTTACTTTGTAATACTAATTTGTAGAATTTTGAACCATCAATTTAAAATTTTACAAAATGAAATATTTCATTCAAAATGAAAATGTAAAGAAAATTGTTTTCATTCTATTGGCTGTTTTCTGTTTAACTCCTTTTATTTCTTCTCCAATTACTTTGCTTTTAGGTTTTATTCTGGCTGTTTTGATGGGAAATCCTTTTGAGAAAAGTTTACATCAATACATTCATTTATTATTACAAATTTCAATTGTTGGATTGGGTTTTGGATTAAAACTTAATGAAGCTCTGGAAGCCGGAAAATCGGGTCTAATATTGACAGTCATCAGTATTTTCACCGTTATGATTTTAGGGTATTATATTGGGAAAATACTGAAACTAGAAAGATCTTTATCTTATCTCATTTCTGTGGGAACAGCGATTTGTGGTGGAAGTGCGATTGCCGCGACTTCTCCGATTATTAAACCGAGTACAAAGCAAATCTCTTTGGCACTGGCGATCATTTTTACATTGAATTCTATTGCGTTATTTGTGTATCCGGCAATTGGGCATTGGCTGAATCTTTCTCAGGAACAATTCGGGTTGTGGTGCGCGGTTGGAATTCACGATACAAGTTCGGTTATCGGTGCCGCGAGTAAATATGGAAATGAAGCCCTGAAAATCGCAACAATGGTGAAACTGGCAAGAGCTTTATGGATTATTCCGATGTCTTTGATTACGATGATTATTTTTAAAAAAGAGTCTAAGATTAAAATTCCATGGTTTATCGGATATTTTATTTTAGCGATTTTGCTGAATACTTATTTTCCTTTTTTTGATACATTAAGCTCAGGAATTACGATTATTGCGAAATCAGGATTGAATTTAACTTTATTTTTAATTGGTTCTACCCTCTCAATTCAGACGTTAAAAACGATTGATTTTAAACCTTTGGCTTTGGCTGTTTTTCTTTGGTTTTTTATCAGTGTCGGAAGTCTACTTTTTATTATGAATTAGTTGGCAAATTTTGATGGAATACCCCATTTCCTAGCCCCGATCGCAGCATTTGTTTGAGCTCATTTTTTTTATTTCGGCGGCGGCAGCTTCGCTGCCGCCGCCGAAATAAAAAAAATAGCGAGTGCGGAGAGCGGGATTAAGCTCCAGAAAAAATTCGTTTTTAAGAAGTGAGAGAGTTTGAGGGGTTGAGAGTTTTAGCGTCTATACGTTTTACGAAAATATTTATAATAAATTTATTGATATTCCTAGAATAACAAAAACCTTTTGGAAATCCAGAAGGTTTTTGCGTATTAAATGTGGAAATGTTTATTTCTAGTTGAAATAATTCTGTTTAAAATCGAATCTAGCAGGTAATTACTCCCGGGCATCCGATGTATTGTGTGCAGTATTTCGGGCCTGTAACAGCGCCTGTACAACTGCATCCGCAAAGCGAAAGATCCGGAGTGATAACCCCTCCTGTTATTTCTTTTAAATCGCTTTTACCTAATTTCTTAGCGTTTTTCAAAATGTTTTGTGACATGTGATTTGGTTTTGAGATTAAACAATATAGTTTAGTTACATTTCAAAGTTAAACAAATATTAATTATTCAAAGCATAATTTAATGGGAATTTTCATAATTAATTTATTTTGTTGCACTTATTAAACAATAAACGGAAAACCAATTATAAATATTTCTTAAACAAATCATATTTATTCCTAAAATTGTTATTTAATCTTTATAATTTTTAACCACAAAAAAAACCTTCCAATTTCTTGAAAGGTTTTTATAAATATTTTAAAATCAAATCTTATCTTGCGATGTTCACAGCTCTCGTTTCTCTGATTACTGTTACTTTTACCTGTCCAGGATAAGTTAATTCATTTTGAATCTTTTCTGAAATGTCGTAAGATAATTGTGAAGCTACTTCGTCATTTACCTTTCCGCTTTCTACCATTACTCTTAATTCTCTACCCGCCTGGATTGCGTATGCTGAAGATACACCTTCGAAGCTTAATGCAGCAGATTCAAGGTCTTTTAATCTTTGGATATACGATTCAAGAACCTGTCTTCTTGCTCCCGGCCTTGCTCCTGAGATCGCATCGGCAACCTGAATGATCGGAGATAATAGAGACGTCATTTCTACCTCGTCGTGGTGAGCTCCAATGGCATTGATAACTTCTGGATTTTCGCCATATTTTTCAGCCCATTGCATACCTAATAAAGCGTGAGGAAGTTCAGACTCCTGCTCCGGAACTTTACCGATATCGTGTAATAAACCTGCTCTTTTTGCTAATTTTACGTTTAAGCCTAATTCTGCAGCCATTGTTGCTGCAATATTTGCTACCTCTCTTGAGTGCTGTAGTAGGTTTTGTCCGTAAGAAGAACGATACTTCATTCTACCTACGATTTTGATCAATTCTGGGTGTAATCCGTGGATTCCTAAATCAATGATCGTTCTTTTACCTACTTCAATAATCTCCTCTTCGATTTGTTTTCTTGTTTTTTCAACAACTTCTTCAATTCTCGCAGGGTGAATTCTACCGTCTGTTACCAATCTGTGAAGGGATAATCTTGCGATCTCTCTTCTTACCGGATCGAAACATGAAAGAAGGATAGCTTCCGGAGTATCATCAACGATGATCTCAACACCCGTAACCGCTTCTAAAGCACGAATATTTCTACCTTCTCTACCGATAATTCTACCTTTTACCTCGTCAGATTCTATGTTGAAAACAGATACAGAATTTTCGATAGCCTGCTCAGTTCCAATTCTCTGAATAGTCTGAATAACGATTTTTCTCGCCTCTCCTTTTGCGTTCAGCTGAGCTTCTTCCATGATGCTCTGAACGTGTGCCTGAGCTCTCGTTTTTGCTTCTGCTTTTAAAGATTCTACCAATTCAGCTTTTGCTTCTTCTGCAGAATAGTTAGAGATTTTTTCTAAAATTTCAACCTTTTTAGCTGTTGCAGTATCCAAATCATGCTGTTTTTTCTCTAAAATCTCTGTTTTTTTAGAATAATCAGCAATTTGCTTATCTAGATCTTTTTCAAGTTTTCCGGTCTTGCTAAGCTCGTCATTCAGCTTGTGTTCCTTATCTTTAATTCTCTTTTCTACTTCCTGCATTTTCTTTTCACGAGACTGAATATCTGCATCGTGCTGAGATTTTAACTCTAAGAATTTTTCTTTAGCCTGAAGATTCTTTTCTTTCTTTATGGATTCGGCCTGTACGTTAGCTTTTTCTATAAGATTTTCGGCATTCTTCTTCGCATCATCTATAATAAATTTTGCTTTGGTATTCAGTGAGCTTTTAGAGAAAAATATCCCTATAACCGCACCGATTACTAAACAAACAACGCCGATTATAACTTCTATCATAATTTATATTGAGTTTTAATTGTATTCATATCCTTTTAATTTTTTCACATAAAAAAAGCCCACAATAATCCAGAGATTGAGAGTAAACTCCTAATCAACACGATTTGAACTGATTTCCATGGTCTGTAATCCGATAAATCGGCACGCCATTCCATGGACATTTGTTCGGTAATTGTTTAGCGTTGAGTTTACCTTTAATGTGTTAGAATTATCGTAGGCAGCTTGTTGCGGAAAAAAAATCTATTTCCGCTATTTTTCATTCAACGACTGATTGATTTTTGATAATCTGTCGTTGGTAGAATGTATTGTTTTATCGTAGTTCGCAGACACTACTTCTGCATTGGTTCCCAGTTTCAGGGCACACATTGCCAAAGCATCTTGTTTGTCTCTCACATCGAAATTCTGTTCAAAATCTTTAATCATACTTTCAATTTGCTTCCCTACCTTACGCAAAGTTTCCTCCTCTGCTGCCGGTACGTTCAGCGGATACACCCTTCCTGCAATGTTGATGGTTATTCTTCTTACCTCCATTATAATCCACTGTTTTGAAGCTGTGCAATACAGAAATCTATCTCTTTTACCAATCGGTTGATGTGACTTTTCATCAATCTATTGTGCTCAGGATTTCCTGATATTGCTGAGTAAAGTTTTATATTTTTTTGCTCTTCTGCTAATACCTGACCTTTCTTTCTTTCTTCATCATATCTTTTCTTCAGGTCTTCATGCTCAATACTTAATTCTGAAAATTTCTCAGTAAGATTTTTATAGTTTTTCTGTAAAAGCAAAATCTTTTTTTCTAATTCTGAAAAATTGTTTTCTAAATCTTGAAGCATTTCAGGTTTGTATATTCTAACTATTAGCAAAAATAACAAAATATTAATACTAACAAAAATAAAACTCTCTATATTTTGATCTGTAAACAAAAAAGGAGACGCTTTTAGCATCTCCTCTATATTTTTAAGTCTAATTTTTCTTATTCGAATTTCAATACGAACATTACCGCTCTTGTCTGTAAAGTAGACATTGCAGCTGTCCAGTACGGAGGCGTAGTAGCATTATCAGATACAACCTCGTTGTTCATGATAAATGTTCCTCTGATTGCCGGAGTAAGTTTAAACTTGTTAAAGTAAAGCTGAATACCCATCTCTGCAGACCAACCGAAGTTGTGCGTAGTAGATCTGAAAACCTGCTGCATGTTGTCATCTGTAGAATCTGCATTCGATTGTAGGTTTACGATATAATTTACCCCTGCTGCAACGTATGGTCTTGAATTATACCATCTGTGACCGTGTAATTCTAGCATAAAAGGGATATCTACCAAAGTAGATTTAATTTGTCTTGTTTTATCTTTATCCGTTAAAGGAATCGGGGTAAAAGCCGGGTTTGTTAAAGTACCATGTTGATAAAAGTCATTAGATTGCGTGTTGAAGTTCAGCTCTCTCTGACCAAATTGCAAGCCTGGTTCCAATCTTAAATCTAAATAATCATTCAGTCTCCATTTAGCGATAAGCCCTGCCCCGAAACTGTAACTTTCTTTAGATGTAACTAGATTTTGGTTACCATTCATACCGTATGTTGGGTTCAAAACAATACGATAATCTAGTTTATTACCATTCAGATAAAAACCCCAGCTGAACTTCTGCTCGTCGAATTCCTCCAACTTATCCATTCTGTTTCGGGTTCTAAATTGCGCGTTGGCAAACATTGCAATATTTACTGAGGCTAAAACCAGTGCTTTTAATAAAAATTTATTCATAGGTTACTTTGTTGCTTTATAAATTGTGGCTATACCTAAACTTAGTTTTTTATATTCAACTTTTTTAAATCCTGTATCTAAAAGAATTTGCTTCATCTTTTCCCCGAAAGGAAATGCATTTACAGAATCCGGAAGGTATGTATACGCCCTATTATCTTTGGAAACCAGCCTGCCTATTGCCGGCAGAATGTTTTTGAAATAAAACATATACAATGGCCCCATCAACCCCTCAACCTTTGAAAACTCCAGTATATAAACACTTTTGTTATCTTTAACTACTCTTCTTAACTCTGCTAAACCTTTTTTAAGATTTTCAAAATTCCTTACTCCAAATGCAACGGAAACAGCGTCAAATCTATTGTCCTCGAAAGGTAAATTTTCTGCATCGCCCTTTTGCATGGAAATTTTGCCGTCTAAATTAAGTTTTTTTATTTTAATAACGCCAACATTTAACATTTGTTGCGATAAATCTAAACCAATTACTTTTGCGTTGGTTCCTTTTTCAATGGTGATTGCAAGATCTCCCGTTCCAGTAGCCACATCCAGCACTTCCTGAGGGTTATCATTTTTCATCATTTTCACCAATTTATTTCTCCACAAAACATCAATTTTCAGAGATAAAACACGATTCAGAAGATCATATTTTGGTGCAATATTGTCGAACATATCCTCTACCTGGCTCTTCTTAGTAGCGTCAGAATTGTAGGGAGTAACTTTAGTAATATCTTTTGTCAAAACTTAAAACTTGTAATATTCTTTATAATAATTAAGGTAATCCTGCTTTCTGAAAATCTTTGATCTCGACTCCACCTGTTGAATGTTCTTGATCACTTTATCATAATCTTCATTTACATTATAATAAAAATCTTCACTGTATAATTTGTTGAAGTGTTTTGCACCTCCGAAATACGTTTTTCCGTCGATTGTGGTTTTATCAAGTGCCAAAAGTAATGAATCTTTTTTAAGATTGTACCCGTAATACTGATCATTGATGTAATAATCCTGATGGGCAATATTCAAAAGACCACGGATCTTATTAACTTCAAACGCAGAATCGTACAATAATTTTTTATTTTGATCGTACACTTTAATCGAATTTTTTCCCAACTTCAAATCAACATCTACAAATTGTCCGGCAGAAACAACTCCTTCCGAACCATTGTTTATTTTATAGTAATATGTATTGGGAGTAGGATTATCTACTACGTAATAATTTTTTTTGGCTAAAAAAAAGAAGTAGATTCCAAAGGCAACGAAAAATACCACAACTGCAATAATTAAACCTTTCAAAGACGGATTATTTTTCATAGACTGTAAAGTACATTTTTTGCAAATTTAATAATATTTTTAATTCTTCGTTATTAATATTAATTATTAACTTTGCAACTTTAAAAAATCATTTAAACGAATGCCGAATACGATCATTATTGGTTCTGGATCTTACCTTCCAAACAGAATTATAGGTAGAGACTTTTTCTTAGATTCAGAGTTTTATACAGAAGACGGGGTGAAGATTGACAAACCTGCTGAGGAAACTATTTCAAAATTTGTAGAAATCACGGAAATAGAGAACAGGAGATTCATAGAAGATGATCTTTCAAACTCACAAATCGGTTACGAAGCTGCAAAATTGGCTATTGCAGATGCCAACGTAGATCAGGAGGAACTTGATTATATTATCTACGCAAGTAATTTTGGTGAAGTTACTGTAAACGGATATGCAGACTTTATGCCGACAATGGCGGCGAGAGTAAAGAATAAATTAGGCATTAGAAACAGAAAATGTATCACTTATGATATGCTTTTCGGATGTCCGGGTTGGGTGGAAGCGATGATTTTGGCTGATAATTTAATTAAAGCCAAAGTAGCAAAAACAATCCTGGTAATCGGTGCTGAAACATTAAGCAGAGTAACAGATCCGCATGACAGAAACAGGATGATCTTTGCAGACGGAGCCGGAGCAGTTGTGGTACAGGCTACAGATCAGGAAAACGTAGGAATCATTGCTCACAACACAATCTGTGATAATGGACCGGAACTTGATTATTTAGCAAACGGACCTTCTATCAATAAAGATTCAGATCAATCACGTTTATTTGTAAGAATGCAGGGTAGAAAAATCTACGAATATGCTCTTAAAAATGTTCCTGCAGCGATTAAAGAAACCATTGAAGACGCAGGTCTTTCTATTGAAGATATCAACAAAATTTTAATTCACCAGGCAAACGCTAAGATGGATTATGCCATGATCGAAAGACTTCATAAATTATATGATGTGAAAGATTATGATCATTCGATCTCTCCAATGACGATCCAAGACTTTGGAAACTCGTCTGTTGCAACAATTCCTACCATGTTCGATTTAATAATTAAAGGAAAAATGGAAGGTCAAACGTTTAAAGAAAAAGGTAACATTGTAATGACTTCGGTTGGTGCCGGAATGAACATCAATGCTATCGTATACAGATTTCCTTAAAATTATTTTAATTAATAAAAATATAAAAGCACAAAGGAAGTCTTCTTTTGTGCTTTTTTGTAAATAGAGTTATGCAAAGAAATTTTTTAATCATTGCCGGGTTATTTCTCCTTCTAGAAATTTACATTTATCAGGCCATAAGAACATTAACAGATAATTTCTGGATAAGAACAAGCTATTGGGTGATTTCACTGGCCATTTACGGGTTTTTCGCGTACGAAGTTTCCCACTTCAGCAGAGCCGACCGAAGCATGGTAAGAGCCCAAATCATGATCTCTTTATTTTTGATCTTTATTTTACCAAAAGTCTTCATTGTTTTGTTTTTATTGATTGATGATATTTTCAGAACAGGAAGTTATTTAGTAGGATTAACGCGACCGACCGAGAACTTTTTCCCAGAAAGAAGAAAGTTTTTAAGTCTGGTTGGGTTGGGAATGGGCGGCGTTCTTTCCGCTTTGTTTATCGATGGAATTACTTTTGGAAAATACCGTCACAAGGTGAGAAGAGTGAGAATTAATTTCAGCAACCTTCCAAAAAGCTTTAAAGGATATAAAATTGTTCAGATTTCCGACGTCCACAGCGGAAGTTTCGCAGATCCGAGCAAACTTCAACATGCCATAGATTTAATCAACGAACAAAAGCCGGATTTGGTTTTATTCACCGGAGACATGGTCAACAATGTGGCGGATGAGTTTAAACCATTCATTCCTTTATTTTCTCAAATTAAGGCGAAAGACGGCAAGTTTGCAGTTCTTGGAAATCACGATTATGCAGACTATGTTGAATGGGCTTCTTTGGATGCGAAAAAGAAAAATCTTGACACGCTGATTGATTATGAAAAGCAGGCAGGATTTGATATGTTGAGAAACGAACACCGCGTGATTGAGAAAAACGGCGAGAAAATATACATTCTGGGCGTTGAAAACTGGGGATTAAAACCTTTCCCACAATTCGGAAGAATCGATGATGCATTGAAAGGAGTTCCTGAAGATGCCACCAAAATTTTAATGAGTCACGACCCTACTCACTTTGATTATGTGGTGAAAAAACATCCGGTAGATATTCATTTAACACTTTCCGGTCATACTCACGGAATGCAGTTTGGTCTGGATCTTAAAAATGTGAAATGGTCACCCGTTCAGTACCGTTATCCAAAATGGGCAGATCTTTATGAAAGTGAAGGAAAAATGCTGTATGTAAACCGAGGTTTTGGGGTTCTGGGATATCCGGGAAGAGTTGGTGTTTTACCGGAAATTACGCTTTTTGAATTGGCTTAAAAAATTCAAGGTTCAGAGTTTTTGGGTTTAAAGTTTTAACCTAAGCCCTACAACCTAATTTCTGCAACCTAAAAAATATAATCTTTCATACGCGAAGTAGCCATCTCCTTCTCGTTGAACCAAGCAAGGAGGGCATCTAATTTGTCCTCCATTTTTTTGCCCGAATTTCGTTTTCTGTAAAAAGGAATATCAAATTGATAGGAGCTGAAATCTGTGAATTGCCAGGCATTGAGATAAATCAAAACAAAGCCGTCATTTTTCAGGGTTTCAAAAACCATATTTTCATAATACTTAGTTGGCAAAATCTGAAATACAAAATCATTATAAGGAAGCTGACTGTAAGGCGAAATACTTTCCGGAACAATACTTAATCCATCTTCTTCACTTATTTCCGTATCTCTTTTTAAACGTTTAAAAGGAAAAAGAATATTCGCGTTATCGATATTAGAAACATAATTAAATTCCAACGATTTCAATTCTTCAAGAGGAAGTTTATGATCTTTTTGGCGAATTCCCCGAATCTGTTTTTCTAAAAAATCCTGAATAAATTTCTTTTCATTTTCAATTTCCTGAAGGCTGGAATTTTTATTATAAAAAGCAATTTCATGCCCTTGAGATGAAATTGCTTTTATTAAATTTTGCAGTTTTTCTACAATAGAAATCTCTATAAAAAAACTGGCTTTTGTATCGTGAAGATCTAAAATTCTAAGAATCGCTTTCGTATTATCTTCTGTAATATTTAATCTCTCTTCACCGGAAATTTCAAAGCCATTTTTAGCTTCAGCTTCAATATTTGCGATGTTAAAAGTTAATAATATCATTTAAATTAAAGTTTATATAAATTTTATATTTAATTAAAAATCAGATGTTAAAAAGATTAATACTTAAAGCTTTACTTTACATAATTAACCCTTCCTTAATTTTACTCTCAAATTTTTGATCATATCTTTAGACATTTCAGAAATTCCGAAATCGTAAGACAATCCCCAATCTTTTTTAGCCACAGAATCATCAATTGAAGCTGGCCAAGAATCTGCAATCTGCTGTCTGAAATCTGGTTTATAATCGATCGTAAATTCAGGAATTTCTTTCTTGATTTCTTCCGCCAATTCTTTTGGAGTAAATGACATTCCACCCAAATTATAAGACGAACGAACCGTAAGATTTTCTGCAGGAGCTTCCATTAATTTCAACGTTGCGTTGATGGCATCATCCATATACAACATCGGCATTCCTGTATCTTCGGAAATGAAACTTGTATACTTTCCTTCTTCAATCGCTTCATAAAAAATCTCAACCGCATAATCGGTAGTTCCACCACCTGCCGGAGTTTTCCACGAAATCAAACCAGGATATCTGATACTTCTTACATCTACTCCATGCTTGTCGAAATAATATTCGCACCACTTCTCGCCTGCCATTTTAGAAATACCATAAACGGTTGTAGGATTCAACACAACATCCTGAGCTACCTCATGCTTTGGAATTCCTTTCCCGAAAACCGCAATTGAACTTGGCCAGAAGATCTTTTTAAGAAGTCCTTCTTTTGCCATTTCACAAAAATGAAGCAAAGGTTCAAGATTTAATTTCCACGCGAAAATCGGCTGCTTCTCTGAAGTTCCAGACAATAATGAAGCCAAATGATACACCGTTGTAATCTCGTAATCTTTAATAACCTGTCTTACCAGCTGAGTATTGGTAACGTCCATTCTTTCATAGTGCCCGGCAGAAGTTATTCCTTTTTGCCATCTGTCTAGCCCTGAAGCCACAACATTCTCCGCACCATGCATTTCAACAAGTCTGTTCGTAAGTTCGGTGCCGATTTGTCCCAAAGCACCCGTAATCAGTATTCTTTCCGTATAGGATTCCATTTTATTCTTTTTAGTTGATCAAAGCAAAAATAAATATTTTACCCCCTATCTTAAAACAAAATTGTAAATTCGAGTATAATTTTTATCATGAAGAAGTATATATTTCTATTGGTACTTGCAACACAATCTGTATCAGCACAGTACACAGACATTAATATTGTTAAAGAAGTAAAAGTAAAAAATAAAGGCGTTGTAGTATCTGCTCACCCTTTGGCAAGTGAAGCCGGAGCAAAGGTGATGAAAATGGGCGGAAATGCCTATGATGCCATCGTTGCGACGCAATATGCATTGGCGGTGGTGTATCCTCAAGCCGGAAATATTGGCGGTGGCGGATTTTTGGTTGGGGTGAAAAATAATGGTGAAAAATTCACCATTGACTACCGTGAAACGGCTCCAAGGAAAGCTTCCCGAGATATGTATCTTGATAAAAACGGAAAAGCTAACACTGATCTTTCTCAAAACGGAAGATTAGCAGTCGGAATTCCTGGAAGTATTGCCGGATTTTATGCAACGTTGAAATATTGTAAACTTCCGATGGAAAAAATCATTCAGCCGGCTATTGATTTGGCTGAAAAAGGATTTGCGATTACCGATCTTGAAGCCAATATGCTAAATTCACAAAGAGAAAAATTCCAGAAGCATAATCAATCACCAATAATCTTTGTTAAGGATGCACCTTGGAAAGGAGGTGATATTTTGGTTCAGAAAGATTTGGCTGAAACCTTAAAATTAATTCAAAAACAAGGAGCAAAAGGATTTTATGAAGGAAAAACGGCTGCGCTTTTGGTGGCTGAAATGAAGCGAGGAAATGGAATTATTACCTTAGAAGACCTTAAAAATTATAAAGTTGCAGAAAGAAAAGCACTGGAATTTGAATATAAAGGAAACAATGTAGTTTCGATGCCTTTGCCTTCAAGTGGTGGACTTCTTTTGGCTCAAATGTTGAGAATGGCAAGTTTTGAAAATCTTGAAAAATATCAGCAAAACTCTAAAGAAGCGGTTCAGATTATGATAGAAGCAGAAAGAAGAGCTTTTGCCGACCGCGCTGAATACATGGGAGATCCAGATTTTATTCAAGATAAAACGTCTTATTTAATTTCTGATGAATATTTAAAAAGCAGATGGAAAAGCTTTAGTTTCAACAAAGCAACTCCGAGCGCTGAAGTTGGAAACATCATCAAACAACCGAATGAATCTACACAAACCACTCATATTTCAGTACTTGATAAAGATGGAAATGCAGCTTCTGTGACCACTACACTGAATGGATATTATGGAAGTAAGGTACTCGTAACTGGCGCAGGATTCTTCTTAAATAATGAAATGGATGACTTTTCTATCAAGCCTGGGGTTCCAAATATGTTTGGGGCTGTGGGGGGTGAAGCTAATGCTATTCAACCCAATAAAAGAATGCTTTCTTCGATGACACCGACCATTCTTTTGAAAAACGGAAAACCTTATATGGTGGTGGGAACTCCGGGAGGAACTACGATTCCAACTTCTGTTTATCAGTCGATTGTAGATGTCGTTGATTTTAAATTGAATGCCAATATGACGGTCAATGCACCGAAATTTCATCATCAATGGCTTCCGGAAACAGTTTCTTACGAAAAGAATTTCCCTGAAAACGTAATTAAAGATCTTGAAAAACTAGGCTATAAACCTGAAAAAATAGATCATATCGGAAAAACAGAAGTAATTACCATTGATGAAAAAGGAACCATTCATGCCGTTGCTGACGGACGTGGGGATGATTCTGTGGCGGTTGAATAAATTCGTTATTTTTATCATTAAAGTTTAAATTACAAATGAATATTTTGAGTTTCGGCGTGGCTTTCAGCCACGCCGAAACTTTTCATGACTTTTATCATATTTTCAAGTAAATTTTCTTAATTTTCGCCCTTCAAAAAATAAATTTTGTGGAATTGAAGGCAAAAAAAATCTATCAACAACTTTACTTTCAGGTAATTATTGCGATTATAGCGGGGATACTTTTAGGACGATTCTATCCGGAATTAGGCGAAAAAATGAAACCTCTCGGAGACGGATTCATTAAACTCGTTAAAATGATCATCGCTCCCGTGATTTTTATTACCCTTACTTTAGGAATCGCCCACATGACCGATTTGAAAAAAGTAGGAAGAATTGCCATCAAAGCAATGATTTATTTTATTACTTTTTCAACATTAGCTTTAATTATAGGATTGGTTGTTGGAAATATTCTACAACCCGGACATGGATTAAACATCGATCCTGCAACATTATCTGGAGATGTTTCGCAATATCAACAAAAAGCACATGAATCTACACTAACCGGATTCATCATGAATATCATTCCTGAAACGCTTTTCAGTCCGTTGGTTGGGGAAAATATCCTGCAAGTACTTTTGGTCGCTATTTTGATGGGGGTCGCTTTAGTTTTAACCAAAGAAAAAAGCCAGAAAGTAACCGATTTTTTACAAGACCTTTCTACTCCGGTTTTTAAAATTGTTCATATGCTGATGAAGCTGGCTCCCATCGGAGCTTTTGGCGCAATGGCTTTTACCATCGGAAAATACGGACTACATTCTGTCCTGAACCTTATCTATTTAGTCGGAACATTTTATATCACTTCTGCCCTATTTGTTGTTTTAGTTTTAGGGGCAGTGGCTTGGTATAATGGTTTTAATATATTCAAACTCATGTATTATCTAAAAGAAGAACTTCTTTTGGTTTTAGGAACGAGCTCTTCCGAATCTGCACTTCCGGGAATTATGGAAAAACTGGAAAAAGCGGGATGTTCGAGGGCGATCGTTGGACTTGTGGTTCCTACCGGATATTCTTTCAACCTTGACGGAACAAATATTTATATGACCTTAGCCTCCTTATTCATTGCTCAGGCATTAAATATTCATCTTCCGATTGAGAAACAGATTATGCTATTATTAGTCGCTATGTTAAGTTCAAAAGGAGCTGCAGGAGTAACAGGAGCTGGATTTGTTACCTTAGCTGCAACATTAGCTGTCGTTCCTGAAATTCCGATTGCAGGAATGACTTTAATTTTAGGAATCGATAAATTTATGAGTGAATGTCGTGCCTTAACCAACGTTATCGGAAATTCCGTTGCAACAGTTGTGGTTGCCAATTGGGAAAAGCAGCTTGATAAAGAGCAGTTGCAATATTGTTTGGATCACCCGAACCAAGTGGAAAAGAAATTGGAAGTTTAGCTTTTAGAAGCAATTTCCCGCTCTACGCACTCGCTATTTTGAGTATTTCGGCTGCGGCTGGCTTTGCCAGCCGCAGCCGAAATACTCAAAATGAGCTCAAACAATTGCTGCGATCGGGGCTAGGTATAGGTCGAAATTTAAATGTTTGTCATAAAAACTCAACACTCACTTTGTCATCCTGAAAGGATCTAAGCAATATGAGAATGAAAAAATTCGCGTCTAGATTCCTTCGGAATGACAAACATTATGGTAAAAATGATTATTAAGATTTGAGACTGCTTTTAGACAATAACTCCCTAAACCAAAATATTCAAACTTGCAGGCTGCACTTTCACATGAACCGGAGATTTTATTTTATTAAACTCCCCGTCCAGATGCCAGTTTTTAGTATTCACTTTAAATTCAATTTCTGAAACCGGAAGATAAGTGATATAATCGTCCTCTTTCAGTTTTTTGGTGAACATTCTAAAAGCAAAAAGCGGCGAATACGTCAGTGGAAATTTTTTAACCAAAACCATATCAACCAAACCATCACTTTTGCTGGCATGTGGCGCGATATAGGCATTGTTCCCGAACTGACGTGTATTGGCGATATTTACCATTAAATATTTTCCGTTGTGTTTTTGATATTGTTCATCGAAAAACTTAAGCTTGATCGGTTTATAATTAAAAAACGTTTTTAGAGAAACTTTAATATAATTTTTAAAACCGCGATTGGTTTTTTCAAATTCCTTCACCACTTTTCCGTCAAATCCGGTTCCTGAAACATTAATCGAAAGGCGATCATTTACCGTAAACGTATCAATTTTTCTGGATTTTTTTGCCTTTAATTTCTCTAAAAGTTCATCCAGATTTTTACTGAATTGGGTTTCATTAGAAAATCCGTTTCCTGAACCTGCCGGAAAAATAGCCAGAATTTTTTCCGTATTAATTAAGTTTTTGGCAACCGTGGAAATCGTGCCATCACCTCCTATCGCCACAAAAATATCTGTATTCTCAAAATGTTCTTTGATGAATTCATCCGTTCCGGGAATAGATTCTGAGACGTAGTACAAAGGATTCTCAACCTTATTTTTAAGTTCGTTCAAAAACGGCTGATAATTCTTTTTCGCTGAAAAAGGATTGATGATAAAAGCTACTTTTTCCATTGCCACAAAAATAAAAAATGCTTCCTGATTGGAAGCATTAAAATTTATTTAATTTTCATTCTTTCTTTAAATCCAGCATTCAGCGTGCCTTTTAACTCTTCCCAAGAAATCGGAATTTCGATATCTCCAGCCGCAAAAGCTGCTATTTCGTAAGGACTATAGTGAAAATACAGGTTTTTTTCATCAAAATAGAAATTTCCGGTTGCAGGGATTTTATCCACCAAAAGCATATCAGAATTATTGACTTCCCCTTTTTCATCGGTTGTTCCGCTGTTTATTTTATTGATATTTTTCTTTAATAATTCTTCAATTTTAGCTAAAGGCATTGAAGTAATATCTTTTAACTCCAGTTTTTTAGAATTTTTTAAATCGAAAACTCTTTCCATGTATGCATAATTATCATGTGCACCCCCTGAGTAAGAACCTCCATAATACCGAATATGAAGATAATCATTCGCATGAGAGACAAGTTTCATCTTGTTATCTTCATACCACACCTCAGCAAAAGTAATATCTGAAAGAAAATCTTTAGAATCTTTTCTTACACTTTCAAAATAACCGTTTTTCTCTGCCTGAAGTAAATTTTGAACGCCAGTTTTAGAAAAATCACTCATATTTTTCTTCATATAAATACTGTCTAACAAATTCTTATCCTTAATTGATGGAAAAACCAACATTTTAGAACTGAATTTCAACTGAAGTGAATCGCTTATTTTGATAGAATCATTGATGCTTACAGAATCTACCACAAATTGCTCAGCTTTTGGTTCGGAAGTTTCAATGGTTGTATTTTGAGTTTCGGTTTTCTTACATGCCGAAAAAATAAAGAAAGAAGATAGTGCTAAAACGGCCACCGTATTTTTCATAATTTTTAATTTTCATTATAAAAGCAAAAACCATTCAAAAAATGAATGGTTTTAAAATATTTTTGAAATTTAATTAAAATTCTACTTTTTAACTAAACTGATTACTTGGTTTTCACTTTTTGAAGCAACTCCCCAAATCTGTTTAAACGCAGGATAATACTCTTTAGGATAATCGGCGCTCGCTACTTTTATACTCGATGTAACTTCCAGCTTATTTCCTTTTTGCTCGGCTACGTAACTGTACTCAATTTCTTTATCGTCCGTTACAATTTTCTTACTTTTAGGCATTTCTTCAATAGAATAGCCATCCGGAATTTCAAGAACCACCTTTTTCACTTTTGTGTAAGGCGCAATAAAATCAATCTGAAATTTTCTCGCTTCCGTCTGATCAAATTCATTCGAGTTTTTATTCATAAAAAGCATTGGGTTGATGATCATTTTCTTACCAACTCTATCAATCAGGTTGTCTGAAGAAAAACTCATCGTGCTTTCAAAATCACCATTTTCCAATACTTTAGAATCAATATTATTAAAATCTATCGAAAAATTTTCTTTATACTGCTTCTTGTATTTATCGGTATTTTCATCATAACTTTCCTTCGCAAACATGGCAAAAGCACCTGTATCTTTATCAGAATATGTTCCGGAAATACTGCCGTCATCATTAATTTTGGCTGTTGTCGTTAAATGTGTAAAACTTGAAGTACTGTTTACCAACTGCATTTGCTGCGCTTTATCTTTCGCAATCAAAATTCCATATTCATTCCAGTCTCTTGGTGGCAAATCATCGACATTAGATTGTCTTGAAGTCGCATCATACACATGGAAACCTTCTTTCGTATTCACCGCTGCGATTACAAAATTGGTACTTGCAACACTTGGCGAAATCAAATTAATTAATCCATTATCAACAGTAGAAATAATCACAGGATCAGCTTTCAAACCCGCTTCTCTTAATAGCATCACTAGAAAAAGATTCATTTCTGCAGCATTTCCCGTTTTTGTTTCCAGCATTTTTTTAATGCCATCTTCGGTGTAAATTCCGCGGTCTTTATTCCAGGTAAATGTATTTTTAACATATTTAAAAATCGCGTTGGCTTTGTCGAGATCAGAAGTAGCTCCTGAAAGATTCGGCAAATTTTCTTTAGCTAGTTTTGTTTTCTTCAGCTCACCTCCAAAATCTTCATCCTCGTACAATTTATCTTTAATCTTTTCCCATGAAGACGAATACAACTTCAATTCTCTAAAATTGGTTGAATGCAATTCTGCACTGATTTTCGTTCTGAAGTTTCTATCATTTTTCACAAACTTTTCCGTTTTGAAACCTTTCACATTTTCATAACCAAAACGGTATGTTCTGTGATTCATTCCATACAGCATTTTCTCTTCCACCATTCTGTATTTTGGGTTTAGAGAACCTGTGTAATTTACATTATAAGAAATATTGCTTGGCGCATCCAGCACGTATTCTGTATATAAAGAAGGCGTGTCAGATTCAATTAAAACCTGTGGAATGGCATATAAAAAAGGTGAAACGACTTCGTATTGATATTCAATCACCGAACCATTTTTCACATTTGGAAAAGCAAATTTGGTTACCGTCACATTTTTACTTTCCTTACTTTTATATTTCGAACTTTTATCAACTTTAGTAGAAACTGTAGCTCCGTTTTCAAGGTTGTAAGTAAAAGCTTTTATTTTATCTAATGTTTCTCTGTTGCTTCCGTTTTGATATAATGGAATTTCAAGATTCAACCAGTCTTCAACCTTATCTTTATCGTAAATTTTCACTCTGTAAAAAGCCGTTTTACGAAGATTTCCTGTATTGGTATCCACATTAAAATGAACCGATTTGTATAAAATTTCCGCCGGAGCATTTTCATCCAATGTAGATTTTGTTCTGGAAAGATCGGCATCATTAAACTTCGGAAAGTCTAAAAATTCATGCTTCTGAGCCTCAATAAAAATGACATTTAATGAGCAGAAAGCACCTAATAATATTTTTTTCATGTTTATATTTTTGTTATTAAAATTTTTGAGTTATCTGAGTTAAGTGTTTTTTTTCGGAAACTGATATAGTCGTTGTATTTTTCTTTCGGGAAAATTCCTTTATTTACTTTAATCGATCGAATGACTTTTAATTCTTCGCCATTTTTAACAAAACTAAGCTTGTAAGTTCCAAATTCTGAATTAATCATAACATTATCAGGAACTTCATCAATCTTATAATTTTGAGGAATCGCATAACTGATCTCATATTCATCATTAAAAGACTGTCCGATTTCGAAAGGAAGCTGTCTGCTTTCATCAGATTTATAAAAGCTATCCGAATAAATAGGAACCGCTCTGAAAATCAAGCTACTTCCCATATTTTTCGAATAATTACTCGCTTTAAAATCAATATCAAATTTTCCTACGGCTTTGTCACGATCATTGACGTAATTCTTCATTTCCACCTTTTCAAAATTCAGAACAGAAAGCCTTTCTTTCAATGCATCATTTTTTTCTTTTGGAGACATATAGGCAAATGCCAAACTGTAATCATATTGATTTCCGGTAAAGGCAAAATTTCCCTCTCCGTTAATGCTGTTATCTTCGTTCAGTTTAATATTTAATTTCTGAACTTCCTGATTCTGTTCTGGTTTATAAGAAGGCGTATTAATGATATCAATTCCGTTTTTCGTTACCGAAAGTGTATTTCTATCTGTCGTTCTGTAACTTAAATGATTAAAAGCAATTTGCTGAGAAGTATTTTCAAGCCAAATATTTCCTTTTTCGGTAGGAACCATTAAAATCACGTGGTTTCCGCCCATTTTTGGAAATTCAGGATCAAAAGAAACTTCAGAAGAATTAGAATTAATCACACAATACTGCGAAGGAATTCCAGCTTCATCCAGCAACGTTTTCATATAATTGGTAAGCCCTTTACAATCGCCATAACCTTTTTTCTGAACCTCATCCGGCAGCATAGGCTGCCATCCTCCGATTCCCAACGCCACGAAAATATATCGTGTTTTGGCCTGCATGTGCTGATAGATTTTCTTTACTTTTTCTTCGGTAGAACCTTGCAGATTCAAAGAAGCAATTTCTGCTTTGATCGCTGGCGTAGAAACCGAAACCGGCTGCAAAATGCTGTTGTAATACCAAGATCCGAAATCTTTCCAGGTATTGATACTTCCCTGTTTTCCTTCAAGATTAAATTTAGTTAAGGCAAAACTTACTTTTGGTAAAATCGTTATTGGTTTAGGCAACATCAAAGCATCGTCAATCGCCGGAACATTTTTATAAGAATATATCTTCTCGCCAGCATTGTCGCTTTCGGTTACAGTGGCATAATTATATTTCGAAGGATATGTTTTTGTTTTAAGCTCGATTCCGGATTTATTAACGATTTTAAACTGAGCCTCTTCCAATGACACATTGGTATTGGTAAAAGGCACAAAATCAGGAATAAAAACAGTATTATCATTTGCAATCTGATACGAAAAATCTATCGTATAAGGATATTGTGTCGGGGTGTATTGCAATGCCATCACCCTATTGTCTGAGTAAAAAACGCCTTGGGTATTATTGGCAAAATCGCTAAAATCTGATTTAGAAAAAGATTTTATTTTTTTACCTTGCTCATCATAGATCGTGACTTTTACATCCGAAATATTATCACCTTTTTCATAAGGAATATAGGCCGTTGCCTGAGAATTTCCGTCTTTATTTAAAACAGTAGTTACCGTGTTGATCTGATATTTTACTTCATCAATTTTATTAATATTAATGGTTGTAAAATCCTTTCGGACAACGATATTGGCGTTTTTTTTAAGATTTTCCGGAATGGCGGAAGCGGGATATGTTTGAGCATAATATATTGAAGCTAAAGATAATGCTCCAATCGAAAATATTTTCATCATGGTTACTAAAATTGAGCAAAAATAATAAAATAAACAATATCTTTTACCAATAATTTTACAATTAATACCACAAAAAAAAGACCTCATTTCTGAAGTCTTTCTAGTGTTTTTTTGTATTCTTACTTTAAACGTTTTACTGAGAAATAAGTGAGTGCTGTATTACCGTTTATAGTTGATATTCCTCTCATGGTAAGAGTAGAAGCTGTTGATTGCTGTTGACCAATGTAAAATGAATACGTTTTTGAAGGTAATAAATCCAAAGCCACCAAATAGCTAACATTTTCCACCTGACCTTGGCTCAAACTCTGAATGGTATCTAATCCAAAATTTTCCCAAACATTATCAGTTACATTGAATACTCCGTAATAGAGATTACCACTTAACGTAGCAGCATTCGGATTTTGGATAGGAAAATTCATTCCTATAAGATAAGTTCCGGCTTGTTGCACAGTAAATGAATTGGAAGCTGCAGTTCCTGTAAAACCATTATAGTTATCAATCAATTCTGTGGTCATGTTACCAATTGAAAATCTATTGGTTGTGCCAGATGGGTTTGCGGAACTTGTGGTAAAAGTCCAGTCATTACTCAATCTCAAAGACATTTCTTGAGCCACCTGAAGTACACCGTTAATCATGATAACCGTACCTGTCCCATTTGGCAAAGCATTATCTGCGCCCACAACATGCTTCCATACTGTTCCATCGAAATAATAACTTCCTGGAGTTTTAACACTTGCCGTTTGTCCCGACGGATTAGAGTCCGCAGCCGTCACATATACCTGTGCTCCCGTCTGGGCTGCGGTATATGTTTTCGCACGCAGTTGATCTCCTGTAAGTCGTGGTGGAATAAAACCATCTAGTTTTGAAGTATTGGTAGGATTACCTACTACGTCTAAAGAAGCTTGAGGGTTGTTGGTATTAATACCTACTTGGGCGTAAGAATACGCAGAAATGGTAGTCATAGCAACTAGCATTACTAATTTAATTTTTTTCATCTTAAAAGGGGTTTTTTCATCATGTCTGTAACAAATATTATACCTTTATTGAAAAAAAATTAAAAAAATATTTTATATCTCTATAAAATGAAATAACATTATACTAAAAAAGCCCTAAAATTAGGGCTTTTTTGTATCTATCTAAAAATGAAAAAATTACGCGTCTATTTTCGCATATTTAGCATTTTTTTCTATAAATTCTCTTCTTGGCGGAACTTCATCACCCATCAACATCGAAAATACACTGTCAGCTTCTACTGCATTATCAATAGTTACCTGCTTCAGAATTCTGTGTTCAGGATTTAGTGTCGTTTCCCAAAGTTGTTCAGGGTTCATCTCTCCAAGACCTTTGTAACGCTGAATCTCAACACCTTTTCCGTCCGGAGACATTTCTAAGGTAAACTGCTCACGCTCTTTTTCGTTATAAGCATATTGCTTTTTATTACCTCTTTTCAATAAATATAAAGGCGGCTGAGCGATATAGATATATCCGTTCTCAATCAATTCCTTCATATATCTAAAGAAGAACGTTAAAATCAACGTAGAAATGTGAGAACCATCAATATCGGCATCGGTCATGATTACGATTTTGTGATATCTCAACTTCGCCATATTCAATGCTTTACTGTCTTCTTCTGTACCTACAGAAACTCCTAAAGCAGTATAAATATTTTTAATCTCCTCATTATCATACACTTTGTGAAGCATTGATTTCTCAACGTTCAAAATTTTACCTCTTAATGGAAGAATTGCCTGGAAAAATCTGTCACGACCTTGTTTTGCCGTTCCACCTGCGGAATCTCCCTCTACCAAGAATATTTCAGATTCTGCCGGATTTTTAGATGAACAGTCAGACAATTTTCCAGGAAGCCCAGAACCTCCCATCGGAGATTTTCTCTGAACCATTTCACGAGCTTTTTTCGCAGCCTGTCTAGCTTTTGCGGCCAACACTACTTTTTGTACGATTAACTTCGCTTCATTAGGGTTTTCTTCCAAGAAATTGGTAAGCATTTCCCCAACAATTTTATCTACAGCACCCGAAACTTCAGAGTTACCTAATTTCGTTTTCGTCTGTCCTTCAAACTGAGGTTCCATTACTTTTACAGAAACAACTGCTGTTAAACCTTCACGGAAGTCATCCCCAGTAATTTCTACTTTTTCTTTGGCAGGAAGTCCTAATTCATCTGCATATTTCTTCAAAGTTCTCGTTAAAGCACGTCTGAAACCTGCCAAGTGAGTACCTCCTTCGTGAGTATTGATATTATTAACGTAAGAGTGAAGATTTTCGTTGAATGATGTATTATAACGCATCGCTACCTCAACCGGAATATCGTCTCTTTCACCTTCCATGAAAATTACGTGCTCCATGATTGATTCACGGTTTCCATCGATATAAGCAACAAATTCCTTCAAACCACCTTCAGAATGGAAAACTTCAGTTTTGAAAGTATCATCTTCCAATTTTTCTCTTTCGTCGGTAAGCGTAATCGTGATTCCTTTATTAAGGTAAGAAAGCTCTCTAAGACGGTTTGCCAATGTATCATAATTATACACTAACTCTGTGAAGATCGTATCATCCGGCTGGAAGAACTGCTTCGTTCCTCTGTTTTCGCTGTGACCGATTTCTTCAACCTCTGTCTGAGCTTTACCTTTAGAATAAATTTGCTGATATATGTTTCCGTCTCTGTAAACGGTTGTAACCATCTGGTTTGAAAGCGCGTTCACACACGACACCCCAACTCCGTGAAGACCACCGGAAACCTTATAAGAATCTTTATCGAACTTACCTCCGGCTCCGATTTTCGTCATTACAACCTCAAGAGCAGATTTTTGTTCTTTTTCGTGGAAATCTACAGGGATACCTCTACCGTTATCGCTAACCTCGATCCCGTTTCCTTCTTTAATGCTGACAAAGATCGTGTCGCAGTATCCTGCCAACGCCTCGTCAATAGAGTTATCTACTACTTCATAAACCAAATGATGGAGACCTCTTACTCCTACATCACCAATGTACATTGAAGGACGCATACGTACGTGCTCCATTCCTTCCAATGCCTGAATACTACTAGCTGTATATTGTTTCTGACTCATATCAAATATTAAAATCTTGCTATATGCAAAGACCTACAAATATCGTGATTTTTTTCGAGGTATGAAAGTTAAAATATGTCAAAAAAGCATTGATTTTTCTGAGGAAATCTGAAAGTATTGAATTTAAAAAATATCAAAGTTAAAACCTATTATTTAAACCATTGCTGTTGTAAATCATACTAAAATCTCTAATTTATGCTTACATTTATTTACTCAAAAGTTGATATTATGGATGATTTTCTAGCAGCCCGTGCGCAGATGGCAATGTCGCTTGGGTTTCACATCATATTTTCCTGTGTGGGTATGGTTATGCCTTTCTTAATGGCATTTGCACACTGGAAATACTTAAAAACAAACAACGAAGTCTATAAAGGTCTTACCAAAGCCTGGAGCAAAGGAGTTGCCATTCTTTTTGCTGTGGGAGCCGTTTCCGGGACAATGCTTTCTTTTGAGCTCGGACTTCTCTGGCCTGAATTTATGAAACATGCCGGACCGATTTTCGGAATGCCTTTCTCACTGGAAGGAACCGCTTTTTTTATCGAAGCCATTGCTATCGGATTTTTCCTTTACGGTTGGGACAGATTTAATAAATGGTTCCATTGGTTTTGTGGATTTTTGGTAGGATTAAGCGGTTTGGCTTCGGGAATTTTAGTTGTTGCTGCCAATGCCTGGATGAATTCACCTGCCGGATTTGATTATATTGATGGGCAATATTTAAATATAGATCCTATTAAAGCCATGTTTAATGAAGCTTGGTTTCCACAGGCTTTGCATATGACTGTAGCCGCGTTTTGTGCGACAGGTTTTGCCGTTGCGGGGGTTCATGCCTATTTAATTATGCGAAAAAAGAATGTGGAATTTCATACCAAAGCCTTCAAAATTGCAGCGGGATTTGCTTTAATCGGAGCATTTGGAGCGCCTTTAAGCGGTGATGTTGCGGCAAAATCTGTGGCAGAAAGACAACCTATAAAATTAGCCGCCATGGAAGCCCATTTTGAAACCGAAAAAGGTGCTTCTTTCGTGATTGGTGGAATTCCTGATGAAGAAAAAGGAGAAATAAAATATGCTTTAAAAATCCCGAAAGTATTGAGTTTTTTAGTAGCCAATGATTTTGACCATGAAGTAAGAGGCCTGAATGATTTCCCGAAAGATGAATGGCCGCCAGTTCCTGTTGTGCATTATGCTTTTCAGATTATGATCTTTTTCGGCGTTGTCATGATTATTATTGGAACTATTTTTCTGTATGCAACGTATTTTAAGAAAGAATGGCTGACGAAAAACTGGTTATTAAAAACATTTTTATTCGCTACTCCCTTTGGATATATTGCTTTGGAAGCGGGTTGGACAGTGACCGAAGTCGGAAGACAACCATGGATCATCTACGGAATTATGAGAACCGCAGACGCCGTAACGCCAATGCCAGGAATTCAATATTCATTTTATTTTTTTACCGCGATTTTCGTTTCATTATCAATCATTATCATCTTCTTACTGAGACGGCAAATACAGATGGTTCCGAGATTATACGATCCTACCGACGTTCAGTTTAACCCTAAAAACAAAAAATCATGATTTACGTAGTTATAGGTTTTCTTTGGTTATCAATTTGTCTTTATGTGATCTTGGGCGGAGCCGATTTCGGAGCCGGAATTGTAGAACTTTTCACGAAAAAAAGAGCGCGAGATAAGACGAAAGAGATCATGTATGAATCTATTGCGCCCGTTTGGGAAGCCAATCATATGTGGCTGATTATTGCGATTGTAATTCTTTTTGTCGGTTTTCCTGAGATTTATACTACCCTTTCCACCTATCTTCATATTCCATTGGTTTTAATGCTGGTTGGAATTATTGCGAGAGGAACCGCTTTTACTTTCAGACATTATGATGCTGTGAAAGACGATTGGCAGCATGTTTATGCTCAGATATTTTATTTTTCAAGCTTATTAACTCCCTTTTTCTTGGGGTTAATTGCGGCCGCAACGGTTTCACATTCTATCAATCCGGATGCTACTGGATTTTTAGACTTATATATTTTCAGCTGGTTGAATTGGTTTGGCGTTGCTGTAGGATTATTTACCATTTCAATTTGTGCCTATCTCGCTTCCGTATTTGCTTTGAGAGAAACTACCGACCGTCTTGAATTAGGTTTAATGATCAAAAAATCAAAACAGACAATGATCTTCGTTGTCATCACTGGTCTTTTGGTATTTCTGACGGCTTATATTTCAGATATTCCTTTGGTGATGTGGGTTTTCTCGAAACCTTTAGGAATTATGGCTACCGTTTTTGCAACCATTAGCCTTTTCCTTATCTTAAAAGCGATGAATACTCGAAAACTCCTTCCTGTAAGAGCCTTGGCAGGATTTCAGGTGATTATGATTTTGGTGGCAGCAACGTATCAGCATAATCCGAATATTATCTTATTTGGAAACGGGCAACATCTTTCTTTATTGGAACACGTGGCTGCCCCGAAAACCATTTCAGCATTAGGATGGGCTCTACTATTAGGATCTTTGTTTATATTGCCGTTTTTGTTTTATTTAATGGCATCATTTAGCAAACAGAGAAAATAGCTTAAATAATTGATATTATTGGTTAATCGCAAGGGCACAAAGGTATTTTTTTG